>JAJFKS010000004.1 GCA_021773115.1 Woeseiaceae bacterium | reverse complement strand
TGTCGCCGGACAGAGGAAACTGACCCTTTTCGGACAAAATTATTGACCCACCTTTGATTAACTAGGGCCGACCTGACAGGAGGGAGGCCCGATGCTTTCAGAGGAAGGAATAATGGAGATACGGATTTTGTCCCACCGGGGCATGAGCATTCGAGGAATAGCGAAAGAGCTTAAGATTTCACGCAATACAGTGCGTAAGTATTTGCGTGGTGAGGCGGTCAAGCCGGTGCCGCGTATTGGGCCAGGGCGACCGAGAAAGCTGGCACCGTACGAAGACTGGATCCGCCGGCGGGTCGAGGGTGCGGCGCCTATCCGGCTGCCAGCCACGGTGTTGCAACGCGAGGTAGCGGCGATGGGTTTTGATGGCACCTCGCGTACCGTTCAGCGTTTTGTCGCCAGTCTGTACCCGACACCGGTACCCGAACCAGTAGTACGTTTTGAGACGGCACCTGGCCACCAGGCACAGATGGACTGGGGCGAGTACCGGCTGGGCAAGCAAAAAGTCTACGCCTTTGTCGGCGTTCTGGGTTACAGCCGCTATCTGTATCTCGAGTACGTCGACTCGATGCGTTCAGAGATACTGATGGCCTGCCACCGGCGCATGTTTGCAGCCTTTGCGGGTGTACCGCGGGAAGTTCTGTACGACAACATGAAGACGGTAGTGACGCAGCGCGATGCTTACGGCCGTGGCCGACATCGCTTCCACACCGGGATCTGGGCATTGGCCGGTGACTGCGGTTACCGACCGAAGCTGTGCCGGCCGGCCCGGCCGCAGACCAAAGGCAAGGTGGAACGTGTCATCCATTACATCGCCAGCAGTTTCTTTTACCCGTATGTGACGCGCCTGGCACTTGAAGATCGCTCGCCGACGCTCGATGAGCTCAATGCCGAAGCCAGGCTCTGGTGTGGCTCGGTCGCCAACGTACGCATCCACGGCACCACCGGGGAGCGGCCGCGGGACCGTCTGGCTGAGGATCAGGCGGCGATGCAACCCTACGTTGCCCCGAGCACCATCCCGAGCGTGCAAGTGGCCAAGCAATGGCCACGCTACCCGCTGCAGCGCTCGCCCAAAGAGTACGACGGTATCCTTCTGGAGGTGGGCTCATGAGCGAGAAGATCGAGTCATTGTGTGAGCAGCTGGCGCTGGTTGCGGTGGGTAACCAATATGCCAACCTGGCCGACGAGGCAGCCCGGAAAAATATCTCGTTCACCGACTACCTGGAAACACTATTGCGTGCTGAGGCCTCGCTCAGGAACGAGCGTCGCCGCGAGACATTGCTCCGCCTGGCGGGGTTCCCGGCGGTGAAAACGCTGCAGCAGTTTGACTTTGAGGCCGGTGCCGGCGCGCCGAAAGCCCGTATCCAGGAGCTCGCCGGACTGGCCTTTGTTGAGCGCAAGGAAAACGTGGTTTTCTTGGGTCCCAGCGGTACCGGCAAAAGCCACCTGGCAACGGCCCTCGGTGTCAAAGCCACCGAACGTGGTTACCGGGTACGTTTTATCACCGCTGCAGATCTCGTTATGCAACTGGAAAAAGCACGACGTGAGCATCGCTTTGATCAGTACCTGAAGCGCTCGGTACTGGCTTCAAGTCTTCTGATCGTCGATGAGATCGGTTATCTGCCATTGAAGAAAGATCAGTCCGATCTGTTCTTCCAGGTGATCGCCAAACGTTACGAGCACGGCTCGGTCATCCTGACCTCAAATCTGTCGTTCGGTGACTGGGAAGACACCTTCGATGGCAATGCCGCTCTGACCAGCGCCATGCTGGATCGAATCTTACATCACGCCCATGTCATCCAGATACGCGGTGACAGTTACCGTCTGCGTCAGGCTCGACAAAGCGGACTCATAGGAGGAAAACACAGCAACAAACAAGACTGACATCCACTGGGTGGGTCAAGAATATTGTCCGACAGGTGGGTCAATTAATTATGTCCGTTGACACTGATAATAAACTCAAGTTGGTTACCGTCGTAGCCCTTCGCATCGCCGTATGAAACCAATCGGCGAAAATAGTGACCATATGGGTTCGACTTCCCTATTCTTGGCCATAGCTGCAAGTATCGCTCATACAATCGAGTTCGAGGCTGCGAAGGGTTCCACAACGATTGTGGAAATAAAGTATTGGCGACTCCGTTTATGGAGAGTCCACCCTCATTGCTGAGTAGCAGGTCGAGTTTGCCTTCTACATTTAGGTCTGTAGGCGGTTTTCCTGCATTGAAATCGCCAGTGACGCTAACGATCAGTGGAGAGACTTCGCCTTTCCGTGCCAATGCTAGTCGAACGGCGCGTGCCCAAGCGTGGGACAAATTCGAGTCTTCAATTACTTTCATGCGGCGAAGTCTCGTGTGAGAACTGATTCAGAGAGATGTCGATAGTCGGCGAGCCCTCTGTAACATTTAGGAGCAATTCGGATATGGCCGCTACAGCCACTTGTAGCGAATTTCGCGTTGCCAGGTGATATTGCAACAAATTCTGTCTGCCGATCTAATCGGGTTTTGAACTCGAGACGGCCATCGGGGTCATCTACGGCACCGCTGAGCAGGGCGACGTCTCCAACCTCCATATTTACTTGTTTTCGCCGCCAACCTGAGTCGATGACTAGCAGATGTTGTTGTAAGTCGCGGCCAATCAGGTTAGCTCGTAAAGCGAAAGGACGTTCTCTTTTCAATTGTGCGGCAAAGTTCTTTGGGAAGAGGTTCAACGTGCCACCCATGTAGCCGGCAATGGTTGTGTAGCCGACGCCCAATTCTGAAGATACGACGAAAAGCTGGTTGGGCGTGGGCTTCGTGGCATCCCATTTACGTCGAGCGAATGCGGCTAGAACGGCGATTTTCGGCATAAGTAAAGCGGCTGCGAATCGATCTGCGGCGAACTCGTCAGGGTCGTATAATCTTGCAGACTCTCTTAGTTCATCAACTTTAGTGGCGTGCCCGTGAGCATCATGACCAAGCTCGTGCGCACAGGTGAAATTGCGACGGCCGATCGGTCTATCGCTGCCTAAGATTATTCGCCGTTGTTGGCCAGCGAGATATAGCCCTTCCAAGCTACGCAATGGTTCAAAGTGAACCTGGATACCTATTTTTAGCGCAAGATCGACGGGATCGACCGCCGCGTCAGGTTCTACTTTGCACAGTGAACGCAGCCGCATCGCTTTGGCAGTCGCCGTTCGCGCTATGTTTGGTGGGTATTTCACGTAGAGCTGTCCCCACGAAAAATAGCGAGAAGTTCCATGACGCGGTCGAGATCTTCGTGACGGAGTTTGGATAGCTCGCGCGCAGCCAGCTCGATTTTTTCCTTTTCTTCACTGGTGTCTTCGGAATCAGAGCAAGCGAGCCACGTCAGCGGGACCTTATAGTACTTGGCGAATGCTTTTAGCTCGTCAGCGGACACCCGCCGACGTCCTGCCTCGATCTCCGCGATCGATGGTCGACGCAGTTGCATCAGGGATGCGGCTTGTGTCTGATTGAGTCCAGCGCTTTCTCGTGCGAGCTTTAATCGGCGGCACATGCAGTCGTCCAGCGGTATGCTACTCATGCGACTTGCTCGCCTAGAACTACGGCAGATAGTAGGTCGACAATCTCATCAATAGATCTCGCAGTTCGGTCGTCATCTTCGGTTACAAAAATGCTTTCTAAAGCGATTTCCTTTCCGATGTTATCTTCGACTATGAGGGTTGCTTCCACACCGAGAAGTGAGTCCCACTCTGCGAGATCGGTAACTGGACGAGTATCATCCTTGAGTTCTGGTGCGTCGCGTCCGCAACGAGCTTCCACTTCAGCGATTGCTGCGATAACTGCAGCTCTTAGCTCTGATTTGTTCATTTTGCACCTTCTGGTCGCATGACCAGTACAATTGCTAGTCATTGAACGATAATCGTACATGATGTACGATTATCGTTCAAGTCGTATTGCAGCTTTCCAGCGCATGCGTAAACGCGATTTTTGCCCAGTTGTCGGCGATTTTTGAGACTTATTTGGCTTTTTGCGCCTTGACTAACCCTGCTCGCGTAGCTAGTCTTCTCTATGTCTCGCACGCAAATGCGAGTACCTGAGAGCGACTAGTACCAAAAACGGTCTAGTGTGATCTTGGGGCTGATGCAGCGCCAGAGTGCCGGTTGGGTGCCTTGAGTTTCCCAGCCAGACGACGCTGCCCCTAGTTCTGGACTCAAACGACAGTATTGTCAAAAAATTCTCGGAAAACCCGCCACACTATGTGGCGGGTCATTTCCCTGTAATTGAGTCCAAGGAGCCCTAAGATGAGCCATTCCGAAGAAGATTCCGTTCGGCGAATTCTCGCCAAAATCGTTAGAGAAAAATCGCCCATCAGTGGCGCTCAACTAAAAGTCCGACTAATCTGGGAAACGACTCGAGCGGGGTTGCGCCAGTTCGACGAAGGATTGTTCGGATACCGCAAGTTCACCGATTTTCTCGCGGATATCGGCTCAGACCTTTTAACCATAGAGTACCCGGAGGGTCCGGGCGACGTTAAAGTCTCAATGCGCGAGACATTGAATGGACCCGAATCCGAATATGCCAAGCCAAAACGCGAAACCGTGAGGCTACGAAATGACGCGTGGCAGGCATTTACGAATCCTGATCCAAAACGCAAACGATTTTGGTCCAAGGAGACCGGCGCGATTCATCACTATCTTGAGGGGCAAGGCTCGGACCTTAAGGAGCAGATTTGCTCACAACCTTCTCTTTTCATCGAGATTCAGCCGATAAAGGCGACAAAACAGCGCGCGTGGATGAAGAATTTTCTTGACGATGCTGAATTGACAGATCAGCAGAAGCAGACGATTCTTCCGATACCCGATCAACCCTATTCAAGCTTCGTTAACGTATTGTTCACCCGTGCTCTAGGCAAAAATGGTGAGTCTTGGCGGTCGTTTAGAATCGGTAAAGTTCTTGAGCAGGCGAGGGAATGGGCCGAGAATAACGACATCCCATTTGAGCAACTTAAGTCAGACCTAGGCGAGTCGCCGGCCTCCGCGATGGCGGCCAGGGCAGTGATTGAAAATTCCGTCCGAGACAGGCTTGATGAGGTCCTTAGCATGCTGAATGACGACGACATTCGTCAGGTTATACTCCCGACAGCTCTTGCATGCATTCTTGTACGGACCAATGCGATCAACCAATGAGTCTCGGTGCATGGGCGAAGTCCTTATCATTGGTTTGCCTCAAAAGGTCAGACAACGAGTGGAGAATTCGGCAACCCGAAACGGTGTCAGAATAACCAGTATTCTCGCGGGCCTGCGAAGCGATCGAACCTTCCAGCTATTGCCCCATCCGTCCCAGGCTGTACATACGGTTCGCAACCATATTGACAAAATTAACGACTTTTCCGATGTGTCGATAGTTGTACTGCCCTACGCACCTATACCTGATGACCTCAAGACTGAACTGGATGCCATTGATGAATTGGGCGGAAATCTCAGAAGACCTGTTCCCGGCACCGACGACTGGCCAGCCTTCCGGAGACGCAAGAAGGGAGATTCCGACCACATCTTCGATCGCAAGCTGTGTGATCGAATTGCTGCACTTGTCTGTTCGCAACAAGTGACAGAGCTGCCTTCGGCGTATTTCGAAAGGCTTCAGACCGATCACCCACGTTTCTTAGTTGCAGATGGCGTAATGGAGTTGTGCGATTCAGTTGCGCCGCACCGGTATGAGTTTATGCGCGTTTGTGCTGACGCATTCGTTGAGATCTTGCAGGAATACGGCTCAGTTGGTGTTATGCAACAGTTCTTTTCGACGAGGGGTCTAACTCTTGCTCAAAGTGGCGGAATCTCGACGACCATTCGAGTGATTCGAGCTGGCAAGGTCCTGCACAACGAGACCAGCAATATGCACCTTAAACAAGGAGACAGTACTACTCCACAATCCGCCGCGAGGATCTATTTTCAGCACTTCTCGATAGATAGCGAATACTACATAGCCATTTCATACGCGGGACCTCATCCTAATACGAATACCTCTTGCGAACTGACTTTTGACTAGAGACGTTGCAGCGTTGACTCGTGCAAATTAGGCAGCAGGCGTCCAGCAGCTTCTCTTCAATCGCAACAAGTTATGGTCCACTAATCTAACTATGAACCTGGCGACCTCGACGTCTCCCCCAAATTGAGTAGCAAAATGATTTAGAGTCTGGCCTTGAAGGAAGGGGTTGGAGATGAAGAAGCGCTATACGGAAGAGCAGATCATTGGCTTTCTGAAGGAAGCCGAAGCCGGTGTGCCGGCGAAGGAGCTGTGCCGCCAGCACGGCTTTTCGGAAGCAAGTTTTTATCTCTGGCGAAGCAAGTATGGTGGTCTGGACGTTTCGGAGGCAAGGCGGCTGAAAGTACTTGAGGTTGAAAATTCGCGGTTGAAGAAGCTGTTGGCCGAATCGATGCTCGAGCAAGAGGTGACGCGGGAAGCGTTGCGAAAAAAGTGGTAGCGGCGCCGGCACGCCGGGAATTGGTGGGCTGGATGCGAACCCAGGGGGTGTCGGAGCGCCGAGCGCTGGCTATCGTGCAGATGAGTCCAAGTTCGCTGCGTTACGAACCGGCACCGGATCACAATATTGAACTTCGCCACCAGATTGTTGCCCTGGCGCAGCGGCATCGGCGCTACGGATCGGGGATGATTTACCTGAAGCTTCGCCAGGCTGGCAACATCGTGAACCACAAACGCGTTGACCGGCTGTATGCGGAGGAAAAGCTGCAGATCAAGCGCCGGCGCCGAAAGAAGGTGCCGATATCGGAACGTCAGCCACTCGTT
>JAJFKS010000030.1 GCA_021773115.1 Woeseiaceae bacterium | reverse complement strand
ATAAGCAGACACCGCACCACCGTGCAGCTCAGCCATGCACTTGGTTAGCGCCGCTGTCAGCGTCGTCTTGCCGTGGTCGACGTGGCCAATCGTGCCAACGTTTACGTGTGGCTTGTTTCTTTCAAATTTTTCTTTAGACATATCCTGAACTCTCGCGGTTTAACCTTTGTTGATTACAGTATCGGCCACGTTTTGTGGGACTTCCGAATACTTCTCAAACTCCATTGAATACACTGCACGTCCCTGGCTCATCGAACGCAGGTCCGTTGCATAACCGAACATTTCGGCCAGCGGCACTTCAGCACGGATGGTTTTGCCCGAAGGCGTATCATCCATGCCCTGTGGCAGACCCCGACGACGATTCAAATCGCCCATCACGTCTCCCATATACTCTTCCGGTGTTACCACCTCAACCTTCATGATCGGTTCCAGCAGTACCGGACTTGCCTTGCCAGCGCCGTCTCGAAAAGCCATCGAGCCAGCGATTTTAAACGCCATCTCGCTTGAATCGACATCATGATAAGAGCCGTCATACAGGGTTACCTTGCAATCCTGCATCGGGAAACCCGCGACCACTCCGTTTTCCATCTGTTCTCGTACGCCCCTGTCGACGGCCGGAATATACTCTTTCGGCACCACGCCGCCAACGATACCGTTGACAAATTCGTAGCCGCCACCGGCAGGCAAGGGCTCGATCTTCAGGTAAACGTGACCGTATTGGCCTCGACCACCCGACTGTCGCACAAACTTGCCTTCCTGCTCCACTACCTTGCGAATTGTTTCACGATACGCAACTTGTGGCTTACCCACGTTCGCCTCGACATTGAACTCGCGCTTCATGCGGTCGACGATAATATCGAGATGCAGCTCTCCCATCCCCGAAATAATCGTCTGCCCGGACTCTTCGTCCGTATGCACACGAAATGACGGGTCTTCCTTCGCGAGCTTCTGCATCGCGATGCCCATCTTTTCCTGGTCCGGCTTCGTTCTTGGCTCAACCGCAACCGATATGACCGGTTCCGGAAAATCCATACGTTCAAGCGTAATCTTGTGTGCGATATCGCAAAGCGTGTCGCCCGTTGTTACGTCCTTCAGGCCAACCGCTGCTGCAATATCCCCGGCGCGAACCTCCTTGATCTCTTTACGATCATTCGAGTGCATTTGCAAAATTCGCCCAATGCGCTCTTTCTTGCCCTTTACCGGGTTGTAAATCGTATCGCCGGAGTTCAAGACGCCGGAGTACACGCGGAAGAATGTCAGGTTGCCAACGAACGGATCCGTCGCAATCTTGAATGCCAGTGCTGCGAACGGTTCTTTATCACTCGCGTGGCGCTCATCTTCCGATTCATCGTCCTTGTGGCCGACAATCGCCGGAACATCAAGGGGCGACGGCATATACTCGACAACGCCGTCGAGCATGGCCTGCACGCCTTTGTTCTTGAATGCCGAGCCGCACATCACAACGACGATTTCACCCGACAAGGTCCGCGCCCGAAGCCCTCTGCGAATTTCGTCTTCCGACAAACCGCTATCGCTGAGAAACTTGTCCAGTAGTTCCTCGTCAGCTTCGGCCGCTGACTCAATCATTTTCTCACGCCAGGCTTTCGCATTTGCAAGAAGCTCGGCCGGGATATCGCGGGCCTCATACGTCACGCCGAGGTTGCTCTCATCCCAGTACAGCGCTTTCATCCGAATCAGATCAATAACGCCAACAAACTTTTCTTCAGCACCGATCGGCAGCTGTACCGGCACCGGGTTCGCGGCGAGTCGCGTTACCAATTGGCCGACCACCCGCTCAAAGTCCGCGCCCGTGCGGTCCATCTTGTTGACGAAGACCAGTCGCGGCACGCCGTACTTGTTGCCTTGCCTCCAGACAGTTTCTGTCTGCGGCTCTACGCCGCCGACCGCACACAATACTGTCACTGCACCGTCGAGAACCCGCAATGAACGCTCGACTTCAATCGTAAAATCAACGTGTCCCGGAGTATCAATGATATTGATCCGGTGCTCGTCGTATTGCTTGTCCATACCGGACCAGAAACACGTGGTCGCGGCTGACGTAATCGTTATGCCGCGTTCCTGCTCCTGCTCCATCCAGTCCATGACAGCTGCGCCGTGATGAACCTCGCCAATCTTGTGCGAAACGCCCGTGTAAAACAGAATTCGTTCCGTCGTGGTCGTTTTGCCCGCGTCAATATGGGCCATGATGCCGATATTACGGTATCGATCAATTGGGGTCGTGCGAGCCACGGAAAAGCCTTGTTACCAACGGTAGTGCGAGAACGCCTTGTTCGCTTCGGCCATTCGGTGTGTATCTTCTTTCTTCTTGACGGCCGTGCCGCGGTTCTCGGCAGCATCCAATAACTCGTGAGCAAGACGATGTGCCATCGACTTTTCACTGCGCTTACGAGCCGCATCGATAACCCAACGCATGGCAAGTGTCTGGCGACGGACCGGGCGCACTTCGACGGGTACCTGGTAGGTAGCACCACCCACGCGACGCGACTTCACCTCGACGGCTGGCTTGACGTTATCAAGTGCCGTTTCGAGCAGCTCAAGCGCTTTTTCACCTGTCTGGGTTTCGCGCTCGGAAATGCGGTCTAGTGCGCCGTAGATGATGCGCTCCGCAACGGACTTTTTGCCGTCATTCATGATCATATTCATGAACTTTGCGAGAAGATCGCTACCGTACAAGGGATCCGGCAGAATCATGCGTTTTGGGGCTTTTGCTCTTCTGGACATTAGTTTTTTCCTGAGTTCGTTTGTCGCGCCCCCGGGGCGCTCCTACGATACTTTTATGGTTCTATTAGGACTTGGGACGCTTCGTTCCGTATTTGGACCGGCCCTGACGACGATCGGCAACACCCGAACAATCGAGCGTGCCGCGCACTGTGTGGTATCGAACACCTGGCAAGTCCTTAACACGACCGCCACGAATCAGCACAACACTATGTTCCTGCAGGTTGTGACCTTCGCCGCCGATGTAGCTAGTGACTTCAAATCCGTTGGTCAGGCGCACACGAGCCACCTTCCGCATTGCCGAATTCGGCTTTTTCGGTGTGGTCGTGTAAACGCGCGTGCAAACGCCGCGTTTTTGCGGGCTCGCATCCAGCGCGGGTACGCCGCTCTTCGCGCGCTTTACTGAGCGTGGACTACGTACTAATTGATTCACTGTGGCCATGGGCCTTCACTCTCATTTTTGTTTAATTAAGGTTTAACGGGCTCCGGGCACTCAATTGAGCAAGTGATCAGATCCCTTTTTTTGCGCGCGCAACCGGCCGCCAGACTCTCTGTCCAGTGGCCGGATTACCAAAACTCGGCATGCTGCGAGCTCTAAAAAGTCGGGGCCCGCCTATTGGCGCGCCCCGGGGTTAAGGGCGGGCATTTTAGTGATGCGGGCAAGTCAGTGTCAAGCAAGCATCTCTGCAGGCCCGCCAGGGCCAGTAAGTTGTTGTTTTTACTAGGCCGTTTTCGTTTCTTCACCACCTTCAGCAACCGCCTCGGATTCGCCTGCCGCAATTGCTTCGGCGTCCGCGGCCTCCTTGCCAGCGTCAAGGTCAGCCACCAGCGCCTCTTCCAGGGCGGCAGCTTCCGCATCGGCTGCTTGCTTGTCTTCAAGCTTTTGCAACTGATCGGCAAGGTCCTGTTCTCGTGTACGCCGTCGATCAGCGTGGTGCGCAAACCCGGTTCCGGCCGGAATCAGGCGACCCACGATTACGTTCTCCTTGAGACCGCGAAGGTCGTCGCGAAGGCCGCGAACTGAAGCCTCGGTCAATACCCGGGTCGTTTCCTGGAAGGAAGCGGCCGAGATGAACGATTCAGTTGCGAGCGATGCCTTGGTAATGCCCAGTAGAATCGGATCAATGGTCAGCGGCTCCTTGTTCTGAGCCTGCAGCTGCTCTTCAACCTCGAAGAAGCGCGCCTTGTCGATCTGTTCGCCACGCAGGTAGTTACTTTCACCCGGCGTTGCGACGACAACTTTGCGCAACATCTGGCGAATGATCACCTCGATGTGCTTGTCATTGATTTTCACACCCTGGAGGCGGTAAACATCCTGAATTTCCTTCACGAGGTAGTTCGCCAGGTTTTCAACACCGCGCAGACGCAGAATGTCGTGCGGGTTCGGTTCGCCGTCGGCGATGATTTCGCCTCTTGCAACCTGCTCACCTTCGAACACGTTGAGGTGACGCCACTTCGGAATCAGCTCTTCGTAACCATCGGTCTCACCAGTAATGACCAATCGGCGCTTGCCCTTGGTTTCCTTACCGAAGCTGACCGTTCCGGTGTGCTCCGCCATAATCGCCGGTTCTTTGGGCTTGCGCGCCTCGAACAGATCGGCAACACGCGGCAGACCACCCGTGATATCCCGAGTCTTTGACGACGCCTGCGGGATGCGAGCGATGATGTCGCCGACCGATACGGCAGCACCGTCGTCGAGCGAAATGATTGCGCCCACAGGCAGAGCGTAAACTGCCGGAATCTCCGTATTCGCGAAGAAGATGTCCTTGCCTTCGTCATCGACCAGTCTTGCGACAGGACGCAGGTCCTTGCCGGAACCAGCGCGACTCTTCGGATCAAGAACAACAATGCTGGTCAGGCCCGTGAACTCATCGACCTGCTCAGTAACAGTAATGCCGTCGAGGAAGTCTTCGAACTTGATTCGACCTTCCACTTCGGTAACGACCGGGTGAGTATGCGGATCCCAGTTGGCCAGAACCTGGCCCTGTTTAACCTCAACACCGTCTTCGATCGTAATCGTTGCACCGTAAGGCACTTTATACCGCTCGCGCTCCTGGCCCTGATCGTTGATAACGATGATCTCACCGGAACGCGACACAGCAACGAGGTAGCCCTTGTGGTGTGCGACCGTCTTGATGTTGCGCAGCTTGGCAATACCGTTGGACTTGATCTCAATGTTGTTGATTGCAGCTGATCGAGATGCGGCGCCACCGATATGGAAGGTACGCATTGTCAGCTGTGTACCCGGCTCACCAATTGACTGTGCCGCGATTACACCGACAGCCTCGCCGATGTTGATGCGACTGCCGCGTGCAAGGTCGCGACCGTAACACTGCGAACAAACGCCGTAGCGAATCTCACAGGTAATCGGCGAACGAACCATGAGCTGGTCGATCGACATGTCATCGAGGTGCTGTACCGTCGCCTCGTCGAGCATGGTGCCCGCGTCATAAGCAACCTTGTCTGTTCCCGGAATGAGCACCGGCTCAGCCAGTACACGACCCAGTACGCGCTCACGCAGTGGTTCAACAATGTCACCACCTTCAACGATCGGTGCCATGGACACGCCGTTGCGGGTTTCGCAGTCGACCTCTGTGACAACCAGATCCTGTGCAACGTCGACAAGCCGACGTGTCAGGTAACCCGAGTTAGCGGTCTTCAACGCGGTATCAGCGAGGCCCTTGCGAGCACCGTGAGTCGAGATGAAGTACTGCAGAACGTCCAGGCCTTCGCGGAAGTTGGCCGTGATGGGTGTCTCGATGATCGAGCCATCCGGTTTGGCCATCAGGCCTCGCATGCCAGCCAGCTGGCGAATCTGCGCGGCAGAACCACGAGCGCCGGAGTCGGCCATCATGTAGATCGAGTTGAATGATTCCTGCTCAACCATCTTGCCTTTAGAGTCCTTGACGGTCTCGGTACCAAGTTTGTCCATCATCGCTTTTGCGACCTGGTCATTGGTACGCGACCAGATATCGACAACCTTGTTGTAGCGCTCGCCATCGGTTACCAGACCGGAACCGTACTGGTCCTGAATCTCCTTAACTTCGGCTTCGGCCACCGCAAGAATCGCTTCCTTGCTTTCCGGCACAACCATGTCGTTAACGCCGATGGAAATACCGGCCAGCGTTGCATGACGGAAGCCGGTGTACATAAGCTTATCGGCAAAGACGACCGTCTTCTTCAGGCCCATCTGGCGATAGCAGGCGTTGATAACATTCGAAATTGCCTTTTTGGTCATCGCCTGGTTGATGTGCGTGAACTCCATGCCCTTCGGCAGGATAGCCGACAACAATGCGCGGCCGACGGTCGTGTCGAGGATCCTGGTGACCTCGTGCAATTCGCCGTCAGCATTCGGCTCATGAATCGTTACGCGAACCTTTACCTTGGCCTGCAATTCGGTAGCGCCAGCTTCAAACGCGCGTCGCGCCTCGTCGAGACTTGCGAGTGTCATGCCCTCGCCCTTCGCATTCACTTTGGTACGGGTCATGTAGTACAGACCGAGTACCACGTCCTGCGACGGCACGATGATCGGGTCGCCGTTGGCGGGTGACAGGATGTTGTTTGACGACATCATTAATGCGCGAGCTTCAAGCTGCGCTTCGATGGACAGCGGTACGTGCACCGCCATCTGGTCACCGTCAAAGTCAGCGTTGAACGCCGTACATACGAGCGGATGCAACTGGATAGCCTTGCCTTCAATCAGTACCGGCTCAAACGCCTGGATGCCGAGACGGTGCAGAGTTGGTGCACGGTTCAGCATGACCGGGTGTTCACGAATGACTTCTTCGAGAATATCCCAGACTTCCGGACCTTCGCGTTCAACGAGGCGCTTGGCGGCCTTAATTGTTGTCGCTTCACCGCGCAGTTGCAGTTTCGAGAAAATGAACGGCTTGAACAGCTCAAGTGCCATCTTCTTCGGCAGGCCACACTGGTGCAGCTTCAAGGTCGGTCCAACCACAATAACTGAACGACCCGAGTAGTCGACGCGCTTACCCAGGAGATTCTGGCGGAAGCGGCCCTGCTTACCCTTGATCATGTCCGCGAGCGACTTCAGCGGACGCTTGTTCGTGCCGGTGATGGCGCGACCACGTCGACCGTTATCGAGTAACGCGTCTACAGATTCCTGCAACATGCGTTTTTCGTTGCGCACGATGATATCCGGAGCATTCAGCTCCAGCAGCCGACGCAGACGATTGTTGCGGTTGATGACACGACGGTACAGATCGTTCAGATCTGAAGTCGCAAAACGGCCGCCGTCCAGCGGTACCAGCGGTCGAAGATCCGGTGGCAGCACTGGCAATACGGTTAGTACCATCCACTCAGGCTTGTTACCCGACTCGACGAAGCCTTCAATCAGCTTCAGGCGTTTCGACAGTCGTTTGAGTTTTGTCTCAGACTTGGTCGCACTCATGTCGTCACGAACTTTCAGGATTTCTCGCTGCAGGTCGATCGTCATGAGCATTTCACGAACGGCTTCGGCACCCATGCGGGCATCGAACTCATCGCCATATTGCTCCAGTGCATCGAGATACATCTCGTCGGTCATCAATTGGCCACGCTCGAGCTCGGTCATACCCGGCTCAACGACGACAAATGCCTCGAAGTACAGGACACGCTCGATCTCACGCAGCGTCATGTCGAGCATGAGGCCGATACGTGACGGCAGTGATTTCAGGAACCAGATGTGTGCAACCGGGCTCGCCAGGTCGATGTGCGCCATGCGCTCACGTCGAACCTTGGTTTGTGTGACTTCAACGCCACACTTCTCACAGACAACACCACGATGCTTCAGGCGCTTGTACTTTCCGCACAGGCACTCATAGTCTTTGATCGGGCCAAAGATCTTGGCGCAAAAAAGACCGTCGCGTTCTGGTTTGAAGGTACGGTAGTTGATCGTTTCCGGCTTCTTAACTTCGCCGAAAGACCAGGAACGCACCATGTCCGGAGAGGCAAGACCAATGCGGATCGCATCGAAGTCGTCGACCGGGTTCTGGTATTTAAAAAGCTTAAGCAGATCTTTCATTAGTCTGTCTCCAGCTCAATGTTGATGCCCAAGGAACGAATCTCCTTGACCAACACGTTGAACGATTCCGGCATACCGGCATCCATATAGTGCTCGCCATCCACGATGTTCTTGTACATCTTGGTGCGACCCTGGACGTCATCCGATTTCACGGTCAGCATTTCCTGCAAGGTGTAAGCGGCGCCGTAGGCTTCGAGGGCCCAGACCTCCATCTCACCGAATCGCTGGCCACCGAACTGCGCCTTACCACCCAGCGGCTGCTGCGTGACGAGACTGTAAGGTCCGGTTGAACGAGCGTGCATCTTGTCGTCAACCAGGTGGTTGAGTTTCAACATGTACATGTAGCCAACGGTGACATCGCGATCGAACTTGTCGCCTGTGCGACCGTCCCAAAGCGTTGATTGACCTGACTCATCAAAATCGGCAAGTCTCAGCAGGCCTTTGATCTCTTCTTCCGAAGCACCGTCAAAGACGGGCGTCGCTGTCGGAACTCCGTTGGTCAGATTGCCCGCCAGCTCGATGATCTCGGCGTCACTGAATGACTTGAGGTCTTCGACCTTACCGCCGGTCTGGTTGTAAACGGCGTCGAGGAACTGTCGCAGCTTGGTCACGGATTCCTGTGCCTTCAGCATGCGGTCGATCTTCTTGCCAACGCCCATTGCCGCCCAGCCAAGGTGTGTTTCCAGCACCTGGCCAACGTTCATTCGAGACGGGACGCCCAGCGGGTTCAGTACGATGTCGACAGGGTTTCCGTCTTCAAGGTACGGCATGTCTTCGACCGGAACGATCGTTGAAATAACACCCTTGTTACCGTGCCGGCCAGCCATCTTGTCGCCCGGCTGGATGCGACGCTTAACGGCCAGGTAAACCTTGACCATCTTGAGTACGCCCGGTGCGAGGTCATCGCCAGCGGTAATTTTCGTCTTCTTGGCTTCAAAGCGATGATCGAACTCGTCACGCTGCAGCTTAAGGCGTTCGAACGAATTCTGCAGCTGCTCATTGGCTTCATCGTTCTTCAGGCGAATTTCGAACCACTGCTCGCGCGACAACTCATCAAGGTAAGCCTTGGTGATTTTGCTGCCAGACTTCAGTTTATTCGGGCCGCCCTGTGCCATCTTGCCGGTAAGCATGCTTTCAACACGCTCGTAGATGTCTTCTTCGAGAATTCGCAGCGTATCGTCAAGGTCCTTGCGAACACTTTCGAGCTCCGATTTCTCGATCGACAGGGCACGATGATCTTTTTCGACGCCATCGCGCGTAAAGACGCGCACGTCGATAACGGTTCCGTCCATACCGGGCGGCACGCGCAGACTGGTGTCTTTCACGTCAGAGGCTTTTTCGCCGAAGATTGCACGCAGGAGCTTCTCTTCCGGCGTCAGCTGGGTTTCACCCTTCGGCGTTACTTTGCCGACCAGGATGTCACCTGATTTCACTTCCGCACCGATGAAGGCAATACCCGACTCGTCGAGCTTCGCAAGTGCTGCGTCGCCGACGTTCGGAATATCCGACGTAATATCTTCAGAACCAAGCTTCGTATCGCGAGCGACACACTGCAGTTCTTCAATGTGAATGGTCGTGAAGCGATCTTCCTTGACGACGCGCTCTGAAATCAGAATCGAGTCCTCGAAGTTGTAGCCATTCCACGGCATGAACGCGACCTTCAGGTTCTGGCCCAGCGCCAGCTCACCCATATCCGTCGACGGTCCATCCGCCATTACGTCGCCCGCAGCGATATTGTCGCCGTTTTTAACGAGCGGTCGCTGGTTAATACAGGTGTTCTGGTTGGAACGCGTGTATTTGGTCAGGTTGTAGATGTCGACACCGGGCTCAGCAGCCGTCGTCTCGTCATCGTTGACGCGAACAACGATTCGCGACGCGTCAACCGAATCAACGCGACCACCACGACGTGCAACCACGGTAACACCGGAGTCGACCGCAACTGCGCGCTCGATACCGGTACCCACCAATGGCGCTTCCGCACGCAGTGTCGGTACCGCCTGGCGCTGCATGTTGGATCCCATCAGTGCGCGGTTAGCATCATCGTGCTCAAGGAACGGAATCAATGCCGCTGCGACTGATACGATCTGACGCGGACTGACGTCCATGTAGCTGATGTCTTCCGGCGCAGCCAGCGTGAACTCGTTCTTGTGACGTACCGCGACGAGGTCTTCAGTGAACTTGTGGTTTTTATCGAGATCCGCATTGGCCTGGGCCACGATAAACTGGCTTTCTTCGATCGCCGACAGGTAATCGATATCCATAGTCGCTTTGCCGTTCTTGACACGTCGATACGGAGTCTCGAGGAAACCATATTCGTTGGTGCGCGCATAAACAGCAAGTGAGTTGATCAGACCAATATTGGGTCCTTCAGGCGTCTCAATCGGGCACACACGACCGTAGTGGGTCGGATGCACGTCACGAACTTCAAAGCCCGCACGTTCACGCGTCAGACCACCTGGTCCAAGCGCCGAGACACGGCGTTTGTGAGTCACTTCTGACAGTGGGTTGTTCTGATCCATAAACTGCGACAACTGCGACGAGCCAAAGAATTCTTTGACCGCAGCGGCAACCGGCTTGGCGTTGATCATATCCTGCGGCATCAGGCCATCGGCCTCTGCCTGGGTCAGGCGTTCCTTAACCGCTCGCTCGACGCGAACCAGGCCAACACGGAACGAGTTCTCTGCCATTTCGCCAACACTGCGAACACGTCGGTTGCCGAGATGATCGATATCGTCGACCGTACCGAAACCGTTACGAATATTGATCAGTGTCGACAGCACATCGAGGATGTCCTCCTTATCGAGCACGCCTTCACCGACAGAAACATCCCGACCAACGCGTCGATTGAACTTCATGCGGCCAACGGCCGACAGATCGTAACGATCCGGATTGAAGAACAGGTTCTGGAACAGGTTCTCGGCGGCTTCCTTGGTCGGCGGCTCACCGGGGCGCATCATGCGGTAGATCTCAACCAGCGCCTCGAGGCGGGTCGTTGATGGATCGATGTTCAGGGTGTTCGAAATGAACGGCCCACGATCCAGGTCGTTCACATACAAGGTGCTGATGCGCTCGATGCCCGCTGCGATCAGTGCTTCGATCAATTCTTCCGTCAACTCGGCATTCGCTGCTGCGAGTAATTCGCCGGTTTCTGTATCGACGATATCGTTGGCAAGAATCTTACCCTCGAGGTAACGCTGCGGCACGACCAGCTTGTCGACCGTTGATTTCTCCATGTCGCGAACGTGCTTGGCGGTAATACGCTTGCCGTCTTCCACGATCAGCTTGCGACCCAACTTGATGTCAAATGCTGCAGTTTCACCGCGCAGGCGCTCGGGAATGAGGCCCATTTTGATTTCTTTGTCAGACAGGAAGAACTCGCTGTTCTCAAAAAACAGGTCGAGCATTTCCTCATTCGTCATACCCAGTGCGCGCAGAATGATCGTGACCGGCAATTTACGGCGGCGATCGATACGTGCGAAAACAGAGTCCTTCGGGTCAAACTCGAAATCGAGCCATGAGCCGCGATAAGGAATGACGCGTGCCGAGAACAACAGCTTGCCCGAGCTGTGTGTCTTGCCCTTGTCGTGGTCGAAAAACACACCCGGTGAACGATGCAACTGAGAAACGATAACGCGCTCGGTTCCGTTGATTACAAAGGTACCGTGGTCTGTCATCAACGGCATCTCACCGAGATACACTTCCTGCTCGCGGATATCTTTCACCGGCTTCGGTGTGCCACTGGCGTCCTTGTCATAAATGACCAGGCGAACCAGCACGCGAATCGGCGCGGCAAAGGTCAGGCCACGCATCTGACATTCTTTGACGTCAAATACAGGCTCGCCAAGGCGGTAGCTCACATATTCGAGCGCCGCGTTGCCGGAATAACTGACGATCGGAAATACCGATTGGAATGCGGCGTGCAGACCCTTGTCTTCGCGCTCATCAATCGTTTTCGATGTCTGCAGGAACTTGTTGTACGAATCCACCTGAATTGATAACAGGTAGGGCACGTCCAGAATTGTCGGACGTTTGCCAAAGTTCTTGCGAATTCGTTTTTTCTCAGTGAATGAGTATGCCATTCGAGAAATCCTCGTTAGCTTAATGCTTTAAATACGGATGCAAGCAAGCAGCCAGCCGCATTGCGACAGGCTGCTCACTCGACTTTTCTTTCGCCTTACCGTCACAAGACAGCAAGTCAAGCATCTTGCGATGCGACAACTATTTGAGCTCGACGCTTGCGCCGGCTTCTTCAAGCTGCTTCTTGATGTCTTCTGCTTCTGCTTTCGGAGCGGCTTCCTTGATCGTAGAAGGTGAGCCTTCAACTGCGTCCTTGGCTTCTTTCAGACCAAGTCCGGTTATTGCGCGAACAGCCTTGATCACAGCAACCTTGTTGCCGCCGAAGCTTGTCATTACGACGTCGAATTCATCTTTCTCTTCCGCGGCTGCGCCTGCATCAGCAGCTGGGCCGGCAGCAACAGCAACCGGTGCTGCGGCAGAAACGCCCCACTCTTCTTCGAGCATCTTGACGAGTTCAACAACTTCCATGATCGGCTTTGCGCTCAGTTCTTTGAGCAGATCTTCATTTGACAGTGCCATTATCTTGTTCCTTTAAAGTTTCCTGAGTCAGGAATTAATTTAATAAGCTATGCAGCTTCCTGCTCGCCGCGTGCGGACAAGGTCCGTGCCAGCATTGCAGGAGGTTCTGCGAGTGTGCGTACCAATTGGCTCATCGGTGCTACGAACACGCCAAGCAATATTGCGCGTGCCTGATCGAGCGTTGGCAAATCTGCCAACTTAGCGAGATCAGACCCTGGCATTAGTTGCCCACCGGCCGATAGCGAAACCGCCTGCAGAGCGTTGTGCTCCTTGGCGAAATCCTTGATTACCCTGGCAGCAGCACCTGGATCATCTTTTGCAAACGCGAGAAGAATCGGTCCCTTGAGTGTGTCCTGCATGCACTCAAATTCGGTTCCTGCGACGGCTCGACGTGCCAGCGTATTTTTGACTACACGCAGATACACGCCGGCGCTACGTGCTTGACTACGCAGCTCCGTCATTTCTTCAACAGTAAGACCTCTGTACTCAGCCGCAACGGCTGTTACAGATTCTCCTGCAACCGCATTCACCTCTTTGACAAGAGCTTTCTTGTCTTCGAGTCTCAGTGCCATGAACTTCTCCTGGCTTACGGTTAAAAAAACAGGTGAAGCAAAACCTCACCCTCCCAAATCGGAGATTCCATCTCCTTGTCGAATGGGTAACCGTCGCCAAATAAAGACTCAGGTATCACCATCTGCTTAGGCGTTTATTAAGATCAACAAATCGTTGATCGCCTACGGTCTTCGACGATCACCGCTTCCTTGCGGCTAATGCCCGGACGCCCGAGGGCGCCTCTGCACATACTTTACAACCGGACTTCGACTAAGCGTCGACAGAAGCCCGATCAACAGAAACAGTCTCAGTTCGACGCCAATCAGGCATCGACCGACGCTCGATCCACAGATACACCTGGACCCATCGTTGATGAGACGGTCAATTTCCGAAAATACAAACCCTTGGCTGATGCCGGCTTCCCTTTCTTCAGATCGTTCAGCAGGGCATACAGGTTTTCCTGCAATGCGGCGACTTCAAAGTCAACGCGGCCAATGGGGCAATGAATGATGCCGGCCTTGTCAGTTCGGTAACGAACCTGACCTGCTTTGGCGTTCTTGACCGCCGTCTCGACATCAGCGGTGACGGTGCCAACCTTCGGGTTTGGCATCAGGCCACGCGGACCCAGAATCTGGCCCAGCTGACCGACTACGCGCATCGCATCTGGCGTGGCGATGACAACGTCAAAATTCATCTCGCCGTTCTTGACCGCTTCAGCCAGATCATCGAAACCAACAATGTCGGCGCCTGCAGCAGTCGCCTTGTCCGCATTCTCACCCTGGGCGAAAACTGCGACGCGAACCGTCTTGCCAGTGCCGTTCGGCAATACCGTTGAACCGCGAACGACCTGATCCGACTTACGCGGATCGACGCCGAGATTCACAGCAACATCGATGCTCTCGGCGAATTTCGCCGTTGCCAGCTCTTTGACCAGTCCGAGTGCTTCGGAAATCTCGTACGCTTTTTGCGCATCGAGTTTCTCTCGAGCGGCTCGCTTGCTCTTGCTGAGATTAGCCATTAGTTCACTCCCTCAACATCAATACCCATGCTGCGAGCCGTGCCCGCAATGGTGCGCACAGCCGCATCCATATCGGCAGCGGTCAGATCCGGCATTTTTGTCGTCGCAATCTCTTCGAGCTGCGAACGATTCACTTTACCGACCTTGTCGGTATTGGGCGTACCCGAACCCTTCTTGACGCCAGCTGCTTTACGCAGCAAGACGGCAGCCGGTGGTGTCTTGGAGATGAACGTGAAACTGCGGTCACTGTAAACGGTGATCACGACGGGAATAGGCAGCCCGGGTTCGGTACCCTGAGTCTGGGCATTGAACGTCTTGCAGAACTCCATAATATTGACGCCGTGCTGACCCAGTGCGGGACCAACGGGGGGAGACGGATTCGCCTGGCCCGCAGGAACCTGCAGCTTTATGTAGCTGGCAACTTTCTTAGCCATTTTTATGTCCTCTCGAGTTCAAGCGCTCTTGCGAGCTCCTCGTACATTAATCAATTGTAGGAGCGGCTTTATGCCCTTTGGGTGCAATGGCCGCGAATCAAACAAATCGCGGCCATTGGCCGCTCCTACGCCTTTTCCACCTGTCCGAAATCGAGCTCGACCGGTGTTGAGCGTCCTAAAATCTGTACCCCAACCTGGATGCGACTTTTCTCGTAGTTCACGTTCTCAACCACGCCCGAGAAATCATTGAACGGCCCATCGGTAACGCGTACGACTTCGCCTGGCTCGAACAATACCTTCGGCCGTGGCTTGTCGACGCCTTCCTGGACGCGTTGCAAAATCCGGTCAGCTTCTTTCTCGGTAATCGGCGCAGGTCGGTCACTGGACCCACCAATAAAACCAAGCACCTTCGGTACTTCTTTGACGAGATGCCATGTCTCGTCATCCATTTCCATTTGCACGAGCACGTAGCCCGGGAAAAACTTTCGCTCACTGCGGCGCTTGCTGCCTTCCCGCATCTCAACGACTTCTTCAGTTGGAACCAGGATCTCGCCAAACTTGTCCTGCAGTCCCATGCGCTCAATACGTTCTTCGAGGCCACTTTTGACGCGGTGCTCAAAGTTTGAATAGGCGTGCACGATGTACCAGCGTAAAGCCACTGCTTGTTCCTTTAGATCCGTTCGTTGACTGATACGGTGTTAGCCGACCAGCTTGCGGGTGAGCCAGAGCAAACCCGAATCGAGTAGCCAAAAGAACAACATCATGACCAGCGTAAACACGAAAACAGCAATCGCTGTTTGCGTCGTTTCCTGTTTGGTCGGCCAGATAACCTTGCGAATTTCAACGCGCGAACCCTGGATGAAGTGCCAGAGTCGCTGGCCCTGCACGCTCGACATCGCAATGCCGATACCGGCAATGGTTCCGCCGAGCACCATAAGGACACGAATCGCCTGAGCGAGCTCAGCCTCGTAGTAGTAATACGCGTAGAGCCCGCCAACCAGCGCAACTGCAGCGATCAGCAGCTTGATGGTGTCGAGCATACCGCTCTGTGATGTTTCCGTTTGTGCACTCATGCTTTTTGTTCTGCTGCCTGTTTCGCGCGTCAGACGCGCTCCTGCGTGGCAGGCCAGGAGGGAATCGAACCCCCAACCTGCGGTTTTGGAGACCGCCGCTCTGCCAATTGAGCTACTGGCCTTTATCTGTTCCCATTCGCGGCCTGGTGGCCGCTCCTACGGTTACTCGATAACCTTAGCGACGACACCGGCGCCAACGGTACGACCGCCTTCGCGAATCGCGAAGCGCAGACCGTCTTCCATTGCAATCGGTGCAATCAGTTCGACAAC
>JAJFKS010000029.1 GCA_021773115.1 Woeseiaceae bacterium | reverse complement strand
ATCGACATGAATGGCGGAGTCGATAATCGCGTTCGTGACGGCGCGTAAATACCATTTCAGATTGATGAGTTTCATCAGCGGGTCGTTGTCGAGGTAGCCTTCAGAAATCATCATTTGTTCGGCGTAGACGCCCCAGCCTTCGACGAACGAACCGGACCACAGCACGGAGCGTAATGTCGACGGATAGCGATTGCTCAGCGTAATTTGCAGATAGTGGCCGGGCACGCCTTCATGAATAGTCAGGTCCTGGATCGACGGCTTCTTCCGGCATCGTGGCAATATTTTTCTCAACAACGAAAGCGATTGCCTGCTGCGGTTGTTGCTTTGCAACTTCAACAATACCGTCGCGGGGTGGGAGCTCGTGGTAGGCCTCTTCGAGCGCTGCACGAATGATGGCCTGCTTGTCGGGCCGGCCAGGATTATTGGGAAATTAAGCTGGCAGGTCAGTGACAGGAAACTGTTTTTCAAGGAATGCGAATTCAACGTAACGCTCAACAGGGATTATTTCGGCTACAAGATGCAGATTGAGGGCGAACCGAGGCGAATCCCCGTTAAACGCATACGTTAGCCTTCGGAGGCCGTAGGTTGCGATCCACTTCGCTGCCCGGAAAGCATCACCTTGACGTCCGAGCCTTCACGAAGGTTTTCTGCTCCTCGAATGGCGACTTGATCGCCCTCGATCAATGCGCCAGTTACCGCCACCAATGTGCCGGACGAATCGCCGATGTCGACCTTGATTCGCTCCGCCTTATTCTCGCCGTTGATACGAAATACAAAGGAGCCCTCGCTACGCAAAATCAGTGCATCCCTTGGTACTGTCAGCGACGATTCTCTTTGCTTAATAGGAATTGCTACGCTGACCAGTTGACCGACGGTCCAATCTCCCGCTGCGCTGAGCGGCAGGTCAATACGCGCCTCAAAGGTTTGTGATCGCACGTCGCCGGTCGGTACCAGCGCCCGGATACGACCGAAGTAATTGGCGCTTGTCGCAAAAATTTCTATCGAGTCTCCAACAGTTGTTCGCGGCAGATGCTTTAGTGGCACAAACGCACGGACTTCCATGTTCTGTATGTCTGTCATTTGTCCCAGCACCTCGCCGCGAGCGACCTCTTCACCAGCCCGACGCAAACGACTGATGACAACACCTGCGAACGGAGCGTGAATCGTCGCTCGTTGAATCTGATCATCGATCTGGCGAATGCGGACGCGGGTAATATTCGCATCACTGATGGCAAGATCGCGATTCGCTTCGGTTTGCTCAATTTCGAATTCCGAAACGAGATTGGATTCGCCGAGTTCACGCTGTCGGCGCAATTGACTCTCGAGTTGCCGAACGTTGATCTCAGCTCTCTCCAGCAATGCCTCCTGCTCCGCGCGTTGCAGTAATAAAGTACGACTATCGATGCGTGCGAGCGGCTGGCCCTTTTCGACATATGTGCCGGGCTCGGCAACATCGGTCAGCTGGCCAGCGACACCCGCAGTGATCTGCAGGTCGTTGCGGCTAAAAACCGTTCCGGGCACGGCAACAGTCGGTGCGAGCTCGGTACGTGAGACACTGGCAACGTGGACAACACTGGCGGGTGCGGGTTGTTGAGAAAGTGCCGGCATCGCCGCAAACAGCGAAAGCAGTAGAAGTGGGGCGAAGTCCTTGGCGCTTGTTATTTTAGGCATCGGCTGTTGTTCCGGTTACGTTGTCGGGTGACGGGCGCTTTTGAAACAACCCGGTTATCGAGAGAGGCGGCAATCGCAGGATGCTCGGCATCAGAATAAGCGTGAAAAGCGCGCTGACAAACATGCCGCCAATAATGACTGTGGCGAGGCCGCGATAAATCTGCGATCCCACACCGGGTACGAGCATCAATGGCAACATGCCGAAAATGCTGGTCAGAGTGCTCATATAGATCGGTCGCGCCCGGATTCGCACGGCATCAGCAACCGCCTGGTGACGGTCGAGTCCACTTTTTTCGCTCGTTCGAGTTTGCATCACCAGCAAGATGGCATTGTTGACGACCAGCCCCAGCAATATGAGGAAGCCGATGGTCGTGAGCAAATCCATCGGCTGACGACTGAACAAATTAAGAATTCGCAACGCGACAACGCCGCCCGCAATTGCAAGCGGCATCGATAACATGACCAAAAACGCATCCCAGATTGAGCGGAACATCGCTGCGAGTATCAACAGCAATACAACAGCAGCGATTGCAAGATTCACCTGCATTGTTGCAAATGCAGTTTCAAGCCGATCGGCCGTGCCGCTGTAGGCAACGCTGACGCCATCCGGCAAGATCCTGGCCAATTCCGGACCGGCGACGTTGCGCAGGGTGTCCAACGCCTCCTGCACGGTCATGTCGTCCGGTGGCGTAACGGCCAGGGTCAACGTGCGTTGACCGTTGACGCGTCGCAATTGCGTCGGACCGACCGTACGTCGAATTTCCGTCAACTCGCCAATGCTCTGAATTCCGGCAAGTGGCGTGGCAATCGGAATCGCCGCGAGTTCTTCGGGTGAGTTCCACCGCGGTCCGCGAAGAATCATGTCCATGCGGTCGTTGCCATCAAAATACTCGCCAACAAAGGTGCCGCTCGTCATTGCACGGACGATGTTGGCCACAGTCCCCCGGTCAAGGCCCGCCGCGGTGATGCGTCGGTCATTTGGCACGAGCTGCAATTCGGGCTCTGCAATGGCGAGACCTGGAATCGGCCGCACCTGTGCACCGGGTATGGCCTGGTTGATGATGTCCATGCCGGACACCGCGAGTTCGCCCAATACGCTGATATCCGGACCCTGAAGGTCGACATTGATGCCACCGCCACCGTTGAAGCCGAAGTTCAACAGCGATGATCGTTGTACGAATGCCTGGGTATCGGGTAGATCAACCAGTACTTCGTTTCGCACAATCCCGATCATTTCCTCAATGCGGTCCGGGTCCTGCGGGTAGATGAAAAGTGCATTGAAGGTGCCGAACGCTGACAGGTTGTAACCGCGAATGTAGGGTTGCTGCTCATGGTCCATGTACGGTTTCAGGCGCTCGACAATGGTACCGGCAATTTCGGTCTCCATCATTTCGACGGTGCCGCCCGGCGGCATGCTGAAGAATGCGTTCAATGAATCGGATGGTGCCTGCGGCAACAGGTTCGCCTGCGGAACCAGCAGCACGACCGCCAGGACAGAGGCGCCCAGAATGCCGGTAATCCAGGCGCCGCAGCGCGCTGGTGTCCGGGTCAGTTTCATCACCAGTGCGGAAATATTCGTCCACCAGTGCTTGCAGGGGTCACTGTCCTCGTCCTTGAGCATGAAGTTGGCCGCGACGGGCAAAACCGTGATAGCGATAAGGAACGATGCCGTCACCGCTACCGCGATAGTCAGGGCGAGGTCCTGAAACAGCTGGCCTTCCATGCCTTCCATGAACAATACGGGAACAAAAATGGCGACACTGGTGACGGTCGAGGCGAACAAGGCGCCAGTGATCTGTTTAGTACCGGTCTGTACGGCCTCTGAAAGGCTGGCCCCCGCCTGGCGGCAGCGGACGATATTTTCCAGAGTGACGATCGCTGCGTCCATAACCAGCCCCACCGAAAAGGCGAGCCCGGCCAGCGATATGACGTTCAGCGACTTGTCGAACAAACGCAAAGCAACAAATGCCACCAGCACGGACAGTGGAACGGTCGCAGTAACGAGGAAAGTCGCGCGGCGGCTGCGCATCAGGAAGTACAGGACGGCGATTGCCAGGAACAGGCCGAGTCCAAGATTGCCCTGCACCAGTGAAATTGCTCGGCGAATATGGACCGATGCATCGAAACTCAAATCGATCGCGAGGCCGGCCGCAGCGAGCGGTCCTTCATTGAGCTCGATGATGACCTTATTTATCTCATCAAGAATACTGACCGTGTTGGCGTCGAAATCGCGCTGTACAGTGATGTAATAGGACGGATATCCATTGCGCAAAGTAAAACCGTCTTGCTTGCGAGGGACTATTTCGACATCGGCGACTTCGCTGAGATAAATAGGGCGATCACCACTCCAGCCGACAATTTGCTGATTGAGTTCGTCAGGATCAAATTGCCCGACGAAGCGAACGGTGTACTGTCGACGACCGACGTCGGCGAAGCCGCCGGACGAATCGCTACCCCGCGAGACGGTAGCGATAATGTCGTTAATTTGAACACCCAGCGCGGCTGCGCGGTAGGAGTCGAACGTGATATGCAATTCGCGGGGCTGTTCACCGGCCAGGAACACCTGGGACACGCCGGGAATACGCGCCAGCCGCGGTTCGACCTCGTCTTCAATCAGCTTCTGGTAGCTCGAGAGTTCTCGGTTCGGATTATCGGGTAGAACACGCACCAGCAACGACGCAGCACCGGGTGTCTGCGGGCCGCCACCGGCACTGACCTGCGGCTCGATAGCGTCGCTGGGTCGTGGTGGTGCCTGTGTCAGATTGTTAATAACGTCGAGCTTCGCAGTCTGCATGTTGGTGCCGACGGCAAACGTAAGATTAATGAATCCCTGACCACGCCCGATAAACGAATTGATATCGGTGAGCCCCGGTGTGTTGCGCAACACATTCTCTTGCGGCTCGATGATGTTCGCTTCCATCTCTTCGGGCGCCGCTGCGCGCCAGAAGTTCGCAACCGAAATTTGCGGTTCCTCGATATTCGGCAACAACTGAATCGGCAACGATGAAATCGAGGTCAGCCCGAATAAGGCGACCAATGCGACCGCCACGGCCACCGAGGGCCACTGCCGGGTACTCAGCTCTGTCAGGTTCATGGGTCTTAGATGCGAATACGCGGCGTTTCGTCGCGCCCGGATTGACGCAAACCGCCCAGTGTTTATGCCGCTTTCGAATAAGTCCTGAGCACCTGGAGTCCGGCTCTTTTTAGCGGGGAATCGGTTTGTTCAACATCAATGCGCGTACGTACTTAACCGGCGGCGACCCGTAGCTGAGTGCCTGATCGTGATAGCGGCGCAGCGTAAATTTCTCGCCCCAGGCTTGCTCCACGGCAGCACGCATTTCGATCTGCTCCTGGTAGCCGACAAAATAGGTCGACAGTTGCGCTGAACTCAATTGCGCCCGAACCCACTTTCCGGCCGCCTCACGCTCTTCCTGGAAGCCGCCTTCGACCATCAGCCGCATGGCTGCATCCCGGCTCATGCCATCG
>JAJFKS010000028.1 GCA_021773115.1 Woeseiaceae bacterium | reverse complement strand
GCCAACGATATGCCGCCTCGTCTCGTCTTCACTACCGCCTGCTGCTTGTACTCCTGCGTATATCTCTTTCTCGCCATCTGACACCTCACTTGGCAGTTCTATGCCTATTCTAAAGTGTCCGATCTATCGGGGCCTAACCCCACCCCGTCTCAAACGAGACCAAAAACGTGAAGGTTCTCAAGGTCTTACTTGAGACCCGTCGTCCGGGCCACAGTCTCAAACGGTACCTGATTGATGTCTCATTCGAGACTCCAAATTCGTGTCGCGCGCCCACACAAGAAATTTCGTTTTTCACGATCAGACCGGCGACACCCACTAATCCGCCCCAACGAGACGATGAGGAAATTATCGCATGGAAAATATGATTCGACTCGCAATTGTTGCCCTCCCCTGGCTTCTCCTGAGCCTGCTAGCCGTTTGGATTCCGAGCTGGTGGCTATGGAATAACCTGGTATCGCCTATATTCAATCTGCCCGCTTTGAGCTTTGTCGAAAGCACTGGATTGTTGATCTACGTCTGGCTGGCTTCGAAGGGGGCGGCAAAGCTCAAGATTGAATTTGGGGAGCAACCGTGAAATCGGTCACCGAGACCATCTTCCTCGATTCTGGCATCGCACCCGAATTATTCGGCAAATACGCAATCCAAATTGGCGATAAGGATTGGTGGGATATGGTAGGTATCGAACCGCCTAGTCTTGCAGACAATAGATCAGGAATGGTCTGCATCAAAGCCGGTCGCCTAATCGCTCTGGTTGCCGGCATTTTGAAGGCATGGAACGTATCCGACGACGACGCACTGGTTCTTCTTGGCGGAACTAGCAGAACCAGCTTTGGAACGAACATTGATCGCGCTTGCATGGTCCTATTCGCTAGCGCCTACTCGATTCTGGCGTATTCATGTGAGATAAATTCTTCCAATACTTGGTTTCACAGGCCTTGCGTATTTTGGGATGGCGCGACGCCGCTTGCTGTGATGCTGAATGACGCGGGTGGTCTACTGGACGTATTTGGGTACTTGGAAACGGCCGTATCCCCGGTGACCTATTTCACTGCGGAGCACGATGACTGATATGTGATCTGAGGCAACGGCGGGCTATGTTAATCGAGAGGTACCCGGATCGAAGCCAAGGATCTGAAGTACTTCTTTCGTCTAAATTACAGTAGATTACGAGCCTTAACTGTCCCATAGAAATCTCGATGCCGTTCCGTAACTTGCTGATATCATTACGTCTTGGATTCTCCTATGGGACAGGCTTCTTGAGCAAATTGGCACTTGCCGCTTCACTGCTGTTGCTCAACGCCGGCTGCTCGAAGCAACCCGCGGAAACTCCAGAATCGCAGACAGATCCGAGGTTTGTAGGCAGCCAGCAATGTGCATCCTGTCATCAGAATGAATACCAGATCTGGCGAGGTTCGCATCATGAGTTAGCGATGCAGGTCGCGAGCGAGGCGACCATGCTTGGCGATTTCTCGGGAGTGGAATTCGAGTACTTCGATACCACAACATCGTTGTTCAAGAGAGACGGCGCATTCATGGTGCGGACCGAAAATGCGATCGGCGAGCCGCAGGAATTCGAGATTTCCCATGCCTTTGGCGTCGTACCTCTGCAGCAATACCTCGTGGACTTTCCAGATGGCCGAAAACAGTCCCTACCCTTTACCTGGGACGCCCGCCCGGAGGGCGATGGCGGTCAGCGCTGGTATCACCTGTACCCGGACGAGTACGTTGGCCCCGGTGACCCGCTTCACTGGACTGCACAGTACTTCACTTGGAACACCGCCTGTGCTGAATGTCACTCTACGAATCTGAAGGTCGGTTACGACGTTGACTCAGACACATTCGATACCACTTTCGATGAAATCTCTGTCGGCTGCGAGGCCTGTCATGGACCGGGCTCGCTGCACCAGCAACAAGCCGAAGCGAAACAGTTCGATGACGCTTTTGGCCTATCAGTTGATCTTGACGATCGCAGCACCTCTGCCTGGGTTATGAATCCGAATTCAGGCATTGCCGAACGAAGCGAGCCCAACCTTCGAAAGCAACAACCGGAATCCTGCGGCCGCTGTCATTCGCGCCGGGGTGTACTCACGGAAAACTATGAATACGGCAAATCGTTGTCCGACACCCATAGGGTTTCTTTGCTGGAAGAAAACCTGTATCACGCGGATGGTCGAATACTTGACGAGGTTTACGTCTACGGATCATTCGTGCAAAGCGCAATGTATGCAGCCGGTGTAACCTGTACCGATTGTCACGATCCGCACTCCGGTGAATTGCGTGCCGGACCTAATCCGAATGACACGTGCGCACAATGTCATTTGCCCTCGAAATTTGCGGCCGTGGCGCACAGCGGTGTCGATGTCGGAAACTGCGTCGACTGTCATATGCCTGCGACGACTTACATGGGTGTCGACGATCGACGCGATCACAGTTTTCGAATTCCGGGTGCTGGTGAGGCAGCATCGCACTATGGAAGTGCCATTGCCGCGGGTAGATCAACGAACGCCAATGATCAGTTAGCGGCTGCCGTTGCCAAACAGGAATTTCCAGCTATCGCACGAGCGACACAGCTCTCGCTTATTTCGCCGCCCGCTGGTGCCGCTGAAATGGACGCGATCAATAGCAGCTTTGGCGATCAGGATCCGTTAGTGCGTATCGGTGCGCTCCGAGCGCTTGCCAGCGTGCCTGCGGAGATTCGCGGCCTGTCTGGCAGCCATTTGCTCCGAGATTCAGTTCGGGGCGTGCGTGTTGAGGCTGCTTTCGCGTTCATTGAACAGCGTGATTTGCTACCGCTGGAGGACGCCCGGGTCTATGCGGGCGCGATTATTGAATATCGCGATTCGCTAATGGTCACAGTATCGAGCCCCGATTCCGCGGTGCGGCTGGCAGAACTCGAATCGCACCTTGGCAACAGTGACTCAGCCCGCCGCTTCTATGAACACACACTTCGTCTCGACCCGACCTTCGCTTCAGCGCATCACGCCTTTGGCCTTTTTCTGGTTCGAGCTCAGGATCACGAGAATGCTCTCGTGCATATTCGAACGGCTGCTGAACTTGATCCTTCAAATAGCCGTTACGCCTATGTTTACGGAATTGCTGCAAACTCATTGGGTCGAAGCGACGAAGCATTGAGAATACTCAACGACGCTTGGATTCGGTTCCCTGACGAATTCGACATCGGCTACGCGCTTGCGACTGTTTTGAGAGACAACATGGAAATTGAAAGAGCGACGGCGGTCGCGACAGAGCTTAAGTCTCGCTTTCCCAGCAATCCGACCGCCGTCGCGTTACTGCAGGAATTGTCAATTTCGGAATAGCCTAAGTATTCGCCCGGAAAGATTTGAATCAACGACCGCTCCGATAGGACTGCAGTGCCAATCGATTAGCACAGCGCTACAAGTACAGGGCTCGAAGCCAGGCATTTCAAATCCTTTTTTACTTTTCGGATCATGAGGTTACACGCCACTCTTGTCCCTTAGAATTATGTGGGTGTGGCAGTAAGCAGTTGTTTTGATTGAGTGTGCTCAGAATCAATGGGACAGAATTCGGGGTAATCAATTATCCGCCTGAAGTCTTCAGGATAGCCCTTGCCTTCGGAGCGTTATTTTTTATACGGCCTGGCGTTTCGCAAACGAGATTCGCGAGTTTTTCCCCGCCTTGGTGGCCATCTTTACCAAGTATTCGATAGAGAAGCCGCTCACCTTCCCACCGACGATTTTACTAATCTTTGGTTGTGGCACATCAAAGTACTCCGCAGCTTTCATCTGCGTAAGTTTCTTCCGCTTAATAAACTTCTCAATCTCAACCGCGAGGTCTACTCGCATCGCCAATGCAACGGACTCTTCATCGGTAAATCCGAGATCTTTGAAAACGTTACCCTTGGTAACCTTTGTTTTCATAACTGATACTCCATTTCTATTTCTCACTTTCTATCAAATGCCCTTAGCCGCTCCCTTGCTGTATCTATATCGGCTTTTGGCGTCGTTCTACTCTTCTTGATGAAACTGTGCAGAACAACCACCTTTGTACCCATTCTGATTACATACATCGTTCGATATTGATTGTTGCGATCGCGTGCACGTAATTCACGGACGGTATTGACAAGTTATTCATTCAAGCCCTGCGAACTGCGTCGAACGACCTGATTAAGATGCTGTAGCATATTTCCAAGACGCAAAGACGCGCTGTCGAAATACACGATAGTGTTTGGCCGATATCAAATGCCGTCCCAGATTGAAAAGGTTGAAAACTGCTGCGTGTACGCCCAGGAATAATTGCGCTTGCTCAATCGATTTGAACCGCCGCATGCCCCGCTCTCGCACCCGGGTTGGCTGATGCGATAGCTCAGCCCGATTGTTGGCGTATTGGCTGGTGTCGTGAACAACATCTGGTATCAGTTGTCGGTGGGCGACACCATAACTTCGCAGCTTATCCGTGACGACTTTTCTTGGCTCTCCACCGTGCGACTTGAGCAGGCATTTGAAGAAACGTTTCGCCGCCGCCCCATTCCTACGAGTCTGTAGCAACACATCAACCACCTCACCGTCCTGATCAACAGCTCGCCATAGATAGTGCTGCTTGCCATTGATTTTCAGGAATACCTCATCAACATAGAAGGTATCGCCGTAGCCTTGGTGCTTACGTTTCAATCTTCTGGCGAATTTCGGTCCGAACTTCTTACACCAGAGTCGAATAGATTCGTAGCTTACAATTATGCTGCGCTCGGCGAGCAGATCCTCGATATCCCGGTGACTGAGATTGAATCTGTAGTAGAGCCAAACAGCGTAGCTGATGATATCGGGAGGGAATCGGTGGCGTTTGTATGTATTCATCCCCAAATTATCGATCAATGGTGGTTAATTTGTCAGTACCCATGCTAGTGTCCTTACTGTGCACATCTACTACAGATTGGATTCGCTGATGTCATTTCGTTACGCACGTTCTTCCTCATGGGCATTTTGAACAACTTCATGGCCACTGACTCCAGCGGCCCATCCTCCGTAATGCCCCACATGGACCATCAGTTCGTGAAGCGTTTCTACAGGCACGTCACTTCGAAGTGAGCCTATTACGTGGGTCTTGAGTTGGCTTGTATGTCCCTGCACAGCGAGTATTGCGATAGTCACTAGACGGCGCTCTTGAAGAGAAAGCTGCCCTCGTTGCCAAATATCAGCATAAAGGTGATCCAAGGTCAGTTCGCGAATTCCGACTACGGCCCCAGTCTCTGAATGCTCTTTCTCTTTTGGGCGTAGAACTTCATTGTATGTTGACACACCCCTGCTTCGACGAATTTTGTCGGTCACTAATTATCTCCTCATTTTAGATGATTTCGAACTAACGCAGGACGGTCACGTCTTGAATCAAGGCGGCGGGCGGTTCTTCCTTCATCTTGAAGTAGCAGTACATACTTATGACTTGTCCGCTGCAAACCTACTGCGTCTGCAACTTCCGGGTGGAATGCATGCTTTGAATTGCACGACCACCTGGGATTCAGGGCGCTCCCACCCCCGGAATATCAATGTCGTAGGCCTCGATTCTGCACGTAGATTCGCCGCGCATGAACTTCTCGGGTGTCGTATCCGACGACACAACCAAGAGCGTGCACCGGTTCTCGCCGCCCGCCACACAAGCCGCGGCGAACCGTCCGCCGAGGTCAATACACTCGCTTATCGCACCACCGTCGCTCACCCGCAGCACTTCGCTGGTCTCCGCAGAACACACCCATACGGCACCTTCGGCATCCAGGCAAATACCGTCCGGCGTCCGGTTCGGGAGTTCGGCAAATGCTCGCCGGTCTGAAAGCGACCCGTCAACCGCAATCGTGAACGCGGTAACTTTATGCGCAAAGGTCTCGGCGACAAGCAACGTATTACCATCGGGACTAATCGCCATGCCGTTTGGAAAAACCAGCCCATCGGCTACCTGACTAACTTTACCGTTATCAACCAGTATCAAATTCGTTGGATTCGGGTTGAGGCCCTCAAACAGATTGCAACCCGCATTCCCGACATACGCTCGGCCTTGGCTATCGACAATCATGTCGTTTGGCGTACCGCCTGAAATAGAATTCAAGTCGGCATAAACCTCGGATTGTCCGTCCGCAATAGCCAATACAACACCGTCGACCATGGACACCGCCAGCATTCGCCCGTCCGGCAACCAGCCCAGACCACTTGGTGATCCAGATACTTCGGCCACGCGCTGCATCCTGCCGTCGAGTTCTATTCGCAGAATCTCCTTCGCAAACATATCCGAAACCCAGAGAGATCCATCGTGCCACCGAGGCCCTTCACCGAACGTCAACCCATCGGCAATAATGCGCCGCGTTGCAGTAATTTTGTCCGAGCTATTGGTCATTTGAACTCCTCAGGACAACACGCCGAGAATGCTCCAACGTCCATCCTTATCGGTCATGCCAAGTAATACGCGCGAGCATTCCTGACCGACCTGATCCGACAACAAAACATATTGAATGCCTCGTCGGCGCGTTGTTCGACAAGCGGTCGACGGCCTTTAGCAGCCGCTAGGAAATCACTAAAGCTCTTCCCTTTAGCCAGCTTTGCAGCTTGCTGCTTGTGCCATACCCTTCCCGCCTGAAGTCGATTTTGAAACAGATTACGCTCGATTCATCAATCAATCAACAAGGGTGTCTAGTATTTGACTATATAGACTTCTTCTTCGGCTAAATGTCATACTGGAAGCCGCCTTATCCAGCTTTACGATGATATCGAAGGACTCGCCTTGAACCAAAAAAGCAGACAGACACTGAAACAGACCATCATCTTAGCGACAGCCTGTACGCTGACGCTCGCAGCACAATCAGGATTTTCAGAGGACACACCGCCAACCTACCTGTGGTTGTCCGAGGTCCGGACCCAGCCGGGTGCAAACGTCGATTATGAAAACGCGTTGCGCGAATTCTCCTTCGCCGCACAGCAGATGGACGGCGCCGCTCAGTGGATTAGTTTCAGCAACCAGGTAGGCACTAAACACAGCTACATCATAATGCGGTTTGCACCCAGCGTGGAACAGGCCAGTCTGGGCGCCGGCTTCGAGACCATTGCATCCGCTGCATACGACACGGAAAAAACCCGGACGCTGGCGGCGCATTTGGATGAAGCCGTTGCCAGCAGCCGGTCCCGTGTGTTGTTGCGGGAAGATATGCTGAGTTACGATTTCGATCCCGATCATAGCGCGATGCGCTACGTGGAAATGGAGCTAAGCGACGTGCGACCCGGTCACCACGTACCCTACCGCTCCTTCCTCGAAAGGCTGAGTACCGCGTATACGAAACGTAACTGGACTGGCAGCATATTCACCTACAGTTCGGTAATCGGCCAGCAAGACCAGTATGTACGATTTCGCCTTCTAAATTCGCTGGCCGACCTGCAGGCCGACATGCCGACATTACAGGCGCTTGAGGATTCTTCTAAGGTCGCCAATCTCAACAGTCTTGAAGCCGGGTTCATTGCAGCGCGAGCCGCAGCACGAACTTCCGTATGGCGTGTTCGACCGGAGTTAAGTCATGTCGTTGTCGTCGAACCCTAACGCTACTTTGGGCCCGCAGGAGCGCCGGGTGCGCCTGGCGGTATGCCCAGTTTAACCATCTTGCGAATCCTCTCGCCGATTTCGGCATCGATGCCCTTCGGCCAGGATCGTCCCAAAGGATCCGAAACGCTGACTTCATAGCGACCGATTTTCTCAATATCCAGCTCGACCTTGTCCCCATCCTGGAGCGGCCCGATTCCCTGGTGGTTTGTCCCCGTCATGATGATATCACCGGGCCGCAACACTGTAGTCGCACTCACAAATGCAATACATTCAGGGATTCGATGCCCCATATCGCTCGTATTAAAATCGTGCCGCAAACCACCGTCGACCCACAGTTTCACCTGAAGATCGTGTGGATCCGGAATCTCGTCCTTGGTAACGATGCACGGGCCAAGCGGGCAAAACGTATCGTGCGACTTTCCAAATAGCGATCTCGGTACAGCCGGGTGGCGGCCGGACACGTCTATACCCGCCGTATATCCGAATACATAATCCATCGCTTCGGATTCCGGAACATTACGAGCCTCCTTTCCGATCACAACAACCATTTCTGCCTCATGGTGATAGACCCGCGCGCCGCTGTCTGGCAGCACGATCGTATCACCAGGCCCTATAACGGAATCCTGCGACTTGAAAAACGAAAAAATCGGCAGGGCGGGTCCATCGGTATTTTCAAGATAATTGGCGCCCATCGCCACAATCTTGTCCGGGCGTCCTAATGGCGCCAACAACTGCGTATCGGAAACGGAAATCCCCTCGCCACTCGCCGCAAGCGACTGTAGATCGGAACTGAAGGAGTCGAAATTCTCCACAATGCGCTGCATTGTCTGATTTCTATCCGCGGAGACACAGTCTCCAACAACCGCTGAGATGTCGATGATTTGATTGTCTTGCAATATTCCTGGCAAACCGTCGCCAAACATTACCAATTTCATTGTTCACTTCCCTGCCAAATTGTGTATTTTTAATGTACGCGGTGACGGCAAACGGCCCATCGAAGCGACCGCCCCGGGATTCGTAGCCGAGCCAGGCCGCACAGTTTGGAACGCCTGCTTTCCGTTAATACTCTAGAACCGGTAACTGAATTTTAGCGCCACTTCACGAGGTGAATCCAGGTATGCGTTCTGCCCGGGCGCTCCCGCAATCGGTGTATCGAATGATGATGCGTACACCACTTCTTCAGTTAGATTCCTGCCCAGTAACATTAGTGACCACTTGCCATCAGGCGGCTCCAACTCAACACTGGCATCGACTTTCGTGTAGGCATCCTGTACAGACAAGGGATCGGCATCCAGGTCACCAAAATACTCATCGGAGTAACTAATGCTGGCCGTGGAATTCAAGCGCCAGTCGTTCGCTAACCTATGATCGAAATTCAAATACATACTGAACTTGTTTTCCGGCGCAAACGCCAGCGTTTCTCCGGCCAGATCCTGAACCATCGCGCCGGCGTTGTTGGCCTGACATTCCGGTCCGGGCACGGCGATACAAGGCGCATTTGGAAAGCTGTCATAAGTCGCATCCAGATAGCCATAGGAGCCACCAATTGTCCACGAATCACTCAAGGACAAACGCCCATCCAACTCCAGTCCCTGAGAAGTCGCCTCGGCAGCGTTCAGAAGCAGAAAGCCGACAATCTGCCCCTGGAGTTCGGACGCGACCTGAAGGTCTTCGAACTTGGTGTGGAACACGGTTACGTTCAAGTCAAACTTGCCATCAAGCCAGGACGTCTTGGCGCCTATTTCGCTTAGCCGTGACGACTCGCTGTCATACTCAAGATCCTGAGTTGGCGTAAGCACACGGTCATCGAAGCCACCGGATTTCGAGCCCTCGGCGTAGCGGAAGTACAACATTGCGTGGTCTGCCGCGCTCCATTGCATAGTGAACGATGGTGTAAATTCCGACTCGTCCCGCTTTTCGTCCGTGAAAATTCGAGGATCGTTCGGAAGGGCCAGAACCGTATTTTCATCATAGTAGGCAGTGGTTATGCCGAAGTAATCGTATTCCTTTTCTTCACGCCCCCAACGTCCGCCGAAAACGGCGCTGACCGTATCGCTTAGATGCCATCTCATCTCACCGAATACGGCAACGGTTTCGTTCTTAAGTATCCAGTTGTCAATGCCATCCCGATTACCCAAGAAGCTGAGTCGCGGGTGGAACGCGAAATTCAGGTGATTTTTCTCATCGCGATCCAGTTCGGTGTTTTCATAAAACAGGCCAACGATATAGTCGAAATTCTCGCCGACTTCGGAGGTAAACCGAAATTCCTGGCTGAATCCGCTGAACTCCTCCCGCCGAACCGCCTGCAAATACATAACTGGGTCGGTAATGAATAAATGGTCGAAGTCGTATGCTTGGTAGGCCGTAATCGACGAAAGGCTGCCGCTGCCCAATTCATGACTTATCTCTGCTTTCAGACGAGTGTATGTCTGATCTCGACCAGGACAGAAATCGAACGCCGCCGCCAGATTACAAGGTACATCCGTCTCCCAGTTTGGAGCTTGATCCACAAACGTCGGCACGATCGCCTGGAATCCCGCCACCATATCCGGTGCATGATTGAACATCTGTGCGGACCCTTCACCATCGGAATCAAAATGGTTGTACTCCGCCATGAATTTTGCGTCGGTCCGATCGGAGATATCCCAATTTAGCTTCAGGCGGACCTGGATATCCTGTCGCTCAACGCCATCGGGGCCTTCGGCCCGGTTCTTTACGAAGCCGCCATCGTCGTTGTAACGGAACGCGAATCGGTAAGCGACATTGTCGCTGGCTGGTCCTGACACTGCGCCATCGATATTGTAGTAACCGTTTACTGTACTGTAGTCGCCTATCGTTGCGGAAACCGCCCCCTGAAATTCGTTCGTGGGTTCGTTAGTTCGAACGATTAGTGCACCGGCAGCCGTATTCTTCCCAAACAGGGTGCCTTGCGGGCCGCGCAAAACCTCCACATTCGCCACATCGAACAAGGGATGCAGATTCATTTGCGATCTGCCCTGGTAAATATCGTCTACAAACAAGCCAACCGATTGCTCTATAATTTGCGATCGGCCAGACCCCAGCCCGCGCATATAGATGTTGGCGATAACCGGATTATCCGAAATCTCGACGTTAGGAACGTGCTGCGCAATATCGCGCATATCCACCATACCCAGTGTTCTGATATTTTCAGATGTTATTGCAACCACTGATATCGGCACATCTTGAATATCTTCCTGCCGCCGCGTTGCCGTGACGGTAATCTCGCTGAGCGTGGCCTGCGTGGATTCTTCCGCGTTGCCACTAGTCGGTAATGCCAAGACTATCAATGTGACCGAAATTGCCGTTCGTACTAAATGATTCATACCCCCCCCAACAGAAATATAAGCAGATTACAATTAGTTAGTCGCCGGACGCGTTGAGGCAGTGCAGTGCATTGCCTCCCTCCATAACCAGGGCTGTCCGTTTGATAGCCTCAGGATTGCGTCGCATCAATTTGTTCTTGTACCCGAGACTGCCATGCCTCTCGGGAACAGAACCCGGGTTTCTCCCGGCAACGTTTCTCGGTCAGTGCCAAAATCTCATCGTCCTTCATTGACAGATCCAATTCCTGTCGAAAAGGCTGAGGCGAATAGAATGGCGAATTGACGCACAGTTCTACCCAGTTGCCTTCCGGATCGTCAAAATATACTGACCATGATATCCCGTGATCAATATACGTAATGCCACTGACTTCGGGATCGTCTTTCAGAAGGGTATCGAACTTCTTGAGATCGTCCAGTGTTTGAATCAACATTGATATCTGGTTCACGTTATTAAACGGCATGTCAGGCGGCCGACTTTCTGCGAGAACCAGTTGATGATGACAATTCGCATCGCGGGTAAGGAATCGGAACTTCAAGCCGGTGGAACCAGTGCCACTGTCGGTAGTGACGAAGCCCAAAACTCGTTCGTAAAACCGAGACATCTTGTCAAGGTCGGTCACAAAAATACCAAAGTGATCAAAACTAACGCTGGGCAGCCCCATCCAACACTCTCCCGAACAAAGAACAATTTAATGGCAGGTACAGCTCCCAGCTTTTCCACTTGCTTCGGTACCGTATCGCTCTCCGTCTCAGGTCGTTCCAGTCCCAAGTCGGCTCCATGTATAGATTACGCTCGATCAGTCATCCTGTCAACGCAAGTGTCTATTATTGGACTATCTGGACTTTTTCTTCCACTCAATGCCATACTAAACGGAACTTTCGTCAGACAAGAAACGAATCCAGGGATGAATTAATGGGGCAAGAATCGAACAAATTGACGGGGCGAGGCGACGGTAAAATCCGCCCTCTCAGCCAGCGAAAACCCAGTAAGGCAATCAGGCTCATCGAGCAAGCGGCCAGGCCTTTTGCCACAAAACCGGCCGTCATTGCAGGTTCGCACAGCTACTGCTACAGCGAACTGATTTCTCGGATTAATACCCTGGCATCGTGGCTTTCGAACGCCCTTCCGGAGGGTGCTCGCGTTATAATTTGCTCGCAGAACCTCAGAGAAACTGCTGTCGTTCCCCTGGCTCTGGAGGCGTGCGGACTTGTTCGAGTACCGATCAATTGGCGTACGTCGCCACTTGAACTCGAAAACATGATTTTGACCTGCCGGGCATCAATGGTCATTCATGACAAGGACACCGAGGCTACCGTGCGTCAGGCTACGGATAACTTGCGGCAGAACAAGTCCGATCTGAGCTGTGCAATGGTGGGCGTTGATGCGCTCGCGGAAATTCCGACCATTGAGCAACAAGCGGTAAAATCACTTGAGCTTGCGGACGAAAACAACCTCGCGTCGATCAGCTTCACTTCCGGCACCTTTAGCAAACCCAAGGGCGTCATGCTCAGCCATAGCAACTGGGCGTGTGTGCATCGCAACTTGCTCAGCGTGCGCGACTTTGATGTCACCGACGTCATAGCGCTGATGGGTCCACTGAGCCACGCATCCGGCGCATATCTTGTTCCCTGCCTATTAACGGGGTCGACGATCGTATTACCCCAGAAGACGGCAGCAGATCCGTTAGCTGACGAGATTGAACGTCACAACATTACCGTATTGCAATGCGTACCAACCTTACTGACTCGACTAATCGCCTCAGAGCGATTCCGAAACGTCGCCCGCAAACATCTTCGATTGATCATTTACGGTGCGGAGAGTATTCCATTCAGTACGCTGGACGCGGCAATTGACGCTTTCGGGCCGATACTTGCCCAGAACTACGGCCTGACCGAGGCAGCAATGACCTGTGCAACGCTGCCAGCCGTCGAGCATGTTGCAGATGATGGTGGCCAGCGGCGAATACGGCACGGCATCATCGGCCGACCGTATCCTTTCGTTGAGATAGCGATTCGCGCCGACGACGGAAGCGAAGTCGACAGCGGCGAAATTGGGGAAATCACAATCCGTTCGCCGCACGTCATGCTTGGGTACTGGGATAACCCGACTGCGACCGCGGCAGTACTTCGTGACGGCTGGTTGTGGAGTGGCGACCTTGGCCGCTGGACGAGTGACGGCTACATCGAATTGGTTGGCCGCAGCAAGGACATGATTATCTGCGGCGGTATGAACATTTATCCCGGTGAAGTTCAAGCTTATCTAAGCCGGCAAAAAGGCGTTAGGGAAGCCGCAGCATTCGGCATATCGGACGATGCGTGGGGAGAGCTCCTCGTCGCAGCCATTGTATTGCAAGATGACACCGCATCGAATCGTGAAGAACTGCAACTTCAGGCTCGTCATGATCTCGGTATTCGCACGCCGAAATCCTGGATGTATCTTGATGAACTACCCCGAACCAATAACAGCAAGTTCGACATGAACGGACTTCGAGCCCTGGCAAAGGAAGATAAACTTGACTGACCACACGAGTTCTACCCGTAGCCGAACGTATGTTTTTGCGTACGCACGAACCGCTTTTGGCCGCTTTCAGGGCAGTCTCAGCGGCTACACAGCAGCCGAACTCGGCGCTATCGCCATCGATGAGACCTTGAATCGTGCGAACGTCTCACCGACGGCGATCGACGGCGTTTACCTGGGCACGGGGCTCTTGGGCGGTTACGGCCTGACAGCAGCTCGTCAAGCCGTATTGCTCTCGGAACTACCGCAAACCACGCCGTCCGTTGGCATTGATCGTGCCTGTTGCTCAGGTTTGTCTGCCATTGCATTGGCAAATAACGAGGCGATCCTGAACCCTGAATCCCTGATCGTGTGCGGCGGCATGGAATCGCTCAGTCAGGCGCCTTACTTGCTGCCGCGAAATATACGAAAGCTCGGCGACATTACAGCAGAAGATCCGCTGTTGCTTCGAGCACCTCTGGTTGATAGCGCAATCGCGAAATATACGAGTGAGGAAGCTGAGCGCATGGGTGTTAGCCGCAGCGACCAGGATACCTGGGCGCTGCAAAGTCACGATCGGTATTTTTCCGCGAACGCCAAGGGTCATTTCGATCGCGAGCGCTTTAGCGTCACCACAAGGAAATTCAATACGAAGCAGGATAATGCCTTGCTATCCGCCGATGAGAGTCCACGTAACAACAGTAGCCTGGAGAAACTGGCTTCACTCCAACCAGTGCGAGGCAGCCTGTCGATCACAGCAGGAAATGCACCAGGCTTAAACGACGGATCTGCGTGCTTGCTCATCGGAGGAGAGGAAGTGGAAAAAGTACACGGATTGCAGGCAGTCGCCGAAATCGTTGGAACGATACGTATTGCAGATGGCCCCAAATCCGGCACACGCACTCCGGCGCTGGCCATACAGAAATTACTGCAAAAGCACGGACTACAGCTGAAGCAACTCGACGTTATCGAAATCAATGAGGCATTCGCGGCGACAGCGCTGGCAAGCACCATGATACTGGCCGATTTCGATAACGACCGCACAGAAGAAATTCGCCAGATTACAAATGCGAACGGCGGTGCGGTGGCTATCGGGCACCCGTTCGGGGCGAGCGGGCCTCGCTTGTTGATGACGGCAATATCGGCGCTGCAAAGCCGCGGTGGCGGATACGGTGTCGCCTCGATCTGCGGTGGCTACGGTCAGGGTGAAGCCGTACTGATCAAGGTTTGACGGAGTTTTTGGGCTGGTATGCGTGAAGGACAGAACGTGACATGTGAGAAGCTCAGTAGAATGGCCATCATGTTGTCTCTCGCGGGCATCATGTTGTTGTCCCTTTGGTCGTGCGGGGGCGGTGCCTCGCAGGAAAGTCCAAATGACATGGAGCCACCGCCATTGGCGGCCTGCCAGACGGTCACTCCGGATGTTGAGTTCCGCTGCCCCTATCACCCTATCGACGGTAGTAAGCACAATATGACGTTTACGAGCCTGGTGGATGGGAGCGTCAGGCTGGCGGACGGTAACGACACGGTCAGCCCCAATTCCGATCTATTGTTCGATCCCTTACAGCCCCTGGGTTGGGCAACCATCCTGTCGGTTATTTCACCGAGCCTGGATCGCGCGCTCACTGCAAAGCAAAAGGTCGACTGCAGCCGCGGCACGGAGTGCCTGATTAAGCTTTGGTACGTATTTCACGAGCAGAATGATATATCACGAATCGATGACGACGAATGGGTACACGTCAATCTATCAGCGCTCGGCCTCGATGAACCGTATGAAGCACACGGCTGGAGTACGTGGCTCCACAACGATCTGGTCTTGTTCAACGCACAGGGTGCGCCGATCGGTTCGGGATCTGGCAGCCAATTCGAAGACAACATGACGCAGATCTATGCACTTCGACTCGACGGTGCGCCCAGAGTCGAACGATTTGCTGCCGGCATGCTGGAAGATCAGAACTGTCTGACCGGTCGCGTCAATGCTCAGCCGCCACGCGAAGCAAACAGCTGTTTTGACGGGCAACGAGTATCATTCGTCAGGCGGTGCGAATATGAGCCCGTTTCAAGCACGACCCGCGCGCTGTGGAATTCTAAATTTCTGGATGACCCGTCGAGTGGCACCTGCGTTGCTGGGGGCCAGGCACAAGTTCCTGTACTTCGAACCTATGTGATGGAAGTCGATGAAAATTGTCAGCCAAAGCAAACGTTTTCCGAGATGGTTCCCGTCCATGTACCCGCCAGTGAACCTGAAAACAGATCGATGGGAATCGTGCCGGAATGGGGAGAGATGCTGTCTGCGATCAGCGCCGATGGCAAGTATGTCGCCCTTGGGGTAAACCGTGTTGACTCGTCTTTACTCGCATCAATGGATTGTCCCGGATTCAGACACAACGTCACGGACCCCAACGACGAACTCAGTGGCAATGCAACCCGTCACACGCATGTCTGCGAACTCGGCGATACGCTGCAATGCGTCGCTGAACCAATCCCGGTACCGACTGAGTCGTCGCCAATGGAAGATCTCACCGTTCCAGGTTTCGTGGCTAATCCATTAATTGGCGATCAATCTCTAATCATCAATCGCGTTTTCGCACCCTTCGGGGAACCTCGAATAGTCGATGTCGTTCGAGGCGATCTATTCAACGGTCAATTGACGTTAACACCTTTTCAGTTCGGGCCCGCTACTGGGGCAACTCCCATACACCCGACTAATCCACCATAAATGTTGATTTTCATCAAAAGTTGATCCACTGCACCCGGGTTGCATGCGCCGTGAAAAGTGCCCCGGCAGGCCTCAAAAGCTCGGAATACCGGTGATGGCCCGGCCAAGAATCAGCGCGTGAATATCGTGAGTTCCTTCATAGGTATTTACGGTCTCGAGATTGATCATGTGGCGCATTACCTGGTACTCACCTGAGATACCATTGCCACCGTGCATATCTCGCGCCATGCGCGCGACTTCAAGTGCCTTGCCGACATTGTTTCGTTTTACGAGAGATATCATTTCCGGTGCCATCTTGCCGTCGTCAATGAGACGACCAACCCGAAGACTCGCCTGCAAGCCAAGAGCAATCTCAGTTTCCATATCCGCGAGTTTCTTCTGGTAAAGCTGGTTCGCTGCCAGCGGTTTCTGGAACTGGTGACGGTCGAGTCCATACTGCCGGGCCGCATGAAAACAAAGCTCGGCTGCACCCAACGCACCCCAACTGATGCCGTAGCGCGCCCTGTTCAGGCAACCGAACGGGCCCTTTAGACCCTCAACGTTTGGAAGCAGCGCGTCGTCGGGTACGTCAACATCCTCCATCATGATCATCCCGGTAACAGACGAGCGGAGTGAGAGTTTTCCATCGATCTTTGGGGCACTGAGACCAGCAGCGCCTTTCTCAACGATGAAACCGCGAATCTTGTTGTCGTGATACCCGGACTTCGCCCACACGACGAAAATGTCCGCAATCGGCGAGTTTGAAATCCAGGTCTTGGATCCAGACAAGCGGTAACCGCCGTCAATTTTCTCAGCCCGTGTTCTCATTCCGTCAGGATCAGAACCTGCATCGGGTTCCGTCAGACCGAAGCACCCAATCGACTCACCGCTCGCCAGTTTTGGAAGGTAATGTTTCTTTTGCTTCTCGGATCCGAACGCGCTGATCGGAAACATCACAAGTGATGACTGGACTGACATCATCGAACGATAGCCGGAGTCGACTCTCTCGACCTCGCGTGCGATCAGGCCGTACGAAACATAGCTGGTACCGGCGCCACCGTATTCCTCAGCGACGGTCGGTCCGAGCAGACCGAGCTCGCCCATCTCCCGGAATATTTCCGGATCAGTATATTCATCGGCGTAGGCGCCGTTGATCCTTGGCTGCAATTCGCCTTGCGCGTAGTCGCGCGCCGAGTCCCGAATCAGTTTTTCCTCATCGGTGAGTTGGTCTTCGAGGAGTAAGGGATCAATCCAATCGAATTTTTTATAGTGTTGGTCGCCCATTTGTCTCCGATCACGGGTTTGACGATTTGGCCACAGACCGGACCAAGCAGCTAGTTCCGAAATGGAACAAAGTCATTACTAAACGTAGCAACACGACTTGTAAATGGCCAGACCCGCCACGAAGCTGCGATCTACGGCTAGTCAGACCGGCGGGCAGGTATCGATTTCAGGTAGGCGGCAATGGCGGCGCGGTCTTCCGCGGAAAGCCTGGCCGTATTTTCCTGTACCTCGACCATCGAGCCGCCGAAAGAATCAAAATCAGGATCAAATCCTGACTCCAGCGAATACGCGATATCTGTTTCACTCCAGTCACCTATGCCATCCGAGTGCGGCGTAATATTCGGAATGCGTCCCTCGCTTTCTCCTTCAGGCCCCTCCCCAACTTCGAATGATTCGGCGCCAGCCAGAAAGCGATCAACCATCTCCCCACCGAAAACGTCTCTTGGGGTATGGCAAGCGCCGCAATGTCCGGGTCCCGTTACCAGGTAGCGGCCTCGCTCCACGGGCGTTTTCGGATCGGAAGTCCGCAACGATTTATTGCGTTCAAGGTATCTCCACTTCCATAGTCCGACACCGCGACGAAAGGTATAGGGAAAGATCAACTCATGATCCGCGACCTGATTGGGGGACGGTGGAAGCGTATCCAGGTAAGTTTTCAGGTCAATCAGATCATCGTAGTTGATGTTCTGATAATGCGGGTAGGGAAAGGCCGGGTAGTAGTGCTCAAGCTCCGGGGACAGTCCTAGAACCATCGCGTTGATGAAGTCCAACATCGACCAGTTGCCGATTCCAACTTCAGGATCGGGCGAAATGTTAGGAGACCTGAAGACGCCAAATGGTGTTGCCAACTCAACGCCTCCGGAAAGTCGTAAACGCTCATTCTCTTCTGCTCCGGGCGCTGCATGGCATGATGCACATCCGCCTGCCCAAAAAATCAATTCCCCGTTCTTCAAGTCTGCACTGTGCGCAGGGACTTGATCCGCTTTCAGTGGTTGCGGCATCGACAGCACGAAAAAAACGCACGCGCAAACGACGACCGACCCGAGGCCAATGACGAGCGTGCGTTTCAAGATCGTGCAACTTGCCAAGTTGATAACTAGTCTTTAGACGCGCGGAACGGTTCGTGACAGCCCTTGCAGCCGTCGCCAACGGCGCCCATATTGCTGCGCAGTGCACCGAGGCCATCACCGGCTGCGGCAGCCATCGATTCCAAAGCTTCTGTCAGCGCGCGGCTTTTTTCACCGACTTCCGGAAAGTTTGTCCAGATGTCCGGCTTCGCCCATGTTACGCCCTCGAGACCTTCGCTATTCATGTCCGATCCGGCGGGCCACATGGCTCCGTTACTCATCTTTGAAGCTGCCAAGAGGTTATTTGCAGCAGCAGATGCCTGCTCCGCATCGTATGGCAGTTCTCCTTTGGCCATCGCGCCAAGCATCCCGATATTAAATCGGTAGATTTTCATGAATGATTGTCGGGCTTCGATTTGATTTTGGAACGGTACTTCGTCCTGGGCAAACGTTACAGGAGTGGTCGCGCTGAGCGCGGCGGTAGCGAATATAACTAATAAAAATGTCTTCATTAATGAGTTCCGTAGGATGGATGTTCTGTGATTTGAGCAAATAGCTAAGGTTATTCGTGATAGCCGACCGCTTATTTTTCTTAGAACCTGGGTGAGATCGACGCCTTCAATACAAATACGCTTGTAGCGTGACTTACCAACTGGTTCGCTAAAAGTAACCGTCCGGGGGTTCTCCGACGTGAGTGAAGTGAACCCGCCGAATTCCTTGGCTGAGGCTCGTAACTGTAGTTATGTTGTCTGGTGATGTAATGAGACCCCGCCCTGGATGGCGCCGCGAGGACCGCACCGGTAAGGCGCCGGAGCTGCACCGATCGTGGAAATAGTTTCGCAACACCTCTGCAATCAGAGGAAACGCCAGCGAATTCCACGGAATCTCGCTGGCGTCGAACCACCCGGCGTCGATGCACTCCGGCCCCAGCATGAGTTCAAGTGAGCGGGGTCGACCACGATATATCAGATATACTTCAGACACATCCGGTTGTTCGCAGAGCATATATATGCTGTCGATATCGATTCCAGCGCCGGTTTCCTCCAGCACTTCGCGCTCAGCGGCTTGCTCCATCGTTTCACCACATTCCATAAAGCCGCCGGGAAGCGTCCAGTATCCTTTGCGCGGTGGAATCGACCGTTGGCACAAGAGCACCTTCCCACCAGCATCAATGATACTCGCTACGACAATTCGCGGATTTATGAAGTGAATATCTCCACAATTGTTACAACAATGGCGCTCTCGATCTTCGCCTGGCGGCAACTGAAGGCTAAGGCTTGATCCACATGAACTACAAAAACGGGTCATCAACGGTCACCCAATAAGATTTGTTGGCAAGTATTCCCCGGTAAACTCAAGGGGCGTCTCTTTAATATTACAAGAAGTCGACCGATTGCGATTGTTATGGGATCGCTTATTCATCCCACCAGTCAACATCCAGGAGCCCGACTTCCCCGCTGTATTCGCGCCACAATGACTCGAGAAGGTCGAACTTTTCCGGGTACTCAGCAACGACATTAGTTCCCTCAGTCGGGTCGGCGTTCAAGTCGAACAACTGCCAGGCCGGTTGACCAATTGCGGGAGATTTCACAAGCTTCCAATTTCCGTGGCGAATCGCTGCCTGCCCCCAAAGCTCCCAGCCAAAACTCTCCGTCGGTTCATGAACGGTTTGGCTCTCACCCACCAGAAGCGGCAACATTGACTTGCCGCGCATCGGCAACACATTTCGATCTCGAAACCGCACGCCCGGGCGATCCAACCCTGCCGCTTCCAGTAGAGTCGGCATTATATCCATGATCGTCAGGAACGCATCGGAGCGTCGGTCGGCCGTAGAAAGACTCGGATAGCTCACAATAGCGGGTACCCTGAGCCCGCCCTCGAACGCCGCCCCCTTTGCACCACGGTAGGGAGCGGCACTAACCCATGCCCATCCCGAACCGGTCCACAGATACGAACTTGCCCGTCCCATGTTGTCTATCGAATTATCGCAACACGCCGCAACCCATTGCGCGAGAACGGGCCAACTCGTCGGTTCGAACAATGACCCTTCCGGACCATTATCGGAGAGAAATACGATCAAGGTGGAATCCAATTCGCCGGTCAACTCAAGGTAATCCATCACCTGACCAATATAGATATCCATATCGCTAACCATGGCGGCGTAGATTTCCATTTTCTTGGACTCGGCCGAGCGCTCTGCGTCCGATAGTCGCTCCCAAGTCGACGCCTTTCGAGGGAGTGCCGCGGGTTCAACGTCCGAATCTATCAAGCCGAGTCTTTGCATGCGCTCTAAGCGCTCATCATGCAAGGCCTCATAACCAGCGTCATAACGACCACGAAAACGTTCAACAGATTTCTCAGGCGCCTGTAGCGGCCAATGTGGAGCAGTGAATGCCAAATATGCAAAGAACGGTCGCGAATCATCCTGATCTGCCCGCATGTACTCGATCAGTTTTTCCGAATAGAATCGCGACGAATAGAAGTCCTCCGGCGGCGTGACAGGTGCACCGTTTTCACGGTACCGGGCGCGCGCAGGCGGCCCAATCAATGCCTGGTCGGACAGATGGCCAGCGCCACCGTCCAGCAACACCCATGACTTATCAAATCCCCTAGCAGGTGGACCGGTCTGTTCGTCGCTGCCCAGATGCCACTTACCGGTAACGTATGTTCGATAACCCGCGTCCTGGAACACCTCCCCAAGCGATGCAACACTTGAATTCAGGAAGCCCTCGTAGCCTGCCTTTCCGAGCCGACGATCCCGACTGGCGTGCAGGGTTTCTGTCATGCTACCGAGGCCGGCCAGATGACTGTCAGTTCCCGACAGCAACATCGCCCGAGATAAGGAGCAGGTTTGACCTGCATGGAAATTTGTTAACTGTACGCCTTCACTCGCCAAACTATCCAGATTGGGTGTTGATATTTCGCCTCCATACGCACCCAGATCGTTAAACCCGAGATCATCGGCAACGATCAGCAGAATGTTTGGTGGCCGACCCTTTTCGAGACTCGAGTTAGACCCTGCTGCACATGCACTTTGAGAAAATGTAGAGAGCAAGAGCAGAAGTAGTACGAATATATTTGATCCATTAGACAGTGCAATTGACATCGTTGCTCCCTCAAGTATTTCGATAATCGGACGTGAGCTTGGCTCGCTTATTTCATGCCAGTAACGCGCCAGCTGATGGTACTTTGGCGTCGATATCAAGGGCATCAAGCAAACATCGGGTTGTTGCTGTGGCCGCTGATACTACCGGTAGCCCACAAATGTCTTCGGCCTGGCTAATCACGGCTAACGACGGCATCTGGACGCAGGCCGACAAAACAACAACATCGGCTTCACTTGTATCGAGTCGGTCCAGGTCATTCAATAACAGCTGTGGATCGCGACAACCAACCTCCAGATTGCTCTCTATTCCTAGCGCCAGGCTGTGGGAAACGTTGATCCCCTCATGCTCAATGTAGTTCACAACCATATCCGCCAATGGCTTCATATAGGGCATGATCACAGCAATCGACTTCGCGCCGAGAAGCCTTAGTCCGCTAATCAGCGCCCCCGCGGATGTAACCACAGGTATTTGAGCCCCCTCGCCGGTCAATGCATTCGATAACTCTCTCTCGCTTTCCCGGTGGTATCCGTGTCCCATACTCATGATGGCAACAAGACACGCAGAAGCAATCACGTCCACTCGAGCGTCTGCAAGAGCAAGTGCACATTGGCTGCTACCCTGGTTCATCCGAGCCAACTCTTCTTTGGTAACCTTTTGCATACGCATTCGTGCAGAGTGAAACGTAAACTGATCTGGGTGGACCGATTTGTGGCTTCGAACCATTCGCGGAACTTCGGTCTCCATCGTGGTATTCGAACTTGGTACTATTAATCCAATTCGGCTGATCGTGTTCATAGTTTCGTACTCTCGGGAAAACAACAAGATAATTCGTTGTACCGGCAGGCGCCCTGCTAAACAGGGCTCAGATGTACCTCTTCTCGTCCATAACTCTCGATCCGACCTTTCAATCCGCCGGTAAATAATCCGTACCACACGGCGGGCTTGAGCCCCAGTTTTTTTCGCTCAAATACGAGTTTCGATTTCGAATGAATACGATAGTAACCGTCTTCGCTCTTACTAACCTCACACTCCGATTTCTCATAGGCTGAATCAACCAAGGGTTTGAACTCCGGAACATCCAGGACGAAAATCTCGATTGAACTCTCGTCATCTTCGACGGACCGCAATGCAGCCTTCCGGTTCCACACTTCATCGATATTGCCAATCTTCCGGCCTGCGTCAGACCGGTCCGATTCAAGCTGAATCGTAGCTCTGAGCGTATCCTCGGCATCGATTCTATCCAATTCATTGATGTCTCGTGTCTGATACGAAACTTCCAGCGGATAACCATTGGGATCAGTAAAATAGATGGAATGGATTATTTCATGGTGGCTCACGGGCGAGACATCAATACCCCGGTTCTCCAGTGTCTCTTTCCAATGAAGCAATTCGTCTTTGGACTCAACTGCCCATGCGATATGAGTCGCCCGAAATAAAACCTCATTGGCGGGTCGAATATCATCCGGTCGCTCGGTCCCCAGATAATAGAAGAAAGCGATTACCGAACCGCATCCTGAGTCGAAAAAGAAATGTAGAAAGTCCGGATGCCCGTCTCGTCCCCATCCACGCGCAGTTATGCAATGTACGATAGGGAGACCAAGGATCTCATGATAAAACTCCACCGTCTCCTTAAGCTTCCAGGTCGGGCGCGCGCTATGATGAACCCCGTGCAAACCCAGTTGGACTGAGTCAGAATTGGATAGATCGACCATGTTCGGCTCGGCCCCGAAAGTCAGGGGCGCCGCCGTATATGTACTCAATGATTTGCCGTTGCCCATCGTCACCACTACTCCTTATGCAACTGTCGAAGCCGGATCCGCAGCTCGTCGATGCTCATCCAGTTTCGCCATAAAATGTGGCGAGACGTTTCGTATTTTTTCGTCGTCCAGCCGACCAGTTCGCACCATGTATTCGTAAGAAAATTCCAGTGGAGAAAGCGCAGGAATACGACTTCCAAAGCCCTCAAACCAGGTCCAGCTCTTTTCACAGGCGTCAACGAATTTGAATCGCTCTGCCCCCCGCTGCTCCTGAAACTCCTGAAGCGCTGTTTGCACAGATCCCGGTGATGTTTCCAGCGACTGAACCAGCGCAACTGCATCTTCCATTGCAAGACGAGTGCCCGATCCTATCGAGTAGTGCGCCGCAAAAAGTGCATCGCCCAAGAGCGCGACATTTTTGTGCACGACGCGCTTATTCTTCGTTACTCGAAAACACCGCCATATTGAATTGTTTTCGATTAATTCATGTCCCTGCAGGGTTTCGGCGAACGCATCTTCCACGAATAGACGTCGCTCATCGTCGTTCATGTCATCCAGTCCACAGGATGTCCAGGTCACTGCGTCGCATTCGGGAACAAAAGTGCTCATAGAATCGGAATATCTGTAGTGATGACCACACCAGCTTCCTTTGTCACCCGCAAGGAACGTCAACGTACTACCTTCGTACGGACATTTCGTGCCGTACCAGGCGAATCGATTGCTCAGGTAATAGGTTGACGTACCAAATTCAGCTGCGAGTAGACTACGCACAACGGAATTTGTGCCGTCCGCACCAATCACGAGGTCACAGTCTTCAAGCGAAGTAAGAGAATCGATTCGGTGTTCATTGTGTACATTAACTCCCGCCTGTTCGCAGCAATCCAGCAACAACGCGAGAAGTTCCGCACGACCGATCGCACCCGCGCCTCGGTTATCGCGGACGTTTACCGCTCCGTCCGGGTGCTCGATAACATGATCCTGCAACGTATGCATCTGTGCGTGGATCGTTTCGTAGGATTTTTCGTCGAACTCTCTTAGCCGTCGCAGACCACTATCGGCCATTGAGATACCAAAACCGTAGGTCGCGAATCGAGGATTGATTTCGTACACATCGACAATATCCGCCAGCCCTCGCGACTTGAGCAGGTAGCCAGCATATAATCCGCTTGGACCTCCGCCTACTATTCCTACTTTTCTAAGCACGCCTAATTCTCCATAGTCATTTGTTTTTGGGAGGCACTACTACCATTTTCAGCTCGTAACTCTCCTGAGCTACTGCGAAGCAACAATTTAATTGCTTCCTTATCAATCTTGCCGGCCGCGGTCAGCGGAAATTCTTCCACAATATCCAGGCGCTCAGGCCACTTGAATTTTGCCAGACCAATCTTGTCGAGATGGCCGGCTAAATACGCCAAATCTACCGGGCCATGAGATTCTTGAACGATCACAATTGCACAAGCGCGTTCACCGTAAATTGGGTCGGGAATCGGTACGACTGCGACATCCGCGACGGCTGCACTGCTCCGAAGCGCGTCTTCTACCTCCTGACACGAAAACTTCTCACCAGCGCGATCGACTACATCTTTGATGCGACCTTCGAATCGGTAGCACGTCCCAATGTCAGTTTCGTGGGCGGACAACAGGTCCTCGCTTCGATAAAACCCATCGCTTGTAAATACCGCCCGGTCCCGTTCGGGCGAATTGTAATAACCCCGAATAGTATAAGGTCCCCGTACGGCGAGCTCGCCGATTTCGCCCGCGCGAACATCTTCTTCTGTTCCGGGTTTCAGGAGCCGAACCTCATCCCATGGCGAGATGGGGGTCCCCACCGTCTTATGCCGGGTGTCTGCCGAAGCTTGCGTCGAGGAAATCATTATGAGTCCCTCGGTCATACCGAAATATTGTACGCCACTCGCATTAAACAGCTCTTCAGAGGCACGTGCCGCATTCGTACTCACCACGCCCTTGATGTGACTGGAGTCGCCGAGCGACCGGCGGACGCCGTGCAAACGCTGCATGAGCGGTCCACGCATCGGAAACCAGGTTGGCTTGCACTCACGAAGTACGGTGGCAAGTGATTCCGCGTCTGTCTGATGAGTGACTGCGATTCGGCAGCCAACGACGAGCGCGGGACCCAGGACAACCACCACGCCCGCATTGTGCATTAGCGGCGCGGCGGTAAACAAACAGTCGCTCGGCTGGTAATCCAGCCGTTCGGCAAATGCCCTGAAATTGTAAAGATACTCGTTTTGAAATCGGGGAATGACCTTCGGTATTCCGGTTGATCCCCCGGAAAGCTGAAATACCGCAACCTGATATGGGTCTCGCAAGATCGCCTCAATCTTAAGGCGCGCTTCTGTCAGGTCTTGTGACGCAATCAGGTTTTCCATCGACTCCGTGCCAGGACGAGATTCGCCCCGGCAAACCACGATGTGCTCCATCGATGGTATTTCGTCCCGCATTTTCCCGGCGAATGTCGGCAAGTCATGCCTGTGGTCACCCTGAACGAAATGACACCGTGCTTCGACATGACGACCTATCGCTTTGATTTCTGCTTCACGATGAGCACTAATGGTTGCAACCGGGATGATGCCGGCCTTTAAACAGGCGGTGAAAGCGACAATGAATTCGATACAGTTGTCAATCTGGAATAGAGCGCGATCAAGCGGCTTCAATCCCAGATCCAGCAACCCCGCAGCAAGTTTGTCAGACTGTGCATCCAGCTCACCATATGTGCAGGAACTCGTAGCGCTAACAATCGCAAGGCGTTCCCGGCGTGCCGCGAAAGTATCCATCATCGCGCCTACCAAGGTCTCCTCGGTAAGCGCCCCGACCTTGATGTAATGCGCCAAGGCTTCAGCGGACGGATAAACCACGCCTGGTAAAGGATCGCCAACGCCGATCATTTTTCGACCTTATCGGGAACCGGCTCCACGGTCGGAAATCGATCACTGACCCAGTCTCGCAAGATGTTGCCAAACATTCTCCTGCCGTCTGGCTGACCAGCTTTCAACGCTCGGCCATGGTGGTTTCCAGGAATTGAGAATTCACTCTTGTCGCCTGCCGCAACCCGTTCGAACATGTTGCGAGTATCGGACGGAAATACCGAGTTATCACCAGTGTAAGAGACAAACAAGGTAGGCTGTTCGATCGACGGCAGGGTCTTGGTCAACGCGGCATTCGATGATAACCCGGACCATGTGGACAGCCAGCTTTCAGGCGTGCACACCCGCCCAAACCCGACGCTCCCGTAATTCGACTTGATTGGGTCCGCCCCCCACAAACTGCCGTAGCTGCGTTCAGAACGATCGAGCTTCAAATCGAGACATCGCAAGTCTGCGTCAGTCCGCCAAACAGTTATTATCGGTCTGTACGCCGCACGAATTCTGACGGAGTAGTCCTGCGTGGTCAGCAGCTTCTTACGGGCAGATTGTTGCTCGGCAATGAGGCCTTTGCAGCTTGCGTCAATACGCGATACCCGGTCACGTTGTGCTCGCCGATACTTGGTAACAAAATCATCGCTGTAGGCGCTGGATTCGGGAGGATCCGAAAAGCCGTTTGCCTTATTGAAAGGCGATAATGAATCGTTAGTTGATAACGGATTCGATTCGTCCGTCACTGACGGATCAATGCTATTCATCAACAACATACCCTGTCCGGGATGAGGTGCAAGGAGCACAATTCCATCCGGATGAGGCATGCTGGACTGGGATAACTTCGTTGGGCGCCCGCCGGGGGTATGCGAAATACGTAATTGCGGCTCAAGAAGCGCTTGCTGATTGTAGAAAGCGAACAGGCTCGCCCCGCCCGAGTTACCGACCAGAATAATTTTCTCGAATCCGCGGTTGCGAAGGAACTGTACACCTGCAGCAACATCAAGTAGTGCGAGCTCGTGCTCCAACCGAATATCGTTGCCGGGCGAACGCGAACCTTGCTTCCAGCAGGCACAGCCGGCCCGCAATACCTCGGGTACAACATAATGCCCGAGCGTGAATTCGCGAGGGTGCATGACCATCATGACAGTGCGTTCACCACCGCGAGAATACAACAGCCCGGAATTGGTCGCGCCATCACTCGTGCGCAACGCATGAACCGAAATAGACACGCCGTCTGGGACCCGGTCCGGGTCCCAGACGGCTCCCCGGAATCCGGCACTTATCGAAGCTGACTCTGGAGTCACCATGATCGAGCACTACACCATTGAACAGATGCGTTGATTATTGCACAATGGAGACGAAACCTCCAGCGGATTAGCCGCTGGCAAACAAAAGTAAGTGACAACTTCGGCCGGGCAAGCGGCAATTGATCAAATTCTGCTCGTTTACGTTTGCGGCAGAACCCATTTTATGGAGAACCCCCGATGAAGGTTGATGGCGCCCTATTGAGAAGCACCATGACGAATTGGATAAGTGGCGTAGCTATTGTGACTACGACGCTGAATGATTTGAGACACGGCATGACGATTTCATCGTTGCTCAGTGTGTCTCTGGATCCACCTATCATTGCGATCAGCGCCAACTGTGCTTCGCAAACTTGCAGTTCGATTCAGACTTCAGGGAATTTTGCGGTCAATATACTTGCGCAGGGCCAAGAGGGCCTGGCACGTCTGTTTTCAGACAAGAAAAAACAGGACGTTCGATTTGCCGGCCTTAGAACAGAATCGGCGGTTACCGGAGCGCCATTGCTTGGCGGATGCTTGGCGAATATTGACTGCTCGGTTACGGCCGTACACATAGTGGGAGATCACATTATTTTTCTCGCCAAACCCGAGGCGATAATTACCAACAGCGCGACTCCATTAGCATACGTCAACCAAACGTTCGGCGAGTTCCGCCAGCTCGACTAACACGGAACATTCACCGCCGCAGTTACGATACCTTGTCAGGTTTTTGCCACAGCAACCGGTGTAACTTCGAAGAACTGCCTGCAGGATCTCCCTCCTGTGCGGACAATTCCAATTGGCCGCCGCTTAAGTTAACGCCCCGAATTTGACGCGTGCCTATCAAGACGGGGTTGAGCGACAAAGAAACTTCGTGGATTACTTTCGAACCTTCGATCCACCAACGGCCGCCATACGAAAGATACTCGTCAGCCGCGGTGGCCTTGCTTTGGGTTGATGCTTTTGGCGCACTGCCCGAGCTAAACGGGGTTCGGTCAATGCGTGACATCGTCGCGGTCATCCAACCATTTTCAGCATATAGAATCAGGCCATGTGCGTCTTCGCCAAACGGATAATTAGTGGGTCTGCCACCACTATAAACAATTTCCCATCGAACCAGTTTCCAGGCGCCAATCAAGTCTCGCTCAGTAACAACCATTATTTGCCACCTGCTTTTCGACTTCCCGATCCTTTCAACCCCCGACGATCGGTGTTTTTGATTTGTTTCTCGAGAGCGTCAATAGATTCGCGGATACCGTAAATCAGATCTGTGGAGTTTGTCTTTTTCTTAGGGGCTGCAAGCGCTTTCACAGCAAGCGCTGAAATTGTTCGAGCGATTACTTCAGGAGCCAACCCTTTGCCGGGCGAATACCACCAGGCCGTCCAGTTCGCCATTCCAATGAGTGCGAATGCTGCGACACGCACATCAACATCGGCTATCTCCCCGTTATCGATACCCTCCGATAGCAACGCGATGACTTGATCACGTACACCCCGTTTGGCATCGACGTAGTTTTCGATCAAATCAGCGGGTAACTCGCCCTCTGTACGATCCAGCACCTTCACTACCTGAGGATGCTCCAGTATCCGCAAAACCGAGTCTTCTACCAAAACCGCGATCCGTTGCAGAACACTGCTGTCCTTCTGGAAGCGAATCGCTTCATTTCTCTTCGCAGCAGAGATCGTTACATCATCGATCATCGCCGCAAGAATCTCTTCCTTCGACTTGAAGTAATAATAAAGGCTGGTTCTTTGCAACCCCACAGCATCAGCGATGTCCTGCGTTGTTGTACCGGAATAGCCCTTTGCAACAAAGAGCGCCGTCGCACCATCGATGACAGCTTTTCTCACCAACTTTCGCCGTGGGTTCATTGGCGCGTTCTCTTGATCACCACTGTTCTCGGCTTTCTTCACTGTGCACCCCACTACATACCGTATTATTATTGACCTTCAGATGCAGGTCGAAGAAAGGTTCAAGACTCAGCTATCAACCCCCATCTCTTCCTTCATTTCTTTGGCCCAGTCCTCACAAGGCTTGAATCCTTCCTGCTCTTCGGCGAACTTGCGCGTGGCGGCTCTTGTTTCCTCCGCTGGGTCCAAAATATCAAATTTTCGGCCATAGGGTTGAGGAACGTACCAAGGCGATTCGGCATACAGTTCAACAGTATTGTTCTCCAGATCCTTGAAATAGATAGACCAAGCATTACCATGATCCAACTGCATCATAAGCGAGACATCTTCGGACGCCAACCGTCTCGCGATTTCCTGCATTTCCTCCAGCGACTCGACCCGAAAGGAAATCTGGTTAATGTGGTTGTGCTCAATAGCGGATTTCCGCCCCGTGCACAGCAACAATTGATGATGAATATCCGGAGAGCTGCTAAGAAAAACCATGTCCTCCGGTAAACTTCGCCCGCGCCCACGATCAGTGATCGTCAAACCCAACACCCGCTGGTAGAACGCCACCATTGGCTCCAGGTCGCTCACGTGTATTCCCAGGTGCGTCAGCATTGGTCTTGGACTGTTTTTCGCAGTACTCATAGTTAACCCCCCCCTATGTTTAGAATTCTATATTGAAATCAAGTCCGTACATAACAAAATCGTTGTTCGTGACACACTTGATGTTCTGTGCCGGACCACGAAAATCGAGTTTGTTAACACAATAACTTTCCTCAGTGAGGTTCTGACCCCACAATCCGATACGATAGCGATCAAATTCGTACTCGATTCGAGCATTCAACAGATTATGGCTGTCCTCCGAAAGCTCCACCTTATTCGCCAGATCGTATGTCTGCTCATCTTCGTAATGGAAATCAACCTGGACGCTCAGCACTCCGTCGGCAACATCCCAGTGACGCCGAACCAAACCGTCGAAAGACAGGCCGGGCGCATATGGCAGTTCGTTGCCCACGCTCACCGCCGGTAAGTCGGTCGTATCCTTTAGCTCCGAGTCGAGCAGACCCAGTCCGAGTTGCACTAGCCAACCATCTGCTGGATTCCACCGAGTTTCGATTTCCGCACCCCAACTGGCCGCTTGCGGAACGTTCAGCAGAAGGGGCAAGAGCACTCCTTGCTCTAACAAGACCGAAAAGACCTGCATGTCATCCCAATCATTGTAAAAAACAGCAACGTTCGTCGTCAGGCTATTGTCGAGAAATTCTCCCTTATAACCCACTTCATAAGTCAATAGGGACTCCGGCCTTACCTCTCGCGCAGCTTCGCCAATGAGGGCCTGTAAGGCCGCAGCACTGAAGCCCCCGCTCTTGAAGCCGCGGCTGACGCTGCCGTAAAGAAGAGAACCCGACTCTGCGGTATAGGTCAATCCGATCTTTCCACCCCACTCGTCCGTTTTCGCTACCAGCGGCGTGACGCCAACAGAGGCGATGATGTTTGTCCTCGCCAACTCCTCGTCGAAAAAAGTACCGAACGGGATTCCTGCCCCAACACCGACGAAAGTATCGTTCACTCCAGTCTTTTCCTCGCGTGAGAGACGAAGGCCAGCTGTCATCGCAAACGCATCCGTCAAATCCAGCTCAATCTGTCCGTATGCCGACAGCGACTCATCATCTTGTGAAATAATCGTCGAGGGAAGGATTGTGAATGCCGCCGCGGGGCTACCCGGAAGCGCACCAGCAGGATCGGGTGGCGTCAATGGCGTTCGTCGGATGACTGTCGGTAAGTAAGCATCCTCCGAGAAGTAAAGCACTCCGGCGATCCAGTTCATGCTCGATTCTCCGCTGGAAACAAGACGGAATTCCTGGCTGATCTGATCTACATCCGTCCCCTGATGCAATTCGAAAAAAGCATGAGGACCGGCGTCAGCGTCTTCGCTGCGCTGCATCTCGTTGTGTACGTAACTGGAAATCGACGAAAACGTCATGTTATCAAAATTCCAGTCCAGCTTGGCGGAACCTCCCCATACGTCGATGTCATTCATCGGATTCGGCATATTGCCGAATACTTCGCGATTATCGGCCGTATCAACAAATCCACCGCCATCGCCGCAAGGCTGCCCCAGCCCAAGGTCAGCCAGGGAAACGGAACAGACCTGCGTGGGATCTAACGGATCCTGCGTGCCAATAGATTTCGGCCGCCGGTTTCCGCTCCGATCAACGCCGTAGTTCGCGGTTAGCAGCGCACTGAAATTCTCATTCGGCTCCCACAATGCCTGCGCGCGGGCAGCATAGCGTTCCTGCTCTGCGTCATCCCCGCCCAGAAACAGATTTTCCTGAACTCCGTCTTGAGTGCTGCCGAGAATCGAAAAACGAAAAGCCCAATTATCGCCGGCGGGCAGGCCTATTGCTGCATCGTATTTCAGCTTGTTAAATCGTCCGTACGTCAGATTCGCGCGTCCATTTAAACTTTCGCCGATTACGGGTTTATTGGCCACGTAAACGATGGCGCCACCCGTAGTATTCCGACCGAACAAAGTATTTTGTGGACCACGAAGTACTTCCACACGCTCAAGGTCGAAGGATGAGAATCCCCAGGTGGGAGCGGAGTTTAAGGAAACTTCATCCGCATAGACGCCTACCGAAGCGATAGAGTTAACGTGAAAGTTGGAATCTCCTACGCCGCGTATATAGAAGTTGAATTGCGAGTCACCAAAGATTAGATGCGTGCTCGCGTTTGGAATGAAGTTGAGCACCTCGCTTGCTCGCTCAATGCCTAACTTGCGCATGTCTTCATCGCCGAGCGCGACCATGGATATGGGCACATCCTGAATCGACTGGCTTCGCTTCTGTGCGGTAACAACGATCTCTTCAAGCTGCGAAGCTGATTGAGCAAATGCGGTGCCGCCGCACGTGCTTACTAAGCAGATCAGAGCCAACGCTTTCTTACTTGTTACTCTGTACATAATACCCCCCGGTAATCTGTCTTAATTCGATCCTTGCACCGCAAGGACCCCTAATAATTACGGTGCTCCTGCACCCGGAATGTCGATGTTGTAAGCTTCGATTCGACACGTTGATTCACCGCGCATAAATTTCTCCGGCGTTGTATCCGACGAGACAACGAAGAGAGTACGCCTGTCCGGTCCACCGGCCACGCACGCAGCAGCAAATCGACCACCCAGGCTGATGCTGTGTGTTATCTCACCGCCGTCGCAAACACGTACCACCTCACTCGTCTCAGGGGAGCTTGCCCACACAGCCCCTTCTGCATCCAGACAGATCCCGTCCGGAGTTCGATCCGGTAATTCGGCGAAAACGCGGCGATCGGAAAGGGAGCCGTCTTGTTCAATAGTGAACGCTGTCAGCCGATGTGCAAAAGTTTCGGCGACCAGCAGAGTCTTGCCGTCCGGACCAATCGCCATGCCGTTAGGAAAAATAAGGTCGTCAGCGACCTGTCGAACACCATCGGAGTCGATCAGCATGAGATTGGTAGGATTAGGATCAAGGCCCGCAAACAAATTGCAGCCGGCATTGCCGACGTACGCGCGTCCGTTTCGGTCCACTATCATGTCATTGGGCGTACCGCCGGTAATCGAATTGAGGTCCGCATAAACCGTGGAACATCCATCCTCGAAGACCAAAACTACGCCGTCGACCATTGATACTGCCAGCATGCGTCCGTCGGGAAGCCAGCCAAGGCCGGACGGAGAGCCGGACACCTCTGCCACTTTTTCCTTTTCACCGTCGAGGCCGATCTTATAGATCGCCTTACCGAGCATGTCTGAGACCCACAACGAACCATCGTGCCACCGCGGCCCCTCACCGAACATGAGACCGTCTGCAACAATGCGACGCGAGTCCATAATTTTGTCTGATTTTGTAGTCATCCGGGAATACTCAGTCTAAAACGCCGAAAATACTCCAGCGAGCATCCTTGCCAGTCATACCGAGCAACACCCGTGCAGACTCCTGGTAAATCTGATCTGACAGCAATATGTGTTGAGTACCGGCGTGAATATCCCTGAAACAACGCTGAATGATGCTGGGCCGCAACGAAACGCCGCCTCCAGACCGATGCGTAAAGGTAGAAATGTCTGATATCACGTCGTGCATGTGCCGCATCGCCATACGAATTAGCGCGATCTGCTCAAGACTTGCCGGCTCACCGCGGACTAGCGATTCACTTAGGTCATCCCAAACGTCGTGGCAAAATGCCCGAGCGGAGCGATACTTCGACTCGGATTTGGCGAAATCGTACTTGAAGGCTGACCCTTCTCCGATCTTTCCGAACACATTCGCCTTGCTGGTGGCAATCGCCTTGATCTCGTCGAGCAATCGCCGGCCGATACCCATGGCCCAGGCTGTGTGGCCCCAGGTCGTAAATCCGATCAGACCCGGAGAATACTGATTCCCACCACGCACCGGAACATCCGCAGCATAGCGGTAACACATATAGTCCGGCACAAATAGTTCTGCCTGCTTAAGCTTGTAGTCGTAGCTACCCGTACCACGCAGACCCATAACATCCCAATTATCGCCAAGATCAATTTCGTCTGGATCGAAGTGGGTAAGGATAATTTCCGGCAAACCATTTTCGTCCAATTCCGGCTTACCGTCCTTCATAACCGTGCAACCGGAGTGGATCACTTCGGCATGGTAAATTCCGCTTCCGTAGCTCCACGCGCCTTCGATCATGAAACCGCCATCTACGCGACGGGCATGTCCGCGTGGAACCCCCTGACCCGCTAATGTTCTGTTCGGCCCATCTTTCCATACCTGCTGCGCACCTTTCTCGGGAAGGTAGGCACCAACCGTACAGCCGGCAACATTCGATACCATCGAACACCATCCCGTCGATCCGTCGGCGATGGAAACCTGTTCGACGACCTCGAGGGCTTCGACGAACGACAGCTCAGCGCCACCGAGGTCTTTCGGCAACAACATCGTATAGATACCGCTTTCTCGCAACGCTGAAACGACGGGGTCGGCCTGGTGCCGGAGTTGTTCCGCCTCATCAGCATGTTTCTCAATCAGCGGTCGAAGTCGTTTTGCCGCATCCATAAAGTCGCTGAAGCCCTGCCCTGTTCCAGACTGGACAACTTTTTCCTCTGCCATTTCGTTTCCCCTCAATTCTTTCGTCGAAACAGGTTACGCTCGACGCGACGAAAAATCAACGGTATAGTTGATTTTTAGACCGTTCAGACTAGGCCGTAATATTCTTGTATGAAGACGGTCGCACTGAATAATTATGCGGCATAACAAGTTCGACTGGTGGTGCCGTCACGATCGGCCATCCGTTCGTGGCGAGCGGACCACGCCTTGAATTGACATTGATTTCAACTCTGCGCCGCCTTGGCGGAGGATACGGCCAGGGCGAAGCTGTACTGATCAAAATTGCCTAAAATGCTTAGTTCCCGGATGTAAAGGATTTTCCATGAAGATCGCGTGTTTTGACGAAGACCGAATTGGCGTAATAAAGAATGACGCCATAGTTGACCTGACAGAAATCGCCTCGCAGGCTAATGATGGGGCGGGCATGATGGTTTCAGTCATTGCTAACTTCGCCGATCTACGGAACGATATTGACCGCTACGTATCTCGGGCCGATGGTGTACCGCTGTCGAGCGTCACTTTACAGGCCCCTATCCCGCGGCCGGGGAAAATCATCGCGATGGGATCGAACTACCTGGAAGGCACCGCGGGACCACCCCTGCCCATCTGGGCTTTTTTTAAATCGCCGGAAGCAATATTGGGGCCGGGCGGTACCGTTATCTTGCCCGAAGTGGATGCGCGCATATTTCACCATGAACCCGAACTGGTGGCGATAGTCGGTAAAACGACAAAAAATGCTTCCAAGGATAATGCCCTCGACAGCATTTTCGGATACACCGGCGGAATTGATGTGTCGGGGCGTTTCGATATTTTCGCTCAAAGCATCCTTAACAAATCACATGACACGTTCGCACCGATCGGTCCGTGGATTGTTACCGCTGACGAAATTCCGAATCCACAATCTCTACGAATCCAGTTGCATGTGGACGGTCAGGCCCGTCACGATTTCAACACCAGTGACATGGGGCACAATATCTCTGATTGCATTGAATACGTTTCGTCGATCACCACACTCAACCCAGGCGACCTGATATTCACCGGCACAAACCACCAGGGAATTGGCCCGGTGCAAGATGGCGAACAGGTCGAGGTGACCTTTGAGAAAATTGGAAAGTTGAAAGTTCAGGTTTCCGATCGCCTAAAGCGCACATGGAACAAGGGCGTCGATAAGGAAATGGGCCAGCGGATCATTCGAATGATCAATGACCGTGAACCACCCGGCGGGATACGGCCTCAGGTCACACAGCGCTAATCTAAAGCTATCGGCGCGGACGAGTCGGCAGAAAATTCGATACGATAATTCCAGGAGTAAAGAATGAATAAGAACGTTGTTTCTTCCATCACACCGGGCATCGTGGGCGGTGTCATAGGACTGTTAATAAGCTTCACGCTGAACTATTTCCTGGTGCCGCTACCGGAAACTGTGATCGCCAACGCGGCCGGCAACGGTATGAGCGGATTGTTCAGCGGTTTTTTTGGCGGCTTTTTCGGGCTGTTAATGTACTTGCGGAAACAGCAGTAAGCGCGGAAACAGGTCATCAGGACATGCCTTACTCTGCCGTGTACTAGACCTCAGGCAGTCAGGTCTAGACCGATTCCGTTGTCACTCATCGACTCGGACCAGTAAATTGAGCGTAACCAGTAGTATGAAAACAGCCGTTGAGATTGTTGAAGTAAGCCCGCGTGACGGTTTACAAAACGAAAGTCAGGCCGTTTCCACCGCCGATAAATTACAGCTCATTCGTTTCGCCGTCGACGCCGGAATCAAGCGCCTGGAAATAACGAGTTTTGTTAGCCCGGCAAAAGTACCGCAGATGGCCGACGCCGAAGATGTCGTTGCCGGTGCACCTCGCTTTGACGACGTAACGTATATTGGCTTGGCGCTAAACCGCCAAGGTGCGGAGCGCGCACTGAACACGAACATTGACCAGATTGGGGCTGTTGCTGTTTGTTCAGATACCTTTGCGCGACGTAATCAGGGTCAGACAGCCCGAGAATCTCTCGATGTCGCTATCGACATTGCTCGTCTTGCGCGCGACAACGGGCGAACTGCGAGCGTGATGGTTGCCGTTGCTTTCGGATGCCCTTTCGAAGGGGAGGTCGCGCAGGACGACGTCGTTGAGTTCGCATTGCAACTGGCGGAGGCAGAACCGTACGAAATCGCATTGGCCGACACGATCGGAGTCGCCGATCCATGGCGGGTCATGTCACTAATGACAAAGCTGCGCGAAGCACTTCCAGACATTCGATTGCGTGGTCACTTTCACAACACCAGAAACAACGGTGTTGCCAACGCCTATGCGGCGATTCTTGCAGGTGCGACAGCGATCGATGCCAGTGTTGGTGGATTAGGCGGCTGCCCTTTTGCGCCTGCCGCTACAGGAAATATAGCTACGGAAGACCTTGCCTACGTTCTGCAGCGAGGCGGCGTCACAACAGGGATTGATCTTCAGAAGCTCATCGAGGCAAGCGCCTGGATGAGTAATGTTGTCAGTCGCCAGCTTCCGTCGATGGTCAGCCGGGCGGGCGGCTTTCCCTAATCACAGCGGCCACACACGTTTCAATACGGAGTGACCGGAGTTCAGCTATGACAAAGAGTATCGAAAATCACGGATCGAACCGGTCTGGACCGATAACCGACGTGCGAGTAATTGAACTCGGTCAACTGATTGCCGGGCCCTTCTGCGGACAATTGCTCGCTGATTTAGGTGCCGACGTAATCAAGATTGAGCCGCCGGGCAAGGGTGATCCAATGCGCGAGTGGGGCCAGGGTGATATTCCTTTGTGGTGGTCTGTTTGCGCCAGGAACAAACGATGCATCACAGCAAACCTTAGACTGACTGAGGGTCAGGAGATTGTAAAATCTCTGGTTTCTCAGGCAGATATTCTTATTGAGAATTTTCGGCCCGGTACCCTGGAAAAATGGGGCCTTGGATATGATGTCCTGTCGAAGCTCAACCCTGGACTGATATTGGTTCGAGTGTCGGGATATGGGCAAACAGGGCCTTATTCAAAGCGAGCCGGTTACGCGGCCATTGGCGAAGCGATGGCAGGCATGCGGTACCTGACAGGTTGGCCCGACAGGCCACCGAGTCGTGTTGGCCTGTCAATCGGTGACAGTTTGGCCGCCATCTTTGCCTGCAACGGCGCCCTCGCCGCGCTTCACCATCGAGACAAGACGGGGGAAGGTCAGGTTGTCGACTCGGCAATATATGAAGCGGTACTCAATATCATGGAGTCCACGATCCCGGAATATGCCGTGTCCGGACATACTCGGGAAAGGAGCGGATCTGTTATGCCCAATATCGCACCGTCCAATCTCTACAGGTGTGCGGACGGCTTCTTTTTGATAGCAGCCAATCAGGACACGGTGTTTGGTCGTCTTTGTGACGCGATGAGCCGTCCGGAACTCAAGAATGACTCTAGATTCAATTCGCATACTGCGCGTGGCGAGAACCAGAGGGTGCTGGATGAGCTGATTGAGCAATGGACGAATGAAAGACCGGTAGCTGAAATTGACGAATTGATGCAACGTCACAGTGTGCCGGCCGGAAAAATATTTCGTGCGGTCGATATGCTCGAGGACCCGCACTTCGCTCACCGCGAGGCTATCGTCGATGTCCCGAGCGAACAATTGGAAACACTCAAAATGCAGAATATCTTTCCAAAATTGTCCAAAACACCTGGCAATATTCGTTGGGCCGGACCCGAGAAACTCGGTCAACACAACGAAGAAGTCTACTGTGACTTACTCGGCATGAGCGAAGAGAAATTGTTTGCGTTAAGAAAAACCGGCGTTATTTGAGCGCTGCGAACACCGAAACACGAAGACCACCGCGCTGCAAAGCGAACGGTTCGCGATTTTCCTGCTAACTGCTACTGTCCAACGTCTCACGGTATTCATCCAGTACATTTTAGGACTTTGCTACTATTGCTCTAGCCGAACTGGAAAGCGGACTCCACTGCACCCAACACGGTATCCTCCAGTGTTTTCCTGCCGACGTCCGTCCCTGCGGCACCGGCCACGACGTGGATTGGCATCAGATGCTCTTCTCTCGGGTGCGCGATTCGAGCGGACGGCGCATTCGTCCAGTTCATCAACTGCGTATTTCTTTGACCGGTATCCGGATTGGTAAGCGTATCGCTTAGCCAATTATCAAATGCCTCGCCTGCCCGGTTATCGTCGCCACGGAACTTATTGTTGCGCATCATCACCAGCATATTGTGATAGGTCATGCCACTGCCGACGATGAGCACGCCCTCGCTGCGTAGTGGTTGAAGGGACTCGCCCATGGCGATATGGGCGGCGGGATCAAGGTCGGCACGCAAAGACAGCTGCACAACGGGGATGTCCGCAGCTGGAAAGGCAACCATCAGGGGGATGAAAGCCCCGTGATCGAAGCCTCGTGCCGAGTTAGTAGCAACTCTGATCCCGTTATTTTCCAGTAAGCCCTTCACCCGTGCCGCCAGATTGGGGTCACCGGGCGCCGGATAATCAAGCCGGTAGGTATGCGGCGGAAACCCGTGGTAATCAAACAGCATGCCCGGTGCCGGATTGGATTGCACCGTTACTGTCGCTTCTTCCCAGTGGCCGGAAATCACCAGCATCGCCTTGGGCTCCTGCCCGACCAATACAGGGACACTGCGAAGATACTCGGCCATATCATCCCATTCGTCCGCTGGATTCCATTCCATGAAAAAGCACGGCCCCCCGCCATGCGGTACAAATATTGTCGGCATTTTGGTCACGCTATGGCGTTCCTCTCAGCATAGGCGGATTAGAAAACCAACCCGATATGACAATAGGAACTGGTTTGCTAATGCTGGTTCGACCGTCAGCCCATTACTCGGCTTCGTTGCTAAACATCCACCCGCTGCCCCAATGAACCGGGATCGACCCCAGCAGGATCAGAGTGTCACAAGCGCAATCTGCCGCGTGTAAACGCCGAGGAGCAACAGCGCTCTGCCGCCGACCTCTCCCAGGATCACGAGATCAGTCAGCCAGCTTGGCCGCGATTTCGGCAACGTGTTTGCCTTGGAACCGTGTAATTGTCAATTCCGCCTCACTCGGCTGACGGGAGCCGTCGCCACCGGCAATCGTCGTTGCGCCATACGGTGTGCCGCCAGACACCTCAGCAGTATTGAACATCTCCGGGATGGCGTAAGGCATACCTACGATGACCATGCCGTGGTGCAGAAGGGTAGTGTGAAACGACGTTATGGTCGTTTCCTGACCACCATGCTGGGAGGCGGTGGACGCAAAAACACTGCCTACCTTGCCGACCAGTTTGCCCTCCTGCCACAGCGGTCCGGTCTGATCGAGGAAATTTCGCATCTGGGCCGCCATATTGCCAAAGCGCGTCGGTGTGCCGAAAATGACAGCACCATAATCACCCAACTCAAGTGGTTCGGCCTCTGGCGCCTCCTGTTCCAGTTTGGCGCCCATCTTTTCCGAAACGTCGCGTGGCATCAGCTCCGGAACGCGCTTGATTGTCGCGATTACACCATCCACGGATGCCACCCCTTCGGCCATGGCATTTGCGAGCGTTTCGACATGGCCGTATGTGCTGTAGTACAAAACAAGAACCTTAGTCATTCGTTTTCCTTTCATGTTGACTTGCAAACGTAGCGCGCGAATCGGCCTGTTGCCGATCCGGCGGCGACGAAGTATCATAAAGTAACTCTATGTGTAATTAATAGTAGGTACCCAGAAGTAACTATCGGGACGTTGCAATGAGCTACAATCCAAGCTCTTCCTGCCCTATGGACGGTCTGCTGCGTCTGCTTTCAGGACCGTGGACGACCCACCTTCTTTGGGTTTTGCGCCAGAACGGGCCAATGCGATTCGGCGCGTTGAAACGCAGCGTGAGCGGAATATCGTCCAGAGTTCTCACCCAGCGATTGCGGATGCTTGAGGAAGCAGGCGTGGTATTTCGGGAACACCGGCCAACCATCCCGCCGGAGGTCACGTATGGGCTGACAGAACGCGGAGCAGAATTAGGTGGCGTGCTTGACGGCCTGGAGGTCGTCGCACGTCGCTGGGGGCTTGTGGATAGACCAAGCAATCGCAACCTGGCGACATAGCTACCAATTGCTCGAAAGCCAATATCCCATCACCTCAGTGGCGTCAGTTCCGAGGCCTTTGAACAGGTCTCATTTTGAGGCTCGGCGTTGGCTATGAAACTCGGGGTAGTCCACATTGACGCTTTTGGAGAGAGCCCAGATTGTCCCTCCCATAAAATCGTCCGCGTTGCTTCTATAGGATATCTTCGGCAAGTCGGGTTCGACTAAAGGACAAGACGACTCCTGGGGTATGCCGGCATCACGGATCGGTTTTGCGTTCGGGGCAGTCTAAATAACAGCGCGGAGTCGTCTAATGAAGGCAGGTCAGTCCAGCGAGTCGCCGACCGTCTGATCCGTAGAGAGATTCGCTAGTCGGCTTCTTCGGATTCGCGCTCCGTACAATTCTGGCCGCGCGCGACAAATCTTAGGCTTTCAAACTTCTTTATCCGTGCTGCCGCTTTTCGCGGCAATAAGTCGCATAGGACGTCTCTGGAAGCCATGTACCCCAAGCTGTCAAGTATCCTAAACTTAGCCAGTGGGCTGAGCGTTCCAGTACCGTTTCTCGCCGCTGAAATCAAGCTATTGCTAACGCCCAGGCTCGCGGCTATCTGTACATCTGTAACGCGTCTTCCCGTGGAACCAGAATCACCCGATAGCTTCTTCTGCAGTCTATCCAGACATTTGACCCAAAAGTTTCTGGTTACGCGTCTATCGCTCTCCGGATCGTACACCCGGCCGAGTTCTGCCTCGAGTTGTGCCCTGATCTTGCTCGGGTAGACAGATTTGTAAATATCCTCGGTGACTGGTTCGCCCAGGCGACCGAGAATCTCGACTTTCACTTCGCTCGGCAGCTCCTGGCGCCCCCTCCTCGCGTCTGCCAACTTGGGTGGGCTAATTTCGAGGTCTCTGGCCAGCTCGGCATAGCTCCCTGCACCACTTTCTTTTCGAAGTCGACTGATAAGCCCGGCCCAGTACCCCTCAACTTCCGACATGCCATCACCTCTTGCATCTTGATTGCCGATATGTTACTCCTATTTCCACCATTTAGGAACGATTTTTTCCACCAAACAGGAATAGATTATGCCAGACATCATGGATTTCATCTTTCCCTCTACTACCGAGAAGACGTTTTGACAAAGCGACACCGCAAATGAAGGCAGCGCGCAAATCAAACAGAACACGGCGCAGAGCTTTACTGCCCGGAATACATGTGGAGGGGCGACATGAAATCGTTGATACAAGCAAAATTCCAGCTTTGTACGCGATTATGGGCTCGAAGGCAGCTACCGATTCCATTGCGGACGACATATTTGAACCACTCATGTCGCTCTTTTTGACGAAGAATCAAGACGATTCCTTTGCAGTATTGAATGATCTGACACTCATTGAACCGGAAGCCTCCCGCCTAACTTGTAAACATACTGAGGCGATTGTATTGCGGTTCGCCGACAACCAAAGACGTCAAGAGGAATTATTGCGCACACACCTAACATGCGTGATGCCGGCACGCCGCGCTCACTCAGCCAAGACCTTCATAAAATCGGCTGTACGCGGCGCATATGATGGGTTAGTAGAGCTCTATGCAGACGCAACTCTCGACGTTCGCGGATGGTTAGCCTGCAAATCCCTGTTCCCTAACGGTGCTTTTACAAAACCAACGTTTCAGCGAATTAAGAAAAAGACTCTCGGACCTAACGACCAGGCATTTTCATCAAAAGGAAAGTCCGATTCAACACCGACGGATAAACCTGACGTCCCCGGTGAGCCTAGCAGCGCTCCGCCGGAGAGTCTGGCCCCAATATTGACTGTAGATCAAGCATCCGCTGAGACCAGGGAGTCGCCGACACATCAGAACATTGATACGAAGAACAAAGGAGATCAACTTGTCCTCTTCTAAATCCACGAACAAGGCAGTCAAACCACCGTATCCAAATCGTCTTGTCGAAACTCGAATCTCGCAGCTAACACGACTTACCACCGACAAAGATGAACAACGATCTATACTGTTGATTGTTCAGTTTACGATTCCCCCAGCGAATATCCGAGAACTCGCGCGTGTAGCAACAATTCTATACGTATCCCAGCTAATCGATCGCGACACTTACCGGTGCTTTTATCGTTTCGCATCCAGAAATTTGGCGAATCAGGAACTAAAGGAGAAGACCACCTGGAAGAGGCATCCTTACTTTCAGGCGATAACCTACCTGTACAAATTGGGAAGGAAGAAAGGAAGTGACGGCAGGCGCGCCGTAAATCTCCTGGCCCGGATTGGTAGCACCTGCCCTCCCCCAGAGCATTTTTCAGCAACTATGTACTACAAGCACATAATCGGCCTTCGAGACATCTGCCAAGACTACTGGAATACATCGGAGGACGATTCGGATCAAGACGTCGCCAAGCCCGAGACCGATACCGAGACCGATCTTGCTACACGTCTTGAACAATTCACTTCGCATTGCCTTCGATCTGGTGGTCATTCTCTAAATACCGCGAATAAACTAGCTTGGACAAGTTCGCTAGCCGCCGGGAATCTGATGCCTGGCTGCGCCAATCCGCGAACCAAAGTGTATGGTCGCAAAACGCAGGATATTGGAAGCCGAATCACAATCACCTATGCCACGCTAGAATCGATTTCGATTAAGGCAACCAAAGGCTCTGCGGTTTTCGCAGTGCAATGTACAGATGACGAGCATATTGCGGCACCCATAGTTTTTCCTAAATCAGCAACGACGAAGGATCGACAGCGGATCACTGGTCACGTGCTAAACGGCTATGCCCGAACAAATGTTCGCACTACCGCAGACATGACCTGTTGCAGCATAGTTACGCACCGAAGATATCTGATCCAGGCATCAAGCAATCTCGATAAGGCATCTTTCGCGCTGGTGTGGCTCGCAGCGTTTACGGGGATCGACTATCGGCGACCGTTCATGTTTGCGATGTCGCCGGAACATATTCCGATTGACGATGAAATTGTAGTCGACCGCACGAATCAGGTGCTCGTCTACAAGATACTGCGCCGACAACAAAGTGATGACCCTTTGAAATACGAATCCTGCGGAGTATTCCGGTTGCCGATTACCCAATCAGTTTCCAGCGGATTATCAGAGATGATTGAGATAGGGTCACATGAGGCAAGTATAGTTACTGCAAACCGGTTCGCGGCGAAGATATCGAGCAAGTGTACTGGCCTAACGTCAACGCTAAATCGTCTCCGGTCAGCCGCTCGTATTCACTTCGCTCCACTGGGATTTACCGAATTGGAGTTCTCAGCAATCGCCGGGCGTGTGCCTCCCTCTTTGAAAGCGGTTAGCGCCTACTACCCTCACTCTTCTGCCCGGGTGGCCAAGCTCTTTTCAACCACATATGAAAGCGCCGCACGATCGTGGCAACTTCCTACTGAATTTCAAACCGAGCTGCCCGAATCAAAGCGACAGCGGCGAGACACGATTTTGTGCAAACGCTCGGACGGAGTGTCTGCAGCCCGAAATCTATTAGGCGCGATCGGCGCACAATACAAGAAAGCCTGCAACGACCTTCAGCGACGCGTTGGAAAATCGGGCGGTGATTCATATCGGAGGGCGCTGAATCTGAGTGAATTAGCGTGCTACGCACTCCAAGAATTGGGTGTGGGCCTTCGACCAACGGGCAAGGTCGCCGAATTCTCGGCTGCAAGTCCTGCGCTTGGCTGTATGACTGCCGACAAAGGCTCCCGGATATTCTCCGAACGTTCCTACTCACCCGTATCCGACCGTCACTTACAACTCCTCCGTACTCGCGCATTGAATCGCCTTGAGTACACAAAACACCTTCGATTCAATGGCGTTCGGTATGAATCGAAAGAACGGAACTCCAGCCTTGCTATTCGCTATAAATGCCGAGACAACGGTCTCATAGTTGAAGGGGTTCGACTGACGGGTGCACAATTCCGCGAGTCGCTGTCCAAAGTATCCGGAATTTTCGACGTCGATCGAGTAACCAACTGGCTCCGGCATGTCGCGGCGGAGTACATCGGGGGATCAATTCCGCAATGGCAATCTGACGAATTCCTATCTCACCGAAGAGTCGGACGCGAAGCCTTCGGCCGATGGTCGACCGCTGGCCCCGCCCATTTCAATGACCTAAGAAAGCACCTAGATGAATTGCATGCGCAGATCATTCCGGCCAACTTGCTATTGGCGATCACCGAGCCGAGTAAATCAGGGGCGTCGAACAAATGAAGAATGGTGATACGGCAAACGCCCGTGGGATTCGACAAACCTCGATGCTACCCGCGACTAGCCGCAAATATGCTCAGGTCGAAAATCTCCGCGTCTGGAACAATTGGCTTTGGCACGAGGCACCCCTTTGTGAAGTTAACCTCGAATTGCTACGGACGTACACTTCGCTGATCGTCGATTCCGCATTCTCTCATCCTGCCGCACTCGATTGCCTTGTCGCCGTTTCTCGTTCGACTTCGATGACGACGAAATCAGTAGCAATATCGGCGCAACGTCACAACTATTCGAATCGCCATACGATACTTGGATTCAGCGAAAAAACTGAGCTGGCGATGTACTGTTGGCGTGATAGCAAACAATATAGACATTGCATAGCAATAAAACCCAAGCGACTGATGAGGCAAATTGAAAACCTACTCAAGAGCCAGTTTCGAGACTCAATGGTCGTGTCGAAAATTGAAGAATCGCTTTCATACCAAGACATCCGCCGACTTGGTCCAATACTCGCTCTCCATGCCGGCGCGGACCCTTATTTAATGAGTGCGATTTCCGGCAACATCCGTCCGGTTTCACAGGCCGTCGACGATCCCTACCAATTGACGGGCATTTCTCAGGAATCGCTAAATCATCTGATGCTTCAATCCGATGTACTGTCACTTAGGTCCGAGAAAATCAGAGGAGAATCGAGTAGTGCAACCACCGACCCAGAAGAAATCCCTGCAAGTTGGGTAGCAGAATCCAGGAAATTGCTACGAAATCTTTGCTCGGATTTGGGCAACGCTATCAACGGGCATGCAGATACTCCCAACAAGAAGAGAATTGCGGAAGCGATCTTTGCCGACTACGCAAACCGTGCTGCCTTGCTCGGTCCAGTTGATTCCGCAGTACGAGTGGCCATTCGCTATTCTCGAGAGCGCTTTATCAACGACGCCTCGATTTCAGCTAACACGCTGAGGCAGTATTTGGATCGCTCTGTGATAAGCGGACTACTGGATAACGAAAATGCTTTCTCACTTGCTGAATGGGATCCCGATGATTTTATCGAGAACATTGAGGACCGTATCTCCAGCCAAAAGTTAATGCGACGCTCGAAACAAGCAATTCTCGCCGCGTACAAGCCGCTAGTGGAATTTCTGGTCAGCGAACTAAGCTTGCCGCCGGTTAGCTTTGCTGGTCTGAAGCAGGAATATGTAGGTGGCGCTGGGCAATGGCGGCTGATAAGCCCACACGCGATAGACGCACTGGTCTTGAAACTGGCGACTTCGGAAAATCGAGAAATGCGCCTGTGTGCGGTTGTGATCGCATTGGGTTTCTACACCGGTCTTAGAGCATCGGAAATTCGACGATTGACGCTCGCCGACATCGTATTTGACGACGTTCTTCCCAATTTCGATATTGAGTGCTTGCGCGGAAAATCGACGAATTCAAGACGACGAATCCCCTTCGATAAGATGGCCCCGACCCACATTATCGACCTTGTCCGCGACTGTTGGTCGAACAGGAAGTTGGAGTGTCCACGTTTCACAAAGTTATCAGCAGTAGCTCTTCTGGGACCGGAGCAGAGCTTCGACGGTTACCAATACGACTCACTGGTTCGCCTAACCAGGAATGTACTCAAGGCAGCATTCGGCGAGTCAGTAAACGTACACCTGTTGAGGCATTGCTTTTGTAGCTATTTATTTATTCGTTGGTATGCCCTCCGCCATCCGGACTTGCTGAACAATCTCAGAGATCGTAGCCACCTATTGTTTCAACCCGATCTTCAATCGCGCCTGAATACCTACTTCAATTGCATGCCACTCGAAGATGGAGAGATTCGTCCATATGATTTTATTTCGATGATAAAACTCACTGGACACGCATCGCCTGAGACTCTGTTTCAGTACTACGTGCACTCCTTTTCTGTTGTTCAGTTCCATGCTGTCGCACAGATGGATAAGTCAGTTCTGCAAGATCGATTGTCGGATTCCGTCATCGCACGTCTAGTACCCAAACTGAAGAGCTCTGCGAGCAGAATGAAGCTAGCATCGAGAACGATAGGCGGAATCTACTCCGCCATATCGAATGAAAGTCGATTGTCAGCGTCTATTTGTTGAATCGATGTCCGCACCGTCTGCAAACTACGCCCTTACTCCACCTATTCAACTGCCGTCGATGAGTGCTCGCATTGAATCCCATGGCGGAAAGAGAAACCAGCGCTCCTGCGATAACGCCAACAATCGCACTTGCGATGATTGGATGTGAGCCAAACCAAGATGCGAGGGTCGGCCACGATTCCTCTAAACGTGTAGATATCTCGGACAAACCGAAGAAGGTGAAGACACCCACCATATAGGCAACGCCCAACGGATAGAGGAATGCACTTTTAGGCGGTGGCGGTTCGAGATCCTTACCAAACGCGCTGATTGATTGGTATCCGTTATATCCCGTGCGAATGCTCTGTTGGTGAGCAACGGACACTGATTGAGTATTGTGGCTCCCGCAATTCGGGCATTGCATGTTCCCGTACTTTTGATGTTGATTCGACATTTCGGTCTCCGTGTTTGAGGAACTACTAGGAGACCACGAGAAATTTTACCGACAAGCGTACGGGGTAACCCCCGATACTGCGGACACATCTGAAAAGGCCGATAATGGCCGTGGAGGAGTGTCATGCTAAAAAGAAGAAAGTACTCGGCGGAGTTCAAACGTGAAGCGGTTGCCCTGGCCAATCAGCCCGGTGTGACGAAGGCCCAGATCGCACATGGCCGATCTCGTTGAATTGGGACACGCGGATGTCAGTACGCACCTAAACAAGGTGCAACAACGAAGAAACGCATTCGCTCATCGCTCTTCGCAAAGCATCGACGATGCACTTGTCCGATCCGTTGTGGAAATGCTCAAGCCGGAGCACGAGACATGGATTGCCGTCTATAATCATCGGGTCGCTGCAATTAGCTAGAGCGCCGACGATTTCGAATTTCTGAGAGTGATAGACAGCATGGATTGGCGCGACATTAGGCAAGCTGGCACAAAGACGATTGGCGGTGAAGACTTTGATTTGACGCATCTGCAAGACTCAATCGTCAGTTTTAGCATCGCCGCCACTAAAGGAAGTCCTGAGATCAACGCAGATATGCTGATCCAGTACAGCAGCCATTGCGTTAGCATTGGAGCGCCGCACGGCGAACACTTCGACTTCGTCGAATTGGGCATGGATCAGCTTGTGATTGATGATCGTGGCAACGAGCGATGTTTTTGTGCCGAGCGATACGCGTGGTCGAAAAACCTGCCCGAGATTATTCGGTCATTGCCAAGCGATCGGATGTGTTTCTTTACAGGCCATGAGAATTGGCTAACGTTTGAGATTCTGGATCCGGCCGGAGTACAACACACCTATGAGGTGTTCTTTAATCTGACGCGACAGAGCAGCAAGTTTGTGCGCGTCTATGTTGAAAGTGGCTACGTCAGAACCGCGGATGATGAGATCCGGCGGCCGAGTGATTTTAGGCGGCAAGCAAAGATGCGTGGCAAGGTGCTGTTGGCGAAGAAGTTGCGCAAGCAGCCTATTCTGGCGCCGAGGGGTCGTTAGTTAATCCCAGAAAAGCAAAAGGCCCCATCAAAGGAGCCTTTTCCTCTCGAGTACTCTTGGTTATTCCAGCACGGCTGGAACCGGTTGCCCGGCGGTTGATGAACACTGCTTTCGCAGCCTCGTACACATTCATCTGCAGCAATTATCGGCAATTGCGTTTGTCAAGTCAACGTTCAACCACCAACCAGTTCACAGAACTCGCAAAACCTGAGAAACTCATTATGAAACAACGCTATAGGGGTTTTCCATAAAGCCACCCGCGCCACGAATAGTCGCCCATACGCTTCTATTCAGACCCTTTTCGCTCCAAACTGTTCCCCACAAGGTACCCTTCCAAGCAGTCAAAAAGGACACATGTGAGGGACCTCGAAATTAAATTAGATGAGAATTTACCGATTCCGACCTCCGGCGGCGAATAAATAGAGTGATACCCAAGAAATTGCGAAATTTAAGAGAGGCGAATTGTGGATGAACAACACCAAAGCCGTTCTGATACGTCTTGCTCTACTACGAGCGAGGACTCACTCATCGAGCGAGCGATACAAATAGGCGAATACAAGAATCCTGCTTATGTGTCCGACGAAGAGTTGGTCGTACTCTTACGAAAAGATATTCACGGTGGTGGCCGCAAACACGTGAATCGGTTGTTTCCGATTTTACAAGCCAGGTGCTCACGCCGGATAGGTCTCTACATGATTCCTTACCCAAAATTGCCAAGAGATCCAATTGAAACACGCGTTTTGGGCAAGGTCACTGAGTTATTGCTCAAAGAGACTGTACCCAATTTCGCGCTTGAACGATTTGGTCTATGGTTCAAGCGGCGATTTATCAGTGCACGCCGTGCCGCAGTAAGAGCTTTTAAGAAGGAAGCGAAACACCAACAGGAGCAAGAACAATGTCTGGAAGACGCCGTTCGCTCGGCGAGTGAAAACGCCGTAGAGATTGCCGTATTGATTGATCAGCTAAGCGACCAACTGACGAGTGAAGAATGGGAGTTATTGCTCATGCACCGTCACCACGGTTTGATGCAAAAGGAAATAACGCAAATATTGGGTTGTAGCGATAAGACAACTTACAACCGGCTCCAAAAACTACAACAGAGAGTCAACGAAATTTTGCGAGGAGACGAAAATGCCGACTGAATCCAAATCCTTGGAGGACATATTTGACGAGTACATGACGGCCACCGACCGTCCCGATCAAAAATCGCTAGCGCGATTTGTAGCACGCTACCCTGCGCGAGCAGAGGAGCTGACAGAATTGACTGCTGACTGGGTGATTCTAGCGGCAATCGATGACAACCCCTCCTTGGAGGCTGAATCCAACGATGACGCCGTCTCTCAGGCGGTTAGCGATTTTCATAATCGCCTGTTTGAATTGGACCAAACTGAATCGACGGAGTCGACCGCCTTGCTTTTCGATGGTTGGGAGGCCCAGCAACTCCGCAACGCGGCACGCTCGCTGAAGGTTCGCGGCCCGTTTATGGTGAAGATCAGGTGCCGGCTTGTCATTCCATCAACAATTCCGGAGCGCTTTGTTACAGCACTGGCCAAAGTACTTAGTGCGTCACCGAATCAGGTAGAGCAATATTTGCGCCTGCAACCACAAATGCCGGCCGTCAATTTCAAAGCGGACGGCAAGCCAACCCCGCCCGGGCAGCAGTCATTCCGCGATGCGATGCTAGGCTGCGGCATGTCCGAAGACGAATGTAGCGCGTGGACCACGGAGAAAGGCTCAGCCGGCGATGGCAGATAATTTCGAAACGATTCGCCGCCACGCCCGCGAGCTGAGAGGTGGGGTCGCAGCCGCCGATGATGAGGTCGGCCGCGACGTGCTGCAACGCGCGCTAGAAAAACGTGGTTTCGAGCTTCAACTGCTCGCTGCTGATGATCCACTACTCTGCGGCGCCGACGGTGCACTTGATCGACAGAACGCTTATGTATACGTGCGGAAGGATTTGGACGAGGCTCAAATTACCGCGGTAGCAGCCCACGAACTGGGCCATCTTGAGCTGCACGATCCACACAATCAGTGCCAAGCCGTCGCTCCCGATATCAGCGCACCGGAACAACCCACGCCTGTCGGCCTTGCCGGCATTGAGGGGTATGGCGCTCGAGAGCGCCGCGAACTGCAGGCGAACGTATATGCGCGCGAATTCCTGTTACCGCGAGTGGTTGCTAGGAACGCGTTTCTTGAGCAAGGAACTGGCGCCACTGAACTTGCACGCAAGCTACAGATCCCCGTTGGGGCAACCTGTCAACAGTACGCAGACTCACTGTTATTGCCACCGGCTAACCCGCCGGCCCCTCGCAAAAAGCTAAGCTTGGATTCTTCTCAACGGCGCGCTGCCGAGCATTCGGACTCACCGTTGTTCGTCGAAGCCGGGCCAGGCTCGGGCAAGACCACGGCGCTGGTTGGCCGAGTTCTGCACCTTATCAACGACCTGTCAGTTCCTCCGTCTAACATACTGGTATTGACGTTCTCCAACAAAGCAGCACTGGAACTGTCCGAAAGGGCCGCAGAAGAGTTGCCAGACGCGGCCCACGAGATCTGGGCCGGAACGTTTCACGCCTTTGGCCTGGAGTTGATGAGAAAATTCCATCAACTGTTCGGCCTCGAACAAGAAATTCAACTTATGGCGCGAAGCGACGCCATTGAGCTTCTCGAGGATCAACTGCCTACCCTTGATCTAACTCATTACCACATGCTTTACGAACCGGCGTTCATGCTCAATGAGGCGCTTAACGCGGTTTCCCGAGCCAAAGATGAAGTGGTCGATCACGAAACCTACGCTTCGCTGGCCGCTGCGGATCTGGCTAACGCGCGCGATGCGGATGAAACAAAGCGTGCGGAACGCGCGCTCGAAGTCGCCAAAATATATCGCATTTACCAGGAAAACCTAACGGCTAATGGGCGAGTGGATTTTGGCGATCTCATTATGCGACCGACCCTTCTCTTGGAACACCAGCCGGAGTTGAGAAACGCGTTGATGCAGCAGTACCCGCATGTGCTGGTCGATGAGTACCAGGACGTCAATCGAGCGAGTGTTCGGTTGCTGAAGTCGTTCTGCGGGTCCGGAAAAGGGTTATGGACCGTTGGTGACGCACGTCAATCTGTGTACCGCTTTCGGGGCGCATCGCCGGCCAATGCGGCGCTATTCGAGAAGGACTTTCCCGGCGGCAAAAGGCTCCCCCTATCGAAAAACTATCGATCTACACCAGAAATCGTTAGTGCATTTACAAGATTCGCGGCAACGATGAAGGCCTCGTCACAAGCAACTGCCTTGCAACTTGAGGCCAACAAATCGTCCACCGGCACATTCCCCACGTTCAGTGAGGCCGACGATTACGAAGAGGAAATCAGCGTTATCGCGCAACGTATAGTAGATCGCCAAGCATTGGGCAGCGCGTATCGCGAGCAGGCTGTTATCTGCCGCACCAACGATCGACTTAGCGCAATGGCCGAAGGGCTTGAGGCGAGAGGAATTCCGGTATTGCACTTGGGAAGTTTGTTCGAGCGCCCAGAGGTCCGCGATCTCTTGTCTCTATTATCGTTCGTTGCAGACGAAGGCGGCTCAGGTCTGGTACGTATTGCCAATTTTGATAACTACCGCATTCCTCTGTCCGACGTCGACTCCTTTATTGCTGCCTGCAAACACCGAGATCAAATGCCAATCGACGCGCTTCAGGATCTCGACGGCATCGGCAATCTCAGTAGTGCTGGTATGACGGGATTGGCGCAATTGCGCGATGATCTGAAAGGCATAACGCGAGACACGCACCCGAACACGCTTATCAAGCAGTACTTGTTTGATAACAGTCAGTATCTTCGCCGACTGTTTCACACAAACTCGATCGACGTGCAGCTCAAATCGGCCGCGATATACCAGCTATTTGGAGCGTTACGTACGGTGAGCTCATTTCGACCTGGCCTACCAATACACACGTTTCTCGACAAAATCCGGAGGCTCCTGTTCTTAAACGAGGAGCGTGATCTTCGACAGTTGCCAGTAGCTGCGCTTGATATTGATGCCGTGCGTCTGATCACTATTCATGGTGCCAAAGGATTGGAATTTCCGATCGTGCATCTGCCGATGCTGCTGGACGGCGGTATTCCAAAGCAATACTCCGGCGAAAAAAACAAACCCCCGTCGGGAATGGTTGTTGAGCCGGACTATTATCCTGTCGACGGCGGTCGATATGGGCACGACGAAGAGCAGGAGTGCCTATTTTTCGTCGCGATATCCCGCGCCATGGATGAGTTGCATCTCTATCGTTCGAAAAAACAGCGCACTCGAACACGCAAACGCTCACCGTACCTCAACCACATTGGTGCCATTGACGAGATCGTCAGCCCGACTTCGCTGACTCGAGCAATAGCCCTCGACGACGGCACGATTAATCTGGGCCACCTGACAGTACCGCCCATTACCGAGCGCGATATTACTGCCCTGAGCAGCTGCCCAAGACGCTACTTTTACGATCGGGTCTTCCGCTTAAGCGCACGCCGAAAAGACGGTCCGTTTATTCGCGCTCACGCCTGCATTTATGCGGCGATTGATGCGCTGCAGGCGCTCCAAAACAACGAAGAGGCTACCGAAGCGATGCTGCTCGACAAGCTTGAAGAGGTTTGGAGTACGAAAGGCCCAACGGACCATAGTCTCGAACCAGAATACCGCCGCCTAGCCGAGACCACCGTCCGCACGCTTGCCAGACACTTGGCGGGCATACCGGCTGTGGAACGCGATGATCTTAAGCTTGTCTTATCCAACGGTGAGATTTTGCTCAACCCGCACCATTGGGGTGCCTTTCCCGATGGCACAACGGTAATTCGGCTGTTCAAAACTGGGCGCACGATGTCCCCCGGTGACGAAAACGTGCAGGCCTCTTACAACCACCTGGCAAAGAAACGGTTTGGCAGTGGTCGCTATCAAATTGATGTCATTCAGCTTGGGAAGGAAGATGTCACGCCAGTAAAACACGGCGACGCCTGGTTTTCGTCACGGATCGAGCGAACAGACCATCTGCTGCGTGACGCTTCAGCGCGCCGTTTCCCAGCGGCGGTGGATCAGTCCAAATGCTCCCGATGCCCGCACTTCTTTATTTGCTCGGCGGTACCGCGGATCGACTAAGCGAATTGCCGGTTTTGCGCCACTCAGACGATTGACTCTATGACAGGACGCCCATCGTGGGATTGTCCACATGATTTGGAGTTAATTATCATGCAAAACGTTAATGTTTTTATTCAAGGTCCCGGCGTGCGCGATGTTCGCTTCGGTGTCTTGGCGACCAACAGCGACTACGCGAGTATTCGCAAGATCGTCAAAGAAGCAGCACCCGAGCTTGCTGAGTTGGAGCACGTCTTCTACGAAGATACCGATGAGCCGTTGCCAATCGACTGCCATCTCCAGTCGGACGGCGACTCCGTCTACTTACACGTGAGTCGTTGTAAACGCGTCGAAGTGACTGTGAATTTCAATGGCCAGCTGTTCGAACGCAAGTTCAGCCCTGCCACTACAATCGGCCGGCTAAAACGTTGGGCGGCGAAAGAGGCCGGAATTTCCAAGGAAGATGCCACCGAGTATGCGCTGCAAATTGCAGGCACAGACGAGCGCCCCGACGGCGAAGCGCACCTCGGCTCTTTGGTCGAGTGCACCAACTGCAATATCGAGTTCGATCTCGTTCCAACCGATCGGGTCAACGGCTAATGCGCCCCGACGAATTGGCTTTAGCCGCCGACTTGAAGGCGGCGCCGTTCCTGCACGGCGTCGCCAAGGGGCGATGGCGCCTTCAGTCGGTGACCGGACACATTGCGCTTGTATATGTGGCTGCACGCGACAAGACCTGGTACCTGATCCGATTCGATTGCCAAAATTATCCACAAGCAGCCGCAACCGGCGGTGTGTGGGACTTGGAGTTAAGCCGAGTCGCACCAGCGGAGACTTGGCCCAACGGGGGTGCCAGGATCAGCGCCGTATTCAACCCCAACTGGAAAGGCGGTACTGCGCTCTATATTCCCTGTGACCGACAAAGCATTGACGGCCACGGCAACTGGGTGACGCAGTATGCATCAATGCTTTGGGATTCATCACTTGGGCTGGTTTGTTACCTCGCCCTCATTCACGAACTTCTCCAATCGAGGGATTATCATGGCGCAGCCTAATCAAGGTAGCCGATGGTGTACACGCGCATTCTGGCAAGAATTGATGCAGCAGCTATGCCTGCGGGGAAAGAAGCGGCATGAGAGTGGCGCGTTCCTTCTCGGTCATAGCCGGTCCGCACAAGTTATACATGCTGTCTATTATGAAACTCTGGATCCGAACGTTTATGCCCGTGGCATTGTTGAGTTTAACGGCAGTCGCTTTTCAGAATTATGGACGCAGTGCAGGACTCTGCAGCTCAGCGTCCTCGCAGATGTACATACGCATCCGGGCAGCGCACGACAAAGTGAATCCGATCGTGGCCACCCAATGATAGGTCGATGCGGACACGTTGCAGTGATCATACCGAGCTACGCAAGGGAACCTTGGGCGCTAACGCGAGTTGGCGTGTACGAATATACAGGCGGCAAGTGCTGGGCGACTCGATCCGCGCCAAAGCTAAACGGCGATCGATTGGAATTCTCATGACGGAGAAACAGACCATGAAAACCACCGACTCGGATACGCTGCATCGACTCGTCAAGCTTGACCTTGATACTGGCAACGCGGTCACCTTGGGCGAGGCTCTGAAACGTTTTGAGGGCTATCGACTGGGCGTTATCATAGGGAATTCCGCAGCAAGCAACCCTGTGCAGCAGACGGCGCTTTTGACCATAGTCAACACGGCGAGGCGCGCGTTCTTGGGTGGCGTTACCGTCGCCGGAGAGCTCGATGCCGAGCTTGTTGTCCCGCTTCGGTTGGGTCGCACACTGAAGGACGCCGTCGAGAATCTCGGCGGCACTTGCGTTGATCGGATCGCAGACACGGAACCGGTAATCCTAGTTGGTGAGGCGAAATCCTGTCACGAGCACCCGTTCGCGATTTCGACGACCTTCCAAGGTTGGCGCGGTGGTATTGTTCCGGCGAAGTCGCCTGATCGGCTGGCAGAGGGATGGGGTATTACACCGGCGGGGGTACTATCCGGGGCATTGGCGGTTTACGAGGCCTTTCGCTTCGTTCGTCGGGATGGCCCTGCCGTAGGTCATCGCAGCATTAACCTATCGTTGTGGTCGCCCAGTTCCGATGGCCGCCCAATGACTGAGCTTCCTTCGGAACTTTGGATCGGCGGCCTCGGCCATCTTGGTCAGGCTTTTCTTTGGACGCTGGCTACTCTGCCGTATTCAGACCCAGCGGAGTTACGGCTCCTAGTTCAGGATTTTGACCGCGTTACAAAGTCCTCAATAAGCACCTCGGTGCTGATGGACGATACGCACGTTGGCCAGCGGAAAACCAGAGCAGTGGCGGAGTGGCTCGAGCAGATCGGTTTTCAGACGACAATTTGTGAGCGGCGATTTGATGAAAAAATGCACATCGGTATTCACGATCCCCGTGTATTTGTTGCGTGCTTTGACAACGCGATTGCTAGGCGAGCGATTGAACAACCAAATTTTGAGGCTGTAGTCGAAGCCGGACTTGGCGCAAATGCCGCCACGTTTCAGGCTTTGCGCCTGCATACCTTCCCCGGTCCTCGTGAAGCGACAGCGCTTTGGCCTCGTGACCGAAATGACGGCCCTACAACGGACGAACAACCGGCTTACGAGGCCCTTCGCCGCCAGGGCATGGACACTTGCGGGGTAACCCTTCTCGCGCAGAAGGCTGTTGGCGCGCCGTTTGTCGGCTGTGTTGCGGCAGCTTTCATGGTGGCCGAGACTATAAAACTGGTCATGGGCGGACCGATTCGATCGGTCATTGATCTGGATCTTCGTGCACCGAGGGCTCTCGATTCTTGCATCAATAAAGTGATCAATCCTCGTAATCCTGGCTACGTTCAGATCCACTCACCGCTTAGCACATTGAGCGCCTCTTGACTGACCTAATCAGCACAAGGCGAGCTCATTCCTGGTTTCGCAGGGAACGCACCCACTGGTGCTCAAGAGCAGAAAATGTATCACCACCGACAGACACTGACCCGCCTGATGACGAGAGTATGGATTCATTGAATCAATTCACGGTTCGAGTTGATTGGACGGCCTTGCCAATGGACCACAAAGACTGGAATGCATCGCGTTGCCTGTACGCGTACGTCGCGCCAGACGAGAATGAAATTCTCTATGTCGGCTTGACCTGGAATCAAACCATTCGCGCGCGCTGGAATTATTCAGCGAAACCGGACTTCTGGCGCTACTTAAAACGCGAGCGCGGATTGACGCATCACATCACACTAGCTGGGTATATAGGCCTCGCCCCGAGCCGACGTTTGAGCAAGGCACTGTTGATCGACATAGAAAGTCTATTGATTAATGACTTGCAACCCGGTGGAAACGTTCAAGCCATTGCATCTCGCACATCGAGACCCGGAATGGTTGTGCAATGTCTAGGATCCTCTTGGCCAGGTCCCAGACGCTTTTACGATCCATAAAACTTAATCAGGAGTATTTAATCATGACGAACAAGAAAGTAACGGGCAAGAAAGCCGCCAGCGCCGCCTCGAAAACGATTCGCAGCACAGGAACTGGCAAAGCTTCGAAAACGGCCGGTGGCAGCGCCCTCTCGCAACGAAAAGCACCGAAGAAGCAGACGAGCTCTAGGGCGGCCACCGCAGCATCAAAAACACTGCGCGACGGTCGGACCAGTAAAGCCTCAAAGTCTGCAGCAGGTAGCACGTTGGCTCAAAAAGGCAAGAAACGATAGAGGTTTTAGCGGATGTGGAGACGGTGCCGAATAGCTGGCTGGCACTGTCTCTACCGCCGACGTGGGGTACGCCAGATCTAAAGCTATCCGATCGCGTCGATCAAACATCATGAACCAAAATTCGAGCTACAAATTGCTCAGAACGATGCTCGGCTGAGAGTAAGTCTTCACTGCTATCGAAGCTTAGAAGTATCGTCAGCATGATCAATATGAAGGTCGCGGACCATTTGGTCTCGGGTTTGCCTCGCCCAATCAGTCGCATCTCGCTTCAGGCGAAATGATTTGCACTTCGTCGGCCAGCATTGCTCGCGAATAACCGCTTTCGATTTCCCTGACCGTGTCTTTACGATTGTCGCCATTGTGAGTTCCTCGCGACAAAGCACTGTACCTATACTGTACCCGCCGAAAAACGTAACTTTACGATCGCTCGTATATTATTGAAACATAAGGAATTTGGTGGCCAGGGGCGGAATCAAATCACCGATACGCGGATGCTCAGTTCGCGGTTCTTTCGAGCAAGTCGCCGATTTCACAACCGAAATACTCACACAGCCGATCTATGACGCCCAGGTCAACGCGCTGCGCCTCATCTTTGTAGAGCGCATCGATGCTACTGCGCGGCAAGCCCGTCTCACGAGCAAGTTCAGTCACGTTGAGCTTGCGCTCACCCATCAGAACCCAGAGCTTGCACTTAATCATTTCGGTATGAATTTCATCCTATGTGAAATATTTCCATTCTAAATTCAATAATTGCTTGCAGAATTCAATTCTAAGTGGTATTTTTGCGCTTAGAGTTAAGAATTATCATTCTATTTGCAAGAAATGAATTCTATATGAAACCGTATCACCGCGACAGTAATTTGTATGATATGTGCAAGACTAACGCCTCTCAAATGCGAGTAGGTGTGAAGGCTCATGGCAGCATACGCGCGTTGATAGTGACATTCAGTGATCAATGAAGGGACAACCGAGATGCGTCAATGTCCGAGCCGCTCAGAAGCTCCGCGTGCCAAAAACCGTAATTCAATTACTCGCTGAGGATTTCTTGGAATGGCACGAAAAGCGGCACTCTACCTGCGAAGCTCCAAAGACCGACACGATGTCAGCGTCGACTCTCAGGGCCGCGAGTTAAGAAAGTTTGCGTCTCAGTCCGGCGACATTGTTGTCGTCGAATTCAGTGATCGGGTTGAATCAGCCAAAACGGATGACCGGCCAGGGTTCCAGGCCATGATCGCGGAAGCGAAGAAAAAGGACTGCCAATTTCGAGTTCTCTATTGTTACGACACCAGCCGCTTTTCGCGCCGGCAATACCATGCACAGCTCTACAAACATTTGCTGAAATCCCTGGGTGTGGAGCTCATATTCCTGAAGCTCCCAAAGACCGACACAATCCTCGACCCCATTATCGAAAGCCTGATGGAGGCCTTCGACGAGTTTCACAGTCAGAAATCAAAGATCGATGGACTGCGGGGCATGCGGGAGAATATTAAGCAGGGTTGGCGCGCTGGTGGCCGTGCGATTCTGGGATACAAGTTGGACAAACGGGTCGTCGGCATGCGCGAAGGACAGCCACTGACAAAAAGTAAGCTTGTACCGGACAACAAGACTTTCATCGAGGTCCAGAACTACCTAAAAGGTCGAGCTCGCGGAGAGTCTCGCCGAGATCTGCAGTCGAGAATGACAATCAAAGTCCCCTACTCCTCACTGGTCTATCTTGAAGATAGCGCCCTCACCTATGCCGGTCATACAGTTTGGAATCGTCACAAGGAGTTCGTCGACGGTGCCTACTCCGGATCTGGCACAGGCAGGTACAGGCCACGCGATGAGTGGGAGATACATCGCGACACGCACGAGGCCGCCATTTCCGATGAGGAGGCTGAGGCGATATTTCGGGAACGCGATAAACAAAAGAACAGACAATCTCGATTCAGGCGAAATCACTACCTATTGTCGTGTTTGATGACGTGTAAATGCGGCTCCAATATTGATGGCGATGGTGGCTACTACCGATGCCATGATCGGTGCGGTGTACGAAGCATCAACAAAGGAACGCTTGAACGAGCAGTACTGGACGAAGTATTTACGAACATCTTTACCGGCGACGCATTAGTCGAATTGCAAACCGAGATAAGGACTCTTTTCGAGGCGAACCAGCCTCGGCAGAATCACCTGCTCCAACAGCTTCGGAAAGAGATCAAAGACGTGGATAGGCAGATCGGCGAGCTCGCCGGAATGTTGACTGAGGTCAAACATCGGCGACCACTAATTCAGCGTATCGATGCGTTAGAGGACGAGCGGCAGGATCTGGAACTTCGGCTCACCGATCATGAGAAGGTCGATCGACCGAAGCTTCTCTCAATGAGCAGAGCTGATCTGGACGATTTTGCAAATGAATGGAGAACCAACCTAGAGGGTGGAACCATGGACAAAAGAAAGGCCGTATTTCGGCAATTGATCGAATCAGCCACGTTCGATGGCGAGGAGCTGATGCTCGTCCCGAACATGGCCACCCTAACCGGTACTGGGGTTAAGGTGGCGTCCCCAAGGGGATTCGAACCCCTGTTGCCGCCGTGAAAGGGCAGTGTCCTAGGCCTCTAGACGATGGGGACGCAGGACTATTTCCAATTACCGAAAGGACTTGGTGGAGCTAGGCGGGATCGAACCGCCGACCTCTTGCATGCCATGCAAGCGCTCTCCCAGCTGAGCTATAGCCCCAACGGAGCCGCGCACTTTACGGGCACAGGCGTGGGCTGTCAACTGATCGCAGCCCTTATTTTTACCAGCTCCAGTGCATGATCCAAGCGCTGGATAGTGCGCTCTTTTCCGACCAGCCAAACGGTCGAGTCAATTGGCGGCGAAACGGCCCCCCCGGTGACCGCAACCCTGAGCGGTTGACCCAACTTGCCGAGGTTGATTTCGTACGCTGCGGCGACCGAATGAATGGCCTCATCAATCGCCGCAACGTCCCAGGAATTGAGCGCCTTGAAGGCGTCTCGAACCGCCTGCAATGGTTCCAGAACAACGGGTCGCAGGTTCTTTTTGGCGGCCTTGGCATCAATCTCCGAGAAGTCTTCAAAACAATACCGGGCGCCCTCCGCCATTTCGACCAGGGTTTCGGCGCGCTCCCTGTATACGTTGGCCACGTCCGCGAGACTCGGCCCCTGCATCGGATCAAGACCCATTTTCTTGAGATAAGGTCGCAAGGCTTCCCCAAGCTTCTCTGCCGGGGCCGCGATAATGTGCTGCTGGTTGATCCACAGCAGCTTTTCCGGATTAAAAGACGATGCCGATTGATTCACATCGGCGATGTCGAAGTATTCGACCATTTCCTCGACCGAGAAAATCTCCTGGTCGCCGTGCGACCAACCCAAACGAACCAGGTAATTTAACATCGCCTCCGGCAGGTAGCCCTGCTCCCGGTAGTCTCGAATATCGACCGCGCCGTGTCGCTTTGAGAGTTTTGCGCCGTCGGGCCCGAGGATCATTGGCAAGTGAGCATAGGCCGGAACGCCAGCACCCAAAGCGGCGAGCATGTTCATCTGCTTCGGTGTGTTGTTGAGGTGATCGTCGCCGCGAATCACATGTGTAATACGCATGTCGCAATCATCAATAATCACAGTGAAATTGTAAGTCGGCGTACCGTCCGAGCGGGCGATGATTAGGTCGTCGAGTTCGGTATTCTGAAAAACCACCGTGCCTCGAACCATATCCTCTATGACGACCTCCCCGTCCAGCGGATTCTTGAAACGCACAACCGGCTCAACGCCCTCTCGCACGTCGGTTCTGTCACGGCAGCGGCCATCATAGCGGGTTTTCTCGCCCCGCTCCATTTGGCCCGCCCGCAGCTCCGCAAGCTCTTCCTTCGTGCAATAGCAGTGGTAGGCCTTACCCTCCGCCAGCCATTGATCGATGACTTCCTGGTAGCGATCAAATCGCTGGGTCTGAAAGAACGGCCCTTCGTCAGCCTCCATCTCCAGCCAGGCCATACCGTCGAGAATTGCGTCGACGTTTTCCGGTGTGGAGCGCTCGCGATCGGTGTCCTCAATACGCAATATATATTCGCCACCATTGTGACGCGCGTATAGCCAGCAGAAAAGCGCTGTACGAACGCTGCCAAGGTGCAGCACGCCGGTGGGGCTGGGCGCGAATCGGGTTCTAACAGTCATCTGCCTCGGCTTAGTTAATGAGTAACCGCCGCGCAGTCTAACAGAACCTTCGAACAGCCGATGCACTCGCCCGGCATCACCGGGACTCAGGTTTTGGCTTCGACGATCGGAACCGGCGGTTACTCGACATGCAACAATCCAATTGTCACCTGTCACCAATTGGCGACAGGGCTTGTCGATATTGAAATCATGAACTTACAAGCCCATTAGAAACAGGGGCTCAGGACTGTGTGCATAAACGGAGACAGTCTCAAGCGTCAACCCCGGTAAGTTAGTATCAACCGACCTCACAAGTGAACCATAACTTACTGTTAAAAAGAGATAAAAATAATTCGGCACGCATATTGCTTTGGAGTTGCGTGTGGCTTGATTGCGAGCCTTTCCCCAGTTGCGGGCGAAGTTTTGTGACCCAGCCCACAAATTGAAATGATAATCGACTCTTGTGTGACAAATTGAATTGCCAGCGCCCGTTGAAAGGAGTAATAATTGAAGGGTAAAAAGCAAACCCATCGAAAGGTGGGGACGCAAAGCCACCGGTCTACGGGTTTCTTAACCTACGATGGCGGGGTTGCCGAAAATGACTGTGGACATTCGTTCACCTAAGGCGTCAAGCCGACATTAACGCAATCGCAATCGTAATTCAGACCACCCTGTGGCGGACTGGCAGTTCGCCATATGGACGAAGTTACAAACGGTCAGATTAATTTAATAGCACGAAACGCTGATGCAAATTGTCGGTCATGACGACTTTAAGGAAAGCACGATGAAATTTAGAAACACGAGAACGGCTTCATTGCTACTTCAGATCGCGATTTGCGCGACAGTTGTGGGTTGCCTTGATTCTTCAGAGAGCCCGGAAGAAAACGTGTCGCCGCCGCCAACACCGCCACCAACTGGCAACTCGGCGCCGACAATATCAGGATCACCTCAGACGAGTGTCACGATTGCCGAACAGTATTCTTTTGCGCCCGTCGCATCTGATCCCGACGGTGATACGTTATCCTTTACGGTTTCGGGCCAACCATCGTGGGCCAGTTTCAACACAAACACCGGGGTACTTTCCGGCACCCCCACTATGGGCGATATTGGTACCTACGGCGACATATTGATCTCAGTATCTGACGGAACCGCGACCGCGTCTTTGCCCCAATTCTCAGTTGCCGTAAACCAGGTGTCTACCGGATCGGTAACATTATCGTGGACACCACCCACGCAGAATGAGGACGGCAGTTCGCTCAACGACCTGATGGCTTACAAGATTTACTACGGCCTGTCGCAGGGAAACTATCCCAATCAAATTCGCGTTGACACGGCAGGCATCAGTAGTTACGTAGTCGACAATCTTTCGCCAAATACATACTACTTTGTAGCAACGGCAATAAATTCGGCGGAGGTCGAAAGCGGTTTTTCCAACGTCGCAACCAAGACTGTTAACTAGGCGATTTTTTTACTCCGCCTGAAGAATTTCTGGCGGCATCGGGAGCAAATCAGCACCGCGTGAATCTTTGAAACCTGCGGTAATGCTCCAGCCTGGATTGCCAACTGTCTGAAACGTGTAGCCCCCCGGCCGGATAGGGGGCAGTTGGCGGGGCGCCCGTGTAATTTCCGGCAACCATGTCAGCATTGTTAGCTAAGTACCACCGGAATTCGCAGATGTCGCCGGACTTGGCCCGAATTGTAATAGGCTGAACCGCCGTGCCGATTGCAATAATAGTGACATTTCCGTCAATCCGGTAGACGCCACCACGTATAGTGAGGTGGCCAAGTATACACCGCCGAATTCGTTGAAATGTGACGTGGATGACGGGGCAACTGGCAACGATAACTTCGAGACCGGCACGGTTCGGTAAGCGCGATATCGAACGTAGATCACGTACAATTGCGGCAGCTATGGTATTTTCCCAGCTCAATCTTCCGTTCATGAATCCACAGCAGGTTGATCACCACTAATGTTGCTTCATCATCTAATCCTGGATCGGGTTGCTAGCCACGGCTCGAACACGGCCCTCGTAAGATCCGACGAAACACTCACCTACGCCGACCTCGCGGAGCAGGTTTCTGTAGCCGCATCCGGATTTTCGTCACTGGGACTCACTGCGGGTGAACGTGTCGCCATCTATTTGAATAAGCGTATTGAGTGTGTCGTTGCCTATTTCTCTGTCAGCATGGCCGGCGGCGTGTTTGTACCTGTCAACCCGGTGCTAAAGCCCGCTCAGGTGCAACATATACTGAATGATTGTGCATGCACTGTTTTGATAACCACCGCGGCGCAGGCACAAGGTCTTGAGGAGGCGTTGAATGGGTGTCGCTCGCTTCGTCATATCGTGACTATTGACGATAAGCAGGGCGACCTAACCGTGCCACATGTTGAAAAGCTGGACTGGTCGGGATTCATGACTGGGGGTTCTGGATCCAGAAAATTCGCCGACCGCATCGACAACGATGTTGCCGCAATTCTTTATACGTCCGGAAGCACCGGAAAACCAAAGGGCGTCGTCCTCTCGCACAGAAACATGACGAATGGCGCGGTCAGCGTTGCGAGCTATCTGGAAAATACCGCAGACGACACAATCCTCGCCGTGTTGCCATTTTCGTTTGATGCCGGTTTCAGCCAGATGACAACGGGCTTTTCTGTCGGTGCAACAATAGCGTTGATGGACTACCTGCTGCCAAGAGATGTCGTCAAAGCTGTCGCCAGGCACAGAGCGACGGGGTTGACCGGCGTTCCGCCGCTCTGGAATCAACTCGCGACACTCGAATGGCCCGAAGACGCCGTCAATAGTCTGCGTTACATTGCGAACACCGGTGGGGCGATGCCTACCGCAACCTTGAACAAGCTTCGTGAAAAACTTCCACAGACCAGGCCGTTTCTGATGTACGGGCTGACCGAATCATTTCGATCGACATATTTGCCGCCAGAAGAACTCGACAATCGACCAACATCTATCGGCAAGGCGATTCCCGATGCGGAGATACTGGTCGTTCGGGAAGACGGCTCACAGTGCTCGCCAGGGGAGCCAGGCGAATTAGTCCATCGTGGCGCATTGGTTTCATTAGGCTATTGGAACGATCCGGAGCGAACTGCACAGCGATTTCGTCCAGTCCCTCAACAGATGGTCGAACTGCCCTTTCAGGAAATTGCCGTATGGTCCGGCGACACTGTCGTTAAAGACGAAGAGGGATTCCTCTATTTCGTTGGTCGAAAAGACGACATGATCAAATCGTCCGGATACCGAATTAGCCCGACGGAAGTTGAGGAAGTCATTTATAACACCGGGTTGGTAAAAGAATGTGCGGCGATCGGCATCCCTCACAAAGACCTCGGGCAGGCCGTCGTGATCGCAGCCCATTCTGAATCATCCGAGGAAAATTCAGACAGCAAGATCATGCACGCCTGTCGAACGGAACTCCCGAATTTCATGGTGCCCCAGAAAATCGTCTGGTGCGACGCGTTACCGCGAAACCCGAATGGCAAGATCGACCGGCGGCGGTTAAGCGAAGATCTCGAAGGCCTGTTTCAGGATGACCTTTCATGATCGAACAATTAGAACTCACACACGCAGCTCTAGAGGCGCTCGAGTATGAAGACGGCGTTCTCTTGTGGGGAGGACGAAAAGTAACTGACATCGCAGCTGACATCGGCATGACGCCATTCTACGCCTATGATCGCGCACGCATGACGCAGAGGGTCGCCGAACTCCGCGCCGCTCTGCCGAAAAAGATGCATCTCCATTACGCAATGAAAGCCAACCCGATGCCATCGGTAGTGCAGCACATGGTCGGGCTCGTCGACGGCCTTGATATCGCTTCAGAAGGCGAGATGCACGTTGCCCTTGAGACGGGCATCAACCCCAATGACGTTAGCTTTGCCGGACCCGGCAAGCGAAATGACGAATTGAGCGCGGCTATAAAGGCCGGGATCACGATCAACATGGAATCCGAAACGGAGATGCGACGAATCGCCGCCCTTGGAAACGCTCTCGGGCGACAGCCCAAAGTGGCGATACGCGTTAACCCGTCGTTCGAACTGAAAACAGCGGGTATGAAGATGGGTGGCCGACCGTCGCAATTTGGCGTCGATGCCGAACGGGTCCCTGCGATGCTCGACGAAGTTCAGCAATTGGGTCTCCACTTTCGTGGCTTTCACGTCTTTTCCGGTTCGCAAAATTTGCGCGCCGAGGCCATTGAAGAATCAATGGACAAAACAGTTGAACTGGTATTGGCGCTAGCGGCCACAACGAAACTCGAAACTACCCTTGTGAATCTCGGCGGTGGACTCGGAATACCCTATTTCCCAAAAGAACGACCACTGGACTTGGCCGCATTGACCCCTTCGACAACGCGGGCTACCGAGCGCCTTATGGCCGGCTTGGGTGACGTCGAAATCATTATGGAACTGGGACGTTATCTGGTGGGAGAATCCGGCATTTACGTCACACGCGTCATAGAGGTCAAGGAATCACGTGGATCATATTTTGCGATCTGTGACGGAGGCTTGCACCATCATCTCTCCGCGTCCGGCAATTTTGGACAGGTTATCCGGAAAAACTACCCCGTCGCCGCTGTTCTCAATACAGGGGCGCAGAAAACCGTCTCAATTGTAGGACCACTTTGTACACCGCTCGATTTGCTCGGAGACCGAGTCACGATGTCAGAGCTGGCTCCTGGTGATTTAGTTGTCGTACTTCAATCCGGCGCTTACGGAAAAACCGCAAGCCCGGAAAGCTTTCTTTCGCACCCTTCTTGCCAAGAATACTTCATCTGAATCGGAATAAAGCAGGCGGAATCGCACCTATCGGTACGGCACAGCGGCACACGGGTAGTCTAGAAAAGTCTCCCCGTCTGCCGCCAGCCGCGAACAGGCATTAATGACAATCGACATCAACCCAGTAAGTTGCTTCGCTATATTTGGGGCTTACACGGACCCAAACTAATTGTGGGCCTTGACCAACGAATTGCGTCTTCGATCCTTTCGAATGATAAATAGTAAGATGGATGTCCTGAACCTGGCAACCCGGTTGATCTACGACAAGGATTTGGTGATTGCCGTTCTCGACAGCTTCGACGTGCGCTTCGCTGAAAACGAGAAGCTCGGGCGCGTAGTAGGACCACTTCTTATTCTGTCCGCCAACCGTATCGATCCAGGTAACGCCGAGCCCAAGCAATAGTTCGCCTGTGTCATGGTCGAAGAACCGTGTATCGATTTCACTGGCCGGCCCGTTATCGACTTTGAAGTTATCGGTCTTATGGTGGCCACCATCGAACCCATGAAAGTTGCCGCCCCGTCGGCCGCAATCCACTACATCCAAGCCATTAGCTTCGCCAAGCTCAGCGCATCCCTCCAGGAAATCGCTTAGTTCGACTATCCATGCTTTATAGACGCCACCGGGGTTGGGCGTGTCGAGATAGGGAAAGAGTTGCACCGTCGCGGCACCATGGTCGACGTCAAGACCCGTCAAATGCTCACACCCGGTCGCAACCACAGCGACGATAATGCCATCGCTGACCGTAAACTGACGGCAACGCGCATTATCCGTTGACAACAGAACCCTACCTGACGGGTCAGTGACTTGAAAAACGTAAGTGCCGTCGTCCAGGCCTGCCGCGGTTTGAGGTGCACCGGGCCCCGGCCCGCCATCCAGGTAGACTGACTCCTTCGACGGGAACTGATTGAGATTTACCTCACTCCCGTCCGAAAGCGTAGTGAATATTGCACCGGATGGGGCATGTGCGAAGGCGGACGCTGCGAGAATCAAGCCTGTAAGTGCTGCTGTTATTTTTATCCGATTCTTCATTATGGGCTCCTCAAAAACGTTTGCTTCCGACGATCCTCGAGCAAACTTTGTTGCACGTGTGTTTGCATAATCCAGCAATTTTCGAGCCAGATTCGCGAAACCCAACATTTTCAACCCCTTAAGAATTACGCTGCGCTACCGTCGTAAAATAAATCGACAATCTTCGTGAAGTTCGTCAATTAAGGTACCTTGCCGATCAAGTCCGTGTATTTCGATGCACAGGACTTCCATGTGAAACGCTCGACCACCCGTTGATAATGTTGCGCGGCAAGAGTCGTGCCCACCGCCGTGTTTGACAGCAACATTTCAAGCGCAATTCGTAATTCCTGGACATTATCTGGCTCCACTAGAATTCCATTCTCGTCATGCGTGATGATTTCCGGAATCCCCCCGATCCGGCTTGCAATGACGGGTACCGACGACAATCCAGCTTCGAGTAACACGATCCCGAATGGTTCGGCACGGGATGGGAGCACGAATATTGAAGCGCCCGCCATGATTTCAAGCACTGTACTGTGAGGTGCGTCAATAACTATGCTGACTTTCCTTCCCGCCTCTGTATCTTCATTGTCGATCCTCGTGCGAATATCGTCCAGGAACAGACCGTCTGCCCCTACCAAGATTAGCTGATACTCCGAAAACCTCTGATCCAGAGCGAAGAACGCGTCCAACAAAACATCCTGCCCCTTTTTTCGCTCGAAAGTCGCAACGTTCAATATATAGGGGTCACGGTCAGCAATTGGATCCGCTACCCGTAAAGATTCCGTTCGAAATTCTTCTTCATCAATACCGTTGTGAATAACTTCAATGCCAGTCGTAATGTAGGGTGCCGCTAATTTCAATCGAGTGGCGAGATCGGCGGAACACGTTACAATCCGATCACTGTTATTCAGAAGATATCGCCACAACAACTTACCGAAAACTCCGTGCGACCTCACCGCCTCAACATCCAAACCATGGAACGACAAAATAAGTGCTCCGTTGAACAGACCCAGTTTTCGCATAATCACGAAAAGTAGTCCGGTCAAATCTGGATAGTGCATATTGACGAATCTAACATTCAATCTCTTAAGTACCTTGGACCATCGGCGCAAGTTCCCAGGAAGTCGAAGTATGAATGCGACCAGCGAACGCGCGGGCCTTGGTTCGCTCAACGGACAGTCCAGACGTCCATGAATAAGTGGAATTCCATGAAAATGATCCTCACGAATGCCCTCTGTATCCCAGTCAATCACAAGAAATACCGGCCGGACGACACTTCCGGCCGCCAACTCACGACCCACGTTGCTTGCGACGTTCGTGACGCCTCCCGGTCGTCGAATATCCCAAGGCAGCGTGATCAAAAACCCAGGCCTGACCTCGGAAGCTGCAGCCCGACTGGATACGAACTCACATGATTTTCTTCCAGAACTCATCGGTATCTTTTCATTTCCGACATATCGCTTCCGTAATTCAGATGGCGAAATCTATCATCTCTCACCGATTTGAGATCTTGTTGACAATATAGTGCGGCAACAACTTAATTACGAAAGCCAACGAATAGGCGCTCCATCCGGTTTTGGCATTTGCTAACCTCGCAAAGCTAAGCGAGTCGCGATAATGGTTGCGCTGCCGCAGAGAAAAAGCCGCATCCAGAATACTTCGTTGAATGAGTGTCTGCATCAACGACTCGGTAATAGGATCCCGGAAGCGTGTTTTGTGATATTCGCTAATCGCAAGATCAACGGTTCGCGCGGACCCGACCGTCACTGGAATACTACACGGTTGGTGCTTGATCTTGGAAATTGCGTCGTAGGTCCTATAAAGCTCGGCGCCCCAGTTTTCTTCGACATGATGGAGTAGAACCCGCTTTCGCAATTCAGAACCCACCTCCTCCCTGGTCACCTCCTCGGTTACGAACTGGCTAGTCTGGTCAATGTAAGCTTGCTCGTCGCATGGAACCATTGCGACTCCATCCAAAGCTATATCACTTGCCGCTAGTAAAGGAGATCGCGGGGCCACCGCACGCACGCAGGGTCTTCCCGGTAATACGGCTTCGAGAAGCGCAGTTTGCGAGCCGAACGGAAAACCTTCAAGATAAATATCCGCAGCCACCTGGTAAAGGGTCGCATCCGCAACTGGACCGACAAAGTGCATTCGGTCACGGCAACGATAGTTGATATTCCCAACGTGGTCGTCCTCTCCAACCCCAACAATATATAGTTCCGCTTGCGCGTTCGCCGCCAGAATATCATCCACGGTTTGAAAGAAATTCTGGCGACCCGATGGCGAGTATTTAACAGCCCGCCCTACCGTAAGCAACATCGTGCACGCATCTGATATTCCCAAGGCTTTTCGAGCGTTCGCTCTCGACATGTCCCCGACATCATCCAGAGGAATAAGAACTGACAAGTTATTCCTTGTGAATCGCAACTCTTGATTCGCAGCAAAACTGATATCCCGAAGGTTAATTATCGCGTCAGAGACTCCGCTGCCCAACCAAAAGCACTGGTCGGCAAGATTAACAAATGCGATTGGAATATTTGTCTGGTCAGAAAACGCGATGGCCGGAATTATGTCATCCGGAATCAAATGCATGATTGCGAAATCGCCGAGCCCCGCGGCAACAGCTCTTAGCCATGCCGCCCTTTCGAGAATTGGGCTTTCATCGGAAAATGCAATTATTTGCCCGCCGGATGCGTCGATAGCGGCGACGAGACCCGCGGGGATTGGCGTGCTTCCTTGTCGAGTCAATATTAAGGAATGCCGCGAGTCCGGGTCCTTCCGAATCCAACGCGCCAGCATCTTTGTATATCCGCTTATCTCGAGGGCAATCGTAACGACATGCACAACCCGGAATCGAGGTTTCGCGTTTTTCCTTTCTGAATTACCGCAGAAAAGCGGCCCTGGTATCGCACTCCTTGCCGGACCCAATTCACTACCAAGCTCAATCGCGACATTGTCGATTGACCCGTCCGAAAATCGTCCTGGATGATGCATTCCAGCAAAGCCGGCTATCAATTCCAGCCAGCTAGCCGTCGCTTCTGCGCTCGTCCGCCGTCGCACATAAGATAGATGATCTACTAGTTGATCATAATGCTCGCTGCACAAGCGCAGAAAGGCAGTTGTCTCGGTATCGAAGTCGCTATTATCAGACAAGTTTTTCTCACAACCCATTCAATCGATGATCGAGTATCGACCACTATTTACCGGTACGCAGTTTCCTGAAATACTGCCTCTCTTCAGGTTTTAACCCAAAAACGAAGACGACCAGTAATCCCGTAAAGCCAGCAACAAAACCATGTATCAACAAGGTCCTCCAGCCATCAATGTTTCCAAACTCCCTGATCGCCGGAAATAGCAACAGCAGAAGAATAGATACAATCGCAAGCCTGGACCAGGAAGCGATAATGAATGAACGAACACTCATACCCACATGTCGTGCGAGCAAAATAGGGATTCCGATCACATCAACGGCCACTACTGCAAAAACACTGGCGAGAGCTACACCTATGAGTTGAAAATTACTAATTAACAGGAGGCTGGCCGTCAGATTTATTGCCGCGCCGGAAATCTGTACCAGTGCCAGCGATCTTATAAATCCGCCAGCTAATAAGATTTGTCCGGCCACGTTCGATGAGTAAGACAGAACGGTGCCGACCAACAGGATCTGAAGCAATAGCGCGACTGAAGAATACTCGTCCCCGACAATATACTTCTCGCCGATCCAGAGTCGATAGAAATCTTCGGCCCAGAAAAACGCAACCAAAACCGCTGGAATAACTACGAGCAGTAGTAAACGCGAGCCATCGGAGTACAATCGCCGCAACGCATCACGCTCCCCCCTTACGTCCATTCCTGCGGCTGCAGGATACAGAACCTGGCCTATGGGACCGAACAAGCCATTTACCTGCTGCCAAAGACCCGCCGCCAGCGCATAATATCCAACTGCAGATATCGGCAGCATGATCGCTATCAACAATGGTTGCAGATGCATATATACGTAACGACTCACTTCAATGAGGAAATTCCAAAGGCCGAACGAGCCAATATCCCGCAATTGATTGAGACTGGAGCGACGCCTCGATAATTCCAGCTGCGGTACAAGTCGCCTCGCGACGAAATACCTTGCTGAATAATCAAGGATCGTACCGCAGCCAGTCGCGATACTTACGCCAATCAACCCGAATCCTGAACTCAGCGCGAAGTAAATGCCTACCGCCATCGAAAGGCGTGCCGTAATTCCAATAATGTTTGATAGATCAAAACGCTGTACAGCAACGAAAACAGCTGAGAAAGGAGAAAGTATGCACTGGATTGACGCGGTAAACCCAACGATCAAAATGCACCAGAACGCTTCGTGCCTGGTATTTGCCGGTAAATCAAAAATCTCTGGAACGGTATAAGCGACACCTAAACTGACCACTGCTAACCCGATACCGAGCCCGGACAGGGCGACCACTGCGGTGCTCATTACATCGCTTGCGCGGTCGAAATCGGGTACGGCGATACTTCGCGTCAGGTATTGATTAACCCCGGCCCTGAATCCGAGGTCGAGCATTCCATAATAACCAATAACACTTGACGTCAGTATCCAAATTCCATATCGCGCTTCGCCGAGTTCACGCAAAATGAAGGGAGTGAGAACAAGAGTTACAGCCGCGTTGACTGCAAAGCCAACCCAATTACTCGCGACATTCTTGAGTATCCTGGATGATCTGCTCACGCGATTGGGCCAGAGGGCTTTACGGCAAGCAAGCTTGTTTCAAAGCGCTACACACTTGCTCTTGGTCGGACCTCGTCATCTGCGGGTACAAGGGCAATAGTATGCAGCGATCCTGCGCCCTCTCCGAATGCTCAAGCGCACCATCGACAGACGTACCTGCATACGCTGGCTCTCGGTGGCTACACATGATTCCGCGTCGCGTCGAAATTCCCTGGTCAAGCATGCTTTGCATGACATCCGTTTGGTTGCAGTGATCTGGCAGCCGAACACAATAGCTTTGCCAATTGCTGCGGACGTCGCCTCCCTCAGGCGGTAAAATCAGGTCGGGTACGGCTGCAAGCAAAGTCCGGTAGGTGTCTGCCAGTCTCCTGCGCGCCTCGATTATTTTGGGTAATCGTTTCAATTGTTCACGGCCAACTGCAGCCTGAATGTCGGTCATCCTGTAGTTGAATCCGACTATTGGATAGGATTCGAATGTCACCTGCTTGGCACTGTGGCGTACAGTGTCGGGAACACTCATGCCGTGCTGACGCAATAAACGCAGTTGACGGTCCCATTCTGCATTCGAAGTTGTAATCATTCCACCATCGCCGGTATTCACCAGCTTCCTGGGATGGAAGGAAAAGCAAGCCAGGTCGCCATGTGGTTTGCCAATACGCTCCCAAGCTTCATCAAACTTGATTTCACTACCGGCCGCACAGGCAGCGTCCTCAATGACCGGAATAGAATGCTTTTTCCCAAGTTCGATAATTGCCGACAAATCGCAGGGCATCCCCATTTGATGCACACACAATATTGCCTTGGTATTTTTCGTTATAGATCTTTTAATCAGTGACGGGTCAATATTGAACGTATCAGGACAAATGTCGACGAATACCGGCTTGCCGCCGCAATACCGGATCGCATTTGCCGTCGCGATATACGAGTGGCTGACCGTAATTACTTCATCACCGGGCTGGATACCCGCGACCAGGAGCGCAAGATGAAGTGCGGTTGTGCAACTGGAGACAGCACATGCATGCGGCGCTCCGACAAACTCGGCGAATTCCTGTTCGAAAGCTGCAACCTCTGGGCCTTGCGTGGTCCAACCACTCAAGATCACCCTGCGCGCGGCATCGGCTTCCGCCTCTCCCATAACCGGTTGCGCAATCGGAATCATGACTGCTTTTCCTTTTGACGACGCCACCAAGCGACCATTTGGGTAAGGCCTTCCTCCAGACCAACGGTCGCCCTGAATCCGAGTTTCTTCTCTGCATTTTCAGTATCGGCCAGACGCCTGGACACGGGGTTGACCGACCTTTCAGGCCCATACTCAGGCTGCAAATCAGAGCCCATCACGTTAAGTAACGCTGCTGCCAGATCGTTCAGACTGGTTTCGGTGCCACTGGCAATATTGAAAACATCGTCACAGAGCTCCGATTCAAGTGCCAAAATATTTGCCCGTGCGACATCCTCGATGTACACGAAGTCCATCGTCTGAGTTCCGTCGCCTAAGATCAAAGGAGCCTGAGCGGACGCGATCCGTTCCATCCAACGGATCAGTACTTCCGTGTACTTGCCGTGAATGTCTACCCTCGGGCCGTAAACATTGAAATAACGCAGAGCAACATACGGCAACCCGTACATATCATTAAAGGAGCGAAGTAGCCCTTCGAGGAAAATCTTCGTAGCACCATACAACGTGCGATTATTGTATGGGTGGTGTCCCTCCACAGTCGGGAAGACATCCGCCAAACCATAGATGGACGCCGATGAAGCCGTAACAACCTTCTTCACGCCTGCTAAATGCGCTGCCTCGAGAACGTTGAAACTGCCATCGCACATAACTTCAAGGGCAGCTCGAGGTTCCTCCGCACAGGCAGTAATTCTTAATGTGGCCATGTGAATGACCGCATCCATTCCATCCGTGTATTTCCGCACGACGTCTGCGTCCCGAATATCGCCTTTGATCAACTCAACGCGCGGATCCTTAAGCGCATCCACCACATTACTTTCCGTTCCTCGACTCAAATCGTCAAGAATCGCGATTCGGGCAGGAGAATAATCCCTAAGCAGGATATCGATAGTGGTAGAACCGACCAGACCACAGCCGCCGGTTACAAGTATATTCGAGCCTTCAATTTTCATGTTTCTTCATTCCCTGGTCCAATTGATCGCTTGCAGATCTCGCGCGCTGGGTTCCCCGCGACAATCCCGCCGGCCGGCACATCGTAGATTACAGTACTTCCTAAACCGATCAACGCCCCGTCGCCGATCACGACCCCGTTCTTGATGCTACTGCCACTTCCGATATAACAGTTTTCACCAACGCGAACCCCGCCGGCAATACTTACATTGGACCCAATCAGGGTCCAATCTCCAACTGTTGCATCGTGGTGCACAACCGAATTTGGCAATATGCAGACATGATTGCCGATTGACGCATTGCTCGTTACTACTGTCCCGGCCATGGCGAGAAAGTTGAATCCTATCGTCGAACATGGCGATATCGATGCTGCGCAATGAATTACAGTGGCGAACCTTTCTGACCTGATCTCCAGTCCATCAATCAACTGCTGCCTTATCCGAAACGACGTCGGACTACCCGGTACGGCCAATACCTGACTTTCTGAAAACTCCGCAAGAGCCGCACGCCCAGTGACGGAAATGCCATTGAATCTCGCGTTCCACTTGCCCTCTTCGTCATCGACGAAACCGATGACACGATGCGATGTGTGCGCGCAGTCAACTGCCTCTATACCGTTACCGTTGAACGGAAAAATTAGTAATGGCAATTTTTCGTTTGCACGCTCCAGCGTCTTTTCCGTTGTTGGCATAACGCGATGCGTCACGAGACCTTGGCGATGCCTGCAAGTGCCGAATCCTTGACAGCCTGCGCCACCGTTTGGCATTGCTCACGCGTGATCTCCGGGAACATTGGCAATGAAAGTACTTCATTCGCCGCCAATTCCGCGTGCGGGAAGTCACCGGATTTATACCCGAGGTCCGAATACGCCGGTAAGAGGTGCACCGGGATCGGATAGTGGATCCCATTCTGAATGTTTTGTTCCTGCAACGATTTCTGACACAACTCGCGGTTCGAGACTCGAATCGCATATACGTGATATACGTGGCGGTAATCCGGCGAACTGTAGGGCGTCACTAAACCGCTCCCGGCAAAAAATCGATCATAATGGGATGCAGCGGCGCGGCGACTTTCCGTCCATTCCTCGATGTACTTCAGCTTGACTCGAAGAACAGCACCCTGAATGCCCTCCATCCGGTAGTTATAACCTTTCAGGACATGTTCGTACTTTACCTCGGCACCCCAATCTCGCAACATACGTAGCTTGCGCAGGTATTCCGGATTGTCCGTTACGACCATCCCGGCTTCGCCATAAGCACCGAGGTTCTTGCCGGGATAAAAACTGAAACATGCCATATCGCCCATTTGTCCTGCGCGATGATTCTTGTATTCTGCGCCGTGCGCCTGCGCGGCGTCCTCAATCACTAGCAAACTATGTTTGCGTGCGATTGCTAGAATCGGGTCCATGTCGGACATCAGGCCGTGGAGGTGCACCGGCATGATCGCTTTCGTCTTCTCTGTAATTGCCGCCTCAATTTTCTCCGGATCGATATTGAAAGTACGAGGATCGATATCCACGAGCACTGGCGTCGCTCCGGAGTAATATATGGAGGCGACAGTAGCCACGAATGTAAACGGTGTCGTGATTACCTCGTCACCAGGCCCTATATCAGCAGCAAGTAAAGCCAGGTGCAATGCGCTGGTACCTGAATTTACACCCACCGCATTTTGAACATTACAGTAGGCGGCAAACTCATCTTCAAATGCGGCAACTTCGCTACCCAATGTGAATTGACACGAGTCGAGAATGCCCTGGATCGCTGCGTTAACTTCCTCGCGAATTCCGGAATATTGTGCTTTCAAATCAACGAATGGAATCATGCCGGCTACTCCTGGATATCGATATGAATTGTTTCGCCACGATTCTGCATCGATCGTGTCGCCGCTTCGATCAATTCAACGACACGAGACCCCAGAACTCCGTCGGTTTGCGGCGTCACACTATTTTGAATGCAGTCAACAAAATGTTCAGATTCCAGCTTCAAAGCTTCGGCACCGTCCAATTGGGGGGCCCACATGTCGCCGGTACGGTAACCAACCCGCATTTGCTGTATTTCATCCGGATCGTCGGTAAAACTGACGCCTTTGTCATAAACCTTGATTTTTTCGCTTGGTTGCAAGTCATCGTAGGTGATCATTTTCTTGCTACCGCCCATAAGAATTTGGCGAACCTTTACCGGCGCAAGCCAACTCACATTCGTGTGCGCTATGACTCCAGAGTCATAGAATAGCGTCACGAAAGCGAGGTTTTCAGGTGTTCCGGGAAAATGATTTGTGCCGCTTGCCGATATCGCGACAGGATGTTCTTCGAGAAGATACTGGAGGATCGAAAAATCATGCACCGCCAAGTCCGAAATTACGTTTACATCTCGTTGAAACAGGCCGAGGTTGACGCGAATCGAATCATAGTAATAGATGTCCCCGAGGTCACCAGACTTGATGATTTCGCCCATCTTTCTTACCGCCCCGGTGTAGATGAACGTGTGATCCACTATCAGTATTTTTTGCCGTTTCTCTGCCTCATCGACCAATCGTCGGGCTTCCTCCGCGGTCTGCGTCATAGGCTTCTCAATCCAAAGGTGCTTTCCGGCTTTCAGGGCGGCCATCCCGAGTTCGAAGTGTGTGTTGACCGGAGTAGCAACGGCTATTGCATCAATCGACGTATTATTCAGTAGATCCGTATAGTCTTGAGTAACCTCGACTGCCGGAAAACGGCGTTTAACTGTCTTTAGCGCATCGGGATTGAGGTCTGCAACGGCCGCGAGGCGGAGTCCTGGAGTTTCCGCAAAGTTTCTGACCAAGTTCGGGCCCCAATACCCGTATCCGATCACACCAATATTTATCACCTGCACCACTCCCTAATCTGTTGTTTCAAGAGCCCCGCCAGCACCTTGATGAGGCGTGGGTAAATTACTAACTTCGTTTTCGTGTATCTCCGATCACACGTGCAGGGACCCCCGCAACAATTGCGTAGTCGTCCACATCCTTCGTTACGACGGCGCCTGCGCCGACCATGGATCCAACCCCAAGTCTAACGCCCGCGACAATCGTTGCATTCGAGCCGATTGATGCCCTTTCTCCAACAAACGTTTGCTCGACTTGCCAGTCCACCTCGGTCTGAAGGCCACCCTCTTCGGTAGTCGCACGAGGGAAACGATCATTGATGAACATCACTCCATGGCCCACAAATACTTCATCCGCGATTACCACACCCTCGCACACGAATGTATGTGAAGAAATCTTGCAACGGGCGCCGATTGAAGCGTTCTTCTGAATTTCTACAAACGCACCAATTTTCGTCTCATCTCCGACTACACATCCGTATAGATTCACCAAGTCTGGATGAAAAATCGCAACGCTTTTGCCAAGGACCACGGTCTCAGAAACAGGCATTATTCTACCTCCGCTCACTGTAGGTTTTCTGTGATGGGTTTCACTGCACAATTGTCCGGATATGTCACAGTATCCGGACAATTGTAGAATATCGAGGGTAGTGTTTTTTAGCGTGAAACGATACTAATTTACCGTCACGTTAATGGCCGGCCCGGCGGTTTCAATATTGCCACTGTCATCCACGCTTCGAGCCAAAATCGTAACAGGACCGGTTTGAACAGGGGTCCAGGTGTAAGACCACGCCTCCCGGCCCGTAGCGGGACGCCATGACGCGCCTCCGTCGACTGACACCTCGATCGCGGCAACCACTCCACCCCCCGAATCCACGGCACCGCCGCTTATCGTAACCGGGCTCGCCACCGGAATGCTGGAACCGACCGCCGGTGTCGATATCGATGACGTCGGCGATTGCAAATCTGTCGACGCGCTCGCCGCAACAAGGCCCGCACGAATCGACGCTGGCTGCACGGTCATATCTGCAAACAGGTTCACGGTCGCTTGTTGCATTCGCACGTCAGGCGTACTGCCACCAAGGTCGTGATTTCCGTCGAGACCCCATGACCACTGAATCGTACCTGCGCCGAATACCAGAGCACCGCCGGCGTGTCGATACAGGGTCAGGTTGTGTGTGGCACTACCAATTCCGTATGTAGACCCGTAATCCAGCAGTACCTGGACATTGTTGACGGTGGTTGACGACATTAGCATTAAGCCTGCGGGACGGAACTCATTGTCCGGAACCTCATCCCATTCATAACCTAACGTCGAACCTGCCAATGTTGCCGTCGCGCCATCGGCGAGATTCGCGACCGACGTATTGCGCCAGAATCTCAGCTTACCGTCAGCAGCAGGTACCTGAATTGCGGCACCGCCTGCGTTAACCCTAAACATAGTACCGGTAAGCGCATTTTCCGGCCTGCCGCCATCCCCTGGTGGGCTGAACCTCGGGTCTCGCCATGTACCTGTCCAACCCGGAGGACTCTGCGGGTCGATAAACCCGTTACTGCTGGTTTCCTTGTAACACACCAGAGTTCGGTACGTTTGGCCGGAACCATCGATTGCCGTTTCCCAGCGAGTCTTCCAAAAGATTTCATTACCGCTGAAAAATGCCAGATGAATGCCTGCATCTCGAGCGGCCTCAACATTGCTTCGCTGAGCCGCGGACCAATACTCATCATGCCCAATTGACAAGAACATTTTGTGGTTAAGCAGTAGCGCACCGAGACGATCAGTATCGACGCCCGTAAAGTAACTCACATCGTAGCCATTCGCTTCCAGCCACCTGACCATCGGATACTCAGCATTGAACACCCAGTCCTGACCGCCGTCCACGGACCTGGTAGTGAATGGTCGGTTGTAGCTGACCTTATACGCTCTACCTGCAGGTGCTCCCGTGTACAAACTGTTACCGCCGTAATTGTTATATGCCTGCCACGTGGTGTCCGCTGTCTGGAACAGAATATCCGACGTGCCGGAGTCGTCTCTTACAACGAACACGATGTGGCTCGCGCCTCCGGTATCTGCCCGCGTAAGCTTCGCAAAGTAGATTCCAGATGTTGCGGTTGTCGGCACGACCCACGAAGCGGAAGCAGACCAGTTACCGCAATCGATGAGGCCCGTACTCGTATCTTCGAGGCATTCAGGTTGTGACTGTGGCAGCGATGCAGACGGAACCACAGTTGCGATCAGTCGCGCCCCAGCGCCGTCGTAATAACCGATTCGGTAAATATCCACGGTGTAATTTGTCGCATCCGTGGTGATTTTAAATCCAACCGTATCACCCTTATCAACGCTAATGTCCGTCGCAAAACCTTGGATCGATGTATCACCGGCACCCGAAATATCCCACTCGGATTGCGGGTTACCCGGCAGACAGTTCTCCGCGACGATAGCGTTTGCGGGCGAACCACAAGTGCTCGCAACAGCCTCTGTCGCAAATGACCAGCTGACGTCTGCCGCCAGCGGATTGCCCGCAACATCGCGTATCCCGCCTGGGCCGCCGCTTATGGACGCTGTGTACGCCGTGGACAGCGAGAAAGGCACATCCGGCGTCAATGTAGCCACCGATAAGGCGCCGTCGTAGCTGACCGTTGCAGCGACCAGCGCACCACCGGCATCGCGAAGCTCGAAGGTCGTAGCGTTCACCGTCGTCGCATCCAGCGTCTCGCTGAAGGTTGCCGTAACCGTCGTCGCCGTGCTGACATCGAAGCTGCTGTCCGCAGGCGTGGTCGCGGTCACCGTCGGTGGCGTCGTGTCGACGACCGTTTGGGAAAATACGACGTCCACCCAGTAGTTGCTTGAGTTCCAGGTCGAAGTCGGGAACGTACTGGTGCCGCTGTAGGAATAGACACCGTTACCGCCGCTGATACCATCCTGTAACAGATTCACCGGCCCGGCATCGACACCCGCGATGGCAAAATAGCCACCATCCACTGCATAGTTGCCGTTCGGCGCATGATAGGACGCCACGTACACCTGTCCAATAGTCACTGCCACCGGGCTTGCAAAATTCACCTGCTGCCAGCCGCTCGCCGTCTCACCGACAAATGTCGCTGTTGCCAGCAACTGACCGCTGACCGTCCACAGATTGCCGACGTGCGTGCCGGTGTTGCCGGCGCCCTTGTAGAAACGAATGCCGGAAATGAATCCGTCAAAATCCACCGTGAACTTGACCCCGAGCTCTACCGCATTCGGATCATTCTCGGCCGGCACCGCCGGCGTCGCTGAAGGACTCCACGCCGAATACGTTTGCACGGATGCGGTCGTAAACGTCCAGCTCATGCTCGCCGCCAGTGCATTGCCGGCAGAGTCACGCACGCCGCCGACCCCGCCCTGCACCGTCGCCGTGTACGTAGCGGACGCCGCCAAGGGTGCGCCCGGCGTTAACGTCGCAACCGATAACGCGCCATCGTAGCTGACCGTTGCGGCGACCAGCGCACCACCGGCGTCCCGCAGAACGAAGGTCGTAGCGTTCACCGTCGTCGCATCCAGCGTCTCGCTGAAGGTTGCCGTAACATTCGAGAACGATCCGACATCGACGCTACCGTCAACCGGGGTCGTCGCTGTCACCGTTGGTGGCGTGGTGTCGGCAACGCCTGCAAGGAAAACGACGTCCACCCAGTAATTGCTCGCGTTCCAGGTCGAAGTCGGGAACGTACTGATGCCGCTGTAGGAATAGACCCCGTTACCGCCGCTGATACCATCCTGTAACAGATTCACCGGCCCGGCATCGACACCCGCGATGGCAAAATAGCCACCATCCACTGCATAATTGCCGTTCGGCGCATGATAGGACGCCACGTACACCTGTCCAATAGTCACCGCCACCGGGCTTGCAAAATTCACCTGCTGCCAGCCGCTCGCCGTCTCACCGACAAATGTCGCTGTTGCCAGCAACTGACCGCTGGCCGTCCACAGATTGCCGACGTGCGTGCCGATGTTGCTGCTGCCCTTGTAGAAACGAATGCCGGAAATGAACCCGTTAAAGTCCACCGTGAACTTGACCCCGAGCTCTACCGCATTCGGATCATTCTCGGCCGGCACCGCTGGCGTCGCCGAAAGACTCCACGCCGAATACGTTTGCCCGAGTCCGGTCGTAAACGTCCAGCTCATGTTCGCTGCCAGTGCATTGCCGGCAGAGTCGCGCACACCGCCGGCCCCGCCCCGCACCGTCGCCGTGTACGTGGTGGACGCCACCAGGGCTACGCCCGGCGTCAACGTCGCCACCGATAACGCGCCATCGTAACTGACCGTTGCGGCGACCAGCGCACCACCGGCATCGCGAAGTTCGAAGGTCGTAGCATTCACCGTCGTCGCATCCAGCGTCTCACTGAAGGTTGCCGTAACCGTCGTCGCCGTGCTGACGTCGAAACCGCCCGTAGCAGGGTTCGTCGCGGTCACCGTCGGTGGCGTCGTGTCGGCAACGTTCGCAACGTAAACAACGTCCACCCAGTAGTTGCTTGAGTTCCAGGTCGAGGTCGGGAACGTACTGGTGCCGCTGTAGGAATAGACCCCGTTACCGCCGCTGATACCATCCTGTAACAGATTCACCGGCCCGGCATCGACACCAGTGACGGCAAAATAACCACCATCCACTGCATAGTTGCCGTTCGGCGCATGATAGGACGCCACGTACACCTGTCCCGCACTCACCGCTACCGGGGTTGCAAAATTCACCTGCTGCCAGCCGCTCGCCGTCTCACCGACAAATGTCGCAGTTGCCAGTTGCTGACCGCCGACCGTCCACAGATTACCGACGTGCGTGCCGGTGTTGCCGGCGCCTTTGTAGAAGCGAATACTCGTGATAAAGCCGTCAAAGTCCACCGTGAACTTGACCCCGAGTTCTACCGGGTTCGGATCATTCTCAGCCGGCACCGACGGCGTCGCCGAAGAAATCCACGCTGAATAGGTTTGCTCAGACCCGGTCGTAAATGTCCAGCTGAGGTCCGCCGCCAGTGCATTGCCAGCAGAGTCGCGCACACCGCTGGCCCCGCCCCGCAGCGTTGCTGTGTACGTAGTGGATGCCGCCAGGGCCGCGCCCGGCGTCAACGTCGCCACCGATAAGGCGCCGTCGTAGCTGACCGTTGCAGCGACCAGCGCACCACCGGCATCGCGAAGCTCGAAGGTCGTAGCGTTCACCGTCGTCGCATCCAGCGTCTCGCTGAAAGTTGCCGTAACATTCGAGAACGATCCAACATCGACGCTACCGTCAACCGGGGTCGTCGCTGTCACCGTTGGGGAAGTGGTGTCGGGCGCGGATGTAAAGAAGGTCCACGAGTAGTCTGCCGACATTGCGTTTCCGGCAAGATCAGCAACTCCGGCGGGTCCGCCGCGCACGACTGCCGTATAGGCCTCATCAAATGCAAGCGGTGACTGAGGCGTCAACCGTGCGAGCCGGGTCGCTGAATCGTAAGTTAGCGAAGATGCTACAACGGTAGCACTGGAATCTCGCAGATCAAACGTCGAATTCGTCAATGTAGCAAAGTCAATCGCCTCGCTAAACGCCACCTGAACATCGGTAGTGATAGCGACATCTGTCTGACTCGTCGTCGGAACTGTAAATATGACACTTGGCGGTGAAACGTCAGGTGCGATGGTATAAGTAAAAACGACATCTACCCAGTAGTTGGTACCCTGGATCGACGAACTTGGAAAAATACTCGCGTTATTGTAATTGTAGACGCCATTGCCGTTGCTGATGCCGTCTTCAAGCAGGTTTACAGGTCCAGCATCAACGCCTGTACCAATGAAATAACCGACATCGGACGCATAGCGACCGTTTGGTGCATGATACGACGCGACATAGACCGTACCTGCCTGTACCGCAACCGGGCTAGCAAAATTTACCTGTTGCCAACCGGTCGTCGTCTCGCCCGTAAATACGGCACTGTCGAGTAGCAGGCCGTTGCTGTCCCACAGGTTGCCTACGTGGGTGCCGGTATTGCCAATGCCCTTATAGAAACGTACGCCGTTAATGAAGCCATCCACATCGACTGTGAACTTGACTCCGACTTCCGTTGCCGCCGGGTCATTCTCGGCGGAAACTGCAGGTGCATCCGATGGCGTCCACGCGGTGAAATTAGCCTCCGTCCCCGTCGTAAATGACCAGCTGGCGCTCGCCGCCAGCGGGTTGCCTGAGGCATCCGCGATTCCACCTGTGCCACCGAGTACGGTAACAATATGGTTAACTATCGGCCCGAGCGGGTCATACGGCGTGAAAGTGACGCGCCTCGCTACTGAATCGTAATTTAGACTGCCCGGTACCGTGGCACCCGCCGCGTCGCGCAGACTAAATGTCGACGACGTAACGGACGCCGGATCGAGAGATTCGCTAAAGTCGGCACTAACCGACGTAAGCCTGCTTACATCTGCAGACCCGTCGGATGGGTCGTTGGTGACGATCGTCGGCGCCGTGGTATCGGGCTGGTAAACAACGATGTAATTGCCCGCCTGAGCGTCGAATACGGCGTAGTCGACGCCTTTTATGGACTCCGAAGTAAATGCAACGACCAAGCCATCACGCGTTACGGCAGTAACAACGCCAGCCGACGTGCGGAATGGAATATTGGCCTGAATCCCGTTTGCTCTGATGTCTTTCTGAACACCGAATGTCAGCGTGTCGCCACTCCAGTTGATCGACGTAAACGATGAATTATTACGCCCGTCCAGCCAGTCGAGCATTTGCTTGCTGCTGACGATCGGGACTCCGCGCGCCAACGCTGAATTGACAATCGCATCAGATTGCGGGATCTGCGGGACGTCAGTATGCATGTTCGCCGTGAACGCACCGTAATAGCCCTCAGAGCCCAGTGCCCGATCCAGCAGCGTATCAACCGTGTAGGGATAGCTTTGGCCCGACTCATCCGTCATTTGAGTCGCCGCCTGGTAAACGTCGATCAAACTGCCATCGAGATCGGAGAATCGCATTGGCATGCCGGAACCGGTGAAAAAGCCCTCCCGATTAAGAACCCAGCCGGGCGGGTAGTAATAGTACGTCGTATCCAAACGCATACCATTGTCGAACTGGACCTTGGCCCCAGTCGCCCAGTCGCTCCAGGCGATACAGTGATGCCTTTGCGTCGACAGAGCCGGAACGCTCGGGAAGTTCGTTGCAAAAGTTGCCGTCTGCTGGCTATAAAAAGTCGCCAGAGTTGTCGCGTCAAAATTTCCGCAATTGGTACTCAGGTGCAGGCCAACCTCGAATCCAAGATTCGTGAAGGTCGCGGCAGCGCTATCAGATAGCGGCGTGTACGGATAAATATACGAGGTGCCGCGTACGCACTCCCAGTCCTCAACCGAGCAGTCAGTTGGGCTCATTTGAATAAACTGATCAAACCTGCCTTGTGTTCCATTATTTGCATGATCGTCACCGGTCATGATTACAACGGCCTTTTCACCACGCGGGAAGTACCAAAATCTGGGCAGGGGCTTACGGTTCTGGTTTGCGTGAATGATGAGATTTGCGAGGAGCCGTTGCTGCTCGTCAGCTTGAGGAATGTGAGCTTTATTCAAGTTGACCCAGTCGGACTGCGGGTCCGTAGCCGAGTTACCGTAATACAGATCATCTGACCGAATCGGCGCTATGCCGTCTCGCTCCTGGCCCGACCAGGCGGGATTGCCCTGGCGCGCATATACAATCGACGTCGCGAGCTCGTACGAATACGCAATTGCGGTTCCACCCAACGTTCCAACGTTCCGAATGGTAACGGCTGGATTGGTTGTGCCAGTAGTTTCATTCGTAAACAGCCTGGCAACTTCCGACGCTCCATCCAGCGTGTAGCGGTCAGACAATCCAAAAAACTGCATTGTCTCGGCCGTAAGTCCGGCACCCGGTGATGTCGCCGTTGTGTCGATCAATACGTAACCGTTGCTCAGGCTTGGCCCCCCAGCTGCTATGCCCATCAGGCTAAACAGGTCAGGATCGGGCCGCATTGCTATCAGATTACCACCAGCATTCACCCAGTCCGAAAACACGGTCGCCTGTGACGCAGACAGATTCGCGCTCGACAGTACAACGATGTCATAGCCGCTCAAAGTCGCAGGTGTAATAGCGTTGACGTCGACAACGGTAAAAGCGTTTAATCCTTCACTTCGAAGAATTTCAGCGTAAAACGTGCTGTGCGGCGATGTCGTGGCCGTAGCTACCAAAATCGGGCCGCCGGGACCCTGATTCGGGTCAGGCAGGATTTGCGCAGTGGCTAAAGGCGCTGCAAGCAAGGAGACGCCAAGTACGATGGCTGACGAAAAAGCCCGACCGAGCTTCAACCACGATGAACCATTTTTCGTTACCGGCTTTAGTGCATCAGCCATCATCGTGTCTCCACTTTACCCATCGGGTCACGCAGCGTGATGTCGTGCCCGACACCGCCAGTTAAAAGTTTGCCACCAGGTGCAAAGGCCATCGCGTATACGGCCCCCGACGGTTCGATGTAGCCATTAAGCTGACGTCCGGTCTCAAGCTCCCAAATCATCACGCTGTTGTCGAGAGCCGCCGTTGCCACAGTCGTGCTATCGGGACCGACGGCGATGGACACGATACTGGACCCATGCCCACTTAACACCTTATGAACATGTGCGTTCGCGACATCCCAAACAATCACCTGGCCATCATCGGCGCCCATTACCAGGTAGCGGCCATCTTTACTAAATCGGACCTTATTAATACTTCCACCAGTACCGTTATACATTTGCTCGACGGAACCACTTGTCGTATTCCAGACGATGGTTCGCCCGGACGCATCGGCACTCGCCAACAAAGACCCACTTGGACTGAATGACACGTCGTTTACCAGGTCGCGATGACCGTTCAATATGCGTACTGGCCGGCTGGCCTTAGCATCCCAAAGAATTATCCGAGTTTCTTTGCCCGAACTCGCAATCAGCCCGCCATTCGGACTGACGCTAACGGCCGTCACCGGGTGCTCGTGGCCTTCCAGCGAAGGCCCACTTTGAGTACCGGACTGAACGTCCCACCTTTTCAACGTGCTGTCACCGCCGCCGCTGATCAATGAGTTGCCGTCGGGTGAAAAAACAACAGCGCTGACACCCAGCCCAGCATGCGCCTCGACGCTAAAGAGAGCGTCCCCGGCGGAGCTCCACAATCGCAATATCCCGTCCGTACCGGCACTGCCGACAACATCGCCGTTCGGGCTGACGTCTAGCGCTACAACACGCTCGGCAACACCACCCAGGCGTGAGTGTGCGTCCGGCCAGACACGCCCGTCCGGGTCAATCGCTCGTTCAGCCTCGGCCAACGCCGCTGTTGCGCTGGACTCCGACGACCCGTCCCGCTGAGGCGCGTGGTAGGCCGGGAACAATTTCGGGATAATGACCACGGCGGCGGCGGCGGCAAGCGCCGCAAATACGCCAAAAACCGGGCGTCGCCAGCGACGCTCGTTCAAATTCCTTACCATGCCCAACGATTCCTACGTCAATCCGGACCTAAGTCCATGAATATATACACGTACGGATGCAAAAATCAGGCCCACGGCAAATATTTCCAGTGCTAACAGCTGGATAGTTCTATTTTCGCTGCGCCGGGATGAGTGAAATAGCCAGGAGTGTAAATATTGTCGACAAGGCCAATTCTGTATGCTGGCCAGCTGCATAAAACTCATCCGTCCACTTTGGGCAATCTAGTCGTCCGGCCAAATTCCCATTCTGCGCAATTTTCGACGAAGCCCGGGTAACGGATAGCCCAGCGAATACGCCTTTTTGGCGGCGTCAAGCGCCGCCTTATCGTCGCCATTTTCAAGGTGAGCGAAAGCAAGATTGTAGTAAATCTCAGCTGCATTGGGATCGAGTTGCAATGCGTATTCGTATTGTTCGATCGCCTCCTCGATCTTATCGAGTCGTTGCAAATACATCGCCATCAACTGAAATACGTGCGCCTGCGTTGGACGAAACGACATCGCTCGGAGTAAGTAACATTCGGGCGGCGTCTCTGCGGCAAGAATTTTGACCGGTGCATTGCGACGCCTGAATTCCAGTTCGATTACCGCGTGCAGCATCTGCGGGTGGTTTGGAAAGGCGCGCAGCAGGTAGTCGAATTCATGTGCGGCTCTGCGATAGCTAATCTCATCGAATGGCTCGTGATGCAGGGCCGCAAGACCAGGTCTGCCATGAACATTTTTCGCTTCCCACCATCGACCAGCCTGATAGTTCGCATCCGAAGGTTCATCTACTTCAAAAAAATCCCACGGACCGAAACCCTGCGCGTTTCCGGTGCACGGCGGACCGTCAAACCTTTGACCTGTCCATTCAAGCGCGCTCGCCGGATTCAGCCACGACGACAAGTGAAAAACGAGGCCAAGCACGATATATTTCTTAATCATCGATTAATTCCTCCCGGATATGCGGTTGCCGCATTTCGCGTGAGTCGAGTTTGAAAATTCCACATTACGGCGACTAAGGCTAGCACCCAAATCTGAACCTCGGCTTTCAGGTACTGCGCAAACATCCCGGACGCGTAAATTGCGACCATGGTGCCGCCGAGCATCGTAAAATAAAGCGCGTATCGATCGGAGAATTCGTAGCCACCTACCCGGTTGTGCTTTCGCAGCATTCGCGATACGGAAAAGCCCAGTACTATCAGTATCATAAATCCGGGGACACCCTGATCAACCAAAATCGATAACACCGTATTGTGCGACGCGCGGTCACCACTGTCACTTGCAAGCCATCGCTCGTCCAGGTAATCCTTGCTGAGCGCAGCAGTGCCCTGGTGCCCTGCGCCCAGCGGATAGTCAAGGAACATCCGAAGTTGAGCCTTTACGGTTTCAATCCTGGTAAGTGCGCCACTGTCCCATTCGACGGTCTGATCAACGCTCGCACGCATTGTATTCATGCGCTCCGTGAATGCCTCGTTTGCAAAGAAAAGCATCGCCGAAATGCCGAGTACCGCGAATGCGTAGTATTGCCGCCGAAATTTTCTGGGCTTTAAGAAAATAGTGACTATTCCTCCTAGAAAAATACCGACGATAGCACCGCGCGTTTGTGTTTGAATCACGCCGTTTAGAATGAATGGTATGCTAGCGAGTGGGATCAGACGCCGCCAACCCGTCAGCGCCAAGGCGAGGAACGAGGCAAAGAACAGGCCCGTTGCGAGATGCATGCCTAACGTGTTTGCATTGTCTATTCCCGGCCCACCGACGCCTTCGAGTCTGCCGCCGTCCGGGGCGACGAAAACAAGCCAACCAAGATACGCGCAGCCAAGAACGTGAGCCAGACAGAATCCCACGAAATCCTTTTCCGATTCCAGCAATCGAACGATCAGAAAAAAAAGCAGAACATATTTCGTAAATAGGATCGTTCCCTCAAGATGCCATGGTGAGACAACCCACGGTGCCTGAATCCACATCCATACTGTATACAGTATCAGGCCCTTTGCGAGACTCGTGTTATACCAACTATCAGACGCAGCACTCTGTTTAGAAGTGCCTCGCATCAACAACGCAATTAATGTTACGAATGCGGCTATTAATGACCATCTGAATTCCGGCAATTCGCTGCCCCACCATCGCGACGGTGGATGCAGATAGAATGTTGCAATGTAAATGTACAGGCCAATTATCGGCCTCACGAACAAGGCAAATAACAACCCTCCTGCAAAAAACAAAACGAACGCCAGGGCCGTCAGCGACATCCGAATTCACTGAGATCAGCGGCGCGTTCTGCACCAGTAATTAAGTATGAGTGAAATCGCATAGGTGTCCAAAAATGCCGCTGATCAGTCGAGATGTATGTATTGCGTAATGTTAGCATTCGTTCGGCTGAGCCCCTAAAGGTCTGGACGACAAAATCAAATAATATGTCAACACCTAAGATCCTTATCAAAGACCTCTTTCGCCGACTGGGCACAGCCGATGCGATTTTGCTTGCGGTCAGCAAAATGGCGCGAAAGCTAAGCTTTGGAAAGGTGATTCTTCGCCGTTACTACGTTTTTCTACAACCTATCGACCAAATTGTCGTCCTGCCCGCCAGGCGTGGCCGATCAATAAACGTACGCTTGATTGCTGCTGACGACCCCATAGTCCAGGACTTTCCGCGTCCCCCATCAGAAATTGAGGACCGATTTCGTTCCGGGTCGGAGTGTATCGTTGCTGAGTCGGACGGATTGATCAGTGGTTTTTTCTGGTTGCACTACGATCGCTACGACGATCCGGAAGCAAATGTCCGTTTCCAGCTGCACCCGCACACTGTGACAAACTGGGATTTTGACTTATACGTCAGCCCTGAGCACCGGGGCGGCTGGACGTTCGCGAAGTTGTGGTCAATGGCAGGTGGGCTGCTAAAAGATCGCGGTATTCATTCGAGCGTCAGCATTGTGTGGTTCGAGAATGAAAATTCAATCAGCTCACACAGACGGTTGGGGGCTTTTCCGCTGTTTAGCGCATTTCATCTGAAATTCGGACACACCATATTGCACATCGCCGGCATTTCACCGCGATTTTGCTTGATCCGGCCAAATGGAAAGAGGCCAACTTTCCACATCGACACAACTTCGCCGACTCGCAAAAACTTCTCTCGATTTAGGGACCGAGGTTAGACTTTGACTCCATGCAAGATCTGAACGCCAAAATCGCGCTATTGATTGCGTATCATTTTCCGCCAATACAGGGCAGTAGCGGATTGCAGCGCACTCTTGGTTTTACGCGGCACCTGCCCTCGTTTGGCTGGCAGCCTGTGGTGCTGGCACCTCACTCGCGGGCATACCCCAATGTCGATAACAGCCAGCTTGCGCTGATTCCAGAGGACGTCGAAATAGTGCGCGCATTTTGCCTGGACGCTGAAAGGCATTTATCAATAATGGGCCGTTACCCCGGATTCCTGGCGATACCCGACCGTTGGATTTCCTGGCTTCCCGCTGCCGTCATTACAGGCCTTATGATGATCCGAAAAAAACGGCCGGCTGTGATTTGGTCAACATATCCGATAGCAACAAGTCACATCATCGCGCGAATCTTGTCCAGGTTAACTGGAATACCCTGGGTAGCTGATTTTCGCGACCCGATGGTCGAACGCGACCCGAGGACAGGAGAGCATTACCCACCCGATCGCCGGATACGGGCGTCGAGACTCCGCGTCGAAATGTCCTGCGTCGACCAGGCATCAGCATTGGTTTTTTGCACAGAGTGGTCGAAGAACATCTGCACTGATCGCTATCCGGCACTCGACCCCTCCAAATGTCATGTGATTACCAACGGATTCGATGAGTCATCTTTTGCAGACGCCGAACACTTAACGAACGAACCGCGTAATATTGACCGCGATCAACCATTTCGGTTGTTGCACAGCGGCACCATCTATCCCACACCGGATCGTGATCCGACGCCCTTTTTCGATGCACTGGCAGAACTAAAAAAAGACGGCGCGATCTCGGGCAAGACGCTACGAGTGACGTTGCGCGCGACCGGTCATGATGAACAAATTCAGCAATTACTGGACGAGCGCAAGCTGGGCGATATTGTCGAGCTTGCGGAACCGTTGCCATATAAAGATGCCCTTGCCGAAATGATGCAGGTTGACGGCCTTCTGCTTTTTCAGGGATATCCTTCCAATCCGGCCATTCCCGCGAAACTTTACGAATACCTCAGGGCCGGCACGCCCATAATGGCTTTGGTCGACGCATCCGGAAGTACGGCTAAACTTCTGCAGCAACTTGGCACCGGAACTCAGATAACAATTGAGGATGCCGCACAAATCAAACGGGGGCTCCTCGAATTTCAAAGCGAAGCTCGAAGTGGCAATTACCCGAAACTATCAGCGCAGGAGATTGCGTCCTATTCTCGGTCGGCGCTCACACGCCAACTTGCTGGGACTTTTGATGCGCTGGTCCAATAGCCACTGGGAATAAGATTTTGAATACGACAGTTCAGCCGCTCGCGGAAATGCCTGATTTAATACGACAGCAATGGCACGACCTTGCTACATCGATAGGAGCTAATTACAGCCTGTTTCCCGACTGGATCAGAATTACGGCAATAAGCCACAACATTTTGGAACAAAGTGAAGTGGCTTTGGCATTTCAGGGCGACGACCTGTCTATAGTCCTGCCTGTTTACGTCACGACGACGAAAACCTTTGGAGTTCCCACTCGTACCCTGGAACTTGTCGCCAATCGTGCTTCGTATCACAACTGTCCGATTTCCAGCCTGCCACCGGACGTGACATTTCAATTTATCCTGGAAGCCGCCATGGAGCGAAAAGCGGATGTTCTACACCTGGCCGCAATTCCAGATGATTCAGAATTAGGCGACTACCTTGCAAACCACTCGCCTCCTGAAGCTTGCGAAGTGCATACGTTGCCCCGGGAAGTCAGCCCCTATTTGCCAATAACCATGCAGTGGCAGGAACTTCTCGCGTCCAAATCGGGCAATTTCCGCTACAGGATGCGAAAAAGGAACAAGGCACTAGAGCCGTCGGGACAACTACAAATCAGGTGGTATCGACAACCCGAGGATTGCGCCGCGCTACTTGATGCCATGCAGGCGGTAGAAGATAACAGCTGGAAAAAGGACGCCGGTATCTCAATTTTCGACCGTGATCACGAGCGGCGCTACTACGAGAATCTCTTGCCGTTCCTCTCATCCCGGCAATCGATGCTTGCCAACGCTATTTTTAAAGACGAGAAACCGATTGCGTACAATCTTTGCTGCATATGGGACGGGTGGGTCGGACAGCTGAAAACATCTTTCGACCTCCGTCACGCGACTCTGTCGCCAGGACTGCTTGGTATGGATCATGTAGTCGAACACGCCTTCGAGCTCGGGGCCAAAGAGTTCGATTTTTTGGGTGACACTGACAGGCACAAACTCGCTTGGTCCGAAGCGGTTCGATCGCACACGGACTATTTCTTGTACCTGAAAACCGGGTTCAAGGGCCGCCTGTTGGGTCGTATGAAAAAACTTAGGAAATTCCACCGCGACCTAAAAAGCCGCTATTTGGCTATTTAATTCAGCTTCAGCTCTTTTAGCCAATCGACGCAGATCCTGTTGGCCGAATCCAAAGCTGTTGTGGCTGACAGGGTGTGGTCCGCTTGCTCGAGCTCCCTCACTGTCGTAGCCGGCTTTTGCATGACTCTGTTCCACGATTTGTCGGCCCGGCAAAGGTCGACAAATTCTTGTGCCGTGAGGTCGTTTCCACTAATTAGCAGCAGCACAGGACCTCGAAACCGATCGAATCCGTCATTCATCCGCGCCAAGAAATGGTCGCTCGATTCCGAGAATTCGGAGTTATTGACATTGCTAGACCTGCGCGCCTCTTGCAAAGACCGTAATAAATCGCGCACAGAAGTCATCACTGAAAACTCGCCTTGCAGCACTTTTCGCCAGAAGGACTTTTGCAGTAGTCGATCGAGATAGTAATGACGCAGGTACGTCTTTGCCTCGCCTTGCGCTGTGCGCACCCACGGATTCAAAAGGATAAGTCCCGCTATACGCTTATCGCCCGGCGCGTAAATAACGTTTGCAGACGCTGCGTCGCAAAGACCGAGGAGTACCACGCGATTGACTGACGCCAGCTCAGCAAATACGCAGTCAATTGCAGCGCGAATATCCTGATCCACCGATTCAAATGAGCGTTGTGTTCCCTCGGCATCGCCCATTCCACGGTAGTCAAAGCGGAGCACAGGAATTCCGGTCGATGCGAAATGGCGAGCCATGAGCACAAACTGCCGGTGACTTCCGACACGGTATTGCGGGCCGCCCACAGAAATCACGATCGCCGTTTTCGCGCCCGCAGATCCTGAATGCAGAATGCCTGTGAGTCGGTCGGCGCCGCATGAAAAGACCACCGGAATTTCGGTGTTCAAAGTCTTCCCTCGACCAGATACCGGGCCGTCAGCTCGCTGAGATCCGGGTTGACCACTATTTCTGTCGCGTTCCAGAACGGTGCGCCAGAAATTCGCCTGCCTAGAACCGAGATACCCTTACTTTCGGCTGACGAAAGCAGGCGCTGTCCTGGTATGGACAGCGCACCATCTTGTGTTGGGCCGACCTCAAGCAAGCAAAGCTCACCAAGGCAAGGGTCAAGGGCATGATTGAGGTTCAGGGCCTCGATGGCGCTGAATAGAGTTGGCGACAAGCGATATCCCGCTACATCGAGACTCTCGCCGGCGCTCAGTTGTTTTTTGAGACTCTCTGCTGACTCTCTGTCGTCTGCCTGCATCATGGTTGCCGCAACACGCAGACGCAGAAACTGGTTCATGTACTGACGTCCGACTTCGATTGCCTGCCAAAACACGGTTCTTGCCACCGAACGGTCGAACTGTTTAAGGCTTTCGGCGGCGAGAGCGCAGCCCAGCCGGGTGCCAACAATGCTGTCAGGCATGAATCCCGCCTGCTCAGCCCAGATCATAGCTTCCTCGATATTCTCCCTCCATATGTCCCAGGTGGCGTCGGAAAATTCGCCCTGACTATCGCCTGTCCCATACAAATCGACCAACAGCACTGCGTACCCAGACTCGATCAACGCCTTTGCGGTGTCGGTGACCTGACATCGCGACTTATTCATCTCCTCAGCAAATGCAGGCACAAACAGAACACAACGACTCGCATTTGCCGGGGCCCTGAGCAACAGGAAGATTCGTCCTGCCGAACCGTCCAGAAAAAAAGGCTCCAGACGGCTGTCGTTCAAACCTTGACCTTCTCTGAAACGAAGTCGGACAAGCTGCCAACCGTCTCGAAGATATCCGCCGAAACTTCATCATCATCAATTTCGATACCGAATTGCTCTTCGACCATAGTGAGCACCGTGACAACAGCCATCGAATCGAACTCCGGAATCACACCAAGCAACGGAGAATCGGCATTCAGTTGATCGGCACGATCGCCGAGCTGCAGTGTGTCTCTTAAGATTAATTTGATGTCATCGACCATAGTATTCATTTTCCTTGAATGCGTTTCGAACGTGGTTAAACCTAATCATCCGAACGCGCGGTTGACCAGGTAGTATAGGTCTTGCCTTGATATGCCTCTAGAATTCCAAACGCACTTGCAATGTTTACCAGGCAAAAATAGAACGGGATATAAATTAGAAATCCAAGCTCCATCCGCGACCTCAAAAGTGCTCCGACGAGCGCCAGTCCGTAAAATAAGGTCTGTCCGACGAAAATCAACTTATAGACAGGATGCTGTGATAGCAGTGCGACATTTATGGCCAAAAGTGCAACAAGAAAAAATGGCACTAGCCACCGCAAAAGTTTGTGCGAAATCAACGCAACCGAAAAGAATCCATATCGCAACGGATTTAGCATTGGTTTCATCGCCATCATGGCCCGCCAGGCACGATTGACGATACGAACTTTGCGGCGAAATTCCTTTTCAAAACTCCCGGCAGCCTGCTCAACAGAAATGGCTTCGGGTTCGTACACACAGCGTTTGCCTTGTTCAACAATTTGTAGCGGATTCACGAAATCGGATAAGGCGTCCGCGGCCATCGGGCGATAGTACTCTCTTCGAATAGCGTAAATGGCACCGTCACCACCGACTACCGATCCGGAGCGCGTCTCCAGTCTTTTAATCGCTGTCTCGTATCGCCAATACACCGACTCGCTTTTCTCCGCACCGGAATTCGAATCACTATAAGTTGATTCGCCGACGACGGCACCCACACTTTCGTCATTGAAATTTCGAACCAGTGCCCGGGCAGCGTCTGTCCGATACATGGCATTTGCATCAGAAAAGATCAGGATGTCACCGCTTGCCTGTTCTACCGCCGCATTGAGGCCAATTGTCTTGCCTCCTCGCTCAGGCATCCGCAACAAGGTAACGCTCACACCGGAATATTGCGAAACGAGTTCGTCTGTTCCGTCGTCCGAAGCGTCTGAAACCACAAGGACCTCAAGGCGCTCTTTTGGGTAATCCAGAGCCAGGCTATTCTCTATCTTTTTGGCAATGACCTCACTTTCGTTAAATGCAGAGATAATCAGGGTGATCGACGGCTCCAGCGCAGGGTCCGCTCGCACCGGCACCGCATTCGACCTCGATCGGAGCAGAAGCAGCAGCGGATAGCCAGCGTAAATATAGACAATGAGCACCAGTAGTGCCCAGAATGTGAGGTCGAGGTAACTCATATAAGCTGCGATCCGTCCGGACCGTTTCCTTTTTTCATAATGTGCCGCTCGCTTAGCCAGCCGACGTCTCAATTGGCGCCAAATAGTACATGTTTTTTTGATTTCAAAGGTCGCGAAATTCGGCGAGCATCGCAACACCGGAAGCGGGTATCATGCGCAGTGATTCGAATTCGCACGTATTGCACGGGATAATCAGTATGTCACGTATTCTAGGTTACTTCGCTCCACATATTCACGCCGAACAGCAGGTGGAGTATGCGCAATATGCTGGCAACGATGTTGATGTGCCGGATAATGGCGGATCGACAGCCGCGATGTGCCGCGCTACTCACTCGCTCTCAGAGAATGGCTTGCACATTGGGATTGCGGGATGGCCGATCTTCCGGAATAAAGCAATCGTTCCGGGAGAGTCACGACGAATGTTGTCGTTGATGCTGACAAGATATCGTGATGTGGGCAGCAGGCTGCTCGACGAGATAGAAGGCTCATTTGCCCTCGCGATTCTGGATCCTAATGTTGAGATCGCTCTAATCGCTGTCGATCGCATGGGCGTCGAAAAGATGACGTACTCTTGGAATGGCAGGAGTCTAACGTTCGGCAATTCCGCAAACGACGTCGCTGGCTTCCCGAACATGGAAAGGAAACTGCGCCACCAAGCTTTTTATGACTTTCTTTTCATGCATATGGTGCCAGCGCCCGAAACCGTTTACGAAAGCATTAGAAAGCTGCCGCCAGCTACTGTTCTGTTGTGCGAAAGCGGGCGTTGTCGGCTGGAACGATATTGGCAACCAAGCTACAACTATGCGGGCAATCGCGATTTTTCGCAGCTCAGGGCCGGCCTGCGTGCCGGACTTGAGCGTGCGGTCGACGACAGCGGCCTGGATGAACCTACAGGGGCTTTCCTGAGCGGCGGGCTTGACAGCTCCAGCGTGGCCGGAACTCTATCCAGTGTGCTTGATCAACCCGTAAAAACGTTTACCGTTGGTTTCGGTGAAGCGGATTACGACGAATTGAAGTTCGCTCGTATCGCCAACCAACACTTCGGCTGTAAGGGATTCGAATACCAAATGACGCCGGCAGACGTTGTCGATGCATTTCCACGCATCGCCGCTGCTTATGACGAACCATTCGGTAATTCGTCAGCAGCGCCGACCTACTTCTGTGCGAAGTTGGCGGCAGACAATGGCGTAACACACGTTCTAGCCGGAGATGGCGGAGACGAACTTTTTGGCGGCAACGAGCGATATCTCCGCCAGCGCATCTTCGAAACTTATTTTAGGCTGCCGCGCTGGCTTCGCCACGGCATCGTGGAACCCGCTGCACGGGCAATTTCACCGGACAGCAAAATTACACCACTGAGAAAAGCCAGAAGTTATGTCGATCAGGCGTTGATCCCGTTACCGGAGCGCTTCGAATCCTGGAATTTCGTCTATCGTGAGGGTGGCGAGCGAATGCTGCATGCCGATTTTGCGGCCACGATTGATAGGAGCAGTCCGACGCGGCTGATGGCCGAAGTCTGGAATTCCGCGCCGACAGAAGACTTGCTCGAGCGTATGCTCTGGTACGACTGGCGATTCACGCTGGCGGACAATGACCTGCGAAAGGTCAACACAATGTGCGAGTTAGCCGGCGTCCGGGTAACTTACCCAATGTTGCATCCGGCGGTCGTTAATTTGTCGACCCAAATACCGCCCGGGATGAAGATCAAAGGCATGGATCTGCGCCATTTTTTTAAACGGGCTGTAAGGGACTTTTTGCCTGGTGAAATTATTGAAAAAAAGAAACACGGCTTCGGGTTGCCATTTGGTATTTGGCTCAAAACTGACGCCGGTCTTCGTGACCTCATATATTCGCATTTGGCGGACCTGAAAAAGCGTCAAATTATCTCCGCTGAGTTCATTGATGAGCTGATCGAAAAGCATCATCACGGTCATCCGTCCTACTACGGTTACGCTATTTGGGTTCTCGCTATGCTCGAGGCCTGGATGGCGCACCATATTGACCGGTCGTGACGGAAGGCTGGCGGAATTGCAATGATTTACCTGCCGACATAACTGCGAGCCGTGGTTTTCGCAAGGCGCAACCAAAAACCCAATCGCTGCTGCTCCCATGGTGCGATTCGCGGCAACGAGAATTGCGAGCTGGTCGATGTTGCGCTAGACCAGCGAGTACTCACTGCCAGCGAGAATCCGGCCTCTCGTACCATAGATTCATGCTCAGAGTTAAAATCCGTGTTCGGTCGGCCATTCGGATACGCGAAAGATTCGGGAGGCCGGCCTGTAACGCTGGTTACCCAATCACGGCTGGCCTCAATCTCACGACGAGCATCATCTTGTGGAAGTTCCATGAGAATCGGATGATTGACTGTGTGGGCACCAATATCGAAACCCAGAACACACAGTTCTGAAACTTGTTCTTCTGTCATCATAAGTCGAGGTGGCGCCTCGTCGCTGGCTGCGCGCGAAAAAATCCGTTTGGCAATTGAGAGCCGCTCTTCCAGAGGTTGGTATTTTAGTTGACTGATCACACGCCGGACGGAATCTCGCTGAGCGGCTTCGTCGACCAGCCTGTGATGACCATACCCAATGTCCTTCAGATCCAGATCTCCTCTTGCCTGGCGAATGCCTTCGATAACGAGGTCGTTCCACATGATGCCTTGCTCGACTGCGCCAACGGTGATGAAGAATGTTGCCGGCAGACCCAGCTCCTTCAGGATCGGCGCAGCGACCGTCAGATTGTCGGCGTAACCATCGTCGAAAGTGATACAGGCGGCAGAGGATGGGAGAGTGCCTTCACGTAGGCGTTTCACGGCCTCCGAAAGGGGCAATACAGTGCAAAATTCCGCCAACCATTCCATTTGCCGCGCGAATATCGCTGCGTGTGGTACGTCTTTCTGGATAGGGTCCGATTCACCGGGAACCTGGTGAAAGGTGAGAATCATCAATCGGGCTCGTCGTCCTGGCGGCGATAGCATTCTCAACGCAGCACGCGGAATACGCTTCATGATCATAGTCAGTCGTCGACTGGCTTTGAGCGAATTAGATCCTCAGCGATATCGACGACGCGGCGCGCGTTATTCGCCCAGTTGAGATTAGTCTCGATACTTTGCCTCGCATTCTGCCCAATGGACTGCCTGAGCGCGTTGTCTTCGACTAGTCGCCTTAGCGCACCTGCAAGAGACTCAATGTTCTCAGGTGTGAAAAGCAGACCATCGTGCCCGTCCCGCACGATGTCTTCTATATTCGGCATCCTGGGTCCAACTGTCGGAACCCCCATTGCCATGTATTCCAGGATCTTCATGGGAGACGCGTAAAATGTTGCGCGCGGACTTACCGCTATGTCCATGGCGGCCACATAGCTTGCCATCTCTGCATGCGGCACGCGCCCGGTAAATGTCACACGGTCACCGACGTCGAGTCGCTGAGCCTCTTCTCGAAGCTCTGACTCGATGGGTCCATCACCGACAATCAGGAGACGGACAGGCCATCGCTCACCTACCAGACACGCGAACGCTGCCAGAAGAATATCGATGCCATGCCACGGCCTGAGAATACCGACGAATCCAATGACTATATCGTTTTCCGAAGCGAATCGACTTCGAACCATGGACCCAGCGACGCTTGGATCAAACGACTCAGGGTTCGCGCCGTTGGGGATCACGGTCACCCGGTCGCCCGGCACCCCTCTTTCTTCAATGAGGAACGTTCGCAGAGGTGTCGAGACCGTGTAAAGGTGATCGACAGACGTCAAGATACGGCGCTCATATTTGAGTGCTAACTTCGGAAATTTAAGAGGCAATTTTTCCTCGTATTGCGATCTCTCATGAGCGACCGGGGCATTTACCTCCAAGATCACGGGAACGCCAGCGTTGCGCGCAGCGTCTATGGCGCCAATCGAATAGCAGTTGTAACGATCAAAAATAAAGTCAGGCCTATAGTCTTTGATAGCTTGGCGAACAGCGCGCCTTGCGAAAAAATTGTAAGCGATCTCAAAAATTTCGTAGACCCTGCCAGGTATCCACCGGCTGATGGTATTCCAAAACGATTTTTTGCTCTGACCTGCCTGTCCACTCGTTGTCGTTGCTTCCTCGCCGACAAGCGCTACGACACGAACATCGTGGCCGAGGCGTCGAAATGCCGATACCATTTCTCGTATATGAATGCCCTCGGCCCCGTCGCCAAGAGTTCGATGGTGGTAAAGAATTTTCATAGCAAACCGTACCGGCGGATTCAATTCTTGGAAGCGACGGATTGTAGTGGGTGTATGAGCCGAACTCTATACCAATCGTAGATGCAGTGGCACTGGAAATGGTCCTCTGACGGATTCTTGTCGGATATTTCTTTATGTGCAACCGGTGTCCAGTTACCATAGGAACTATTCGACGCGTCAGCGTGATAAGGAGTACGGGATTGGTCGCCGAAGCGAAGTTCAAGATCCGAGCCCCCGAGGTTGATTCGCTACATTTGATTCTTTCTTCATCGGAACTTGACACCTATGTCCGCGAGAAATACGGGCCTTTTGACACGATGGGACCTAGCCCTGCGCTCCGATATCGACGACACTTCGCTTCTGCAGACGATTCCTATGAGTGCCTGATATCCAAAATGGTCCACGATGATTCGAACTGGCTGGACGTCGGCTGCGGTCGGGACTTGTTCCCTTCGAATCATGACGGAGCCCGGCGACTTGCGGCGCGCGCTGAATCGTTGGTAGGAATCGATCCTGATGATAACGTTCATCAAAACGATTTGCTTTCAGATCGTTTTCAGGGAGTCATCGAGGACTTTCAGACGGACAAGAAATTTAACCTTGTTACCTTGCGAATGGTTGCCGAACACGTTGTTAACGCGGATGCATGTGTTAGCAAACTCGAAGAACTAACAACGTCCGGCGGACTGGTCGTGATTTATACGCCATGGAAATGGGCGCCAATCAGCATAATCGCGTCTATAGTGCCATTCGCATTGCATAACCGACTTAAACGACTCATTTGGGATTCGGAGGAACAGGATACGTTCCCAACCGTTTATCGCATGAATACTCGAAAAGATTTAACTCGACTGTTTGTAAACGCACAATTTGAGGAAGTTTTCTTCGCTAAACTGGACGACTGCAGCGTATTCACTAAATACCTGTGGCTGAACTCTTTGGAAATCTCGATGCGCAATTTGTTTCTGAGATCCAAACTCACCTATCCCGAACACTGCCTGTTAGCTGTTTACCGACGCACATGAAGTGGGTATTCCGTCGTGTTCAAAAGATGCAGCAAGCAGTCCAATTGGTCTGGATTAACCGCGTTGGTTAGGCATCGCAGCATTCATTTTTGGCCGCGCCGAAACTCCCCCCCATGTCTGTGAATTGCGACATCTGGTAAAACGTGACCTTCGTCACTATTCTGTCTGCAGACTGTGTGTACAAATCGAAAGGCATTCCGGCGAATCAGTCAACGTAATTACCGGGAAATTATACGGACAAACCCCTTTTAGCGACGAACCCAAAATCTCATGAGCTCAATATCTTTAGTTAAGTACAAGACTTGGTCGGCATTTGTAGCGTTATTTCTAACTGCGCTGCCGGCGGCCCTGCCAGCTGCGGAGGCAGTGCTTCCGACTTTTAATCAAGGCTGGCAGTCCATACCAAATACAAAAATTCGCGCAGTTTGCGCCGGGGAAAACGGATTTCCTCAAGTTCTGGGTAATTCAGGGTGTTGGTCGATTACCGGAGCATGGAATGGTGGAGTATTCGACTCAAGACGTAATAGATTGATCGTCTGGGGCGGCGGACACAACGACTACTTTGGAAACGAGCTATACGCCTTCAATCTCGATTCGCTGACGCTCGAACGTTTGACAGATCCTGGACTTCCGACAGCCTCAAGTTGCACTCCTGCGATCGCAAATGGTACTCAACCCAACAGTCGCCATACATACGACGGAATCGAATATGTCACGAACCTTGACAAGATGTTCGTTTTCGGTGGCTCGCTCTCGTGCGGTGCCGGAAACTTTGGCAGCGACACGTGGATGTACGATTTTCAAACTGAGCAATGGGAACGGAAGAATCCGTCCGGTCCCATTCCCGCTGGCGATGCCGGAATGATGACTGCGTACGATTCAACATCGGGGCTAATATACCTGCACGACAGGCGACACCTGTATTCGTATGATGCGTCGAGCGACGCCTACGTGAGACTTAGCAGTGACCAAGTTACGATTGGCTATCACATGGTCGGTACTATTGACCCGATCCGCAGGCAATTCGTAATTACCGGTCACGACGTGGTACAAGGACGCGGCATGGTGTATGCCTACGACATCGACTCCGGCAGTGATTATGATATGCGAACGCTATCGACAAGTGGCGGCGGAGCGATCGTGAACGCGGCGTATCCCGGTCTGGACTTTGACCCGACGACTGGCAAATTCCTCGCCTGGAGCGAAGACTCCGGCAGCAATGTTTATTCTCTGGATTTGGGTACCAATCAGTGGTCGGTATTGAGTTTTTCGGGAGGACCGACTTCCGTAAGAAATGGAACCCACGGACGGTGGAGGTATTCGCCCGCTTCCGGAGTGTTCGTTGTCGCCAATGACGTGGACGATGACATATATGTATTTAAAGCTTCGGCTGGTGATTTTGTGCGCCCAAATGCGCCGTTAGACCTAACCGCTGAATAGAGGGACCTCGATGAAACGCTTTTTGCTATTTGCAATAATTACGATGCCCATAGGCGCACTATCCGCCGCAGGTGCACAGGAATCCGAGGCGGATTTCGCTAGCCGCTGTTCGGCTCCCGGTGTACTCAGGTGCATAGGATTCGACAACGAAACCTCGGATATCGTCCGGGGCGACAACTTACATCCGGATGGCTCGGGAAATTATCGGGCTGGACTCGACGCGAGTGTCAAAACTTCGGGTGGTGGTTCGCTAAGATTTGACTTGCCGCCACCGCCGCATTCGGGCGCCAATCTTGCCGGCAGTTGGTCTCCAACCAGCAACGATGGTCTTGGCCAACTTTTTGGTCAGGGCTCGACCTTTTACGTGCAGTTCAGACAGCGATTTTCTTCGGAAATGCTGAATAACACATGGGACACGCCGGGATTCAAGACGGTAATTTTTCATCAGAATCAGACCACCTGCGGTGGGATTGAGTTGGCGACGTGGAATTACTACAACAGCAACATCATTACCATGTATACGAATTGCGGCAGCGTGCACGCATGGACCACGCTGGATGGATCTCGGCATACTGAAAGTCCACCCTTGTTGTTGCAGCAAGGTGACTTTCCGTGTGAGTACGGTCAGACATCTGCAAATACCTGCCTCTATATTCCGGCGAATGAATGGTTAACGTTTTACTACAAAATTTCGGTCGGCACCTGGGACCAGCCAAACAGCATGATCGAGGCATGGATTACGCGCGAGGGCTCCTCGACCTATCAGCAATTTATACGCGCGCCGCAAATGCCCATCAGCTGCAATGCCAACTCCTGTGGTTCTTCAGAGGGTCAAAGTGAGGGTTTCAACAACTTGACTTTTACACCGTACATGACTGGCCTTAGTGGCAACTCCGGGCGGTCGGGAGTTACTGCAAAAACGTGGATAGATGAGCTGATCGTTTCAACGCAACCAATTGCCGCTCCTGATTCTGGACCCCGGCCACGAAGCCCGACAAATTTGACGCCGAGTCCTCCATAAGCGAAATTGAGGCTGCCCGAGAGCTGTTGCGCAATTCTTCTGCGCGCATATACTGGCCCATTCATCGAATATCTATATCGCTCATAGCTGAGGGGCATACAAACTGGCGAGGCGGCAGACCACTGCCGATCGACCCGGGGCGTGCTGGTAATTGAATTATGGATTGGCGGTTACAAGTACTGAAACAATCGTTTTTATCCCGTGTCCCGTTTGGCCAAAGCCTGCGTCTACTCAAACGCCGAGTTTTTGGCTACAAGCCTGATGCTGCAAATCTTCGCTATACGCTGCAAAACCTCGACCAAATGAAATCTGAGCTCGAGGAGATTGATCGGCCTGTACGTGGCACGGTACTCGAAATCGGAACTGGCTGGTTTCCCGCAATACCGATTATGCTGTCGATAGAAGGTGCTGAACATGTCTATATGACAGACCTCAATCGGCACATGGATGATATTACGTTTCAGGCGACGTTAGAATTCCTGAAGGAAGACCGTGCTGACCTTTTAGAACGACTTTCACATATTCACGGACCTGATGATATATCCGCCACTTATCTGTCACCTTTCGATGTTTCCCAGGTACGTGACGGTTCCATCGATCTGATCCTGTCTCGAACTGTGATGGAGCACGTACCGCCAGAAGATATCGTTCATTTGTTATCGAGCCTCCGCCCAAAACTCGCCACCGGAGGACTAATGGTTCATCTGATCGATAACTCCGATCACCTTGAATTTAGCGACAAGTCTGTCTCAAGAATTAACTTTCTGAAATGGAGCAGGCGCAAGCATGCCTTTATCAATTTTCTTATAAAGGGTGGCGAAAACCGGCTGAGGCATCATGAATACCCGGGAATATTCGAACATGCGGGATTTGACGTCGTCAAAGAGCGCGCCTACGTCGACAAGACCACGTTGGATATCGTTCCATCTATCAGTTTGGAAAGGCCTTTTTCGGAAATGACAGCAACTCAAGTTGCAACGCTTACATCCATCTTCGTGCTCGCACCCAGCGCCGGTACAAATGTTCAGCAATCGGTTGAGTGAAATACCGATTCAATCCGTTGCCATCGCCGCGATCCTCTTTTCGAAGAAAGCGAGCACCTCCTCGGCGACTCGATTCCAATTGCCCACCCCCAGGTTTGCAGCGATGCCTTCACGATCCCAATCTTGACGACCTAGCGCGGCAGAAAGTGCCGTCGCCATCGCCAAACAGTCGTCGACTGGCACGATAAAACCGTTCTTGCTGTCCTGCACAAAAACAGCATTGTCTCCGACCGGTGTAGTGACCACAGGTAATCCACATGCGAGCGCCTCAAGCACGGCGTTACAACATCCTTCTCGCTGTGTACCGAGAGCAAACAGGTCCGCTGCACGGAGATAATCGGCAACCCGGTCGGCCCTGACATTGCCAAGGAAATTTGTCGATCTGCCAATGCCAAGGTGCTCCACCTGGTTCCGCAACTGGCGTGGGTAATCGTGTTCGAAACTCTCGCCGCCAATAATGAGCAACCTCGCGTTAGACCGCTCTTTCAGCAGTTCGGAGAATGCGCTCAATAACACATGATGTCGTTTTCTCGAGATTAGGTGTCCGACTGTAACAATGATCGGAATATCCGCCGGCAGACCGAGTCGAGATCTCGCCGACGATTGATCTCCAGGAAAAAACAGGTCTTTGTCAATTGCATTATGAATGACCGTGGTCTTTTCCGGGACTGCGCCGCACTCGAGCGCCAGGTCTTTGAGGAAGTGGCTTACACAAATGCATCCGTCGGCATTTCTGATCAAATTCTTGATCTGGGAACCAATAACAGGCTTGCGTATGTATTCGGCCTCGAATCCCCGCAGCGTTACGAACAACGGAACTCCCAATTTTCTCGCCGCATGGAATGCGCCGACGCCTTCCGGATAACCGAAATGTGCGTCAATCACGTCCAGCCCATGCGCATCCTTCAAATGTGATAATTTGCCAAGCACTGCGCGATACAACCACATCCCGTCAAGATATTTGAGAAACTTCGGCACATAGAACATCGGCGTGTGATTAATGCTCAATCCGCCCGCTTCGTGACTAGCGGTTTTCGCCCAAGCTGGTAATGGCGCGACGCAAGGAAACCACGGAATCGGTTGTATAACCCTAACAGTTGATAGTTTCGACATGGCGGCGAGACGCCGCAATACAAATATGCCGCTCGTCGGATCATCAGGACCCGGCAGGCCGCGACAGACGCTTGCGATCGAAAGCACCTTAAGCGACTCCAGTTTGAAGGTCGTCGTTTTGAAGAAAACCGTCAAACATCAGCAACGCCCAAAGTATCGGACTCCAGTCCCGTTTGCCGGATTGGTGCTCGGTAACCAGCCTGTCCAAACTTTCGGGAGCAAATATGCCGGCCCCCTTAAGCCGATCACCGCGGACCGTCTCGGCAATTCGCTCTTTCAACGAGCCGCGAAACCAAATATCAAGGGGCACGCCAAAACCCATTTTCTTCCTGAAAAGTACTTCTTCTGGCAAAAGCGGGCGTAATGCTTCCTTCAGAACATGTTTACCGCCGCCCCTCAGCTTGTCACCGGTCGGCAGACCGGCGGTCCAGGAAACAAATGAGTGGTCGAGAAACGGCACTCGGACCTCAAGCCCGTGTGCCATGCTGGCGCGGTCAACTTTTGTAAGGATATCTCCGGGCAGGTAGGTTTTAAAATCGAGGTATTGAACCATTCGAATACTGTCCTCAAATTCTTTCCCCTCAAGGTGCCTCGCGTAAACCTCCCGCGAGCGATATCCCTGGAGTTCGCTCTTGAAGGACTCGGAGAACAGCCAATTTCTACCCTCCTCTGGAAAAATGGACACACCGTGCAAGTAAGCATTGGCCGAACTACGCGCCAGTGCCTGGAATGTAGTTTTGCCACGAAATACGCGTGGCGCCCAGTCAAGTTTTGGATAATAGTCGCCGAGAAACCCGAAAACTCCTCTCCTGACTTTGTCTGGAAACACGGAACGTAGCCTTTCTTCCATCGCAAACAATTTGTACCGTCGATACCCGACGTAATTTTCATCGCCACCGTCACCTGATAGTGCAACGGTTACATGTTTCCGCGCGAGTTCACAAACACGATACGTCGGAATAGCAGAGCTATCAGCGTACGGCTCGTCGTAAATGCCAACGAGTTTTTCGAGCAAACCGTAGTCGGCGGCTTCAACCTTTTCTGCCTTGTGGTTGGTTCGTTTCACTTTTGCGACCATGTCCGCATAACCTGACTCGTCGTATCGTTTCTCATTGAAACCGATTGAACAAGTCAGAATTGAATCTGTATTGAGTTCGCGCATCATAGCAACCACTGCGCTTGAATCGATTCCACCCGAGAGAAAAGCTCCCAACGGCACGTCTGCAACAAGTCGACGGTCGACGCTGGCCTTCAGTCGCTCTCGCAATTCTTCGCACGTGTTCTCCCACGACCCAGGCGATCGTGATGCCTCGTCCAGCGGCACGTCCCAGTATCGAACCGCGTCGGCGCCTGACTGCCCACGCTTTAGTTGCAAAAATGTACCCGGCTCCATTTTCTTTACAGACTTATAGATACTTCGAGGCTCCGGAACGTAGCCAAAAGTGAAATATTCTTCTATAGCACGAGAATCTAGGTCGCGAGAAACCGATGGATTTCGTGTCACTGCTTTCAACTCGGATCCGAATACCAGAAAGTCATCGGCAAGTAGTGCGTAGTAGAGCGGCTTAATGCCGAGCCGATCACGCGCCAGAAAAAGCGTGTCCTTATTACGGTCCCACAGCGCGAAGGCGAACATGCCATTGAATCGTTGTAAACTCCCTGCACCCCACTCTTCCCACGCATGGACAATAACTTCCGTATCGCAATGTGTACGAAATACGTGTCCGAGCGCCTGTAATTCTTGCGCCAATTCCCGAAAGTTATAGATTTCGCCGTTGTAAGTGACAACAACGGTTTCATCCTCGTTGTAGAGTGGCTGCTTTCCGCCTTCGAGGTCGATAATCGAAAGTCGTCTGTGACCGAAACCAACACCTGGCTCAAAGTGAAATCCATCGCCATCGGGCCCTCGATGGCTTAGCGAGTCATTCATGTCACGGATAAGACTCTGATTTATTGGTCTTTTATCTCTGAGATCGACAATACCTGTTATACCGCACATTTCAATTTACCCGATGTCCCAACAGCTCTTCATAGAGCAGCCGGTAATTGTTGACCATTGACGTTATTGAAAATAGTGAAACTACACGATCCCTCGACGCAGTTCCGTGACGAACCCGAAGATCCGGATTGCGAAGATACTCTGCTATCGCGTACGCCAGTTCAGCGCGATTTCCGGGAGAGACAAGCACACCATTAAAATCGTTCTCAATAAGTTCTGAATTTCCGCCTGTATCACAGGCAATCACCGGGAGTCCCGATGCCATTGCCTCAAGCAAAGTATTGGAAATCCCTTCACGCAGAGATCCCAAAACGAATATATCCATAGTGCGTAGCTGTTGTGGAATATCGTCCCGACTGCCCGGCAGCGACGACACATGCAGAAGTCCGGCGTCTCGAAGGCTGGTAACCGCGTCCTCGTGCAATTCGCCATCACCGATCATCAGCAATCGACTGGGAGTATCAGATAACGCGGGATTTTCTTGCAGGGACACAAACGCCTCGACCAGATTAAGAGGGTCCTTTATCGCTGAAAAGCGCGTCACACTTCCAACCACTACTGCCGCATCAGTTGAATCGCTAGCACCTCCTGGTTTGAATCTCTGCGTGTCAACACCATTACAGATATGTTGGATCTTGGCTTCAGGAATTCCAACTACGCCAACGAGCCAGCGACGCAAATCGTCTGAGACCGTAACGAATCGGTGCACGAATCGATGCAGTATTCGTCGAACAAAACGATATTTTCGGTTCGTCCCGTCCGGATCAGCTACGTCCCAACCATGCTCCCCGTGTATGCGGATCGGGACTCCGGCCAGGTAGGCCACAACCGCGCAGTCCATGGTTCCGATGTTTCGTGTATGGACGATGTCCGGTTTCAGCCGGCGCAACAACCTGAATAATCTCAAGTACGCCGCAAAATCCTTACCCGGCCTCTTCCCAAGACTGTGGACTGCGACACCACCGCACAAACGACCTGAAAACTCCGTTGCTTCTGTTAACGCGATGACTGTGTGACGTTGCTCACCGTCTGCCAGTCCGTTAATCACGTTTACAACGCCGTTCTCCAGACCACCATAATCAAACCGAAAAACGATATGCGCGACCAACATTAGCGAGCGCCCGCCCCGATGATTTCTGACGCCGCTTTTTTGAGGCGTCCACGCGCTAACTGAGTATCCCCTGTGTTGGTCGTTTCGATAACGATTACACGACCTCCTGCCGGGCGGCCGCGTACCAGCGCCAAGATTTGATTGAACTTCGTAACGAGTGGCGAATGGGAAATCCGCCCATCAACTTCATACCAATACCAGACAATGACGCTCGAGCCAGGCGAATCGATTTTATATTCGCCCACGGAATAAGAATCACGGTCGCCATCCGGCACAGAGTAGGTGGCTAGCGTACTGACCTGATTCCACTGCGGTGGAATAATGTAGTTCGACGAGCTAATCAGCTCCGCACCCTGCAATGCGCTCGCATAAACGGACACGAAAATGCCGATATGCTCGCCGGCACAATCGAATGTCGCGGACTGCGTATGATCCGGACTATCGAAACTCGGCTGCCAGCGGTGTCTCCAGGGGCCCGCTACAGAACACGGAATGACGGACGCAATATCCGTATCCTCAGGCACCGAGACCGGTCTATTTTCCACCGCATCTGCCAACCGCGCCACACCAACGAGCACGATGACTAACACCGCGGATACCAGCGCGTGATGTAATTCGAAGGTTATGGCCGCGATTCTGGATCTTGGTTCGTCGCCGGCTCCCCGCGTATCGTGGTGCCGTACGAGTAGGAAAATGAACGCAAACAGCGCAGCAGCGGCCACCAACATGACGCCGGTTTCACCAAAATCCGCCTGCAACGGTTTCACTGTTACCGCCAGCATTGCGAGTACGAGCGCGCCGATCAGCGGCCAACCGGAACGAGATGCCCTCATTACCATCGAATCAGATACATCAATGTCTTCCGCATCGTCTTTATCAGCGAAACGTGCACTGATCCACATGATAAGCAACATAACGATACCGAACATCAACCAGCCGAAGTAGATGTGATCCCGGCCACCGAGATATCTCATATCCGATGCAGATGCTATAGCCATTACGATATAGGCGCGAAAACCATTAGCAATCACCAGCGTCAATGCGGTGACCAAAACCAGAACCAGCCTTTTCCGTTGTTGCGTGAATGTCAGATAGCCGAACAAGAGCGATAACATCAATCCCGACATCAGATAGCGCAGGCCCGAACACACATCGGCGACTACGAAATCGCCTCCCGGCAAACTCATGTACTGACCATTGCGCAACAGCGGAATTCCACTCAGCTTGAGAAGACCTGCCGAAATATCGGCAGTAATGACCATAAGAGACGGAACCAGTGACTCGCCAAGTGGGGTAGCTAGCAACAAAAAGAGAATGGGAAACAAAAGCTTTCGAAGCAACATCCAGCCACCCAGCGTCATGACCACGGCCGGGTAGATCGAGAGAACGGCGACATGTTCAATTACCTGAACGCCCGCCAGCCGAGCTAACAACCAAATTAATGTCAGCAGGATAACTGGCAAGAATCCGCGCGGGTCCGCGACTACGGGGACGTCAATGAGTTCATGACGTTTTTGCCAGATTAGGAACACGGAAATGGGAAAAATCAGGAGTCCGTGTCGGTGATCGCTGGTCTGCCACAAATCCCACATTGATGAGAAACTGACGCCGAACACGATAATCAGAAACGCAAAAATTCCGACCAAGAACGCGAGTTTCCAGGTTGCCGGATGGTGTATATGAACCGTAAGTGGCATATTCAGATACCCAGCCCGTATTCAGCCAGTTCGCCGGAAACGTCTTCGTGGCTCTTCCCGTCAAGGAACATGCGCGACCATATTTCCAGATTCATCAAGACCAGAATCAGGTCGGTGTAATCTTCTCGACTATGGTCATGATCTTCACAAACCAGTTGCACCGTTTGCGAATCCAGCAAGCCCCGCTTCTCGACGGTATGGCGCCCTAGCAGTTCGTTACGCAGCGGAACCAGTTCCTCTTTGAACCAGACACCCACCGGAGCACCGAAGCCGCGCTTACGGCGGTTAATGATCGAGTCCGGCAATACGCCTTTAAGCGAGTCCTTTAGCAATCCTTTTAAACGACCATCGGGCAGCTTATGCCGTGCCGGAATCTGAGCCGCTAACTCAACCAGTTTGTGATCAAGAAAAGGTACGCGGCACTCAAGACTCACGGCCATGCTCATCTTGTCGGTCAGGAGCAACAGGTTCTCGGCCAGCTGTGTTTGCCAATCGATTCGAAAAAGCCGCAGCAACTCATCCTCGGCGGTTTCATTCGCAGCGGCGATTGAAAAGCCATTGGAGTTCTTTGCAGTATTTTGACTGAGCAATTTATCGACAACATCGTCGTTAGCGATGGACAGGAAATAGCGATAGCGCTCACGCCAGTCCATCCCGCCCGCATTTATAAATCGTTTCGCATAACGCGACATATCCATGAGGCGGTTTTGTCTACCGCTGGGCAACAAGTTCGCCAGTTTGGGAAGCACGGAGCTGCGAAGCCAGCGCGGCGCTTTCTGATAGCGGTTGTAGTAATGGTCACCGAGATATCGGTTATAGCCGGCGAAAAGCTCGTCGCCGCCCACGCCGGACAGAATTACCTTCACTGACTTTGCCGCGAGTTCGGACACCAGAAACGTCGTCATTATCGCGCTGTCTGATATCGGCTCCTCAAGGTGCCAGATTAACTTCGGCAACAATCTCGCAACGTCTGGCTTTACTTCGATCTCACAGTGTTGAGTACCCAGCCTGTCTGCGACTTCGCGCGCGTACGGCAACTCATTATAATATTCGGCGGCCTTGCCGCCACGATAGCCAATACTGTAGGTCGTCAAATCCTTCGAGGGCGCGTCACCCATTAAGGAAACAACCGCACTGGAATCGATGCCGCCGCTCAGAAAAGCGCCGACGGGTACGTCGCTGACCATGTGGTCCTTAACGGCACGCTCCAATTCATGTCGAATACGCTCAGCCCATTCTTCGTAACCTGTTGACTCATCCGTCTCCGTCGGTGGTGACCAGTACTGATGGATCCTGAACTTGTTGTCCTGCCAAACGAGAGCAGATGCTGGCGGCAGCTTGTGTACGCCTTCGAAGATCGTCTTTGGCGCAACCGCATAACCAATTCCTGTGTATTCAGCCAGGGCGCCTTCGTCAACGGCGACAGAGAAGCCGGGAAGCGTGATGATGCTTTTGATCTCGGATGCGAATGCCAGTCCACCGTTTTTGATCCAATAGTAAATCGGCTTGATGCCGATTCTATCGCGCGCAAGTATCAGCTTTCTTTTCTTCCCGTCCCAAAGCGCTACGGCGAACATACCCTCAAGATGAGTCAGAAAAGCCTCGCCGTACTCCTCATACAGGTGAACGAGTACTTCGGTGTCGCTATGGGTTTCGAATCGATGTCCGCGGTCGATCAGCATTCTTCTCAGACGCTGGTAATTATAGATTTCACCGTTGTTAACGACCCATATTGTGCGGTCTTCGTTGTGAATCGGCTGGTGACCGCCCTCGAGGTCGATAATTGACAAGCGCCGCATGCCAAGGATCACATTGCGATCTTCGAAAAGGCCATGGTCGTCGGGACCTCTGTGGACAATGGCATCGGCCATACGATGTACATCGTCAATGTTGTATCGGTGGCTTCCATTCGCCCGGACAATTCCTACGATGCCGCACATAAGCTGCTCCTCACGGCAGATTCCGAACGATTCGCGGACCGACCAGATTGGCAACGCACAATGGAAGTCGTTGCCAGATCTTGGTCGCGAGCTGATATTTCGAGTTTTGTGGGTTAAGCGATGGCATTGACTCGCCGGGTCTCAAGCAGTAGTGCCAATGCAATTGATCGGGTAAGGCACCCCATTGCTTTTTAAACTTGTAGGTCCCGGCATTTACCGTTGATCGGCCGAAGTCGAACAACTTGTAACCTTCACGAATCGCAAACTTCAGCACAGTCCAATACAACAGCATATTCACCGATGATCGATTGTATTCCCGCAAGGCAGACGCCGATGGAATTTCGAGTCGATCACGAAATCCGTAGGTAATTCCCGCTGCGCAAGATTTACCGTCGATTCGAACGATAAAAATACGCGTGGTCTCCGGAAACGACTCGCACATTTCCCGGAAAAGATCTTTGGGGTAAACCGGTGTACCCAGGTCACGCATGTTCCGCGAGAATACAGCGTAGAACTCATCCAGGAGTTCAATTCCGCCTTCATCGGCCACAGCGCCGTCCTTACTCGGTCGACGAATCTGAGCCCGCAGCTTCGACGTGAATTCTCTCCATAGCTCATCGCTGGAATCTGGCAATGCCAATTGCATAGAAACTTTGTCGTCGCGAAACGGAAGATCCAGCGTCACCCCGGCCCGATGCCGAAGCTCAACGTGACTGGCACCCACCGATTCAGCAACTCGCCACGCCTCCGATATTAATGCCTGTCGCACATTATCATTTGAAGTCAAAGTACCGCAGTAATTGAAACACGGTATGGAAACCAGGAAATTTCCGAAAAGGCGACTCTTTAACTGCACCAAAGGGAGGATTCCGTTGACGTTCCCTGTTGTATCCCGGGCAATCAGGTATATGCAATTGTGTGCAAATACTCGCTCAAAAACCTTTCGCCATTCGTAGGGATGATACGACTCAGCATGCTCTGACGAATCAACGAATTGATCCCAGTCAGTTCGTTGAGCATCCGTTGCTCGCGATACTTCGGTCACGTTTTCTCACCATCGAGATAGATCTCATCCATACGTCCCCAACGGTGCGTCCGCAAAAGTTCGGACAAACGTTTTTCGAACTTTTCCAGATTGAGGTAATGTCGGAATCGGGCTTTGACCGGCGCATTATCGAATCGCGGTTGATCCGGATCGAGTTCCCACGGGTGAAAATAGAAGATATAGGGGTATGACTCCGTTCTCTGATGTTTCCTAATAAAGTATTGCGAGAGGCTCAACGGAAACAAACGAAAATAGCCGCCCCCGCTCACAGGAATATTTCGCCCAACAAAGCGCGCGGTACTCGGAGGTATTTCGACAATGCCTGGTCCATCAATGACATAGGGATTTCGCGGCGCATCGGGTACACCATAGTGATCATGCGAGACCGGGTATACGCTTGAGCTGTACCGGTAACCTGTTTCGGCGAGAATTTCGTGAGCCCAGGGAGTCCTGTGATCGATGGACCAGCTCGCAGCCCGGTATCCAATGACCGCCACGCCGCCCGTGTCTTCAAGGAGTTTTCGAGCGGCGCCGGCATCCTCCCGGAATTCATCGGCCGTCTGCGACCAAACCCTTTGATGAACCATTCCGTGACTTGCGAGTTCATGGCCTTCGCCGACAATACGCCGGATAACATCCGGGTAGTGACTTGCGACCCAACCGAGCGTAAAAAACGTCGCTTTTGCGTTATGGTCCGAAAAGAGTTGCAGCGCCTTGTCGATATTTCTGGGAATTCGACACTCGAAGTCGCTCCAGCGACTTTTGGCTACGATGCCGTCGAAGGCAGAGACCTGAAAATAGTCTTCTACATCGCAGGTCATCGCATGCACTTGCGACGTGTTCATTGACAACTTGGGATCACCTTACATCGTATAGGTGAAAAATAGCGAGACAACATTGGCGACATAGTCCTCAGTGGCAACGCTATTAATGTTCGGTTGCTGATCGCTATAAGTGTAGCCGAGAGAAATGTCGCTGCGTGTTCCGACGCGATATGTGATGTCGATGCCAGCGCTGGTAAACCTCGACCCTTCCCCTAAGCCAGTCTCTCGCTCAACTACGGATGTCATAAACGCAAACTCCGTTCTTACGCCTGCCCGCCATGAAAATAACGCGGTAGCACCGGATTGCGATTGATCTTCGCCAGCAATGCCATCCGCGCTTATTCGACCTGATCGACTTTCGTCAAAAACAGAGAGATTGAAGGCGGAGCGTCGAAACTCGAGGTCAAGTGTCCATTGAAACTGCTTGGACAGGAATCGTTCTGAACTACCGGGTTGGTCAAGGAATTCGCCAAAGCTACCCGAATCCAGTATCGGCCGAGCCGCACTGTTTCTATCGAATCCTGTCGTTGTGGGGGACTCATCATAACTGAGCGAAGTACTGCCGCGCCTGAACTCGTAGTCGAGACTCCCGCGCCAAGATGAGCCAAAACTCCGATCCCCAATTGCGAACTCAGCGGAAAGACTATCGCTCGGCGTATAGGCAAATCCCACTTCCCAAAATGATTCGTCCAAAGCCGGATCGACGGGATTATCCCACGCAGATTCCACGCCGCCAGATCCGAATACCCGGGTCGAGGAACTTGCCCAAACCCCCAGCTCTGCGGCCGCTCGCTGGAATTCCCACGGCGCCGAAATTTCGTATTCAGTGCGCCGCCAATCGTAACGCAGTGCCCAAGTTAGACCTTCGCCGGCTGAATAATTGTTAATCGCCAACTGGCCTGATTGATTATCATTGTCCTGAATCACAGGATCACCAAACCCGATTTTTGAAAACTCGTATCCAGCATCGATAGTTACCGCGCTACCGATTTTCCTGCTGAATTGCGGGTTAAACCACCACTCATCCTGGTCTATTATATTTCCGGAAAGCGGCAGGGCTCCGATTGGAATCACATTCTGAGGGTCTTTGAGAGTTTGGCTACGGCGAAAACCAATCTCTGTCGTAAGGCTGTCTTCCCACAACCGGGATGCAAGACTTGCTTCGCCTCGATGATATTTTGACGTTGCACTCAGATCCGAATAGCGATACCAGTCGAACCCATAGTCTAAACTTGCGTTCAATTGTGGTGATTCATGAAGAAATGTCAGGAATGGTGATGCCTGATATACGACATCGTCAACCTCATTAGGGGATACCGCCAAGAATACGTTATCAGTGTGCGAAGCACCGACACTTATCCCTCCACCCAATTCCGCAGCCAATGATGCTGATTGAAGCAAACAGAGCAAGATAAATCCAGATAGATTGAATCTCCTACTGATCTTCGTTAAAACCGTAAGTACCATATCCGTATCTCCCGCCATAGTAGCCGTTTGTTTGCGAGTACAGGCTCTTATTAAGAATCAAATTAATCGCCTTGTCGCGGTCCAGCAACTCCAACGCTTCCTGAATATCCTGATTTGTCGTTTTACCGGTTTCAACGACCAGCGCAATTTGCCCGACTTGAGTTGCAAGAACCTGTGCTTCGCTGGTTACCAGCAATGGCGGTGAATCCAGTACGATCAGCCGGTCCGCGTAACGTGTTGCCAACTCATGCATGACCTCCTCCATACGCTCGCTTGCGAGGAGCTCGGTCGACTGATTGTGCTTTCGCCCTGCCGGCAATACCTGGATGTCATTCAAGTCAGTACGCACAAGAACTTCCGCAATAGATATAGTCTCATCCTCGAGTATATCGATCAGCCCGCGCCGGTCCGAAAGCCCGAAGGCATCGCTGATGTGTGGTTTCGCGACATCCGCATCGACCAGCAACACGTTTAACTCACGCTCAAGAGAGATGCTCGCTGCCAGGTTCACCGAGCAAAAAGTCTTCCCGGCGCCGGGGCAAGCACTCGCGACTAAAATGAGGTTCATATGATCCTCATGCTTTTCGCTATGCTTCGTCGCGTTGTCAATCAACGGCCGTTTTATACGGCGAAACTCGTCCGCTACCGGGATCGCGTGATCGAGAGGCGCCAGTAACCCGCGGCGAATCAGTTGCGACTCATCGAGGTGAAACTTTTCTCCATCAATTGCGATTTTCTTTTTCCGCACAATTGGAATTACAGATTCCGGCAGTCGCCTATGGGTCAACGTAGCGTCGGCGCCATGCGTCTTTGGCGGCTGACCGCCCCCTTTTTGCAAACGGCGTAGCGCTTCCTGAATCTTACTCACTGGATTCCACCCCCTATCAGACCACGCATCATTTGGGAAATGGGGCTCGCAAGTGCGATAACCACGACCCCGAGCAATAGCAACGCAAGATTCGCCCCCGTCCATGCGATCGTTCTACGGTGCCGATCCGCTACATCGTCCGGCGACATAATCATACTCACACTGCCCAAAACGGGAACGCCAACGACTCTCGCAAGCGTACGCCGGTTAAAAAATACGAGCTTCAACTCGTTAAGTCCGAACGCAACAGCTCCACCTGCACCCAGCGCCAAAATCAGGACCGCAACCAGCAGCAGAGGACGATTGGGCTCAACCGGGGCAGCCTGAGCGAACGGCGGTTCGAGAATATTAAATTGTACGGTTTCGGTAACCGGATCGAGTCGCTTCTTGGATTGCAGCGTCTCCCATCGCCTCAACAGTTCCTGGTGTCGAGATTCGACTACTCCATAGTCACGGTTCAATTTCTTGAGTTCTGTTTCTACAACCGCAATCTTGTCAACATCGGCGCGGAGTTGAGCAACCAGGCGCTGTCTGGAATCGAATTCTTCTGACAATGCGGCCAATTCGACGTTTGTGTTACTCAGTTGCAGGCGCAAATTCTGATAGACCGGATTTGCGTCCAGAGAATTCGTTTCCGGGCTTACGACGGGAACGGCACCGCCCATGGCAGCCCGCTCCTGCGCACACTGCTCTTCCAATTGTGCAATCGTGTTCTTTAGCATCACAATGCGAGGGTGGCGGTCGGTGAAATCGACTTGAAGAGCCGACAGCTGAGACTGCAACTGACCGACATTCGCGGCCTTGCTGCAGCCGGCCGCGGCTTGTGCCGGCGTCGATGGCATAAAGCCAAAAACCGGCTCTTCGCCCTCAAGTTGCCGCGCAATTTCGTCGCGACGCTCTCGAAGCTGCCTGATTTGCCGCTCGGATTCCGCTGCATTACTCAAAGCCGACTGCAAACGAGTATAGTAATCCGCGCCATCATCCGGCATGAACCCAAGATTCCGCTTCTTAAACTCGGCAAGATCGGCCTCTGCCTTCACGAGGCGCTGCTCATGATCATCGATTTCCGATTTAATGGCTCTAGAAGTCATATCTGCATCATCGCCCTGTGCGCCAAGCGAGGACTCAACAAAGGTGTTCAATAATGCGGCAACGACCTCAGTTGCTTTTTCTTTGTTTTTGTCTTTGTACGAAATCGTGAATATTCTGTCGCGCCCGCCCTTTATCTCCACTCGCTCTTGCAAGCCGGTAATAAGGTTTTCCAGCTGTTGCGGCGTCTCGGCACGCAAATCGAGGTCCGTCTGCCGCGCAACTTCGGCCAAGTTGGGCCGTGTTAACATTGCTTTGCTAACCAGATCAACTTCGTCATTCAGGTTTTCGCTTGCGGTGAGACCTGCAGTTAATGCCGGTAACAAACTGTTGGTGTCCACTGAGACCTTCGCAGACGCTTCGTAAACGTCAGGCATTTTGTAAACCGCGAACCATCCAGGGATGGCAATTGCCCAGGCGATAATTACCAAATGCCAGCGGTAGCGCCACATGCCCCGCAGGTGGTTAAGGGTCTGAGCAATAATTTCCTGAAGATTCATTCCGGTGCCCTAGAAGAATGACTGCGGAATAATCAATACGTCACCCGGCATCATTTTGATGTTTTGCGAAATATCGCCGTCATTGAGCAGGTCCCTAAGCTTTACCTTGATTTCGACCTCTCCATCCGCCGTCCTGCGCACAACCTTCGCTTTGTTACCTGCCGCAAACTCGGATAGACCTCCCACTGCAATCATCACGTCCAGCACTGTCGTGCCTTGTTTGAACTGCAGTGCGCTCGGCGATACAGCCTGGCCTACCACTCGAATTTGTTGAGAACCTTCACCAACGAAACCCTGCATGATGACCGTCACTACCGGTGATCGAACATATTCTTGAAGCACTTTTTCAACGTCTCGCGCGAGCTGTGTTGGTGTGCGACCAGCGGCCTGCAGGTCTTCGACCAAGGGAGTCGATATCTTGCCGTCCGGACGTACCTGCACATCCGTAGAAAGATCTGCATGGTCCCACACAAAAATTTCAAGTGAATCGCCGGGCCCGATCGAATATTCGGAAGACTGGGCGGCCGCCGGTGTCTCCGATACCTCCGATGCTTTGTAACTCGGTCGCCCGGACGCACATGATCCGAGTGCAGACGATAGAAGCAACAACAATGACAATTCTATTAGCTTTTTTTTCATAATTCAGCCATTAATTTTTCTGCATTTTCGCGACTCGCGAAACTGTCCTCGTTGCTAAGGATACTCTCCAAAATTCCAAGTGCTTCCGATTTATTCCCCTGTTTAGACAAGCCAACGGCCAGGTGATAACGAATATTGGAATTACCTTCTGCCGAGATCGCTGCTTTGCGCAGCATGCTGACACCGTCATCGAGCTCGCCCTTCTGAATCAAGATCCAACCCAAAGTATCGATTACAAAACCGTGGTTTGGTGCCACTGCATAAGCACGTCTGGCAATCTCCTCCGCCCGCTTGTCATTAACGAGGAGATACGTCCAAGCCAGATTATTCAATGCAATGTAATTGTCTGGCGCTGTGCTGACGACTTTCTGAAACTCATCGATCGCCGACTGATTATCGCCAGCAACCTGATAATGTTGCGCCAGATATATCCGGACCTCCGTATTCAGAGGATTCTCGTTCAGATGTCGGATAAGCGGACGAACAGGATCACTTAGTCCGGCAGCCTTACGCACTTGATACGCTCGTGCAGCGAGTCGCGGCGAGTTTTCAATTTCGAGAACTTTTTCATACTTGGCTGCGGCCTCCACCATCCTTCCACTTCGCAATAAGAGTTCTCCCTGCAGAGACAGTGGTGCGCTACTGTCTGGATGTGCTTTCTCAAGATCGTTGGCTATTTTCATAGCCGCCGTAGTTTCTCCATTGTTTGCTCTAACGGCAGCCAGCAGCAATGCAGTCGGAATGTCCTTCGGATTGTATTCGTAGGCCGCGACGATTGTATCCTGCGCTGCCTTTTGGTTGCCGGCTGCATTTTGCGCGCGAGCGAGCGCAATACGATGTTCCGGTTTGTCCGGATCCAGCGCTACAGCCCTGGCGAAACTCTTGCTTGCTTCATCAGGATTGCGCAAACTGAGTTGCGCGCTTCCCAGCAATCGGTACGCGTCGGCGTTATTGCTCGCTATAGCTATTGTCTCTTCAGCAAGTTGCTTTGCGCTTTCGAATTCGCTCTGCGACAGCAGCAATTGTCCAAGAACCCGTCTCGAAGAAAAAGCCTCTGGTTCCGCTGCGATCGCCCGCTCAAGCCAGTGACGCGCGCCCTCGGTATCTTCAACACGTGCGGACAAACGCGCGAGCCCCATGATCGCTACCATATCATTCGGTTCGATTTCTATGATTTCGAGATAGCGCTTCGTCGCGGCAGGGAAATTGCCTGCCGCTTCTTCGGCGGCTGCCAAAAAGCGGATTGGCAAGATATCGCTCGGCGATATCTTCAGCGCTTCCTCGAAACTAAGGCGCGCGGCAGCCGCATCATTACTAAGCATCTCAAGCGAACCGATCAACATGAATACACGAGCATTTCCCGGCCACTGTTCTTTAAGGCCACGCGCCATTGCAAGTCCGGCGACGGTATTCCCTCCTCGTACCAGCGACATTACAGATAGGATATCGCCACGATAATGGTCGGCGTCGTCGCCGGTGAAATCCACCGTATCAAGTATTTGCTTCGCTTCCGGGAGTCGACCGACCATCATATACGCAGCTGCGAGATCAAGCTGTGCCGAAACATTCTCCGGATTAGCCTCAACAGCTCGCCGCAAATACTCAGCCGCCTGATCGAAATCTCCCTGACCGAGACTTGCTTGAGCTGCGATCGCAAGGGATCCTGCGTTTGGATTCACACCGTCTAGCATCGGCTGCAACAACTCCTGAGCAGCTCTGGCATCCTGCTGTCGGAGGCGAGTCCGTGCCAAAAGATTTCGAGCGTCGCTATTATCCGGAACCGCGGCAACGACCGCAGAAAGATACATTTCGGCCTGCCCAAGGTTGCCATTTCGCAGATGCACCGCGCCGAGTAATAGTTGTGCTGGTCGGAAGTTCGGCGCACCTTTCAGAACACTCTGCAATAGCCGCTCAGCCTTTACCCAGTCTTCATCGATATATGCGACGCGAGCAGTAAGATGCATCGCACTGGGCGAATTAGGCGCCAGGCCGATGAGATTTTCGGCGATCGATCGGGCGCGATCCGTCTCGTTCTGTGCCAGTAGCGCATCACCAAGACCGGTCAAAGCCCTGATTTGTGCGCGTCCATGATTCTGTTGCTCGGCCAATTCCAGCGCATGGCTAAAATGCGTTTCGGCGAGCTTTGCATTGCCCGTCTCGAAATACAGCTCTCCCGATGCCAGCCATGGATCGATCACATCTCCGTTTGCCGAAATTATCTGATCCAACGTCGCGCGCGCCTGCAGGTAATTACGTTCGCGGACGTAACTCGACACGATGCCCAACTGCGCCTCAACATTGCTGTCGTCAGACACCAGTATTTTAGAAAATAACTCTCTTGCTTCTTGTGGGCGGTTCAATCCCAACAGGGCTTCACCTCGCAACTGATAGATCTGCCAACGATCCGCATCCGACTTCGCGTCGTCTGGATTTATTTCCTCAAGCACCTGATCGAACTGACGCAACCACAACATCGCCCGACCCAGATCGATGGCCACATCCGAGATATCTGCGCCTAACTCTACGGCACGGCTTAGTTCCTTTCGCGCTGACGCTGCGTCTTCAACCCTCAACGACGCACGACCAAGCAGCAAGCGCCCCCTCAGGTTATCGGGCTCCTTAATTAACACATCCTTCGAGTCGATGATCGCAGCGCGAAAATCACTCTCTTCATAGGCTTTCTGAGCCCGGTCCAGCTTGTCATCAACACTAAGCGCCAAGCCGCAGCCAGCCACCGTTATCAACATCACGATGGCGGCAACCAGGTGAAAACGAAAAGTTACTGCCATAGAGGACTCCAGGATCGGCTTCATTACTGCTTCCGTCTATTCGACTGAGTTATCAATTGTATGCTGAGTACCTTGATTTTTCAGTAAACAATAGCTACTGACGCACCCGTTAGCCCGTCAAATGTGTGAGAAAATACCCAAACTAACCAAGCGAGTTTACACCAGCAAGCTTACGTGATTGATACCTAAAAACAGGCAGTTATCAATATGTGACGTTGTTCACAGTGGTCCGCGGTACGCGTTCCAGATTATGTTTCAATCACCGCACGGGCAGGGTAATTGACACTCGCGTCCCCTGCCCCGGAACGCTTTCGACGGTAAGGTCGCCGCCCATTTTTCTCGCAAACTCCCGGGCCTGATAGGCGCCTATACCCATGCCCTGATTGCCTTTGGTCGAGTCGAATGGACGAAACAGGCGATCTCTAATGAATTCCGCGCTCATACCGACTCCATCGTCGACCACCGTGATACTGGAAGTATCGTCAGAATGTCCCAGCGTTACCGTCACAGTTCCATCGTCGCGGCAGGCATCCTGCGCATTTTTTACGATGTGAGCCAATACCATAGTGAATTCCTCAGCATTTACGGCCAAACGGACGTCAACGTCGTTGAGGTCCAGAGTCGGGACCGGCGTATCGGCGGCACAACGGTCAAGTGCCGCCGATATGATGAACTTAAGCTCTGTTGGTTTCAGCGAACGCTCCTTGTCCGCCGTCTTCAAATGTTTCATCACACGCTTCATACGTTCGACAGAACCAGCAATCGTACCGATGGCGTCATCGACAAACTCAGGGTTGCGTTTGTGCTTTTCCGCATTGGCAACAATCAATGACTGTTGCGCTATCAGGTTATTCAGGTCGTGCATGAGAAACGCCGTCGTACGATTGTAGGCCTCAAACTGGCGAGCCTCGGCGAGCAAACTGTCAGATGTCGCCTGCGCCAGGTGCACAGCGATATGGCTGCCGACCGTTTTCAACAAGTCCCGATCCTCGTAATTGAGCCTCGGGGGACCGACGGCTTTGTCGAGAAGTATGACGCCCAGCAGGATACCCGATGACTGTAATGGAACCAGAAGCCAAGAGCTGGGCCGATCAATAAGCCAGTTGGGTAAATGCATGTTGCCATAGCGCTCAGGCTCTCGTTTGTACTCGTCGAGATCAACCAGCCACATATCGCTCTCTATAAAATGAATGATCGGATCATCTGGCGCCAGATCCGGGAATTGATCTGCAGTACCCATTCGGGCCGCCGATCGAAAAACAGAGCTGGCCGAATCACGAACCCAGATCGCACCGGATGGACTGTCGACAACTTGCGCCAGGGCCTTGATAGCAACGTCCTGGGCCGAACTTTGGTCAAAAGAGGCCAGTGTTGACACTAGACGAAGCCATTCATCACGATAGTCATATTTGTTATGGAAGAAATGCTTGTTAAGAAATACCTTTAGCCGGGCTCGCAGCGTACTGGAAAACAGCAATGTCATCAGAACGACGACGGCACCGGCGAAAAACACGATTTGCGCGACACCGCCCCAAGAGCCTCCGAATCGAACAATAAGGTATCCGCCAAAACTCATTAGCAGCAAATACAGTCCAGTCGCGATCAGCGTCGTCGAATAGAATACGACATGTCGAGAGACAAAAATTCGCATTTCCCAGTCGGTATTACGACGCGCAGCGATAGCTATCAATGGCACGAACAATAAATTAACCAGGCCGCGAGCCGACCAGGTAGTTGCGTCTATCGCATTAAGAAGCACGCCTTGTGAGTAGAGAAACAGATCGTAGGAAAAAATTCCGCCGACACCCAGAACAAGAGGCTCGAGCGACCACCGGGCGCTAGTTGGCGCATTTCGATACAGCTGCTCAATGAGAACCAGACCGAGCAACGCCATGGCAAGACCGCCGGGAATTATCGTAGCCCCCAGATTCGCGATCTGAAACGAATTCAGCGACCCACGAACAATCTGATAAACAACACTCGCCGTGAAAACCACACAGATTGCAACTGCAAGAAACCTGAGGAGTCGACTTATACCAATTTGCGAAACAAGCTGCACAAGAAAAAGTATCCAGATCGTTGCGCGGGAGACTTCGACGATAGCCACCAACGACGGATATAATGTAACCATCGACATTTGTGCTGCCAGCAAAAAGCCCCAGAGAGCACTCGCGAGACTGGCCAATATCAGATAAACGCCGATCCGGTGGCCGCGCCACGTAGTTAGCAACAAGACGGTAAGGAGGGCATATAATGTCCCGACCGACGCATAACCTATTGCACCGATTGTGTTCATTGGATCAGGTATCTAAGTATCGTCACGTTGAAATTGTAGTGCCCTGGTTTGAAATAACTTTTCACTAACGCGCGCCCTTGCCCCACAACACGATTTCCACTGTCTGCAATATAATCAAGACATCGAGCAACAGCGTCTGGTTCTTGATGTAGTACAGGTCGTATTGCAGTTTTTCGATCGCGTCCTCTTCCGACGCACCGTACGAATACTTCAACTGCGCCCAACCGGTTACCCCAGGCTTAACCACATGTCGCTCCGAGTAATACGGAATATTCTCTTGTAACTCCGATACGAATTCGGGCCTCTCCGGCCTTGGACCCACGATGCTCATCTGACCACCCAGCACATTGAGAACCTGCGGCAATTCATCCAATCGAGTGTTGCGCAAGAAATTTCCCACGCGGGTTACGCGATTGTCGTTCTTGCTGGCCCAGACGGCCTTGCCGTCCATCTCCGCGTCCTGACGCATACTGCGAAATTTCAGCACATTGAAAGGCATGTTGCCGCGTCCAGTCCTGCATTGTTTATAGAATATAGGCGCGGTCAATCCGTCCTCGATCTTTATCGCCAGTGCGGCCAATAACATTACGGGCCAGCCAACCAGCAGCAGCGAACCGCTGACACCAATGTCGAGAAGCCGCTTGGCAAACTGGCGAAGTCGAGAACGCCGAAACCCTGGCGAGAATATTAGCCATCCCGGGCTGACTAGGTCGACGCGAATTTTGCCGGTTTCCCGTTCCAGGAATTCCAGCAGGTCGATCACATCGATGCCTTGCAACCTTGCGTCCAGGAGATCGCGAACGGGGATATTTCCACGGCGATCGTCCATCGCGACGACGATTTCATCGGCACCCTTTTCAATGGCCAATTCGCTGATTGATTTCCCGTTTTCTGCCAGCTCCTCACGGTCGTCCATATTGTGATCGCCAGCCGCGGCGATCTGGCCCACGATCTTGAAACCACGCCGATCCGCCCGGCGACGAATTTCGCCAATGCTCGTGGCGCGTTTTCCGGCACCGTAGATCAGTGTTTGCCGCCTGAAAATATGATGGTCAACCGTGCGAAAAAAAATATATCGGACTAAAAGAAGAAGTACGAGCACATAGCCGATCGCTACGATCGCTACATCACGATCAATATGCGCGGCTGGAAACAAATAATAGAATATTGCCAGGCCGAGACACGTAAACATCAGTCCGACCAGAATCCGAGCCACCGATTCACTGAAGTACAGCCGCTGGTGGAACTGATACAGACCCATGGCCGACAGGCTCAGAACGGCGACAACTGAAATAACGGCTGCTTTCGGCGCAACGGGTCCGAGCAATCGCAGACACTCTGAATAACTGCCGAAGACAATGGCGCCGGCGACATACAGGGACGAAAACAGGATCGCGACTTCAAGGCCGCCCATCAATAGCAGTGGCGTCCGTATCTGACTTTTAATTGACCGAATGGGCATTTTTTATGTGTTCCGCGGTGGGCGGGTATTCTACTGCATAACGAGAATAAATCGGTTACAAATGAATGACTAACATTCACTACATAGACATAATATCAACAGCATATCGCCTTATGCGGCGTTTGGATGTGTTGTCCGTCTCAATCAAAATGGGACATTCATCGTAGCGGCTGTAGCCTGTATCGTTGCTATACTCCGCTCGATTCCGCCCTGCTCCGGTACCCAAGTTGATCAATATTCACCTCATTGCAGCCGCACGACCCAATTTCATGAAAGTGGCGCCTTTGTATCACGCACTGCGAGCAACTGACTGGGCGACACCCATATTGGTACATACCGGCCAGCACTACGACCGCAACATGTCCGACGCAATATTGCAGGACTTGCGTGTCCCGGCCCCTGACTTCCATTTGGGCATTGGCAGTGGCAGCCATGCCGAGCAAACAGGCAATGTAATGATCGGGTACGAAAAGCTATGCCTCAGCGAGCGCCCCGACTGGATTGTTGTCGTCGGCGACGTCAATTCAACGGCGGCATGCGCGATGGTCGGCGCGAAACTCTGGATCCCGGTCGTCCACCTCGAAGCCGGACTGCGCAGCGGCGACAGAAAAATGCCGGAAGAAATTAACCGGCTGGTTACCGACTCAATTTCGGACGTGCTGTGGACGCCGTCGCCGGATGCTGACGAGAATCTTATCGCAGCAGGGGTTAGCGCCGATAAGATCGATCTAATTGGCAATATAATGATTGATTCATTCGAAATGTTACGTGACAGGATTGAGGCGTCGGATGCACGCGACCGCTTTGGACTAACGCAGGGTGAATATGCGCTGGTAACGTTGCACCGGCCGTCCAATGTTGACGCTCGCGAAACGCTTCAGCCGATCGTTAATGAACTGGTTTCAATCGCGAAAAAACTGCCGGTCGTCTTTGTCGCACACCCGCGAACGATCAACAGCCTCAAGAAATTCGGGCTTAAGGATACGCTGGAGTCTGCTCCCGGCGTTACGTTGCTCGAACCATTGTCCTATGTGCAATTCATGAACGTTGTTACCGGCGCCCGACTGGTCATCACTGATTCGGGCGGTCTACAGGAGGAAACAACCTACCTGAATATTCCGTGCCTCACGATGCGTGAAAACACCGAACGACCAATTACGATTTCGCAAGGGACCAACAAGCTGGTTCGAGCGGACAACCTGGCCGACAATTTATCGCGTGTTTTGTCAAATGACTGGCCCAGCGGTGTTCGCCCGGACAAGTGGGATGGAAAAACGGCACAGCGTGCAGTCGCCGCACTAAAAAAGCGCGCACTCCCAGGCTGAACCCGGGTATCGGAATTCTTTACAATTAAGGCGGTCAACACCCAAAAACCGCGCCGCTGAACTGTGCTGCGGGGCGCGCGCCCTTACGGGGCCTGGGCTGGCATAGGGTTTGCAAGTTTTTTTGCATGCGAACCATTATCCGGACAGCTTGGACCGCCGCGGCTCTGTCGCTGTTGCTGCTCTCGACATCGGCCCAGGCCGGAAATTTCAGCGCGGTACTCAACGGCAAGTCCTATCACATCGATTCAACCTACGACTGGAACGAGAATAATTTCGGCGTCGGCCTTGAATATGCGTTTGAGCGTCGCTCGGCATGGAGAAAAATCGCAATGATCAATGGATTTCGCGATAGCGCCGACCAGATGTCATACATGGTCGGTGCGGGCCTGCACCGCAGCCTGTTTGAAACCGAACGATTCTCAGGCTTCTACGTCACGGCCGGACTCAACGCATTCGTCATGACGCGCGAGGACGCCAATAACAACGAGCCGTTTCCCGGTATCCTGCCCAGTCTCAGTGTCGGTAACGATAAGGTCGGATTTAATCTGACCTACTTACCGCGTCAGGCTGTGGAAAGCACGACCAATGCGAAACTGGATGATCCGACGATCAGCGGTATCGTTTTCGTTCAGTTCAAGATCAGTCTCGACCAGCTGTTGCCCTGACGCATAATCGATCCGCTTTGGCTGTGCGTCTATTCGGCCATGACGGCCAGTATTTCATCGGTTTTTTCGCGCAATAGCGCAGCGTCCGCTCGCGTCTCAATATTCAGCCGTACCACCGGCTCCGTATTCGACATGCGGATATTGAATCGCCATGTGGCAAATTCGAAACTGAATCCGTCAAGATCATTGACCTGCAATGCATCCGCTGCGTAATGCTCGTGTAACTTCTGCAGCGTGGCAACGGCATCTTTGACCTTACGATTGATCTCACCGCTTGCAGGGTACATTCGCATGCGTTCGCCGACGAGCTCAGACAGCGACGCGCCGGACGTTGAGATCAACTCCGCCACCAGCAACCACGGAATCATGCCGCTATCCGCGTACGAGAAATCGCGGAAGTAATGATGCGCACTCATTTCGCCGCCATAGATACCGTCAACTTCGCGCATTTTCTCTTTGATAAAGGAATGACCGGACTTGCTCTGCACCGCCTCACCGCCGGCGGCCTTAACAATGTCCAGGGTATTCCAGGTCATGCGCGGATCATGAACGATTTTCTCTCCAGGGTGCTTCTTCAGGATACTTTCTGCCAGCAAGCCGACAATGTAGTAACCCTCGATAAACGTACCGTTCTCGTCAAACAGAAAGCACCGGTCGAAATCACCGTCCCAGGCAATGCCCATGTCAGCCTTGTGCTCATTCACCGCGCTCGCGGTAACTGCTTGATTCTCCTCCAGCATCGGATTCGGGATGCCATTCGGAAAGGTACCGTCGGGTTCGTTGTGCACTTTGATGAGTTCGAACGGCAGATGAGCCTCGAGTGCATCCGATGCAATACCCGCACAGCCGTTACCCGGGTTCATGACCAGTTTCAGCGGTTTGAGACTCGACACATCCACATAGGTCAGCATGTGCTGAATGTATTGGTCCAGCACATCAACACTGTTGCGTTTGCCACCATCTGCAAGTACCCGTTCATCCGCCTCCGCCAGGATTCGAATATCGACTAGTCCGGAATCAGCACTGATCGGTCTGGCCTGTTCGCGCACCAGTTTCAAACCATTGTAGTCCGCTGGATTGTGGCTGGCCGTCACCATAATCCCACCATCGGCGCCAAGGTGTGACGTTGCGAAATACACCATCTCGGTCCCGCACAGGCCGATATCGAAGACCTCGATACCCGCATCGGTGAGGCCTTTGATAACGGCGTCGGCGAATTCGGAACTGGTCAGGCGCATATCACGACCGACGACCATTGTTTTCGCATCCAGGAAGGCACCGGTTGCATTGCCAATTCGATAACAAATATCGGCATTGATCTGGTTCGGAATTTGCCCACGAATGTCGTAGGCTTTGAAGCTCGTTATTTCAATCATGTATTCGTCCCTTCGCGGCCATAGTTGTCTTCAAGGCGAATGATATCGTCCTCGCCCAGATAGTCGCCGCATTGCACTTCGATAATATGCACGGGCTCATCAAAGGGGTTGGCGATTCGGTGAATGTCTCCCATCGAGATGTAGGTCGATTCATTGACGTTGAGGTCGAATTCCTCATCGTTGCGCGTGACTCGGGCCTTGCCCCGTACAACAACCCAGTGCTCGGACCGATGTGCATGTTTTTGCAATGACAACACCGCGCCGGGCTTTACGATGAGGCGCTTCACCTGAAAATTCTCGGCATTTTCAAGACTGTCGTAGCTACCCCAGGGCCTGAAAACCTGGCGATGCAGTTTCGTTTCACCTCGGTCGGTTTCCTTGAGGCGCTCGACCAACGCCTTCACATCCTGTGACTGGGTATTGTCGGCCACCAGCACCGCATCTTTCGTTTCGACGATGATCACGTTGTCGAGACCAACGGCGGCCACCAACCGGCTTTCCGCCTGCACAAAGGTATTTTTACAGTTGTGCAGCAAGGCATCACCGTTGAGAAAGTTGCCTTCTGCATCACGCTCGCAAACATCGCGCAGTGCCGCCCAGGAACCCACGTCGGACCAGCCTGCGTCCAGCGGCACCATGGACGAATTGCCTGACTTTTCCATGACCGCGTAGTCGATTGAGTCCGACGGACAAGTCGCAAAGGCGTCTGCATCGGGTCTGATGAAATCGCCGTCCAACGTTTTTCTGGCCATGCTGTCGCGACAGATGGCCAGCATCTCCGGCGACTGCTGTCGAAGTTCTTCGAGAAACGTATCGGCACGGAACAGGAACATGCCGCTGTTCCAAAAGTAGCTGCCATCGTCCAGGTAGGATTGCGCCGTAGCTGCATCGGGTTTTTCAACAAACGCTGTGACCGGCACAGGCTTGCCGCCGCTCGTCGTCGCCTGAACATAACCGTAGCCCGTTTCTGCGTGCGTCGGCAGGATGCCAAATGTCACCAGCCGCCCCTGCTCTGCTGCCGACTGCCCGCTTGTCACGGCGCGCTGAAATGCGGCGACGTCTTTGATGACATGATCGGCGGCCATAATTAGAAGCACTGCATCCGGGTCATCGCCAAGCGCCTCCAGCGCAGCTAAGGCAACAGCAGGCGCTGTGTTACGGCCCTCGGGTTCGAGAATTATTCGGAAACGCATCCCAAGTGCCGCCATTTGCTCGGTGACAGAAAAGCGATGCGTTTCATTGCAGACAATCAAACAGGTATCGGCCGTATCCGCCAGCCCACGAATTCGTGATGCGGTCGCCTGAAGCATGGTCAGCTCGCCCACCAGGGGTAATAACTGCTTTGGGTACATTGATCGCGACGCCGGCCACAGTCGCGTACCCGAACCACCTGACAAAATGACCGGGACGATCGCCACTAGGTCCGCCCTCTCCCTATCGCATAGTAACTGAGGCCTAACGCCTCGAGCGTATCCGGTTCGTAGAGGTTGCGGCCGTCGAACACAACCCTGTCGGCAAGCTCATTTTTCATAAGGACGAAGTCGGGGCTGCGAAATTCCTGCCACTCGGTGATGATAACAAGCGCATCCGCGCCGTGAATGGCGTCGTACGCCGTCTTGCACAGCTCCAGTCCATCCTGAGCCGGGTAGATGCGTGCCGCCTCTTCCATGGCCTCCGGGTCATACGCGCGAACACTCGCACCGGCATCCCAAAGTGCCTCCATAATCACACGACTTGGCGCGGCCCGCATGTCGTCGGTTCGTGGCTTAAATGACAGGCCCCACAGGGCGATCGTCTTACCCTTAAGATCGCCGTTGTAATGCGCATTGAGCTTCTCGACCATGCGTCGTTTTTGCCGCAGATTGACGTCTTCTACAGCCTTCAAAAGTACCGCATCGTATCCCTCGTCGGCTGCCGATTTCGCCAGTGCCTGCACATCCTTCGGGAAGCATGAGCCACCGTATCCGGCGCCCGGATAAATAAAGTGATAACCAATACGCGGATCTGACCCTATGCCGAGTCGGACATTTTCAATATCGGCTCCGAATCGCTCGGCGATATTCGCAAGTTCATTCATGAAACTGATCTTGGTTGCGAGCATCGCGTTCGCCGCGTACTTGGTCAGTTCGGCCGATCGTACATCCATGCTAATCACACGATCATGGTTACGATTGAATGGCTCGTATAGAGATTTCAATAATTCCGTCGTTCTGGGGTTATCGGTACCGACGATGATTCTGTCCGGCTTCATGAAGTCGCTGATGGCCGCGCCCTCTTTCAGAAACTCCGGATTCGATACAACATCAAACTCAACTGACTTGCCGCGGCCATTCAGGCTTTGTTGTACTTCCGCTTTGACTTTGTCGGCGGTACCCACCGGGACGGTCGACTTGTCGACGATGATGCGGTAGTCGTCCATGTGCTCGCCAATCGAGCGAGCGACGGCCAACACATGTTTCAGATCGGCCGAACCGTCCTCGTCCGGCGGCGTACCTACTGAAATGAACTGGAACAGGCCGTGGTCAACGGCTTTCTTCGCATCTGTTGTGAACACCAGGCGGCCTGCCTCGACGTTTCGAGCAATATATGCCTCCAGGCCGGGTTCGTATATTGGAACGTCGCCGTTTTTCAGGCGGGCAATTTTGTCCTCATCGATGTCATAGCAGACGACGTGGTTGCCCATCTCGGCCATGCAGGCGCCTGTGACAAGGCCAACGTAACCGGATCCAAAAATTGTGAGTCTCATATTCGTCTTATTTTAAGTTCAGGATTACCGGGATTATACAGAAGGCATGCGATGTGTTTCAGTCGACGGCGTAGTGTTTCGCGACCCAGTCCCGATAGCTGCCATCCATGACGGCGCGCCACCAGGCTTCATTATCCAGCATCCAGTTGATTGTATTCTGAAGGCCACCGATGAAATCATGCTGCGGGGAAAAGCCAAGCTCACGCTGCGCCCGACTCGCATCAATGGCATAGCGCCAGTCATGGCCTGGTCGATCCTTTACCGACGTGATCAACGAAGCGCTGTCCCTGCCCCCGGCAGCCGGTGCGTCGGGAAAGCGGGCCGCCAGACCAGGATCAGCAGCGAATGCGGCGTCAATCGCTTCACAAATGGTATTCACAATATCGATATTGGCGCGTTCCTCATTGCCACCGACATTATAGGTTTCGCCCACTTCCCCTCGTTTGATAACAAGGTCAATCGCGCGTACGTGATCCGCGACATAAAGCCAGTCACGTATGTTTGAGCCATCGCCGTAAACCGGTAGCGGTTTGCCATCCAGTGCATTGACGATCATCAGCGGAATCAGTTTTTCGGGGAATTGGTACGGGCCGTAGTTGTTCGAACAATTGCTCGTAGTGACCTGCAGACCGTAGGTGTGGTGGTAGGCACGTACCAGGTGATCCGATGCGGCTTTGCTTGCGGAGTAAGGTGAACTGGGGGCATAGGGTGTTGTTTCGGAGAAGCCAGGATCCGACGGGCCAAGCGAACCGTAAACTTCATCCGTTGAAACGTGATGAAAGCGGTGGCTCGCCGGTGCATCATCGCTATCCAGCCACACGCTGCGGGCAGCCTGCAACAAATTGTGCGTGCCGACAATATTGGTATTGATGAAAGCCGCCGGGCCGCTGATCGAACGATCGACATGCGATTCAGCGGCGAAATGGACAAGTGTATCGATCCGCTCTTCGCGCAACAGTTCACAGACAACGTCTTCGTTAACGATGCTTTCGTTGACGAATCGATATTGTTTGCAATCCGCAACCGCTTCGAGACTCGCGCGGTTGCCGGCGTAAGTCAGCGCGTCGAGCACCACGACCCGATCCTCGGGATACTGAGCCGTCCAATAATGTACGAAGTTCGCACCGATAAACCCGGCGCCGCCGGTGACGAGCAATCTTGCCATTTACGTAGTCATTCCCTTAAGCATTTGTCGCAGGTTGACGCGCCAGGGTGCCGGACGTATGCCGAGCACCGCAGACGTGTTGGAGCTGTCCAACACACTATAGGCGGGTCGAGCAGCAGGAGTCGGATAATCCTCGGTACGAATCGCGTGAACCGGGATTGAAGATTGCAGCAAGCCCAATGACAACGCCTCCTCCTGGATGGTCACCGCAAATTCGTACCAGCTTGTCTCGCCGGCATCTGTCCAGTGAAACACGCCACAACAGTCCGGTACAGCCGCCAATCCCCAGAGGGCAACCGCCAATGACTCGGCCCACGTCGGTGAGCCAAACTGGTCCGCCACCACGCTGAGCTCATCGCGGGACTGCATTAAATGCAGCATCGTTTTCACAAAGTTCTTGCCGGTCTTGCTGTAGAGCCAGGCCGTGCGCACGATGACAGCGTGCTCCGGGATCGTTGCAAGCACTGCCAGCTCGCCATCCCGCTTGGTGCGGCCGTAGACACTCAGCGGATTTGTTTCGGCGTCGGCGGTATACGGTGTCGATGCCGTGCCGTCAAACACGAAATCGGTTGATATATGGATCAGCCTGGCACCGAGTTTTTTCGATGCCACGGCAACGTTTCGTGCGCCATCGACATTTACAGCGGTTGCGAGCTCAATATCCGATTCGGCCAAATCGACGGCCGTGTACGCGGCGGCATTAATAATGTGTGTGGGTGCAACGCGTTGACAGCTTTTCAATAGACTGTCTTGATCGGTGATGTCGAGCTCGGGGAGATCCAGGCCAACATATTCCGCGCCGGCTGGGGCAGTATCAGCCAGTGCGCGGCCGAGTTGACCGTTGCAACCCAGTACCAGGGCCTTCATGAGTAGGTTTCGGCGTCCCTGAAGGAGCCTGCGGCCGCATCCTTTGCGGATAACAACGGTTGCTCTCCGTTGCCCAGGGGCCAGTCAATACCGATATCCGGGTCGTCCCAGCGAACTGAGCGTTCGAATTGCGGCGCATAGTAATCCGTGCACTTGTATGCAAACTCTGCGGTGTCGCTGAGCACCAGGAAGCCATGTGCAAAACCCGGCGGCACCCACAGCTGGTGCCTGTTGCTGGCCGACAGGACCTCACCAAGCCACTGGCCAAAATACGGTGAGGACCGTCTCATATCGACAACGACATCGAGTACCTCGCCTGAGACGACCCGTACCAGTTTTCCCTGCGGCTGTTGAATCTGGTAGTGCATTCCACGCAAGGTCGCTTTTGACGAAAGGCTGGAATTGTCCTGCACAAACTCTGCGTCGATGCCGGCGTCGGCAAAACATTTCGCGTGCCAGGTTTCCATGAAATGGCCGCGCTCGTCACCGTGCACTGCCGGCACGATGCGGATCACACCCGGAATGCCGGTCTCAATAAACTGCATCAATAAACCTTGTCGCGCAGCATCTTCAGCAGGTACTTGCCGTATTCATTCTGCTTGAATCCGTTGGCAATTGCCTCGACCTGACTGGCGTCAATGTATCCAAGCTTGTAAGCGATTTCCTCCGGGCATGAAATCTTCAGCCCCTGACGACGTTGAATCACTTCTATGAAGTTCGCCGCCTCCATCAATGACTCATGCGTCCCCGTATCCAGCCACGCAACACCGCGGCCCATGAGTTCGACGTGTAACTCGCCCTGCTCAAGATAAACACGATTGAGATCGGTAATCTCGAGCTCGCCGCGCGCTGAGGGTTTCAGCGCCTTCGCCAAATCAGTCACCTGCTGATCGTAGAAGTACAATCCCGTGACAGCGTAGTTCGATTTCGGCTGGCTGGGTTTTTCATCGATGCCGATCGCTTTTCTGCGAGCGTCGAACTCAACGACGCCATATCGTTGTGGATCGTCAACGTGGTAGGCGAAGACCGTTGCACCGGATTCCTGATTCGCAGCCGCCCGAAGCTGCTCGGGCAAGCCGTGGCCGTAAAATATGTTGTCACCAAGTATCAGCGCAACTGCATCACCAGCCACAAAGTTCTCGCCAATCAAGAATGCCTGGGCGAGACCGCCGGGATCTGGCTGAACCGCAAAGTTGATCGTCAGACCCCATTTGCTGCCATCTCCAAGCAACCGCACAAAAGCACCTTGGTCTTCTGGAGTGGTGATAACCAGGATGTCCCTGATCCCGGCGAGCATTAGAATCGACAGCGGGTAGTAAATCATCGGCTTGTCGTACACCGGCATGAGTTGTTTGCTGACGGAGAGCGTCAGCGGGTGCAATCGCGAGCCAGAGCCGCCCGCCAGAATGATGCCTTTTTGAACCGAAGTCGACACGTAGTATTCCAGACGTAAGCTTGCGATCGCGAGATTATACAGATGTTCGGCGGGATTGCGCCGGTAACAAGTACGCCAACCGGGCGGCCTTTATTCGGTCAGCGCGGTGCCCGCACTCTTGCCGTGCGATAAGGACCCAGTTCTCCGGCACGAAGTTTCCGAATCATATACAGCCGATGTCGCCGAGATACCGCTCTTATCACCAATCGCTGCGTAAGGCCAAGCCCGCACCAGATTCCGAAAAGAGCGAAGTCCGGCATCCCGAATTTATGGGACACAACAGCAAAGCAGGCGTAAAGCGCTTGTAGCCCGCCCAATATGCCAAGTTTTTGGCGAACCCTAAAACCGCCGCGCAGCAGCGTGTGATGGAAGTGGTCGCGGCCCGGTTTAAAGGGCGACTTACCAGCCATTACACGACGAACAATACAGGTGAGACTGTCATAAACCGGAATGGACGCAAACCACAAACCAACTACTGGTGAAATGGCCGCTTCCTCGCCCTGGCTGACCGCGAGCGTTGCCCAGAAAACCGTAAATCCCAGCAAGGTGCTGCCGGCATCGCCCATAAAGGTTCGCACCGGCCGATTGGCCGCTACCGGGAAATTAAAGAGCAGAAAACCGACGGTCGATCCGGCAACAATCAGCGCAATCGAAGTTGAAATGGCGCTCATGCCACCAACGACCGACACCGCAATCAATGCAATCAGAGCGAGCGCACCCGCCAATCCGTCAACGCCGTCCACGAGGTTGTATGCGTTTATCACTGTCAGCGCGATGATCAGCGTCGCAGCGAGCGCGAAAGGCCCGAGATGAATGGCACCAAGACCGAACGGGTCGCCAATACTCTGCAAATACAATTGGGTACCGAACGTCATGATCAGCACCGCCGCAATTTGAACCAATACCCGGACAAATGCCGCCACCGCGTACTTATCATCGAGTGCACCGATGGCAACCAGAAGAAAAAATGCAAATGCCAGACCGAACGTAACGCTATTGGCCGCACCGAGAACAACGAATCCGCCGATTATGCCGATGAACATCGCGATACCGCCAATGATCGGCACGTCTCCGACGTGCAATTTGCGCCCCCCGGGGCGGTCGACCAATCCAACGGAAACGGCAACCGGTCGCAGCGCGAGCAGGAATGCGACCGTGACGATGAACGAAATCATGATCGCGGCCATTAGTGGGTAGTCTTTCATCGCTCTTTATTGGGCTTATTTGCGGACTGAGATTATCAGGAACGTCTCTGTGAAGAATGGGTTGACGTTAACTTCTGTGAATAATAGACCATATTTATCAAATTTGGTAATCCGTACCCACTTGTAAAGCTATTCGACACTCTTGCGAAATTCGAACGATCCTTACGAGCTTCGCGCACCGTATTGCGTTCGAATCCAGTCCCGGTAACTGTGATCCAGTATTGACCGCCACCATGATTCGTTTGAAATCATCCAGGCTACTGTCGCTTGAAGGCCGCTTGCAAAATTGTGGGTGGGCGAGAAACCGAGTTCGCCCGTTGCTTTGGCCGGATCGATGGCGTATTGCCAGTCGTGGCCTGGGCGATCCTGCACGAATTCGATTAGGGATGAACTGCTCTGGCCACTGGCGGTGGGCGCATTAGGAAATCTCGTGCTGAGTTGCGGGTCTTTCTCGAATTCCAAATCAAGACAAGCACATACTGGATTGACGATATCGAGGTTTGCGTGTCCTTCATTACCGCCAATATTGTATGTTTCGCCGATTCTGCCCTTTTTCAGGACAAGATCGATACCGCCTACGTGGTCCTCAACAAACAACCAGTCACGAATGTTCGATCCGTCACCGTAAACAGGCAATGCCTTGCCATCCAGAGCATTGACAATCATTAACGGGATGAGCTTCTCCGGAAACTGGTACGGGCCGTAGTTGTTGGAACAATTGCTGGTGGTGATCTGCAAGCCGTATGTGTGATGGTAGGCGCGAACCAGATGATCAGACGCGGCCTTGCTCGCAGAATACGGCGAATTGGGCGCGTACGGTGTCTTTTCAGAAAACCCAGGGTCGCCCTTCTGCAACGATCCGTATACCTCATCAGTGGAAACATGGTGAAAACGCTGACTGGCCGGCGCGCCATCGCTGTCGATCCACACGCTACGAGCGGCCTGTATAAAGACTGTGTGTGCCTACAATATTGGTATCGATGAAGGTGGCGGGCCCGGATATAGAGCGATCAACATGGGACTCGGCCGCGAAATGTACGATCGTGTCGATTTTCTCTTCCCGGAGTAGCGCCTCAATTGCGTCCCGATCGACGATATCGCCTTTCACAAATCGATACTGGTCATTTCCCGAAAGCGATTGCAAGCTCGCCAAATTACCGGCGTAAGTCAAAGCATCCAGTACAACCAGTCTGTCCTGTGGATATTGGCGAGCCCAATACTGCACGAAATTAGCGCCTATGAATCCGGTGCCACCGGTCACCAGTAGATTTGCCATTTATTCAGCCATTCCTTTGAGCATCTGGCGGAGATTGGTCCGCCATTCTGCGGGCTGCATCTTAATCGCCTCTTGCGCAGATGAACAGTCCAACACGCTGTACGCAGGTCGCTTGGCGGCCGTCGGGTAGTCCTCGGTCTTTATCGGACGTATTGGAATTGCATTCTCCAACAGGGCCAGCGAGATCGCCTCGTCCTGAATTGCAATCGCGAATTCCTGCCAGCTTGTTTCACCCCTATCGGCCCAATGGTATATGCCGCTGCACCCCGACGCACCAGCAAACGCCCAGACCGCATCTGCCAGTGAGTTCGCCCAAGTTGGAGTACCAATCTGGTCCGCCACCACGCCAAGCTCGTCCCGCTCGCTCATCAGGCGCAACATGGTCTTGACGAAGTTACTGCCGGTCTTGCTGTACAGCCAGGAGGTTCGTATCACTATTGCAACGTCCGGCGCTTCTTCCAGTACGGCCAGTTCACCGTCACGCTTCGTCTGCCCATAAACACTCAGCGGATTGGTCGGAGCATCAGGTTTGTAGGGATTCGACGCCGTGCCATCAAATACAAAGTCTGTCGAAATATGAATGATCCTGGCGCCCAGATCGGCCGCAGCCAACGCTATATTCCTCGGCCCCTCGGCATTTACAACGGCCGCCAGTGCTGCGTCGGATTCGGCCTTGTCCACCGCCGTGTAAGCGGCCGCATTGACGATCAGATCGGGGCGTATCTCCCGGCAAGTCTCAAGAACACCGGCAGCATCTGTAATGTCCAGCTCGGGCAGGTCGAGACCGATAATGTCCGTACCTTCCGGTACTGTATCCACGAGTGAATGACCCAGTTGACCATTACAACCGATTACCAGCGTTTTCATGCGTAGGTTTCAGCGTCCTTGAAGAACGGCGCAGCAGCATCTTTCGAAGACAGCGTCGGCGACTCACCATCGGCCAATGGCCATTTAATATTTATTTCCGGATCGTCCCAGCGTATCGAGCGCTCGAACACAGGTGCATCGTAGTCGGTGCACTTATATTCGAACTCTGCCGTTGTCAACGGCAACATAAAACTGACCCCTTTTAGGCTGCGAACGGCAAGATAAAATTGAGCCCCCTGATCCGAAATTCAGCTGGCTGACGTAAGCACGCCAGCCTTCTTCTTGTCCTTGGCCGGTAGCTGTCGCCTTTGATCTGCACCACATGGGCGTGATGCAGCAGCCGATCCAACATCGCAGCGGTAAGGGCCGAGTTGCCGGCAAACGTGTTGTCCCATTCGCCGAACGACAGGTTCGAGGTCAAGATGATCGAACCGTGTTCGTAGCGTTTCGCAATGACTTGGAAGAACAGATTGGCCTGATTGCCTTGCAGCGGCAGATAGCCGACTTCGTCGATGATCAGAATGCTGGGTCCGAGCAGTGAGCGACGCATGAACTGTTCGATCTGGCCTCGCTGTTGAGCTTTCTCCAACTGCATCACCAGATCGGCGGCCGTAACAAAGCGAACCTTGGTACCCGATTGCGTGGCCAGGTATCCCAGCGCGATCGCCAGGTGCGTTTTACCCACACCGCTGGGTCCGAGGAAGATGACGTTCTGCTTGCGTTCAACGAACGCCATGGACGTCAGCGTCTGAACGGTCTTCTTTGGCGCACCGGCGGCAAACTTGAAGTCGTAATCGTCCAGCAACTTGATCGCCGGGAAGCCGGCGAACTTCGCTAGCATCGCCTGCGAGCGGCGACGCCGCTCTTCCTGTTCTGCCTTGAGGCAGCGTTCAAGAAAGTCGGTGTAGCTCGCGTCGCTGTCGGCAGCTTCCTGTGCCAGTGCAGGGTAAAGATCGGCAATGGCGCCGAGCGCCAGCGCGCCGCAGGCGCTCTGGATCCGTTCGTCTTGCAGGTTCATACCACTTCCAGCAGGTCATCGTAGACCGACAAAGGGTGCTGCAAAACCTCCACTGGGAAGGGCGTCGTCAATGTCCGAACCGTCGGGCTTGGTTGCGGCTCGCCCACTAATCGTCTTGGCGGTAACGGCTGCAACTGCAAGCGTTCACGCTCCAGTCGCTCGCGGGGGACTTCCCCGGTCGTACCGTGAACGCGTTCGTTCGCGGTCACCGCCAACCAGCGAGCAAACTCGACATTGAGGGCGTCGAGATCCAGCCGCAGACCGAGCTGTCGGTAACGGCTGATGAGAGGCGCAAAGAAACTGCGACGGATGTAACCGATGCTGCGTTCCACCTTGCCCTTGGTCTTGGCCCGATACGGACGACACAGCCTGGGCCGGAACGTGTAGTGGTGAGCCAGGTCCTTCAGACCGGGGTGGAACTGGTGCAGACCTCGGCCGTAGGCGTTGCGTTGCTGAACCACGGTTCGCATGTTGTCGTAGAGCGCCTCGAGCGGCACGCCGCCGAAGGCGTCGAACGCTTGCTCGTGGCACTCACGTAGCGTCTCGAACAGCTCGTTGTCAACAAACAATCCGAAGTTAAAACGACTCCAGCCCAGCGTCGCCAGAAACAGCGAGACACGCTTGCCATTGAGCTTGAACGCGCCCCAGTCGATCTGCATCTGCTCGCCCGGCTCAGTCTCGAAACGCACTAGCGGATCGTCTTTGGGCGTTGGCTTCATCGTGGCCACGTAAGCGCTGAGCGTGCGAATGCTGCCACGGTAGCCCATGCCCTTCACCTCATCGAACAGCACCGTTGCCGGAATCCAATCCGGCCGGGCCGCCTCAATCCGGGCACAAAGATAGCCGCGATAGCCATCGAGCCTGGTCGGCTTCGCCGACCGAGGGCGTGCCTTCGGCACGCTCTCAGATCGTAAATATCGCCGAACCGTGTTGCGGCTGACGCCCAGCTCTCGGCTGATCGCCTTGATGCTCATGCCCTGGCGGTGCAATACCTGAATCTCCACATAACCCTCCTGTCCTAACATCTCGCGCCCCGTTCTTGCCGATGCGCGTACTTTACAGGGGGGGCAATTTTATCTTGCCGTTAGGGGGTCAGTTTTACACTGCCGGTGACACCGTTTCACTCAGTACGGGGAACCCATGCCCGAAACCGGGCGGCACCCATAACTGATGCTTGTTTTCGGCCGAAAGCAGTTCACCGACCCACTGCCCGTACTGCGGGGATGATTTCCTCAAATCAACGGCCACGTCGAAGACTTCTCCTCTAACGACTCGCACAATTTTACCCTGCGATTGTTCAACTTGGTAATGAATGCCACGCAAGGTGTCTTTTGAGGAATGGCTGAAATTATCCTGAACGAGGTCAGCATCGATTCCGTTCTCGGTGAAGCGTCGAGATTGCCAAGTTTCCATGAAGAAGCTGCGATCATCATCGTGAACCGCCGGCTCGATCCGAATGACGCCCGGCAGGCGCGTCTCGACAAACTTCACTAGCAAATCTCGTCGTTCAGCATTTTTAGCAGGTACTTGCCGTATTCGTTTTGCTTCAACCCGGAAGCTAAGAACTCAACTTGCGCCACATTGATGTATCCGAGTTTGTATGCGATCACTTCCTGACACGACATTTTCAGCCCTTGCCTGCGTTGAATGATCTCAATGAAATTTGCGGCTTCCATAAGGGATTCATGCGTGCCGGTGTCCAGCCAAGCGACACCGCGCCCCATTAACTCGACGGGCGGCAAGCCCTGCTCAAGGTAGACCCTGTTCAGATCGGTGATCTCAAGTTGTCCCCTCAACGACGGCTTGAGGGCTTTCGCAATCTCGGTAACCTGACTATTGTAAAAGTACAACCCGGTGACCGCATAGATCGATTTCAGCTGGCAGGGTTTTTCTTCGATACCGATAGCTTTTTTATCTGCGTCGAAGTGCACAACACCGTATCGCTCCGGATCATCAACATAATAAGCAAAAACCGTCGCCCCAGATTCCTGCTGAGATGCTGAACCCAACTGCTCGGGCAGTCCGTGACCGTCGAAAATGTTATCGCTAGAACCAGCGCCACCGGGTCACCCGCAACGAATTCCTCGCCAATAAGCAACGCTTGAGCCAGTCCACCGGGATCGGGTTGCACGGCATAACCTATGGATACTCCCCGTTGGCTGCCATCTCCCAGAAGGCGCTCAAACGCCGAACGACATCCGTTATAGTCCTTGCCCCTTGACCATTACCTTAGTTCCCCGCCCAATTATCTTAATATCAAGCCACAAAAGACCGAGCGACGATCGCTTCAAGTACTGATCGATGTACTCATACTCATAGACCGGATTACCCATTTCCACAGTCCCCTTGTTCACGTGCCCCAGACCAAGCAGCCCACCTTTGAGTAGTGACCTGGTGACATTCCCCTGTGCTAGATCGCGCTCGTAATGGTGTACAGCCAACGGTCTCGGTCCAACAATACTCATATCTCCAATCAGGACGCTGTAGAACTGTGGCAACTCATCGAGGTAAAACCTCTTCACGAAATGCCCAACTCTTGTTCTGCTTTCCTCGGTCCATTCCGCCGAGAAAGCGTGCCAATCGCCGCGCTTGGCGGCTTCTTGGTCAATGTACTTGATCTTTATCAGGCGAATCTTGTATTTGGGAATGATCTCGCCAGCGCTTATGGCATTGTAGTGAAAGAACATCGGCCCGGCATTTTCGGGGGTCATCCATCCTTCTATTAGGTACGCGATCTTGACCAAAAGTAAGACCGGCGCTGCAGCTACCAAAAGACAAACGGCCACGACCTTGTCGAAAACCGTCTTGAAGACTCGGTTCTTCAAAGGGCCTTCCAGTTCAAAGATATGAGCGTATTTTTCTCTAATTTCATCGGAAGGTGCCTTGTACGGAAAAGCTTCTCCTGGTTCCCATTTATTGGTCATTTAGATTCTCGGTCGACACGAAGAGGTGGTCCCATTTCTTTGGACAGCTAAACCCGATTCTATAAGTGGATCCAAGCCTGTAATTTAAGCAGCCGGGGTGATTCAAGGAATGGAACAACGATACGAACCTGATGTCCTACCGGGATCGATACCAGGCGTAAGTACCCTCAACACCCGTACGAAGCGATATAGAAGGTTGCCACCCCAGTGCTGTCAGACGTGAGGTATCGAGGAGCTTGCGAGGCGTGCCATCAGGTTTCGACGCATCAAACACCAGCTCGCCCTTAAAACCCACAACGTCCTTGATGAGTTCCGCCAGCTCAAGAATGCTGACGTCCTCTCCCCAGCCGACATTCACGATGTCGGCGCTGCTGTAAGTATTCATCAGAAACACGCAGGCATCTGCTAAATCATCGACGTGTAAAAACTCGCGCCGCGGCGTGCCACTGCCCCACACGTCCACTGACTCTGCGCCCTGCTCTTTGGCTTCATGAAACTTTCGCAGCAACGCTGGCAACACGTGGGAGTTATTTAGATCAAAATTATCGCCCGTGCCGTAAAGATTGGTGGGCATCAGCGATATCGCATCAAACCCGTATTGCTTGCGATACGCCTGGCACATCTTGATACCGACGATTTTGGCAATCGCATACCACTCATTGGTTGATTCAAGTGGTCCGGTCAGCAGGCTGTCTTCGGGCATCGGTTGAGGGGCTAACCGCGGGTAGATGCAGGACGAGCCTAAGAACACCAGCTTCTTGACGCCATGCTTCCACGCCGAATGAATGACATTGGTTTGTATCACCAAGTTGTCGCGAAGAAACTCTGCGGGATAGGTATCGTTGGCATGAATACCACCAACTTTCGCGGCGGCCAGGTAAACCTGATCTATCTTATTGGCGGAAAACCACCCGTCAACAGCCTGCGGATCACCTAGATCCAGTGCAGCCCGTTCGGCAACAACGGCCTCAATACTATCAAGTGCCAATCGACGAACAATGGCCGAGCCCACCAGCCCATTGTGACCTGCAACGAATATTGAGCTCATATATAAGCCTCGTTATTCGTTGTGGTCAAAAGTTTGATAGCCAGCTTCTTTAACGAGAGCGTCGCGCTTGGCATTCTCATAATCTGCGGCCACCATTTCACGCACTAACTCTTCAACAGAGATTTTCGGCTCCCAACCCAACACCCGCTTCGCCTTGCTCGGGTCACCAAGCAGCGTCTCTACTTCTGTTGGCCGGAAATAGCGCCCATCAACGGCAACGACTCGCTTACCGGTATTGCGGTCGAAAGCCACCTCATCAATACCACTGCCCTGCCACCCGATATCCATGCCAAGTTCGGCCGCGCCGAACTCAATAAACTGTCGCACTGAATACTGCTTACCGGTCGCAATAACATAATCATCGGGCTGATCCTGCTGCAGCACCAACCACATAGCATCCACATAATCTTTCGCATGACCCCAGTCACGCAGTGAATCGAGGTTGCCAATATGCAACCTGTCTTGCAGCCCCATCTTGATACGAGCCAGAGCACGAGTGATCTTTCGTGTCACAAACGTTTCCCCACGTACCGGCGACTCATGATTAAACAGGATGCCGTTGGACGCATGCATGCCATAAGCTTCGCGATAGTTCACGGTAATCCAGTAGGCATACACCTTGGCGGCACCATACGGTGAACGAGGGTAGAACGGCGTTGTCTCAGATTGAGGCACTTCCTGCACTTTGCCAAACATCTCAGATGTTGATGCCTGGTAGATACGCGTCTTCTTTTCCATGCCCAAAATGCGAATCGCCTCCAAGACACGAAGGGTTCCCAACGCATCAGAATTGGCGGTGTATTCAGGCATCTCAAAAGACACCTGCACATGGCTTTGTGCAGCGAGATTATATATTTCATCCGGCTGCACCTCCTGAATAATGCGAATAAGATTCGTCGCGTCCGTCATGTCCCCGTAGTGCAGGTGCATCTTTACACCCGCCTCATGCGGATCCAAATAGAGGTGATCTATGCGATCTGTATTGAAAGACGACGCCCGTCGCTTAATGCCGTGTACTTCATAGCCTTTGTTCAACAAATACTCAGCTAGATAGGATCCATCTTGGCCGGTGATGCCTGTAATTAAAGCAATCTTCATATCAATCCTGAATCACAAAAGAAAAGTGAATTAGTATCCTAACAACGGTCCGGATTATGGCACACACAAGCCCGGCGCTCACTACAGCATCCAGTTGGATAACGCCCCGCCTAAGGCAAGAGGTGCCCCGGTTTCTTTCGACAGCTAAACCCGATTCCATAAGTGGATCCGAGCCTGTCGCTTAAGCAGCCAGGGTTAGCGGCTGCTGAGAGTATTAGACCTGATTACACAGATTTGTTTACAGGATCCTCTGGCCTAACTCTGCGCGCCATATTTGCGCCGTGAAACCCTGATAACTGCATTAGGAATCTGAATAAAAATCGTAAGTTGTAATAGGTATAACGTTTCCACAACCTTTTAAAATCGCGGCTCAGTAGACGATACAACCACTCGAAACCAGAGGAGCGCACCCACTGGGGTGCCATTTTGATGCGCCCCCCGAAAAAATCGAAAGTTGCGCCGCTCGCGACGATCACCGAACCCCTGATTTTCTCCAAATGCTCATCAATCCAGTAATCTTGTTTTGGTGTGCCGAGTCCGACCAAAATAATATCCGGCTTCAGCACGTTGATTTCAGCGCAGATTGCGTCGTCCTCTAATACACTAAGCGCTCGAAAAGGCGGTGAATTTGCACCTACAATATTGATATGCGGAAATCGTTTCAACAGAAACACCTTCATTTTCTCCAGAACATCCGGCGCGCCACCGTATAGGTAAAATGTATATCCCTTATCCCGGGCTCTTTCCGCCAGATGCAGCACAATATCGGGCGCTGCAAACCGATCACAATGCAGATTCATGAATAATCTGATCCACTTGACGAAAGGCATACCATCCGGACCGGCGATGTCAGAACTATTGTATATTTCCCGTAATCGACTATCGCCGATAGCAAGAGACACGCAAAAAGCGTTGAGGCAAGCAATGTGATGTGACCTACCCGTCTTGTTACCTAGCCACTGGTCTATGCGCACCTCCATATCATCATAAGTCAGCGCCTCAATACCAGTCCCAGCGAAGTTGAAATACTGCCTTTTGGCTCCAGCACCATCTTCGGCTGAATAAGCATGGGTTGAAAACATCCTTTTTATCCTACTCAATAAACGGGAATCTAAGAAACCTAGTTTTGTAGATGCCACGAACCACGCGACCCGATTAAACGGACTAGCTGGTTTCCCGCTTTCACGGGCATGACGAGTTTATTCAGGTACCCACAGATAGATTACGCCGCACCCAGGATTCGTTTTTCAATCCACTGGTAAAGATCGGTCAATCCCGTGCGCATATCCACCTTGGGTGCCCACCCTAGCACCTCTTGTGCGCGCGAGTAATCGGCGCAGCGGCCACGATCCCCCTCAGGCTTGCTAGTATCGAACTGAATATTTATGGGCTTACCCGAGATAGACACCACGATTTCAGCGATCTCCCGAATCGAGGTACAAATATTCGGCCCAATCTGGATGAGCCCATTACCCAAGCCCTTTGCCATCGTTAGCACTAAAGCATCCACTACATCATTCACATGCACAAAAGCACGGCCCTGTTTCCCACTACCCCACACTACAAACTCTTCGTCGGGCGAGCCGATCGCTTTTCGAATCAAGGAAGGTATCACCTGGCTGGTCACAGGGCTGATATCAGCTGGCCCACCATAAACATTGTGCAAGGTTAAAATCGAGACCGGAATACCAGTCTCCTGCTCCATCAGCATAGCCTCGTATTCACCCATGAGCTTGCTCCAACCATAGGCAGACTCTGGGCTAGCTGGATATTGATCAGACTCCTTAAGCGGTGCCGCGTCAACGCCAGACTGTTTGTCCGCAGGAAAGCTACAAGCCGTTCCCGCATAGATATATCCCTTAACGGGGTGACGGCGAACCGAATCAATTACGTTGGAATTAATCAAGAAATTCTCGCGGAATAAACTCCCCTGATTCTTGAATACATAACCGATGCCCGCCACAATATCCGCCAAATGGAATACATAATCTACTCCATCCAGCAACCCATCAATAGCGCCCGGAACCTTCAGGTCTATCTCATGGAAATAGCGCCCCATGTCGAGAACATCCCGGCCCGCATCATCCTTTAGATAATCCAACCGCCCTCGCCACAGATTGTCTACGACAATCACCTCATGTCCTAATGACAAGAGCCGCTTAACTAAGTTAGAACCAATCATACCGGCCCCGCCCGTTACTACTACTTTACAAGTCATACAAAAACCTTTCTCTTTTATTGTTGCAAATAGTTAAAACTGGTCGCGGAAATTAACCTTTGGAAATACATCGCACTTACCACCTACAGTAGCATCGAGAACCTTACGACCATCCGCCTCGAAAGCCTGTCGCGCCAAAGCATAAGCTAACTCAGACCGATACAAATCAGGAAGCTGCCATTTGATACCCTTTGGGAAATACTCTGGATGGCAATGGCTTTCATCCTTCTCGGATGAACGAACCTCAGTGGTATTTGGCACGCCTTTCTCAACAAAATTATGATCAAGTCCAATAAGCACCACCTCGTCAAACCCCATGAAATATGCGAGTTGCAGACAAGCGAAAGTTACCGTTCCACCACTTGAAATGGCCCTTGTCACTTCGCCACTAAACCGGTCATTGAGATTTAACCCAAGACGCAAAAACATTTGCGAGTCATCGTTCCCTGTACCAACGAAAAGCTGACGTCTGTTGTAGTTCAAAAACTTTGGCAGCGACAATTTCGCGATGTCCTCAGCGAATTGGTCTATCACCAGTTCATTGATGCAAACGAAATAACTCGGCGTGAAACCCCACTGTTCATAAAGCAGATAGGCTCTGTTCATACTGAAAGTATGAACATTTTGCAGGCAGGACAAGTCCATGCCTGCAAGGCTGGGGCCATTCGCCATAATGACGCATCGCTTCTCCCGATGAATATTCCGATAATGCTCCAAAAGCTCGCGATTGCGACTCGCAAGTGCAGATCGCCTCCAGGCTAGCGCATCCGGGATGTCCCCGACACGTCGCGCTACAGCTTCGTATAAACGAGTTGGCGTGATCTCTCCCATTCTTATTCGCATCACTAAACTCTATTGGTTTCACACTTCTTCAACACCAGCTCGACATTTCGCACGTCGAACTGATCGTACCCTGGGCAACGAGCCCGCAAATCCGAAAGCACCCGCTCGGGCACATGCTCACGATCCACATCCATGTGCACCAGTTCAAATGGAGATGCCTCGATCAATCGAACATAGTCCTCAAAAAACAGGCGATTAATATCATCGCCGGTATATACCCACTCCGCGATAGCCTCACACATGGAATCTGAAACTCGCCCAGTCAGAGAAGCACGCATCTCATCGGGCGAACCGAGCAAGTGCGAGAAATTTTCCAGCGGATTGAGTTTTGGATCCCAGTGTCGGGCCTGCACACCATCGACATTTGCAAATACATGATGCCCAATGCTGGATGACCATATGGGGCCGAAATCGGCATAAACGATACCACCCGGAACCAAAATGCGATGCATTTCCATGAGACATCGGTCAAAGTCTAGCAAGTGTTCAAATACCGACACACTGAAGATCGCCCCAAAACTCGCATCAGCCAAGCCAGTCGATCGCATATCAGACCGCGCAAGCGCACACCCTTCTGGGAGGCTAGGAGTTATTTGTATCAACTCCTCATCTGTAAACGCGGGATTAACGCCAACCAAATTGCTACAACCCTTCGCACGCAGCTCCCTTATTACTTTGGCATCCAAATCAGAACCGATCTCCAAAACACTTTGTTGCAAAATATCTGCGGGCACCCAATTTAAGAATCGATTCATCGAGCGGACTTGATAACGCGCCAACCCGTGCTGCGACCGAATGCGAAACAGCTTTGAGTAAACATTTCGCAACGACGCGTATAAGAAGGGGGAGCTTTTCCGCATACGTGACAAATTGCGCCCGACGACCGACTTGCGGATTGTCTGTTCAATTCGCTCACCAATCGAATATTTAACATCAGTTTTCATTATTTAGAACCTGTGATGGAGGGGTAACATCTTAGAATACAACAACTAATTATTGGTTAGCGCACTAATGGGCAACCCCACGCCAAGAGCACGGGGCATCAGAAAAGATCGAGCTACCGCAGCTCTTCGTGTGGCTTGCCTTAATTTTTTTACGTACCGCTCTACCACCTTCCATTCGCCCCGCTCCGGTCGGCCGCGACATAATAACTATCAGTCCAAAACAGCCCGCCACATAACAATCTCATCACGCTCGGCCTTCCTCGAAATATCACCCGCGCCGTAAGACTATTGAATAACCCTACTATTTGCCCAGGCGACACCTTTGGGTACGCTGCACGCAGTATGTGGATCTAATCATGATCACATCCAATCTGCTCAAATTCAATGTCGCAACGCTCCTCTATCCCGTGAGCTGAGCCCGATTTAGTCGACGGGCCAATTATCAGAACTAGTCCGTCCATGTGCGTAATGTTTTTGTGGCAACGACCAACTTTCTCCCAGTTTCCCCCGCTCACACCTCGCTCTCTGATCAACTTGTCCGTCCATAAACTCGAGCCTCGCTCATAGCTAACAGAGGATATTTAATTGCCTTTCAACTCGTTGGACAGCTTTCCGGATCGAATCAACAAGATTGCCAATGTAATAAAGAATAGATGTGAAAAATAGGAACCCATAAACAACGATTCCGTTGTTGAAAGCAACAGAATAAGCATGAATAAGCCAGTCAGGATCAATACTCTAAAAGACAGGAAGCTTTTACGGTTCGCCATTTTGCAGTGGTGGAGGCAAACAACGATCAAAATGCTGTTGAGAACGGTGCCAACCAAACCTACTTGAATAAAAAGCTGAAAGAACGAATTATGCGCATGGCCGTATGCGCCCAGAGTCAAATATTCATCTAGGTTCCCTACGCCCAGCAAATACTCGACCGATACAGACGGATGCATGATATACCGAATGGCGATGCCCCATTGCAAGATCCGACCCGTTGCGCTCCGGACGTTATCCTCATCAGTTCGCGCAACCAATGATCCTGCCAGATCACTTTGAATTAATGGAAGAATAAGCTCCACTATGAGCCCCCAAAATACCGGGACCAAGGACAGTAGAGGTATGAGATAAATAAGCTTTGTTCGGTATGACAGTCCTGAGAAATACGTCATAGCAAACAACAGGAAGGTGATCACCATGGGGCCACGTCGGTTAATAAGCACCAGTTCCATCAGTCCCAGCGCCAAGATGACCAAGCACCAGGCTAAGTTGGCCATATTGACATTGCTTTTGACCCTGAATCGCTTCAAACGAAACTTATAACCCAGCACCACAATGGCGATCATGCAGGCAATGGAAGTAAGTAACGGTGGTTCCAATGTTGAATTGATGAAAGGGACATAAACCGGCGTATTTATATCGCCCAGATTATAGTGGCCCCCAATCTCAAATGTTCCAATGTAATTCATGGGGATTAGAACGACGACCACGAAGCAAAACATTAGTCCACCGAACAGATACCTCAGCACCCTATCCAAATCAGGTTGACTCCTTATATTAATGCTGACCAGATACCAAAAGGTAGCGTGGATAAATAGCGCTAAAAAGGAATAAACGACATACGTCATTGTTTCCCCTATTAATGAGGCGGCCCTGACATGCAGCAACAAATAGGAAACAATTAAAACGAAGAGTCCTACATTCTTCGGAACCAGCACATTTTTTTTCAGAAATGCACGTGAGTGAACCACGATATAAAATGTGGCAGGCACAAAGGACAGAATCCTGATTGAAAAGAATCCTGTTTGTTTGGACAGCTCGGTGCCCAAAAAGGTTAGAAAAAAATAAAAGAAGATGGTCCACTTCGGAATGGCCGGCAGACTCATCTTCTCAGGGCCAATTTATTGACGAAACTCCATTTGACAGAAAAGCTATTCTTTGACAACAGCATGCTTAGGACGATTTTCAGCTTACCGATCAGCTCAAAACGTCTTCCCCGCTTGAAAGGTAACTGAGGATTATTGAATTCACGGGCTAAGTTGTTGTAAAACGCGTATTGCTGTGCAAGAAAGCTCTCAAAATAAGCGCGGTCCTTTACCTTGTCAGAATCATTGCTGCCGTGAACACGGTAATCAGCAAGACATGTATTAATCGTTTTGATCGTGCCATGAAAAACGGCTTGTCTTGTCAATCTTACGTCCGGCCACACTTTTTCAAAATCGTCTTCAACGGGCAAAGGCAATACCTTATCCAGGTAGGTTCTCCTAAACGCTAACGCAGACGTTTGCATGAAAAGGCACTCCAAACGTCCCGTCATCCGAATGGCTGACAAGTAGTTTGAAGGCAACAAGATATTGTTTCGGATGAATCCTGTCGGCTCTCCGGATTCGTCAATCTCCCTGAATTTGTGCTGGACCATGATCACATCAAAGTCGGCGTCGAATTCCTGCAAAACCCTGGACACTTTGTTGGCATGAAAAACGTCGTCACTGTCCAACAGGAAAATCACATCACCCTTGCTTTGTAAAAAGGCCTGATGAATGCCCCGACCCTGATTGTAAGATGGAAACTTGCCAAAATTCTCAGCCAAGATGCCCTTAATCTCGTCTCCGTACGCACATATACGTTCAGCTGAATCATCTGTTGACCCATCGTCATAAACGATGACTTCGACATCTGATTCGACCTGGCGCAAAACAGAATCAATACATGCATTCAGGTATTGTCCGTAATTGTAATTGTTGATCAGTACAGATGCTTTCATAGCTTCAGACACCTATCTGGTTCCTGACATAACTGGCTTTTCTCCATTTTGATTCATTTGGCTTGCAGAGTTTGAGGGCGCTATTGTACATCGCTGCATCCCCAACGCTCATTGAATTTGCGCCACGGCTGCGCATGTACCGGGGCTGAGGAGATCAACCTCCCGTAGACAATATTGATGGCAAGTCGGATGGTGTGTTGTACGAGATTGTAACCGTGCTCGCAATGGCCCTAACGTAAAACATGATTCGGCTAAACTTTCCCAGTTACATCAAGCGATGGAGATGATTACCTTGCCGGCTTCAAATTTCCTTTATCTGAAACATTGGTTTTTCTTTCTGTAGCATCTGAAGAATATCTTCCATGTTGACTCTCTATTAAAATAATTTTTCAAATTGTCGGCGTTCAAACACTTCCAAATGGCCACCCGCAGTGGCATTGAATACACTTCTTTTATTCCTTTCAAAGTGCTTCCTGGCTTTTGCAAATCCTTGTTCCATCCTTTCAACCCGTGGCAAGTGCCAACGTTTTCCTTTTCCAAAATATTCAGGTGCAAAATGGTTGGGATCATCATGCACTGAAGTGATATCGTTGCCTTCAACGATGGCTTCTTCGGGGATCTCATACGAATGATCGAAGCCGATCATGTAAACCTCCTTAAAGCCCATAAAGTACGCAAGCTGTAAACAAATGTAAGTAACTGATCCACCAACCCAGACTCTTCTTAACGCATTTTCACTAAAATGCGGAAAATCTTCGTATTCACTGTAATTGAAGATCACGTTCAGTAATAGAGAATGGTCGTCTTGTTTCAAGCAATACTTCAGGTAATTGCCGAAGAACTTGATACTTTCTTTGTAGTTATTAATTTCCTCGGATCTATCCTCGGCTACAAATGTATCTTCCACCACATAATAGGTAGGGTAAAATTGCATCCGTTCATAATTGGTATAAATGGCATTGACACCAAATGTAAACTCTTGTGTCAATTTCGTTAGATCTAATTTGTTAAGGCTAGGCCCATTTCCAATAATGAAACACCTTTCCCCCGCGTGTTTATTTCCGAACGCTTCTAAAAGCCGTTCGTTTCTTCGCAAGATCAATCCTGATGCAGCTAAACCGTACCAAGAATCCGATAGCTTCGCTAACCGGGTAAATATTCTATGTCTATTGCCGAAATCCGTCATGTTATCAACTGTCTCAAGAGGGCAGGGTCCTATTAACTTTCTACAAATGAGTGAAGCACTTCAGGAATCGGTGTATAAAGCAAAACAAAACAAACAAGACCAAATGCCAGCGTAGGCAATAATGCACTTTCCCTAAAATATTCAATAAAGCCTTCATCGATCGACTTAAGAGAGATCTTAACATTCCACCAATTGTTGATCAGCAGATTTGATATACCATGTGCGATCGGAAAGGCCCAAATCTGTAGATTGTCGATCAATAATAGGATCAAGCAGAGATTAATAATCCCACTAATAATTATTGGAATGTAAAAAGGTATATGGTTAGTGGTGCTGTAAATTTGCGCGTGCATAGCATGATGCCTTTCAAGAAACCAAACAATACTCATACTTACCCATATGCCAAGACCTAGAATTTTTACTTCAGAATCTATCAAATCAAGCAATGCATTCCCAAAAAGAGCCACTGAAAAAGTGGCGAAAACGAAAACAAATAGAGCAATGCGCATTGCCCTTTTGCTCTGGTTGGATAGCGTTTCCACTTCGCCCTGGGACCGAAGCCGGGCAAAAACAGGTAGTTTGGAATAGAACGGTGCCTGAGAGAATACCGCACATGATGTGATTAGCTTCAAAGTAAGTAAATAGGATGCAAGAAGTTGACTGTCAGCCACTTGAGAATAGATTATACCGGTTGCTTGTACGATACCGGTAGATCCTAAAATGCCTAGTCCAGACCTCCAGGCCGGAGACCATGCATGCCTTAATATATCTTTATCATAGCCAAATGTTTTGAAACCTCGAAATACGCCACCCTCCACTTTCCGAGTTAACAAGTACCAGTTTCGAAAAATATTCATCAAAGAGAAAAGCAAAAGAATGACAACGAGTGACAGAATTTTACCGCCAAGCAAGACCACCGTAATGGAAGCTATGACCGAACAAACATTGAAAAAAATGTTCCACCTGTTTACCAAAGACACGTAGTTCATACCCATCAAACAGCTTTCAAACCTTTTACCAAGGAAGTTGGCGGTAACAATGGCACAGACCACGAACCATGCTGCCCAAAATTCATCAGGATTCGCCGTTCTGTTTATAGGTGTCACTAAACTCCAGGTGCCCAAGGTGGTAACTAGCAGAAGCGCGATGACGCAGAGAATGGCATAAACGCTTCCCAGATTGGCATAGAGTCTGCCTAAGAAACTCCAATCAACAACCCTTTCTTTTCCCGCTGTTTTTTGGCCCATTTTATCAAATGAGCTGATGCCTCCGTAGACGAAAGAAACCAATCGCGAAAAGGTAGGCGAAAAGCCTAGATCCGCTAGATTACTCAAAGTGAGAATGGTAAGAAACAGGTACCAGATGGCTACTTGGTCGATGTTGAAATTCACAAGAATGATTGGAGTAATAACCAAAAGCTTGAGGCTATTGACCAAGAAATTCCCCCACGTTGTGAATGTGGGGGAATTCCAGATCTTTCTACGTAGCGCTTTTATATTACTCAGAAAACAGTTTCCCGATCATTTTGTGTAGTTAAGCCAAAATTTGGTCTCTGAGCCTGAACCCTGACTCAATACATTTGTCCATGTTGTAATACTCCCATTCTGCAAAACGACCCAGCAAGTACACGTGTTTCTTTTCCAGTGCCGCACGTAACATGTCTATTTTCTCTTTAGTGTCTGCCTCATGGATGATGTACGAATTCGCCTCGAAATTACTAGCCAAAGGACGCAGATTTCCTGGTAACGATTTTATCTGCTCCAACATCTCAGCCAGTTCAACTTCTCCGGAAAATTCAACGACACATGTATGCTGGCCCGCTTTGTTATTGGACGGACTGAAGTTACCTGTATATATGACCCTGTGTGCTTTAGTATTCTCTTCCGGGAGATACATCCATGACAGCTCGTTCGCGTCCATCGCGCAGAAAACGTTTGAAGTAGCTCTTGATTTCCAGTGCTGGTTTTGTTTAGCCGCGGAAGTAACTGTTACATCAAATCCGGCCAACATAGATGATAGCTTTCTTACATCGCCGGTATAAACAACCCGGTCAAAATATTCGCCGCCCACGTCAACTCCGGTAGCTTTACTCGTTATGCGTCCAATCCTTGCAGATGTTTTAATTTCAAGACCTTCAGCCAGCCGATTCACTATGAATTGGGAGCCCCCTTTTTTCGGGTAAAAGAAAGTAGCGTGAACCATATCGCTTTCTTCTTCCCTTTTTATGTTACTCAAGATCACTTCAGTAATATCAGGCATAGGAAGTTTTCCCTCCAACCATTCCAACGGAATGTCCTCGAGAGACTGTCCCCACAATTTATTATTGTATGGTTTGAAATAGACATCAAAAAGGGTTTGGCCAAACGTGTTTAATAGAAATTCGCAGAAATTCCCCGGCGGCTGAACACTTGGTGCATTCTTGATCTCAAGAAGCTCGCCGATGATCTTTTCAACCAGTACAGGTTCAAGCTGATAGATGTGATTTTCGATCGGGTAACCAATCAACAACCCGTTTAGCCAAATCTTGGCATAACGTGTCGCTTTGACGAACTCCAGATCTTTATCAAAAAAGGACCAAAACCAATCTAAAACATTCTGATTTTTAGAATTAAATACGTGCCCACCGACCTGATGATACAAATTGCCGTCTACATCCTTGCACTTGATCAGTCCACCGATCCTCTCAGCACCTTCAAAAACGGTAATATCACAACTATCGGACAACATACGGGCAACCGATATACCCGAAATTCCTGAACCAATTACCGCTATTTTAAGCTTATCCCCCATTACTTGTTTCTAAATGTCTTGACCACTTTGCGAATAAGCTTCTGAAGTAAAGATTCTTCAAGACTTTTCTTCATTTCCAAAGCGTAAATAATGGAAGCCATTTCAAACGCGACCTTATCCCATCCAAAGAATTCTCCTGCCTTTCTTCGCAAGTTATTTCTTTTGGGTAAATCTAATAAAGGCACATTCTTAATGGTATCAACCCAGACCTGCGGACTTTCTCCATATTCCACCTTACTTCCAACTCCGAAGAGATCAAGGTATCGGTGCGAAGGAGAGGGCATTTCTACAATAGGTATCAAACCATATGCCAAGTATCGGGACACCTTGGAGTTCTCCAAATCGTAACGGTCATTCCATGAGAAATCTAGGGCAATTCCCACTTTGTCCATCAAGACTTGCTCTTCGCCAATAGGTACTACATCAAGCACGAGGTTCTCTGGCAAACTACACTTGTGCATACGGAGAAATTCCTCAAGAGCAGGACGACGTGCAGCTACTTCCATCTTAAGAAAATCCAGGTGCACCAAATTGCCTTTCTGTTGTTCCAATATCTTTGGGCAAACCACATAGTGCGTTCTGTCTGAGCACGCCTCCGCAATGTCACAAATCAATTTCAACTTATCCAATGATCTGATCTCGCCAACGAAGACAGTATCCTTGTCGCCCTCTTTGACAAGATCAAGCTGTTGTGATTGACCTGTGGTCAGCTGAAATGTAGGTGCCGCCCATTTTTGTTTCTTCCAATTCATTTGATGCACCGGAGACACAAACGCAGCCGCGACGATTTGATCAAATAATTTTTTGAAAGTCATGGCCTTTGCCATACGGGTATTGTGGTAACAAAATGCCCCTATCATTTTTGAGTGAGATATCTTTTGAATCCACGGTTGAAGTACAACCATAGTTTCAATTTTTGTAGAACATAAAAGCACATAGTCAAATTCCGTTTTTGCCTTCTGAATAAACTCCTGCTCGTCACGGATGAAATTATTTTCATGTGCGGATAGGATCTGAGGATCGACTTTTGCATTTGCTTCCACAAAAAGAAAGGTATCCATTCCGTAACCAGTTAGCTGGTCGAACAATGCCCATGAGCGCACCCGGTTTCCAACCAAAGTATCCAGAGGTTCTTGCATGATCTCCCAAAACGGGAGGCCCACTATGCCGATCCTTAGTTTTTTCATTGGTGAGATAAATACACGAGGTGATTCTTCACTGCCATGATTCCTTGCCGGGCTACACTCAAGGATTCCCTGGTAAACCTCATCCGCATAAGGGTGACTCGGTGATACCAACAGGGATATAAACGGGATTCCATTTAGCCCACGGCATTCCATTCTGTCCAGATAGCCGGTAATTAAATGCCAGATTGTCTTTGAGGTAACGAGAAGTGCGATACTTGCTCAAAATATCCGCAGCACTAGCTTTGTCATCAGGGTGTGCGTGGAATAACTTAACGAGATCCCCTTCGCTAAAGCAGTAACCAAGCGACGAATCGTGATACCAAGTCTCCGCTCGCTCGGTGCCCGATGTCGTAACCGCCCAACAGCCTTCGGGCCTAACCAAGCGCTGCATCTCTTCTAGGGCCTCTGGCAGACGCTCGATAGGGATATGTTCCAATGACGATAATGATACTACGGCATCGAACGACGCGGTTTTCATTTCGGGTACTTGACACAGGTTGCCAGCAAGCCACTGGATTCGTCCAACTGGCCGTGCAGCATATCCGTTCGCCTTGCGCCAACACTCGTGCCGCGTTGCATAGGCTTTCGTCGTGGTCGCTCTCATCAGGGACGATTCCATCATGGCCTTCCGCGCTTGTTTGAGAAGCTTTAGATAACGGCCGAAATTCAAGATATGCTTGAGATAACGAGTCTCAACGTTGCTTTCAAGCCCTTCTCTTTTCGTGCCATAGCGGCTGGTGTATGAATAGTCTGGTTGCGTGTGCATCAAGTCGATGTTGACAATGTCGAAGCCCATTTCAGCGAGTAAAAACTGCGCCGGCCCTCTGCCGCCACCAGCATCCAGCACACGTATCCCAGCTGGCCAAAGACGAGCACGAGAGTATATCCAGGTCAGATCTATGATGTAGTGCCACCCGATATTACGACGCCCTGTGTCGTGCACAAAGGCTTGTACGACTTTAAAGTCCTCAGTATCGATGATTGCCGCGGGATCGAGGAATTTATAGGTTAGATTCACTGAGCATTCCGTATCAATATGTCAATTAACTTCGTGGGCACTGCTAATGACCCGTCTCTACGACGATGGCCTAAGAGACGAGATTTATGCTGGCGGCGAACTTACATCAAACCGGATCATGCAATCGTCCACTTATTCCTCCATCAAGTTGATGGTCAGCTCCGCAAATAAAGCGCGCATCATCTGAGGCTAATAAGAGTGCCAAAGCCGACACTTCGGACTGAGAGAAATCTAACACCAGCCCACGCATTATCTTGCGCTTCTTTCTCTTAAAGTGGCACTGTTTGGCCGAATAAGTTGAACGACTACTCCCAAAAATCCGCCCAACATTGTCGCCAATATGACTATTAGTGTCCGCATTGGCTTAGCTTTTAGTTCAGGAGCAACTGCTGGGTCCAGTGTCTTTAATAAATATTCGTTTGAGACTTTCGCCAACATCACCGTTTTTGTTTGTTCTTCAATCAATCGAAAAAATACGTTTTGCAATTCAGCGAGGGAAGTATTTGCGATTTGCTTATTAAGATACTCGATTGCTTGCTCAGCTTCGGCCACATCCTGCTGCATTATGAATGCGTTAAGATCATCAACTAGCCAATCGACCCACTGCTTAGCAACAGTTGGCGAATAGTGCTCAACCTCAACGTTCACAAATCCTGATTTTATATCCTGACCGACGGAAAAGATATTGATGAATACTCTGTACGCTTCCTGCGTCGAAGGAATTGGCTTTTTCGGCGGGCTTACATCTCTTACCCATCTCTTAGCTGTGACATCATAGTCATCGGCGTCAATCTTGAGATCACCAGTTTCTTCATCCCAACCATCGGCGGCCATCAACGGAACCAAGATGTCATGCCGTTCAATAAATTCAGAGATGAATTTTCTAGATTTCAGAATCTCAAGCCCCAACGCGACTTTGTCCGCTGAACCACCGTCCAGATTTACCCCGGCAAGACTGGCCAAACCGCCGTACTTAGCAGCCAAAACTGACAAACCGCCGCTGCCCTCCTGATCATTCGGCGCCAATAAAGCCTCTGCCCTGTAAATATCGGGCATCATCAGCGCAACGATGACAGCTATAACTGCAGCAACGAAGGTTAATCCACTGATCAACCACTTCCCTGCCCAGAGGATGCGAAACAGTTCACGGAGATCGATCTCATCGTCGTATGGAGCCGCTAGCCGCTCTTGTTGTTGTTCGGTCATCTAATTGACTCGCAATAAATCTCTTTTTTTAGAACGATTTAACGGCCGTAACCGCAATCACCACTTGATAAAAACTCTTCGTGACACCGGTCCAAATAACCACCGGTAGCATTTGGGCGGAAGATAACATTAGCGAATTGTGGGCAATTGAAATGGCTAGATCAAGCTATTCGGTCCGTCATCTTGTACCAAGCCCGTCCGCATACTTACCCTTAACTAGGCCGGATCGTGCAGTCTCGAGCTAATGGCTCCATCAATTTCGTAGCACGCGCCTGATACGAACGACGCCCGCGGGCTCGCGAGCCAAAGAGCGAGTTCGGCTACCTCTTCCGGCTGCCCGATTCGGCCTGCTGGGTGGCAGAGCCGCAATGAATCCAGGTCGCTCAAACTTCTTCCTTCGAATCCCTCTCGAAGCATCGGCGTATCAATGGCGGCGGGACATATCGCATTGACCCGAACGCGACCACCAAGATCGACGGCCAACGCTTTTGTCAAGCCGACTAGTCCACTTTTAGAAGTCGCGTAGGCAACAAATTCGGGTTTTGTCAGGCGAGCGTGAATACTCGCAATATTAACAACGGATCCACCAGCATTTTCCAAATCCTTCAAAAGACCCTGTGCCAGAAGAAACGGGGCGGTCAGGTTTACGTCCAGCGAAACCTGCCAGTCATTGATCGAAACATCTTCAGTTCTGGCAAGTCGTTGCTCGGCTGCATTATTACAAAGAACACCGATTTTAGCGTCGCCAGAGGCCGCCTTGATCGCCCCGAGCATCCGGTCGCGATACTCGTCATCCGCAACAAATCGCATTAGATCTCCATGCAACCACTCGTCGGCCTCGACGCCATCTTGATCTTTGATATCTACCCCGATGACCTTGTATCCAGCAGCTTTAAATACTTTGCATAATGCACGGCCGATCGAACCGGCGCTTCCTGTAATGACTGCTGCCCGATTATTCATGCTCGTCCCAGAGCCTTCAGCAAGATCGAAACGGCACGCTCGCTAGCTCTTGTGACAGCATCGGAGGTGTTTGAACCGTTGTGTGAGCCAAAGACATTCCTTGGATACGCCCTCAGAGGCGAGTCCTCGGCCAATGGCTCGACTTCGAAAACATCCAAAGCGACGGAATGAATCTTGCCGGACTCCAAACCACCGATCAATGCGCCTTCGTCTATGAGCCCACCGCGCGCCACATTAACTATTCGGATATTCGGCTTCGCCTGTTCAAGCACGTCATTGTTCAACATATGAAAATTTCCAGAATTCAAGGCGCAGGTAAACACCAGGAAATCGCACTCGCCCAGTCGTTCTGGCCAGACGCAGGATTCAACACGGCCCAGACCGTCGACTGGTTCATAGTGTGGGTCGTAAGCTATGACTCGCATGTCCGCAGCTTGTGCTCGGCGTGCCACATTTCGACCGATGTCGCCAAATCCAACCAAACCCATTGTTCGACCGGCCAGTGATATACCCCGTGGTTTCGGCCATTCTCCGACGGTCACACCAGCGTGAATAGCGAAAGTCTCACGCGCAAGCGCGATGACGTATGACATCGCAATATCGGCAACCTCACCTCCGAACATCATCGGCGTATTGCTAATTGGAATCCCCAGACTTTTCGCCGCTTTCAGGTCAATATTATCGACGCCAATACCCCACTTCACCGCCGCCTTCAGGGTTCCCGCTTTACCTGCTTCGAACACTGCCGCAGTTGCCGGATCATCACCAATAATCCAGCCATCGAACTTTGGAACCAGCTGAATCAGCTCATCCTCAGACAGTGTCTGAACAACATCCGGACAATGGACGTCGACATCCGATCCGTCGAACAGGTAATTCAAGTCGCCGATCATTCGAATCATCGGCGGGCATGTAATAAGAATCTTCATGATTGCATCGCTTCACGCTCCCGTTTCTCAAGAACCGCTTCGCCGACAAACCAATCATGTGGTTCGTCGATATCGAGAGACTCCAAGGGCGGAGTTTCATACATCATCGGGTCCCTGCCAATTCGTGCTCCGGTTTCCGCGAAACTCTCTTTAGTGAATAAATATAGACAGGAATTCTCCTCAAACCAGAGTTCCAGGTCTTGAGTGCGTATCAGATTGTCGGGGTCGTGATTAACGGCTTCGCCATCTTCCCGATAAAAGCGGGTCTGGATCCTATTCACAGAGAATAGCGAATCCGCCCCTTCATTGACGTCAATACAATCGATCGCGGTCCTTATTGTCGCAGCAGAAATCAGCGGGTTAGTTGTATGTGTCATCAAGTACAAGTCTGCATCCGTCGCCGTAATATCATCCTCCAGAATGAGATTCATGCTCACCATGTCGCCACAAAGTTCCGGTTTCCGATCCCGAATAGACACACGATCAGAATCCACCACTCCGATTTCCTCAAGAAGCTCGCGAGCATCGGTATTAATCACGACCTTCGTAATAACGTCAACGTCGAGTAGAGCATCCAATATCCATCTAACTAACGGCTTCCCCGCCATTGGACGGAAGTTCTTGCCCGGCACGCGCTCACTATGAGCTTTCATAGGTAGAAGAGCGACGATCCGTTTGCTCATTATTTTGTCTCCCCTTTGGTTTTGGGTAGAAATACTCTTCACGCTGCTTTGCAGAGACCTGCCGATGCTCAAGATTTCCGCGATACGTGCCCCAAAATTGCATCCAGCGAAACGCGATTATCTCACCTGCGCGCTTGAAGAGCATTCTTTGCTCAAGCGCAATGCCAAAATCATGAAAAACGCCGCTGAAAAAATAACGCAAGAAATCTGCAAACCCGACGTGAACTTCGGGCATGATTTTACGCAATGCAAGCGCCTCTCGCTCATAACGCACTCGAACCTGATGCCAGGACTCGTCGTGTATATGAAAGACTGGCGCTTCAGCCACATAGGCGATTGGATTCCCTTTCTCAACAATGGTCTTCGCGAGCTTGAGATCTTCAAGACCTGTGAGAGACTCATCGAACCGGTGCTGCGCCCACTCCGTGCAGGACACGGCGGCGTTGGCGTTATTACAAAAGAATCCCTCTTGCAACACCTTGCCCCCCTCCGGGTAATATTTTGAAAATACCTCGCCCTCGCTAAATTTCGTTGTGTCTCTGCCAACTTGCCGACCGTACGAGTACTTCGCGGTCCCGTCTCGAACTGGAGCAGTGAGCTTGGACAACCAGTCGACCTCACAAGGTATGCAATGCCCGCTGATAAATACCAACACTTTCCCGCCCGCAAATTCACAACCGATATTCAACGACCGTCCAAACGTGAACTCCCGTTTCGGAATATGCGTAATTCGGCAACCGAATTTATTCGCAATATCCAGAGTATTATCAGTTGATCCCGAGTCGACAATTACCGTTTCAAAGTCGAAGTCGACCTTCTGCCGCGAAATAGCATCGAGCAATTCCGGTAGGTGAAGCTGTTCGTTATACGTTCGAATAACAATGGATACTTCCACTTTAGAACCTTGCCCCTAATTCAGACTCTTTCAAACTCAACTGATTCGCCACTTGTAAGGAGGTATCCGAGATCCCGCCACGTCGACGTCGATACTAAATACGGCTCCGCCCAAGTCAGCGCTGTCGGCAACAGCAGACGAATCCACCGCTGCAGACGTAACATATAAGGTCTTCATATTCTCGCCGCCAAAAGCACACGACGTCGGGTGGCGCACCGGCATCTCGATGATGCGATCCAACTCACCATCTGGTGAAATCCTGATCACACATCCGCCATCCCAACGTGCATTCCATAAATACCCTTCTTCATCTATCGCCGAGCCATCGGGCGCGCCCGGCGCATCGTCTTTGGACAAAAATAACTTACGGCTGGCTATGCACGAATTCTCCGCATCATAATCAAACATATATAGGTCGCCAATCATTGAATCGGCACAATAGAACCGACTGCGAGCCGTGTCCCAAGCCAATGTATTTGCCACGCCAATACCGTCAAGAAACACCTTTCCTTCTCCGTTTGAGTCTATTCGCCATAAGCGCCCTGTTCGTCCCTTTTCACCATCGTCCATGGTCCCAATCCACAGATTTCCTTTGGGGTCGCACTTCGCATCGTTACAACGATTGTTAGAAGGCTCGCCGATCAATTGCACGTACGACTTCATTTCGCCGGACACACTACATAACTCCAGAACCTCCTGTCCGGCCGGCACGAGCTTGTTTCCAGAATGTGCCAGAATAACTGCGCTCGGTTGAGCGGATGTAGTCCAGGTGTTGGTAATTAATCCATCCGCAGTCGCCGCAAATATTTTCTTGCCCTTGATATCCACCCATAAAAGGGATTTCGAGGGTTCATCCCATGCGGGCCCCTCACCCAGAGTGCAACGAATATCGCTGAATATTTTTACAGGATAATTTTGGCGCAAATGAGCAAATCTATCGATGCCGGAAGATTCCGCGAATCGCCCATCTTTCACTACAATAGATCCGCCGCAACAAGCTTTTCCACCCATTCTTTGGCAATAATCGGAGAGTAGAATTCGACGCTCAGTGTGATTAATCCTGTATTCGCGTTCTGGCTGACTGAAACTCTGTCCCGCATCACTTCATAGAGCTCCCAGCTACTTGGGTTCGCCGACTCGCCCTTGCTCGGATCGAAATCACGAACCCACTCATTTGCAGCACTATCGTATAGATCATTGTCTATGACGGGTTTATCAGTAACTCTGTCCCACCCTGTTGCCGCGAAAACAGCAACCTCAATATTATTTTCTCTAATAAATGTATCCAAAAAATCCCAGGTCTTGACCATTTCCATCGCCATGACAGTCTTAATTAGCACCAGAATCACTGGCTAAATTTATGCCCGCAAACGAAGCCAGACCGCCAAACTGCCCAGCCAGTCGACCCAAAGACGATATGCCTGTAGATTCCGTAGGAACGACGGTTACTGTAGCCCTGTACTGATCGGAAAGTGACAGCGCATAGACAACCGAAGCGACAGCGAGAATACCGGTAATCACGACAATCATGATTTTCGACTGCCATATGATGCTGGCAATTACGCCCAGATCAATCAGGTCATCACGATCACGCACTTCGGCTCGCATATTCAATTCTGCCCCAGTTCCCTGTTCGATCCTAGTTGTTGAACGTCTTGATCGCCGCCACAGCAATCGCACCTTGATACAAGATCTGCGTCACATTGCCCCAGAACGTCAACGGCCTGATTCGATCCGTATCCAGCGGCACCACGATCGTGTCGCCAGGTCGAACATCCGTCTTGCCGCGCCGCCCAAACCACTTCGAACGATTGCCGGCGACAACTGCGCCGTTAGCGCGAACGATGTAGATAAGTTTTTTGTCGGCACGCCGGGTCAGTCCACCACTGAGGTTGATATAGTCATCCCGCGACAAGTCGCGCTTATAAAAATGCGAGGTATTTTGCTGTGTCTCGCCGAGAACTGTCACCACCTGTGTCATTGTTGGCACTAACAGCCGGTCGCCGTCACGAACCTCAACTGCTTCGGCTGCCGATCCGATTTCCTGATGCAAATCGATGACAAGCCGCCCGACCGCCTCGGTGCCTCGCAACTGATCGAGAAGCGTACGCCCGGTACTCAGCGTTTCGGATCCACCCGAATCTGCCGCTTGCAAGGAAAGCGATGCGAGATCCGATTCCATCCTCCGCGCCAGCGTCTCAATTTGTTCCTGTTCCCTTTCCTTCAGCGATTCGCGAAGAAACACTGCGCCATCCGGAAACGCCGCTGCCGTTAATCCACCGGCGCGCTGCAGAACTTCCGAAAGCGTCTCTCCCCTGTGTACCCGGTATTCACCCGGGAATACGACTTCGCCCTCCAAATTAACGGTCCAGATTGTGTCCCACTCCGGAATACGGTTCACGATCAGGTAGTCGTGTTCCTGCAGTATCACGTCCGCAGATTCGTCCCCGTTGCGAATAGCGTACAAGTCGATCTTCTGAGTAACTGATTCGCGTTCGCCTGCTGAATTAACGGAGTATCGAGTCAGCTCCGCCTCGAGCGCATAAGCATTCTCAGACAGGTTACCGCCCGCTTGAATCAGGTCGCTAACGCGCATCCCGTCTTCAAGTGGGTAAGCACCCGGCGCGCGCACATTGCCGGAGATTTCGACCTTCCGGACCGGGGCGTCAATCGTCGACTGTGTCTGCAGCTCCTCAAGCAAAGGCTCGACGATTCTCCGCCGACCCAACGCGAGACTGAATACGTTCACCGTATCGCCTGACATCAGTTGCACATCATCGGGTGATCGCGGTGCTGATAGTGCGTCTGTAAGGCTCGCGGAGATCGCTTCCAGGGGTTCCCCTCTTTGGTTTTCGCGACGAATCAAAACGTATCCCGTATCGACGCCGGGTTTGAGTTCCTCGCTGGAAGGAATCAGGTCGCTGAGACGCATGCCCGGCCGCCATGGATATTCACCCGGTCGATGAACATGGCCGGCAAGTACGACTGCGTTCCCTACTTCAGGCAAGACCTCCGGCACCAGCAAGGTATCGCCCGCTCGAATGCGAATGGCGTTCGCCGACTCGTGGTTAAGGTTTACAGCCAGCACTGTTCTTTCGCCATTTTCGCCGATGCGCTCCAAGCGAGAACCCGCGGGGAACGCCTCTGGCTTTAGTCCACCGGCCAGACCTGCGAGGTCCGCGGCCGTGGTCAGGCGTTTGACTTCGTAAATGGCCGGTCGGTTTACAGCCCCACCGATGGAGACGGTCGTACCGATTGGCGGGACGAAAATCACATCGCCTGGTTGCAGGCGACTGTCACCTGAGGTGTCGCCGCGGATGAGCAGGTCGTATGCATCCAGTGTTGAAACAATGCGCCCGTTTCTCTTCAATTGAATGTTGCGCAGCGAGCCTATCGTGTTAACGCCACCGCTGCGGTACAAAGCGCTACTGATGGTTGATAATCCACCCACAACATACGAGCCTGGCCCGTTGACATCTCCCAGTACGAATACACGAATGGTTCGAAGCTGCCCCATGGTCACACTGACTTGTGTGCCTATGAGCATTTGTTGAACGCGCTGATTGATGTCTTTGCGGAATTCAGAAAACGGCATACCGGCTACAGTCACCGGCCCAATCTCCGGGAGGTTTAAAACGCCGTCGCGCGAGACTTCATGCTCGTATATTCCATTTACGTTGCCGAACAATTGCACCCGAACCGAATCCCCCGGTCCCAGCACATAGTCGGGTGGTACCGGCCCGCTGCCCGGTGCATCGAAACTTGCATCGCGAGCATCGAACACATCGTAGCCAAACGGTTCCAGCGCCTCGATGCCAATCGGTACCTGACCCAGTATTCGGGCATCGATATTGAACATGGAAAGACTGGGCTCTGCTGACAGCCGACGGTTGATGTCCCTTTCAGATAAGCCCAGCAACGGAATCATCTCAAGCCCGTCCAACGACAACACGCCCGAGTCGTCGAGTACAAACAGGTGACTGCCCCGCAAATTCTGAAGTACCGGCTCGTTGGTCACCGATGCAGCGGTTGAAAAATTAATCACTAGCCGGCTGCGCGCTTGTGCCGTCGCCTCGACCGCACCCAAAACCTGATCGATGGTGTCCGGATCAACGGACGGCGCTGATCGTGTTACGGCTTCGTTAATGGATTGCTGACCACCTTTGGCCTGTTGCGACTCAAGCTGTCGAATCGCGTCCATCGCCTGTTGCCGTTGCGCGGGCGGCAGCGAGTTCAGCATCTGCTGTTGGGCCGGGGATAATTGAATGCCTTGTGCGAGAGAGACTGAGGCCAGCAGAGCCAGGACTATCGCAAGCGCCGCCCGTCCGGAGCGGCTTATCATCGCGAACTCCATCGTACGAAGGCTGCGACATCCGACGTCGAGACGCCGGATACCTGATCGTCGAGTTGGCTGTAGCCGAGGCCCGCGAAGACCCGCCCGTATCGCGTCTGGCGCTGGTGCGAGATTTGCAGATCGATCAGTTCTTGTGGTGTTGGCGTGAGTGTGTGCCTTATATCCGGCGCGCCTGTTCGATTGATTTCCATGTACCGCAACGAGATGCTCCAAGAATGACCGGCGGATTGTACCAGTGTTGACCCGAATGAGTAAGACAGGCTGTCTCCGTCGGCCGGGTGCCCTATTGAGCGTCCCTGATATCGATAGCCGGTTCTATATATCGCATGATTATGGGAAAAATTAGGGATCGTATCGCTGAATCCGAACCCGCCTTCGCGGGCCAGCGCATCGGTTACCTCGACGTGCGTACGATGGCTGAGCGCACCGATCATACCCCAATGTTCGGCGCCCAATTGCCTTGTCCAGCCTCCTATTGCACCGCCTCCACCGCGGCTGTCCTCGCCGATCCACTGCATATAGAGGGCGATGGGGATCTTTCTCGGCAATGTCCACCGGATGTCAAAACCGCCAAGCTGGTTCCCCGGCTCGTCCTCAGGACTAACATTCACACCCCGGTTGTCGTTGCCGACCAGCAAATCGCCAAACGTTGAAAAACTGCAAGGCCGGTCATCGCCGCACCACTGGGCAGTTCGAGAAATGCCGATTTCCAGACCGGTTTTGGGTGGCCTGAAGCTGCCACGAATTCCAAACAGCCATGCGTCGTTGATCACCCTTTCGTCGTCCAATTCACTCATAAAACTGGTAAGCGTCCACGGGCCGATCCAGCTCAGCCATTTGCTTTCGAACGGCGCGCTCACATTTCTCTGAATCGTGATGCCCGGCGCAGGCCTGGCGTTTGTCGACAGGATTAAACTGCCATCGCGGCTCGGCCCCCACCAGCGCTCCTGCCAGCCAGCCGTGAGCATCCAGTTACCCAGTGCGACGCCGATGTAGGTTCCGTCCGGGCGGAATTCGTCGCCATCGAACGGGTTTGCCGCAGCGGTGGCCGACAGGTTCACTGCAAAGCGATCGCCCAGCCATGACAAACGGGCAGTGATTTCGCCTTCGTCCCTGGGCGTGTTCTCGAAGGTTCGAATAAACCGGGGCTCCAAAGACGCCGCCAGACCGAAACCAACGGCAACGGCGTCGATATCCATCTCGTAGCGGACCCGATCGTGCGTTCGCTCGTACGCCGAAAGCGCGTCGGCTGACAGGGTATCGACCCGGATGTCGTCCAGCGCCGCACGAATATCGCCGTTGGATATCGGCCATGCCGTCAACGGGATATCGATGGCGCCGCTGTCGTTCAGCAACTGCAAATCGTGTCGCAGCAGCAGGTCACCGGGCGCTGCGAGCGGCGCGGCCGCCAGACTTGCCGGCAGCAAGATTGTCAGCGCTAGTAGGAGCTTCGCCACTGCAAATAAAACCTTGTGTCGGAGAGTGAGCTGCCACTGGCGATATCGTCGATGTTTTCATGGCCGATGCCGAGATCGATGACGCCAAACGAGAAAACGCGACTGTGGGATATGTCCAGGCTGGCGATGTCCTGCGCTGTCGGTGTCAGGCTGTGCTGAATGTCTGGCGCCCCGCCGCGGTTCAGATCCCCGAATCGCAGCAGTGCACGCCATTGGCTGTCATTATCGTCAACCATCAGCCATCCCACGGACACGAGGCGAGCATCGTTGTCCGCGCCGTGACCGATGATCCGCGATCGAAAGGTATAGCCGGACCGGTAGATTTCCTGCCGATAGCCGCAATTGAAGATGTCCTCGCTGATGAAATCGCAACTGGTGCCGGCAAGCTCGGCAAACCAGCGATACGACCACCTCTCACGCATCAGGCCCGAGCCTTCCAGACCGACCTGCACCAGGTAGCGGCTCGGAAATCCGCCCGCCTCGTCCTCGCCAATGAATTGGCCGTAGGCGGCAAGCGGTACATCGAAAAACGACGGTGACCAGCGGAAATCGACGCCCGCCATCTGATTGCCAGGCTCGTTGTCGGCGCCAATGCCGGCATCGCCGATATTGTCATTGCCGAGAAACAGATCCACGAAGGTGCTTGCATCGCAGGGTCGACCGTCTCCACACCACTGCGCGGTTCGTGACAAGCCGATTTCCAGCGACGGCATCGGCCGGAAGTTGAACCGCATACCGAAGAACTGAGCGTTCGGCACTGCACGTTCTTTTTCCAGCTGGCCGAACATGACACTGAAGTCCCAGGGTCCCAGCCAGCTCAGCCAGCGGGTCTCGAAGGCATCCGTGAAAATTCGGTCGATTGTTAGCGATGGGATCGGCCGGGCGTTATTGGACAGAATCAGGCTGCCATCCCAGCCCGGTCCCCACCAGCGCTCCTGCGTCGACGCCGCAATCGACCAATTACCGAAAACGACTCCGAGCAAACTGTTGTCGAATCGGCCTTCCTCACTGTCCTGGTCCGAATCGACGCCCTGCACGTTGATTTCCGCGGCGAACCAGTCACCGATCCAGCCTGCACCTGCTTCGATCTCCGCTTTGCCACGCGGCGTGTTCTGAAAGCCGCGAATCCGGGTCACATTGTCGACGGCGCCGACTTTCGCTTTGAAGGTGAGTGCGTCGCTACGCGTTTCCCAGTTCGCACGTTGCTGAATTCGTTGCATCGATGCCTGCACAGACGCCGACAGGCCGCTGACATCGGCCTCGCCCAGATCTGCGATGATCGGTCCCCAGGCCAGCGGCCAGGTTGTCGTGGGTCCTTTGATGACACCCGCATCCGCCAGGCGCTGGATATCGTGACGGAGGACCGGGTCGCCGGCCGGGATGTAGGGGCCTGCGACGGCTAGTGAGGCTGTAAAAAACAAAACGGCTGCGATGAGCCGTATATGGGCGGGGCTTGTCATGGGCGGGATTGTCGCCTGCTGGACGGGCTCCTACAAGGGGGAATGTGGGAGCGAAGTGCCGGGAGAGACGTCAGCCCATGCCATTTAGAGGGATTTCGCCTCGTCGATGCATTCTTTGATGAAACGCCGAGATATGTGCGTGACGGCTGAATCGCCGACGGCTTAAGGTGCGGGCGATATGCGATCTCTGAACGGACAATCTATTGAACCCGCCTTGAGAGTAAGACGGTGAGTCCGACAATATTCAGAGAGCGCGGCTACCGCTTTTTCTTTTTCTCTCGGGAAGAGGAACGCATGCATGTTCACGTGAACTGCGCTGCCGGAGAAGCGAAGTATTGGCTGGAACCAACTATCGAGTTGGCAAGAAACTACGGGCTTTCGCTGCCACATTTAACTAAAATCAAAGAGATCGTCGAGGCGCATGAGAATGAGCTCATCAATGCATGGAAATCACACTTCAGATATTGAAATAACGCACGTGTCAAGCCACGGGATTTGGCTGCTTGCCGACGGGCGGGAATTATTTCTTTCCTACAACGATTTTCCTTGGTTCAAAGATGCACCGATTGGCGAAATTATTCGTGTCGAACGAGTTGCTCCGGGACATTTTCGGTGGCCTGATCTCGATGTGGATTTGGATATCGAGTCCATTGAGCATCCGGAGAAGTTTCCGCTCAAGGCCAGATAGCGGGCGCTGCGGGATCGAGCCGGGTAACAAACGATCGAAAGGCAATTTATCGCGCATCATCAACGGCAAGTCCGCAATGTAGGTTGACGAATGTTATAACAAACGTATAATTACAGATTACATTTGTAATAACACCGGAGCCTTCGACATGGAACTCAAGCTACGCAAGGTGGGCAATTCCGTTGCGATGATCGTGCCCAAGCACGTGCGGCAACGTATGGGGGTTAAGGAAGGCGATGCCGTTTACCTGACCGAGACACCGGACGGCTATCGTTTGAGCCCTTACAACCCGGAATTCAGCCGACAAATGGAGCTGGCACGCGAGGTCCAGTCAAAGCATCGCGATGCACTGCGTGAATTGGCTAAATGACCGACTTCGTCTGGGTCCTCGACGAAGTCGTATTTGCTTTGCACGACGAGCAACTTGCGGAGCACGGAGGATTGACCGGAATCAGAGACCCTGGAGCCGTACGATCCGCGCTGGCGCGGCCGCGCAACCTTGCATCCTATGACGGTTGCGACGACGTCGCGCAACTGGCAGCTGCATATGCGTACGGCATTGCCAAGAATCACGGCTTTCTGGATGGCGACAAGCGCACCGCGCTTGTCACTGCGGATCTTTTTCTCATGCTGAACGGTTATCAGCTCCAATCCTCACCCGCCGAAAACGTTTTGACGATTTTGGCTTTGGCAGAGGGTTCGCTGACCGAGGACGAACTCGCGGCCTGGGTTCGAGGAAACATTCGTCGGAAAAACTCAGTGAAGTAACGGCGACTACACCGACTGCATCTCCATCGCGTGCCGCCGGGCACGCACGCAGGACAGCACCAGGGCGTTGATCTCCGTTTCCGCGATGCGCGACAGTTCGGCGAGGGTCTGCTGCGTTTTTTGCATATCGCGTTCGATGTCGGCGGCGTCGGAGAACTGCACATACGCCTGCATGAATGACAACAGTTCGGACAAATGCTGCATCGCTTCGTGCGCCCGCTCGGGTAGTTCGATGGCTTCCCGGTCGCCGAAAAGTCCATCGACGAAACCGCGCAATTCCTCAACACGGACTTGTGCAAAACGACCCACGCTCTCGCCGTCCTGCGGCGGACGCATCCGCTTCAGGCGAAACGGGTTCTTGCGCTTCTGATGCTCACCGAGCCGGTTCCACAGACCCATAACCAGCGCGGACATCAATTCGTTGACCTCCTCCGTGGAATCGAATACCGGCAGTTCGCCGCCCCACAGACTGGAAACCACCTGCATCGGCGGTGTCATCGTGCCGGGCGCCGCGATATTGCCGAGAAACAGGGTGCGAACCGCTTGGAAAGGAACCGGGCACTCGTAGCGTTTAAGCAGGCGCTTGATGTCGGCGACTGTCGGTCCACCTTTTTCTCGCTTACGAGCCAATGCTACTCCCCCCGTGAAAGAATCCTCTCGTTCGCCAGCCGCTTGCCCAGTTCGACGCCCCACTGGTCAAACGAGTCGATGCCCCAGATCACACCTTCGATGAAAACCTTGTGCTCGTAGAGTGCGATCAGTTGCCCCAGCACTTCCGGCGTCATTTTCCTGTAGTGAATAGTGTTGCTCGGCCGGTTACCGGCATGGACGCGATACGGCTCGATGTCATCGTCACTCGTACCGTTCATCAGGGCCTCCGCTTGTGCTTCGCAATTGGCCGTAGCGAGCGCCGACGATTCGGAGAGCAGGAAATCCACTGGGACAAGGCGCGTCCCCTGGTGCAGCAATTGGTAGAAGGAATGCTGAGCGTTATTGCCGGCCTCGCCCCATATGATCATGCCCGTATCGCAACGAACCGGCTTGCCATCCATCCGCACACTCTTGCCACTCGATTCCATTTGCAGTTGCTGCAGATAGGCAGGAAAACGATCCAGGCGGTTGTCGTAGGGCAGGATCGCCTGGCTTTGAGCACCGAAGAAATTATTGTACCAGATGCCGATTAACGCCAGCAGTACTGGCATGTTTTCGTCGAGCGGTGACTGTCTGAAATGCAGGTCCATTCGACGGCCACCGGACAATACCGCCTTGAACGAGTCCATGCCAACGACAAGCGCGAGCGACAAGCCGACGGCCGACCATAGCGAATACCGTCCCCCTACCCAATCCCAAAATCCGAATCGGAAATCGCTGCGGATTCCAAATTCGTCCATCGCGGCGTGATTGGTCGATGCGGCAACGAAGTGGTATTGGACAGCGAGTTCATCGAGTTGCTCGATGATCCACGTCCGAGCCGCATTGGCATTTGTCATCGTTTCAAGTGTCGTGAAGGTTTTCGAACAAACAACGAACAATGTCGATTCCGGGTCAAGCTCCCGAATCAGGTCGTGCAATTGCGTGCCATCGACATTCGACACACTGTGAAAGCGCATGCCGTCCTTCCAGTAGGTACGAAGCGCGCGGCTCGCCATGACGGGCCCCAGGTCCGAGCCACCAATGCCAATATTGACGATATCGCTTAGCTTTTTTCCGGTACTTCCCTTGATCTCACCGCTGTGAACTCGCTCGACGAACGATTCCATCTTCGTCAAAACTTCCCAGACCTCTGAAACGCCTGGCGTTTCCAGTGCGACAGTATCCGCAATCTTGGCGCGAAGCGCGACATGCAGTACTGACCGACCCTCGGTCTTGTTGATCGCATCGCCAGCAAACATGGCTTCGATCGCTGCGGGTACATCCGCCTGTCTGGCAAGCTGTGTCAGCATCTTGCGCGTCGTGGCGGTGAGGTGATTCTTCGAATAGTCGAGCGTCAGGTCGCCCGACTGCAATTCAAATTTGCCCGCTCGCTTCTTGTCCCGAGCGAATAATTCGCGAAGCGTCGCGTCGCGCATATCATCCCGAAAGTGCGTTGCCAGCTTCTTCCATGCAGGCAAGTCGGTCGGGTAGCGGGCGGAGAGTTCTCTGTTGGTGTAGTTCTTGGCCACTTCTTATGCGCTTTGTTTGAGTTCATCCTTGTAAAACTCAAGATACCACTCAACAAAGCGCTTTACACCGACTTCGACCGGAGTGCTCGGCTGATAGCCGACATCATTCGCAAGGTCCTCTGTGTCGGCCCAGGTATCTGGCACATCACCCGGTTGCAACGGCAACAAATTCTTCTCTGCAGTCTTGCCGAGGCATTTCTCGATGGCGCCAATGTAATCCATCAACTCGACTGGCTGTTGGTTCCCAATGTTGTAAATACGGTATGGCGCTTTGCTTGTGCCCGGATCAGGGTCGGCCGGATCCCAATTCTCGTTAGGCGTCGCCGTATGGTCCATTGTACGAACAACCCCCTGCACAATATCGTCAATATAGGTGAAATCGCGACGGTGCTTGCCGTAGTTGAATACATCGATCGGCTTGCCCTCGATAATATTCTTCGTGAACATGAACAAAGCCATATCGGGTCGCCCATACGGACCGTATACGGTGAAAAAACGTAAGCCTGTTGTCGGCAAATTGTAGAGGTTTGAGTAGGTGTGACACATCAACTCGTTCGCTTTTTTGGTGGCACCGTACAAAGCGAGTGGATGATCGACATTCTGATGAATCGAAAACGGCATGGTCGTGTTGGCACCGTAAACGGAACTCGACGATGCGTAGGTCAGGTGCTGAACTTTGTTATGTCGGCAACCTTCCAGAATGTGCAGCGTACCGACGATATTGCTTTCGATATACGAGTGCGGGTTCTCGATCGAGTAACGCACACCCGCTTGCGCCGCAAGATGCACAACCTTGTCAAATTGCTGCTCCGCGAATAGCGACTCGATAGATTCACGATCCGCGAGCTCGGTGCGATGCATATCGAACGCGTCGTAATCCGACAGGACATTTGCCCGTGATTCTTTCAGACTCACGTCATAGTAATCGTTGAAATTGTCGAGCCCGACGACATCATCGCCGCGCTCGAGCAGTAGCTTGGCGGTGTGAAAGCCAATAAAGCCGGCAGCGCCTGTTACGAGTATTTTCATTTGGTCTCTCTTGTCGCTCGCAGGGCGAGTTCCTACAGTCGGTCGTCGGATTGCTCCGAAGGCAATACGTATTTAATGTCATACAGTATTGACGACTTCTTACCAAAGCTTCTCATACCGTCGGCGCCCATCGCCTTGAATTCATCGTGCGCAACGGCGATGATCACGACATCATACGCGTCCTTCTCCGGATCATCGACCAAATCAAAGTCGTAGGCCCGCTTCGCCTCAGCCGCATCGCACCAAGGATCATGCACATCGATTGTCGCTCCATAGGACGATAGCTCTGTGACGATATCGACAACCTTGGTATTGCGGACGTCGGGACAATTTTCCTTAAACGCCAGTCCGAGAATAAGAACCCTCGAACCCAGCGGCTGAATGCCGCGTTTCAACATGAGCTTCACAATCTGCGACGCAATATACAATGACATGTTGTCGTTGATGCGGCGGCCTGCCAGAATCATTTGCGGGTGGTAACCGAGCTGTTGTGCCTTGTAGGTCAGATAATACGGATCAACGCCAATACAGTGGCCACCCACCAGGCCCGGACGGAAGGGTAGAAAATTCCATTTTGTGCCCGCCGCCTGCAACACCTCTTCCGTATCAATGCCGACTCGCTCAAATATCATCGCGAGCTCATTGATCAACGCGATATTCACGTCACGTTGAGTGTTCTCGATGACTTTCGCAGCTTCGGCAACCTTGATGCTTGACACTTTGTGCGTGCCAGCCGTAATAATCGAAGCGTAAACGGAATCAATGAATGTTGCCGCTTCGTCCGTAGATCCAGACGTTACTTTCAGTATCGAAGGTAGCCGGTGTTCTTTGTCGCCAGGGTTGATTCGTTCCGGGCTGTAACCGACGAAGAAATCCTTGTTCAGCTGCAGTCCGGACTCTTTCTCAACAATTGGGACACAAAACTCCTCGGTCGCACCAGGATAAACCGTCGACTCATAAACAACGATGTCGCCTTTCCTGATGACGCGCCCGAGCGTGCTACTGGCCGATTTCAACGGCGTCAATAGTGGACGATTGCTGTCGCCGATAGGAGTTGGCACCGTCACAATGTAGAAATTACATGCTTCCAGTTCCGATTCATTTGAGGATAGTGTCAACTGCACGGCTTCCGCCAATTCTTCGCTTGAGCACTCGAGTGTCGAATCCTCGCCCTTCCAGAGCTCGGCGATACGATCTGCCTTGATATCAAATCCAACCGTCGGATACTTCTTCCCAAACTCGACCGCCAGCGGCAAGCCAACATAACCAAGCCCAATAATACCGATACGAATTTCTTTAATATTGAATGACATAGCAGGTCCAGTGAAAACTCAGCGCTTAAATAGCACAGTTCGCGAGCAATTTCGCGGTCGCTTGTCGCAGGCGGCTTTGAGACGCAAGTCAGAGTCCTTCATAGACGGCCAGGTACGCATTCGCCATATGCCCGATATCATAGCTTTGAGCCTTTTCCCGATTACCGGCCCGCATGGTCTGTAGCTTTTCCGCGTCCTGAAGCAGCAGATCAATGGCCGCGATAATTGCATCCGGCTGCTGCGGCTCGACAAGCTTGCCGTTCACGCCGTCCTCAACCACATCCAGAATGCCATCCACATTCGACGCCACAATCGGTAAGCCAAAATGCATGGCATCCAGCAACGTCGATCCCAGCGCCTCATGCAGCGACGGATACAAAAACACGTCAAAACTGGCCAGGTAATCACCGACGTTCTCCACCCAGCCGAGCAGCTCAATGTTGCCAAGATCACCGATCTCGTCTCGATACCGGTCTTCATCGTCACCGTCTCCGCAGAGCAGGAACTGCCAGTCCGGCCGAGACTCGGCGACCCGTCGTGCTGCTGCTATAATCGTCGACTGGCCTTTATGCGAATTTACCAACGCGCCGATATTGCCAATCAGTGTCTTGCCCGCGTATCGAGCGCATATCGCTTCGACAACCTGGGCATCCGCCACGAAACCCGAATGGGCATCCGGAATGACGATCACCTCGTCCCAATCAAAGCGTTTCTGAATTGACCGTACGACGGCGTTTGATATCGCCACAATCTGCCCGGCGCGCCGATATGCCCAGCGGCGCAGGACCTTGCCTTTTTGTGGGGCAACCACCCGACGTGTGATGACATAAGGAATTCCAAACAGATAATTTGCGACCAGTCCGCTGTACACTGTTCTGCCATCGTGCGCGTGCACCACGCGCGAACCACGCGCCGCCCAAGCAGCCGCGACAGGGTTCGACGCCACTTCACGAATATCCAGATCGTGAATATCAGCACACCGGTCTTTCAGGCTATTGCCACGCTTAACGACCAGCCGCTGCGAGTACCCTCGAGACGCAAGTTCCCGCACCAAAATCTCAGTCTGGCGTTCGCCACCACGATAGTGCTTGGCCAGATTCAGATGGCAAAAATCAATATCCGGCACTTCAGCACGTGTCTAGATGAACGATGGCACGAACCAGAGCGCCAGCAGACCGGTGATTGTCATTGTGATTGTGTAGGGGATTGCCATCACCACCATCCTGCCGTACGACAGGCGAATCAGCGGTGCCAGAGCCGATGTCAGCAGGAACAGAAATGCCGCCTGGCCGTTTGGCGTCGCCACAGACGGAATATTGGTACCGGTATTGATCGCGATCGCCAGCGAATCGAAGTGCTCACGAGTTATATCACCCGCTTTGAACATCTCTTCGACCTCGCCGATGTAAACCGTCGCGACAAATACATTGTCACTGATCATCGATAATGCGCCATTCGCAAGATAGAACAGTGCCTCCTGTAATTTGCCGTCGTAGGTCATTACCCAATGGATAACCGGCGTGAACAGCCTCTGGTGGTCGATCACTGCCACGATCGCGAAAAAGACGACCAGTAAAGCGGTGAACGGTAACGCCTCTTCGAACGCATGCCCGATGCGGTGTTCTTCTGTGACGCCGTTGAATGCTGTTGCCAACACGATCACCATCAACCCGACCATACCCGGCGCCGCGAGGCCAAATCCGAGCGCGATGATCAGCAGCATCGCAACAACACCCTGAACCGCAATGATCATCAAGTCAGACTTCGTGCGCTTCTCCGCCATCTGATTGTCGAAAGCCTCAAGTACCTCACGAACTTTTGGTGACAGCTCGGTGCCATAGCCAAAGGACTTTGTTAACTCAAGCATCACGCAGGTCGTTAAACCGACGGCCAGTACCGGCATCGATATATGTGCCATGTGCAGAAAGAACTCGACAAAACTCCAGCCCATAATTTCGGCAATCAGCAGGTTTTGCGGCTCACCGACCATTGTGGTCACGCCGCCCAGTGCCGTTCCCACCGCACCGTGCATCATCAGGCTGCGCAAAAACGAGCGGAATTGCTCGAGATCGGCGCGATGCAATTCCACTACCTCTTCGTCGCTGGCATGGTCGTGACTGTGATCAAACTGCTTGCCTGACGCGACCTTGTGGTAGACCCCAAAAAAGCCAACCGCGACAGTGATTATTACCGCCGTAACTGTCAGCGCATCGAGGAACGCGGACAGGAAGGCCGCAGCAAACGAGAACATCAACGACAATAAGACTTTCGAGCGCACGCCCAGCAAGATCTTGGTGAACGTGTAAAGCAACATATCACGGAGGAAGTAGATACCCGCTACCATGAACATCAGCAACATGATGACTTCAAAGTTCGCCTCAGCTTCGTGCAGCACATGCTCCGGTGAAGCGAGACCCATCACGATCGCCTGTATGGCTAGCAGGCCACCCGGTTGCAACGGATAGCATTTCAGCGCCATTGCGAGCGTAAAAATAAACTCGATGACCAGAACCCAGCTTGCGAGATGGGGATTGATCGCAACGAGCACCGGATTAATGATCAAGAATCCGACGATCGTGAGTTTGTACCAACTTGGAGAATTTCCGAGAAAATTCTGACGCAACGCCATTGCCATCGTATGGGCCATACAGTCTTATCCTTATTTAGTGGTGCTTCCCCCGAAGCGAACCAACGATTCTAGTCAATATCCCAGACGCACGCACCGGATTCACGAATTTTTTCGAGCATCGCCTCGTGTGCAGCGGTTTCTTCAGCCGATGCTGTGATCACGAGAAGGTCCGTCGCAACCATACCCCCCCCACTGATCGACACCTCAAGCGCAGGAGCGCGTTCATGCCCATCTGTGTGTGCTGCGTGCGAATTACTTGAATCCTTGCCGTCGTCCGCATCCAGCGATAGTGCGGTCTGCCCCCCCGTCATTGCCAGATACACATTCGCGAGCAATTCCGAGTCGATCAATGCGCCATGCACGTCGCGTTTCGTCGCATCGACTTCATAGCGTTTGCACAATGCATCCAGGCTGTTGCGCTGACCCGGGTGCATCTCGCGTGCCATCGTCAAGGTATCGAGCACGCTCGCATGGGCTTCGATCGACGGCTGCGGATGTTTCATCAACTGCAATTCGTGCTCGAGAAAGCCGACATCGAAGCTCGCATTGTGAATGATCAGCTCGGCGTCTTTGATGAACGTCAAAAACTCGTCGACGACGTCCGGAAATCTCGGCGCGGTGTCGAGATCTGCGCGGCTGATGCCGTGCACGCGTTCGGCGCCTTCGTCGATATCGCGATCCGGATTCAGGAAGCGGTGAAATTCGCGCCCGGTCAGGCGGCGATTGACCAGCTCCAGGCAACCGATTTCGATGATGCGGTGGCCGTTTTTGGTGGACAGGCCGGTGGTTTCGGTGTCCAGGACGATTTGTCGGTTCATAATTTTTCGCGCGCTGGGCGCGCTCCTACGACAGTAATTCGTCGATGCCGCGATTGGCCAATTCGTCGGCCATTTCATTGCCGGGGTTGCCGTCGTGGCCTTTCACCCAGCGCCAGTCGATATCGTGGCGTTCGACGGCCTCATCCAGTGCCTGCCACAGGTCTTTGTTCTTGACTGGCTTTCGTGCAGCGGTTCGCCAGTCGCGTTTTTTCCAGTTCGGCATCCATTCATTGATGCCGTCCATGACGTACTTGGAATCTGTGTAGAGGGTGACAATACTTCGTGAACGCAGCGCATTCAACGCCTCGATCGCCGCGGTCAGCTCCATGCGGTTGTTGGTGGTTTCGGCCTCACCGCCGTGCAGGGTTTTCTGCCGCGAGCCATAGATCAGCAACGCGCCCCAGCCGCCCGGTCCGGGATTTCCCCTGCATGCGCCGTCGGTATAGATCTCAATGGTTTTCGTCAAAACGGATTCGGGCAACTCGGGTTGAGGGTTCGGCCAGTCCGGCAACCACCTTGGGCTGACGGCGCCACACCGATCGAACCGGTGTCAGCGTGCTGACTCTTTTCTGCGCCGAGAGCATATAGCATGCCGATAGCTCGGGCCACCACGCCTGGCCGCGTCGTTCCCACTTGCCTGAACCGCGCGCTTTGTTGCCCGGCAGCGGCCAGCGAAAGAAATAACGTGAAGCACCCTGTATGCGCATGTCGAGTAGCTTTAACCAGTCGCGCAGTCGCCGCTCGGATATCAGGTTGTCCGCCCCTGGCGGGATGCCGGCACCCGGGATCAATCTGCGCAAACCCCACAGACCGCCCGGCCTAAAGCCCAGGATGATCAGCCGCCCGTCGCGCCTGAGGACGCGATCCACTTCACGGAGAATGGCATGCTGGCGATCGCTGTAATCGAGTGTGTGCGGCAGTAACACCGCGTCAATGGAGTCACTCGCAATCGGCAATTGGTGCAGCTTGCCGACCACTGCGGGCCCATCCTGCGTGCTCTCGGCCAGCAACGAGCAGCGCTGGGTTCGCGTGAAGCGCAAGAAGCCGCGTTGCTCACCCCACACCCCCAATTGCAGGCATTGCTCGCCGAATACGCCATCCAGTGCGTCCTCGACCACGCGGGCCTCCTGCCGCAGCAGGGCCTTGCCAAGTGGCGTTTTTAGCCAGTCTTGCGCCATTTGTGAACAATCCCCTTGCACTCGTTTGCGACCTCAGTAGGATAGCCCGATGTCTACGCTAAAGTCATCGTCAATGCGGCGATTATCGCCAAGAATCCAGTCGCTTGGCGCTATCGGTGTCACCTTTTTCCTGTTTGCCTCGGATGTCAGCTTGTCGACACCGCTGGAGCTTCGCAACGACGCCAGCGACGCCGCTGACATCGAGCTCAAGCTGATCTCACCGGTGGCAGGCATTGAGCTCATTTCATCGCCTGTCGGCAGCGATGACGTACTCGAAAAGCTGCGGCGTGGCTTCAAGCTCCGCTACAGCGACAATCATCGCACTACGGCCGAGAAGCAGTGGTTCGCCAGGCATCCCGAATACCTGGCTCGCGTTTTCACGCGTGCACAACGTTACCTGCCCTACATCGTCGCTGAACTCGAACGTCGCGGCCTGCCGCTTGAGCTCGCGCTGCTACCGATCGTCGAGAGTGCTTACGACCCCTTCGCCTATTCGCACGGACGTGCGGCCGGTCTCTGGCAGATGATCCCGGGAACGGCCAGGCGTTTTGGTATCAAACAAAACTGGTGGTACGACGGTCGTCGTGATGTTGTCGACTCGACACGCGCCGCGCTCGACTATCTCGAATATCTTGAGGAGTTTAATAACGGCAACTGGCTCAACGCGATCGCCTCTTACAACTCTGGCGAGGGGAATGTTCGGCGCGCCGTACGCCGCAACACGAAGGCCAGCAAGCCGATCGATTTCTGGTCACTGCATCTGCCAAGAGAAACCAGCATGTACGTGCCCAAGCTGCTGGCTCTGGTCGAAATTGTGGCCGATCCGGCGCAATACAATCTAACGCTTCCCATCGTTGCGGACGTGCCGCAGTTTGTCGTTGCCGATATTGGCGGACAGCTCGACCTCGCCCTCGCTGCTGAACTTGCGGGTATCGACGTCGATACGATTTACCAGTTCAATCCGGGCTACAACCGCTGGTCGACGGACCCGAGCGGTCCACACAGTCTCGTCATGCCGGTGGATGTCGCGGAGCAGTTCGCGATCGCGTTGAACGATGTCCCTGCCTCGGAACGTGTCCGCTGGCAGCGCCACAAGGTCAAGAACGGTGAAGCGATTTCGCAGATCGCCGAAAAGTACAACACGACAGTGACGACGATTCGCTCGGCGAATAATCTCCGCGGCAACACGATTCGAGCCGGCGATCACTTGATGATTCCGGTCGCAACCAAACCCCTGAGCGCCTACAGCAAAAGCGCCGACGCGCGCCTTGCTAACACGCAAAACAAGACGCGGGCCGGCAACAAGGTCGAACACATTGTCACCAGCGGTGAATCGTTCTGGACCATCTCGCAACGTTACAAGGTGACGACCCGGCAGCTTGCTGCGTGGAACGCAATGGCACCCAGAGACACCCTGTCCATCGGCAAGAAACTGGTTGTCTGGACCAACGCCGACGTCGACGCACCGCGCACATCACCGACTCAGGCATTGGGAAATACCACCCGCAAACTGAACTACACGGTCCGTAACGGCGACTCCTTGTACGTCATCGCCCGCAAGTTCCGCGTCGGCATCGACCAGATCGCACGCTGGAACAACATCGACCGAAACAAAATTCTGCGGCCAGGCCAGAAGCTCACCATGTACGTGGATGTCACCGCCCAGTCGAGCTAGATACGGTGAGATACGGTGGCAGTCACCGTAACTCGGTGAGATACGGTGAGATACGGTGGCAGTCACCGTAACTCAGAGCCGAAGATTCGGTGACTGTCACCGTAACTGGAACGTGGGGTAGAATAGCCGCCTGATTTCAGCACAGGAAAACACTATGGGCTTCATGGCCGGCAAAAAGGCACTCATTGTGGGTGTCGCAAGTGATCGTTCCATCGCAGCAGGTATCGCTGAGGCGTTCGCCCGCGAGGGCGCGGAAATCGCGTTTACCTACCAAAACGAAAAACTCCAAAGCCGGGTCGCAAAGCTCTCAGCACGCCTGGGCCAGAATGCCGAACTGTTGTTTCCCTGCGACGTAACTTCCGATGATGAAATTTCTGCCGTGTTTGCAAACCTCGGCAAGCACTGGGATGGACTGGATGTCATCGTACATTCGGTCGGCTTCGCACCGCGCGAACAGCTAGCGGGTGGCTTTGTTGAATCCATCACCCGTGACGGCTATGCCATCTCGCATGACATCTCGGCGTATAGCCTCGCCGCCCTTGCCAAGGCCGGCCTGCCGATGATGGAAGGCCGCAACGCGGCGATGCTGACGTTGACCTACGATGCAGCGACCAAGGTCGTGCCAAATTACAACGTGATGGGGCTTGCGAAAGCGAGCCTGGAGGCGTGTGTGCGCTTCCTTGCGGCCGATCTCGGTCCCAAGGGCATACGCGTCAACGCGATCTCGGCAGGTGCTGTGAAGACTTTGGCAGCGGCCGGCATTGGCGGCTTCCGCAAGATGCTCAACTACGCTGAGAAGGCCTCACCGCTGCGCCGCACCGTGACAATCGAAGAAGTCGGGAATACCGCCGCCTTCCTGTGCTCAGACCTCGCATCCGGCATCACCGGCGGAACCACTTTCGTGGATGCTGGCGTCAACATCATGGGTATGGTCTTCGACGAAGACTAAATTAAGGTGGCAGTCACCGTAACTAGATACGGTGACTGCCACCTTAATTGCCTAGATACGGTGACTGCCACCTTAATTCTGTTGTAGGGCGACTTTGGTTTCTTCGCCTTCGAGGCGGGCGATAATTGTTGCGCAGCAAATATCGCCCCAGATATTAATGCTCGTCCGGCACATGTCGAGGATACGATCGAATACCATCAGCACGCCTATTGCTTCGACCGGCAATCCAATTGCACCGAGAATAATGGCGATCGCAACCAGTGACGCGGACGGAACTCCGGCAACGCCGATTGATGTCATCAATGCGATAGTGACAATCGTAAACTGCACCCCGAAGGTCAGGTCCAGTCCATAGGCCTGGGCAAGGAAAAGTGCCGCCGCACATTCATACAATGCGGTGCCGTTCATGTTGACAGTTGCGCCGAGTGGCAGCACAAAACTCGAAATCTTGTTTGAAACACCGATGCGGTCTTCAACGCATTCGATTGTCACCGGCAGTGTCGCCGATGACGATGCAGTCGAGAACGCAGTAAGCATCGCCTGGGATGCACCCGCAAGCGTCTTGATGGGGTTCACTCGTCCCACAAAACGCAGCAACAGCGGCAACGTCACGAGCGCATGCAGCGCCAAAGCGACCAGAACAGCAACCGCAAAAACAGCCAGTGGCCCGGCCGCACGCAGTCCCGCCTCGGCAATCACTCGGCCAACCAGGCCGAACACGCCGAATGGCGCGAATTTCATGATCCACTCCGTCATTTTCATCATGACGTGAAATACGCCGTTCCAGAACTTGAACAACGGTTCCGCAAAATCATGCGGAAGATGGGTCATGAAATAACCGAATAAAATCGCGAAGAAAATCAGGCCTAACATCTGGCCATTGGCGGCCGCCTGAACGACATTTTCCGGGACCATACGCAAGAAGATCTCTGCGACATCGCCGGCACCCTTGTCGCCAACCTTCGCGGCAACCTCCTCGGCTGTCGCCGTAAAAGCTAACTCGTCACGCGCAGGCTCTCCATCGGAGTTGTAGCCGGGACCGATTGCGTTGATGACGAACAGGCCGATGAGGATGGCAGCGAGCGTAGTCACCGCGTAAAAAATCAGCGTCTTGCCGCCGAGTGACCCCAGATTTCCACCGGAACCAATTCCTGCAACACCTACGATGATAGACGACGTGATCAACGGCACGATGATCATTTTCAGCGCATTCAGGAACAGATCGCCGATATAGCCGAATATTGCGACGTAGTCGACGCCAAAAATACTCGGCTCATTTCCGCTTGCTGCGCGGTACTCAAAGATGGTGTATCCGGCGATTCCCGCCAGAACAATCGCGATCAGTATCTGCCAATGCAGAGCAAGCTTGCGCATGAGTCCCCCGGAACGGCTCAGCGCCGCAGTGGTGTATTTCTTATGCGCACAAGCTTAACGGAACAGGTCTTGTGCAGCCAGCGCCTCGTCGTTGATGATGATATCGGCATTTGCCTGCAACGCCTGCACGAAAGCGACGAAGTCGCCGATTCCGTACTGTTCGACCAGCTGGTTCTTGCCCGTATCACGATCGGCTTGTGGAATCGCTTCTGGTCGACCCGGAATGACGGCGCCAAGGCTGTAAACCGTGTAACCACCGTCTGCGTTGCGTGTCGTGCCCAGTGTTGGCTTGTCCTGTGTCGGCTTGACGGCCGTAAAAACGGCGACTGCCAGGAATTGATCCGCCGTATCCCGATCGCGACTCATGATTGTAGGCTCGGCTGCAACCGCATCGATCGCGGCGGCGGCTACTGCGAAATCTTCTCCGCCTCGAACTGCTTCGAGCATGCGCTCTGCGCGCGCTGCCATCAGGTCCTCGGACTGCTGAATGCTAAGTTGCGTGACGATTTGATCACGAACGGCTTGCAGGGGTTCACGGCTCGCCTGTTCGTGCTTGCTGACGGAAAAGATCGCCGTGCGATTGGTGTCGATTTCAATGACTTCCGACATCTGTGCGCCGCTCAAAACGATAGGATCGAATACAGCATCGACCGCAGTGGTGTTGCCATCGAAGGGTTCAACGCTGTCGCGCGTGAAGCCTTTATAAGATTGTACTTCACTTCCCACAGCAGCGGCCACGGCGCTGATATCTGCGGCATCAAACAGCGCGGCTGATAATTTACGTTCCAGCTCCACGAACAGACCCTCTGCTTCCTGCTCCTGCAATTCGGTCAACAGCGAGGCACGAACCTGCTCGAATGGCAGCGGGCCTGATTCAAGAATCTTGTCGAGCTTCACGACGTGAAAACCGAAGTCGCCTTTGATGGGGCCCAGAATGTCGCCTTCCTGCATCGAGAAAATCGCACTGCCCAGTGCATCTGGCAATTGCGTACGATTAAGTGCGCCGAGGTTTCCGCCATCGTTGGAAGTACCACTGTCCTTCGAGTATTGACGTGCGAGTTCAGCAAATGACTCACCGGCACGCGTTCTCGTGAGCAATTCACTGGCAATCGCTTCGGCGCCTGCTTCGTCGTCGTCGAACAGAATCAGTATGTGTCGCGCCTGGCGCTGCTCATCCTGTAAGTATCGGTCCTTGTTGAAGTCATAATATTCCAGCAAATCTTTCTCGCTGACAGCCACTTCAGCAGCAACAGAGTCTCGCTGAATTTCGACATATTCAATGTCAGCGGTTTCCGGCAGGTTAAACATTTCCGGGTTCTCGTCGTAGTACGCCGCGATCATCTCGTCCGTCACATTGATTTCATCGGCAACTGCGTCAGCCGAAATGCTAGCGGTTGTGACAAGGCGATTTTCAAAGGCGAGATTGAGGTAGCGACGATAACCTGACGGCGGTACCAGCGACGAACCGATGACGGCGCGTTGCAGCTGGTTGCGTCGCATCGACAGTTTCTGCGACGCCTCGAATTGGGCGGCTGTCAGACCCGCCTGGCTCAACAAGGTTTCGTAGGTCTCGCGATCAAAGCGACCGTTAACCTGAAACTCGGGTATCTGGTGCACGACTTTCGTCAACTGCTTGTCGCTGACTTTGATACCGGCCTCGTCGAGGTAGTTGTCAATAACACGCTGTTGAACGAGTCCGTCGAGAATATTGCGACGCAATTGCAGACGGTACTCGTCCGGTAAATTCGCCAACTGCGGATTCGACTGGATTCGATCGCGGTACGCGGTTTCGAACTGTGTGAGGCCGATTTCGGAACCGTCAACCTTGGCCGCGTAGTTCGAGCCAATCGTGGTGAAGCTCGCGCCACCGACGAAGACGAATGACAGGCCAATGACGCCGAGGACAACCAATGCCCCCCAGCCGGTGATTTTTTCGCGAATATTCTGCAGCATAATAAACGTGTCTTTAGTTTGTATGGCGTGGAATCTTAAAAAAAATCCCGGACCCCCGCTAGAGGGACCCGGGATTTTATCAGTGGCGGAGCGGACGGGACTCGAACCCGCGACCCCCGGCGTGACAGGCCGGTATTCTAACCAACTGAACTACCGCTCCAAATTCTGGTGGGTGCTGACGGGATCGAACCGCCGACCCTCGCCTTGTAAGGGCGATGCTCTACCAGCTGAGCTAAGCACCCAAGATATGAAAAAGCCCGTAAGAACGGGCTTTTTCCTACCCTGTGCCCCCGTGGGGCGCGCTAGTTTACGGCATCCTTCAGGCCTTTGCCAGCCTTAAATCCCGGCACATTACTGGCCTTGATTTGGATGGTTTCGCCGGTGCGTGGGTTACGTCCAGCGCGTGCTGCGCGGGCTTTAACCGAGAATGTTCCGAAGCCGACGAGTGAGACTGAACCGCCGTTAGCCAAGGTACCTTGAATGCTATCGAGTACTGCGTCGACTGCCTTGGTTGCATCAGCTCGTGACAAGCCTGCTGCGCCCGCAACTGAGTCTATGAGTTCTCCCTTGTTCATAAAATTCACCCTTGCAGATTGATTAAAGAAATGGTCATCAATCCAGCGTGCTTCCTCAATGTCGCAATCCGCTGAATCGTCGAATGTGGCCCCGTGCATCCACAAACAACTACGGGGCTTATACCAACTGCCTCATATACCGTCAAATATCCATTAACCACGCGGGTTTCAGCGCCTTAGTGCGGACGGACGGAGTCCTCGCCTTTTTGCTCCTCGACCGGCGTTTTGGTTTTGCTTTTCGGCGTCTCCGAAGTCGCCTCCGGCAGCGGCATATGAGCGAGCGCATGCTCCAGAACTTCATCGATCCATTTCACTGGAACTATCGTCAGCTTGTCCTTGATGTTCTTCGGTATTTCGGCAAGGTCCTTCTCGTTTTCTTGCGGGATCAATACCTTGTCCAGGCCCCCTCGATGGGCCGCCAGCAGCTTCTCTTTCAGGCCACCGATGGGCAGCACTTCACCCCTGAGTGTGATCTCGCCGGTCATGGCGACACCGCTCCTCACAGGGACTTTGGTCAGTGCCGACACCAGCGCAGTACACATGCCAACTCCCGCACTCGGTCCGTCCTTTGGAGTGGCCCCTTCGGGGACATGGATATGCACATCGACCTTCTGATGGAAGTCGTCATCGATACCCAAAACGGTGGCCCGGCTACGAACAACCGTCATCGCTGCCTGGATCGATTCGGTCATCACTTCGCCGAGCTGGCCGGTATGGTTCAACTTGCCCTTACCCGGCACGACAGCTGCCTCAATGGTCAAAAGCTCGCCACCGACCTCGGTCCATGCCAAACCCGTTACCTGGCCGACCTGATCATTCTCTTCGGCCTTGCCATATCGGAATCGGCGCACGCCGAGATACTTTTCCATGCTCTTTGGCGTGACCAGCACGCGCTTGTCACGCGGCTTCAGTAGCAGCGACTTAACGACCTTGCGGCAAATCTTGGAAATCTCGCGCTCAAGGTTGCGCACGCCTGATTCACGGGTGTAGTGCTGAATGATGTCTCGAACCGCGCTCTCAGTGATCGTGAGTTCCTCTTTCTTGAGACCGTTTTCCTTCAGTTGCTTCGGCACCAGGTACTTGAGTGCAATGTTGGTCTTCTCGTCCTCGGTGTACCCCGGGATACGAATCACTTCCATTCGGTCGAGTAACGGCGCCGGGATGTTCAGGCTGTTCGCGGTACAGACAAACATGACATCCGACAGGTCAAAATCGACTTCGAGGTAATGATCGGCGAAGGTCGAGTTCTGCTCAGGATCGAGAACTTCCAGCAAAGCGGACGACGGGTCACCACGAAAGTCCATCGCCATCTTGTCGACTTCGTCGAGCAGGAACAGCGGGTTTCGGACGCCGGTCTTCGACAGGTTCTGGATGATCTTGCCCGGCATTGAACCTATATAGGTCCGACGGTGGCCACGAATTTCAGCCTCGTCACGAACGCCGCCAAGGGACATGCGAACAAACTTGCGATTCGTTGATCGCGCGATGCTTTGACCCAGCGAGGTCTTGCCGACACCCGGCGGACCCACCAGGCAGAGTATGGGGCCCTTCAGGCGTTTCACGCGCTGTTGCACCGCCAGGTACTCAAGAATGCGCTCCTTGACCTTCTCGAGACCGTAGTGATCTTCTTCGAGCACCTCTTCGGCCTGCTTCAGGCTCTTGAACACCTTACTGCGCTTTTTCCACGGTGCTTTGACCAGCCAGTCGATATAGTTGCGAACAACAGTTGCCTCGGCCGACATCGGTGACATCAGTTTCAGCTTGTTGAGTTCCGAGACAGCCTTGTCCTTGGCTTCTTCCGGCATGCCAGCTTTTTCGATCTTTTTCTCAAGATCGGCCAATTCGTTCGGCACATCGTCCATTTCGCCCAGTTCTTTCTGAATGGCCTTCATCTGCTCATTCAGGTAGTACTCGCGCTGGCTCTTTTCCATCTGCTGTTTGACGCGACCGCGAATGCGCTTCTCAATCTGCAGCACATCAATCTCGCCCTCGATAATGCCAAGCACCTGCTCCAGCCGGCTCTTCACGTCCTGGATCTCGAGAATGCGCTGCTTCTCAGAAAGTTTCAGCGCCATATGCGCCGCGACCGTGTCCGCAAGGCGACCGGCTTCATCGATGCCGCTCAGCGAGGTGAGCACCTCGGGCGGTACCTTCTTGTTCAGTTTTACATAGGCCTCGAACTGCGAAATGATCGAACGCACAAGGACGTCGATTTCGCGTTCGTCGTGACGTTCGTCTTCCTTGAGTGGCGTGATGTCGGCCGAGAAATGATCCACAACGTTGATGCGATCCACGAGGGCTCGCTCGCCACCTTCAACCAGCACTTTGACCGTTCCATCCGGAAGTTTCAGCAACTGCAGGATCGTCGCCAGTGTGCCGACTTCATACAAATCAGAGGGTTGTGGGTCGTCGAGGTCGGCTGTCTTTTGCGCAACGAGCAGAATGCGCTTACCGGCATTCATCGCCTTGTCGAGTGCGACGATGGACTTGTCGCGACCGACAAACAACGGAATAACCATGTGCGGATACACGACAACGTCGCGCAGCGGCAGAACCGGCACGCCGGTTGAATCATCAAAAGCAAATTCTTCAGACGCCGACTCGACCGATTCGAGCAGATCCTTGTCGTCGTCCGGTGGCAGATCGTGTTCGGACACCGTGAATAACCTCGTCGTTTAAAAGCTGGCCTAAAAATGTGCGGCCAATTGGCCGCAATTCAAGCTTCGGGTTTCGATGTCTTGTTACGCGCCGTCCGAGCCTGTTGGCCTGGCCGGCTGCTCGATGTTCACGGTCGGGGATTCATCCGACTCATATATGATGTAGGGCTGGTTTTCGCCTGTGACCACCGCCTCATCAACGACCACCTTCTTCGCATTCTCCGAAGACGGCAAGTCGTACATCGTGTCGAGCAACACGTTCTCGAGAATAGTGCGTAGCCCGCGAGCACCCGTCTTGCGCTCCATGGCCTTGGTGGCCACTGCGCGTAACGCGTCATCGCGGAATTCCAGATCCACGCCTTCCATCTCGAAGAGCTTGCGATACTGCTTTGTCAGTGCGTTCTTCGGCTCGAGAAGAATTTGAACGAGTGCATCCTCGTCCAGTTCCTCAAGCGTCGCAACGACTGGCAGACGACCGACGAATTCCGGAATCAGCCCGAAGCGAATCAGATCTTCCGGTTCCACATCGTGTAGCAGCTCGCCAATACTCTGCTCCTGCTCGTTCGTCTTGACTTCAGCGACAAAGCCGATGCCGGACTTCGACGAACGATTTTGAATTATCTTTTCAAGGCCCGCAAACGCACCGCCGCAAATAAACAGGATGTTGCCAGTGTCCACCTGCAGGAATTCCTGCTGCGGATGCTTGCGACCACCCTGTGGCGGAACCGATGCAATCGTGCCTTCGATCAGTTTCAGGAGTGCCTGTTGCACGCCCTCACCGGATACATCTCTGGTTATCGACGGGTTGTCCGATTTTCTTGAGATTTTATCGATCTCATCGATATAAACAATGCCGGTCTGCGCTTTTTCAACGTCGTAGTCGCACTTTTGCAGCAGCTTCTGGATAATATTTTCGACGTCTTCACCGACATAACCCGCTTCGGTCAGTGTCGTGGCATCTGCAATTGTGAACGGGACGTTGAGCAGGCGCGCCAGTGTCTCGGCGAGCAGCGTTTTGCCGCAGCCAGTCGGGCCGATCAGCAAAATATTGCTTTTCGCCAGCTCAATATCGTCTTTACTACGATCATTAAGCCGGTCATTGAGGCGTTTATAGTGGTTGTAGACCGCCACAGACAGCACTTTTTTCGCACGTTCCTGGCCAATCACGTACTCGTCAAGAACTGCGTTGATCTCCATCGGCTTGGGAAGCTTGTCGTGACCGGTCTCGCCGGCATCTTCAAGCTCTTCGCGAATGATGTCATTGCAAAGCTCGACGCACTCATCGCAGACGAATACCGACGGCCCCGCGATCAGCTTGCGAACTTCGTGCTGTGATTTGCCGCAAAAAGAACAGTAAAGGAGTTTGCCGTCCTCGTTCTTACCGCGGGTTTCATCGCTCATACGTGCATGGCCTTTGTAAGGAATTTTTAGGCAATTTGACCTGCCCGTATCAATGGCTTGCTAGTTTACATGGGCCCTACCTAGGTGCAAAGCCGTAGGTCACAAAAGTGACAATAAACGTTATAAGCGTTTGATATTTAAGGGATCAGTCCTTGGATTTGCTGCTCATTTCTTGCCGATTCGCCAACACAGTGTCAATCAACCCGTATTCCACGGCTCGTTCGGCACCCATAAAATTATCGCGCTCCAGGTCTTTTTCGATCGTCGCGAGGTCCTGACCCGTGTGTTTGGCCATGATCTCGTTCAATCGTCGCTTCAGTGCAATGACCTCTTCGGCATGAATGCTGATATCCGTGACCTGGCCCTGATAGCCGGCGCTTGGCTGGTGCACCATGACGCGAGAGTGCGGCAAGGCAAAGCGCTTGCCCTTCGTGCCACCGGCCAGTAACAGTGCACCCATACTGGCGGCCTGTCCGACGCAAATCGTCGATACATCGCAGTTGATGAATTGCATCGTGTCGTAAATCGAAAGACCAGACGACACAACGCCGCCGGGCGAATTGATATACAGGTGAATGTCTTTGTTCGCATTCTCAGACTCGAGATACAGCAGCTGCGCGACAATCAGATTGGCCATCTGGTCCTCGACCGGCCCGACGATAAAGATCAGTCGGTCCTTCAACAGTCGCGAATAAATGTCGTAGGCACGCTCGCCGCGCGCTGTCTGTTCAACGACCATTGGCACGAGATTTAGTGAAGTTGCGCTCATAGTTTTGCTATCCGTCATACGCTGATTGCGAGATTGTCTCATGAAGCCGGGGCGTTCATGAACTCCTTAAATGATACCTTTTTGCTTTTCGTCTTGCCGTTGGCAATGATCCAGTCGATTGCCTGCTGCTCGATAACCATCGGTTCTATCTGCTGCATGACCTGCGGATTGCTCATGTACATGTTGGCCATCTCATCCGCATTCTCGTAGCCAGCACACATCTCTTCAACTCGTGTGCGCATCTTGTCCGCATCAACGGTAATTTCCTTTTCCGTTATCAGTTGACGTAGCAACAGCCCGAGCGCGACACGTCTTTCAGCCGCCTCGGTGAAATTGGCCAGTGGCGGCGCCTGATCCGCATCTTTGACACCCATGCGCTGCATCGCATCACGCTGCATGGCATGCATTTCCTCGTGTTTGAGCGCATGCGGCACGTCCACCGGATTCGTTTCCAGCAAGGCATTCATCACCTGCTCGCGAAGCTCATTCTTAACCTTCTGCTCAGCTTCGCGATCCATATTCTCGCGAACATCTTTCGTAAACTGCTCCATGCCACCTTCGGTCACGTTGAACGATTTCGCGAATTCGTCGTTGAGTTCGGGCAGAACTTCAACCTCAACGCGGTGCGCGGTGATCGTGAATTCTGCTTTTTGTCCTGCAAGCTCATCGGCGTGATAGTCCTTCGGGAATTTCACCTTAAAGGTCTTCTCCTCGCCCGCTTTGACGCCCGTCAGTCCCTTCTCAAAATCCGGCAACATCTGCCCGGCGCCGAGCACGACAGGATAGTCCTTGGCTTCACCACCTTTGAAAACCTCACCGTTGAGTTTGCCGACGAAATCAATGCTGACACGATCGCCTTCGGCGCTCTTGCGGTCAACCACTTCCCAGGTCGCTTTTTGCTTCCTGAGATTGAGCATCATGTCGTCAAGATCATTATCGTCGATGCTGACCTCGGGCTTTTCGATCTTGATTTTCTCCAGGTCTTTAAGCACGACCACCGGCATGACCTCAAACGTCGCTGTAAAAGCGAAGGTCTTGCCGTTGTCCTCTTCCGTTTCGATCCTGGGGCCGCCTGCCGGCGTCAGCTTTTCCCGGGTCACGGCTTCGCTGTAGCTTTTTTGCAGAACTTCGCTCAGTACTTCCTGGCGAACCTGCTTGCCATAGCGCTTCTTGACGACGTTTGCCGGCACCTTGCCCGGCCGAAAGCCCTTGATCTTGGCGGTACGGCCAACGGACTTCAGGCGCGAGTTGACTTGTTGTTCGATGGGCTCGAGAGGCAGCTCAACGCGCATACGGCGCTCTAGAGTACCTGTCGTTTCGACAGTGACGTCCATTCTATAAATTCTCTAATGTATTAATAAAAAGATTTGATGACCAAAAAGGACGTGGTGCGAAAGGAGAGACTCGAACTCTCACGGGTTACCCCACTGGCACCTAAAGCCAGCGCGTCTACCAATTCCGCCACTCTCGCACGAATTGTGCAACAAAATACCTGCAATCCTGTCCAGCCGGGCATTATACCGTGACATCGTTCGGCATTGGAATCCCTAGAATTCGGCTAGGCCAGGAAGCGGAAGCGGTCCTTGAGTTTCTCGTCCAGGCTATGCGCACGACCGGCATGAATGGCGGCGAGCACGATCAGAATCATGAACCAAATGACATCGTGGTTCTGGGCGTCCATGAATCCCTGACCTTTGGTGAACCAGAACATGGCCACCATAAAGGCGCCGGCAATTGCCGCGTAACGGGTTGCCAGTCCGAGCACCAGTGCGACGCCGAGCAATACTTCGCCCCAGGACACCAAAAACGCGAATATTCCACTATTGGGCAATACTACTGATTCGAGAAACGGCCGCATGAATCCGTAGCTTTTCTCAAGATTGCCGGTGACAAACCCTGACAATCCGTCCGCAAAATTCGGGTTGGTGATCTTGCCAAATCCGTAGGTGAGAAAGAAGACACCGGTATATACGCGTAGCAAGGTAATCGGCCACAGGCGGGCAGTCTTTTTCTTCGTGAATTCGTTAAGACTGGACATTCTGGCACTCCCCCTTCCGTTCGGTAGCGCACATCATACAACGAATATTCAAGAATCCCATTGGCTATTGAAGCGCTGATGCTTAGAATTGGTGCATGAGCAAAGATGATAAGCATCACGGCATGAATGTTTCCGGTCTGCGCCGATCCGCGACAGGCTTTGTGCTTGATCGAGAAGATCTGCACGACGACCCCATCGTGCAATTCGAAGACTGGTTTCAACATGCCTGCGAAACCGTCGCCATGGACCCTAATGCGGTTTCACTGTCGACTGTCGACAGCGACAACCGCCCGACCAGTCGCACAGTATTGCTAAAGTCGTTCGACGAAAATGGCTTCGTTTTCTATACCAATTACGAGAGCAACAAGGCGCGGCAAATTGACGCCAACCCAAACGTTGCGATGCTGTTCTTCTGGTCGGATGCGGCGCGCCAGGTGAGAATTCGTGGACGTGCAGAACGAATGACGGCCGCTGAAACACTCAAGTACTTCATGTCGCGCCCGCGCGGCAGCCAGATCGGCGCATGGGTGTCGGCACAAAGCAGTGTTATTTCATCGCGCTCGCTGCTGGAAAACAAGTTTCAGGAATTGAAAACGAAATTCAAAAACAAGGAAGTGCCATTGCCATCATTTTGGGGCGGCTATCGGGTTGTCCCGGACGTTATCGAATTCTGGCAGGGTCGTCGCAATCGTATGCACGATCGTTTTCAGTACACACGTCAGGACAATGGCAGCTGGACGATAGAGCGACTCGCGCCGTAGTCCTGGCCGAAAAGCGCAATACAACGGCCGTCCGGGACAGCCACACGACTGCAAGAAAAGCCGCTCTGGGAATCATTGGTGCAACCTGCAACCCTGGCGGGGAAAGTGGTGGGCCCTCGGGGGCTCGAACCCCGGACCAAGAGATTAAGAGTCTCCTGCTCTACCAACTGAGCTAAAGGCCCACTATCTGGAAAATGGGGTGGATGACGGGACTCGAACCCGCGACGACCGGCATCACAAGCCGGGGCTCTACCAACTGAGCTACACCCACCACTGACTTTTCCGTTTCCCAACTGTACGCAGAAATGGCGCGCCCGGCAGGACTCGAACCTGCAACAACCGGTTTAGAAAACCGGTGCTCTATCCGGTTGAGCTACGGGCGCATCAATACGGCCGTTCTTGCCAGACGGGAAAATCGGCTGGTCGGGGCAGAGAGATTCGAACTCCCGACCCTCTGCTCCCAAAGCAGATGCGCTACCAGGCTGCGCCATGCCCCGATGCCAGATTTTCCGCCACAAAAGCGCCGAGTCAGACCCGGCTCTTCTGCGGGGTGCGATCATACGGCCGCCTTGCCCGCCGATCAAGCGAATAGGGTCTTAAATTCACCAGCATGGCCGCCACAATCCCACTCAGGTATATTGCCGTTTCTCAATGGTTTCATCCCGGACGATTCATGAACAAGATTCTTGCTGCGCTTTTGTTGACGGTGTCGTGTGCGATTGCGTGTGCGGCGGACAAGGTGCCAGCCCACCCTCATATCCTGGTCGAAACGACCGAAGGCACCTTCAAACTGGAGCTGGACGGCAACGCAGCACCCCTGACAGTCGCGAATTTCCTGCAACTGGTCGATACCGGCTTCTACAACGGTACGGTCTTTCACCGCATCATCCCCGGCTTTATGGCTCAGGGCGGCGGGTACACACCGGGCTTCAAGCTCAAAGAACCCAAAGACACCGTTGCGAACGAGTCCGGCAATGGTCTGAGCAATCTACGCGGCACCATCGCAATGGCACGCACGGCCGATCCGCATTCTGCCGGCTCGCAGTTTTTTATCAATGTCGCCAACAATGTTGGCCAGGACCTGACCTCACCCAACCTCGACCCGGTCAAGGACGCGGTGAGAGGCCGCTGGGGTTACACGGTATTTGGCAATGTCATCGAGGGAATGGACGTGGTCGACACAATTGTCAGTGCGGAGTCCGCACCGAATGGCCCAGGTGGCGCACCCGCCCCGATCGTGCCGATCGTGATCAAGAAAATGTCGCGAGTCACTTATTAGTCGATGACCACGCTGCTCATTTCGGACCTGCATCTCGAAGCCAGCCAGCCCGCAATCGGTGAACAGTTCCTGTCTTTCCTCGCCGGCGAAGCCCGGCAAGCTGACGCCCTGTACATACTCGGCGACCTGTTCGATGCCTGGCTGGGCGACGATGATCCGAACCCCTATTACAAGACCATGAAAACCGCCATGCGCCAACTTACTGACTCGGGTGTGCCAGCCTATTTCATGCATGGCAATCGCGACTTCATGATTGGCGAAGCGTTTGCCGCCGAAACCGACATTACGCTGCTCGACGACCCAAGCGTAGTGGACCTGCATGGCCACCGGGTGCTGCTCAGTCACGGCGATGCACTTTGCACCGACGATGCTCACTACCAGCAGGTCCGGGCGATGACTCGCGATCCCGACTGGCAGGCGATGATGTTGGCGAAGTCAATCGACGAACGCATCGCGTTTGCGGTTCAGGCTCGCAAAGACAGCATGGCGCGTGGCGAAACCATCAGTAATGACATCATGGACGTCAACCAGGACGCCGTAAAATCAATCATGCTGGAGTACGGTGTCGATACGTTGTTGCACGGCCACACGCACCGGCCTGCGGTGCACGATGTTGAGCTACCCGACGGTCTGGCTACCCGCATTGTGCTCGGTGACTGGTATGACCAGGGCAGCGTCGCGCGCTGGAATGCCGATGGACCGCGCCTCGAAAAAATGCCGCGCTAATCCGGACCGTTACCTGGCAGGTACTCCTGAATGGAATCGGAACTCAGCGTCCGGCTCTACGATCAATGTCGCTTCCAGTTGCTTCAACGCCTCAAGGCGCGCATCCACTTCGGCTTCAGCAATTCCGCACTCGGACCTGGCGAACGCAATGTAATGTTCGAAATGTCGAGCTTCGGACGCCAATAGCCCGTTGTAAAACTTCGCGAGCTTCGCCGGCAGGCGTGGCGCAATTCTCGCGAAACGCTCGCAGGAGCGCGCCTCGATAAGCGCGCCAATCAACAACATATCCAGTAACTTGTACGGCTCATCCGGGCGTACCGCATCGCGCAAATGTCCGGCATAACGCGACGCCGACAAGCGCTCGAACGAAATTCCCATGTCGGCCATGATCGAACGTACCTGCTCGAAGTGGCGCAACTCCTCGCGCGCAAGGCGCGACATACGTTGCGCCAATGCTGACCGATCCGGGTAACGGTACAGAAAACCGAGCGCGGTCGAGGCTGCCTTGAGCTCACAGTTTGCGTGGTCCAACAGCATTTCCGGCACACGCTTCGCAGCCTCATCGAGCCATGTTTGAGGCGTTTCTGCACGCAGGAATTCTGCGATACCGGCGGGAAGCCTTGTCACGGCAGCCACTCCTTGATCTCCGCGGCGGACTGCAGGCGGTCCTCAGGTAATTTCGCGAGCATCAGGTTGATCAGTGCCTGGTACTGCGACAACCGCGGTGGCAGCAACGGCACCGGCGCGTGTGCATGCTTGTAAATAATGCCCATTGCCGTGTCCGCGGTGAAGGGCTTTTCACCGGTGAGCAACTCGAAGAAAATCACACCGAGACTGTAGATATCGCTGCGGTCGTCGACGTTGGCGCCATGGCCCTGCTCCGGACTCATGTAGTACGGCGTGCCGAATATTTCACCTTTATCGGTGATTGCGTTTTCCAGTTTCGCACTTTTCGCAAGTCCGAAGTCGATCAGTGCAATCGTCCCATCCTTGCGCAACATGATGTTTCCGGGCTTGAGGTCGCGATGCAAAATGTTCTTCGCGTGTACAGCGGCGAGACCACTCGCAATTTGTCGCAGAAACCTTACGGCCTTGGTACGCGAAACTCCGATATCGATCCTGTTTCTCAAATCCCCGCCGTCCAGGTACTCCATCGCGATGTGTGCGTGGTCATCACCGACGCCAAGATCATAAATTTTTACGATGTTCGGGTGATCCAGTTCGGCGATGGTTTCATATTCCTGCAAGAAGCGGTCGAATGCGCCAATGCTGTCGCCATGTCCCGGCACTTGTCGCAACACTTTCAATACGACTTGCAGGTGGCTGGATTCACGCTCAGCCAGGTAGACACCTGAGTGTTCGGTCGAGCCCAGTTTGCGAATGAAACGGTAGCCCTTGATCAACGGATGAATGCCGATATGCATGTCGCCGACGAACAAGGAGCCTGTCGATGCAATGCGTTCACTCGCAAGCAGCACCTCGCCCAGGCTGACGATAAGTGAATCGTGTCGGAGATGATCGCGCATGAAAAGCGCCGCCGGTCGCATCGCTTTTGCCGCCTCTTCATCGTCCGCGGTGCCAAAGTAAATCACCGGCGGAAACTTCTTGCGCTTCAGGAAGCGCTCCAGCACCTCGACGCCGTCACGATCATCGCCATGTTTGCTGCCGAGCAGAATTATGTCGTTGCCCGCACCGCCGAATTCATCGGGTAGATGCCCGGCCGCAGTCGGATCGTAAGCAGAAATGATGGCGTCAGGCCAGTGCGTGGTGACGTGATGCATTAGCAGACTGCGGAACTCCGCCTGCTGATCAATGATCATGAGTCGGATGCTCATCGTGCTACCAGTGTGTCGGATTCCCGCGTGCGGGCAGCCAACCTACAGTGCAATGACATTCGACTCGCGGTCGCGTTTCGATTGGTGCTGCGCTTTTGCGGCATCGTTGCGACGTTGTTCAAGCTCATGCAAATACTCGCTGGTCACATCCCCAGTCACATATTCACCCGAGAAGCATGAGGTATCAAACTCGGTAATATCCGAATTACCGTGACGAACTGATCGAATCAGGCCGTGCAGATCCTGGTAGATCAATCGATCGGCGCCAATCAGAGCTTCGATTTCTTCCACAGTCCGGCCATTGGCAATCAATTCAGATGCGGCAGGCATATCGATGCCATACACGTTGGGGTATCGAACCGGCGGCGCGGCGGATGCAAAATAAACTTTTCTGGCGCCGGCTTCTCGCGCAAATTTTATGATCTGCTTCGAGGTTGTGCCGCGGACGATGGAGTCGTCGACCAACAGTACATTCTTGTTACGAAACTCGAGGTCGATTGCATTCAGTTTTCGGCGTACCGATTTCTGGCGCTCCGCCTGGCCAGGCATGATGAAGGTGCGGCCGATATAGCGATTCTTGATAAATCCTTCGCGGTATTTAACACCGAGATGATAGGCGACCTGCAGGGCCGAGGTGCGACTGGTGTCAGGAATCGGTATGACAACGTCGATGTCGTGATCCGGAAACTCGCGAACGATTTTGCCGGCGAGCTCCTCACCCATACGCAGGCGGGTCTTGTAAACCGACAGGTTGTCCAGAATGGAATCCGGTCGTGCGAAATAGACGTATTCGAAAATGCACGGCGTATGACGCACTTCGCCTGTGTAGGCGTTGCAGTGAAAGGTGCCGTCATTTTCGATCACAACACACTCGCCGGGCTTAACGTCACGGAGTCTCGAATACTGCAATACATCCAGTGCCACACTTTCTGACGCCACCATGGTCGATTTGCGGCCGTGCCGATCACGCTCACCGAGCACCAGCGGACGAATGCCGTTGGGGTCACGAAACGCGACAACACCGAAGCCAATAATCATCGCGACCACGGCGTATCCGCCCTTGCAACGACGGTGCAATGCTTCGATCGCGTCGAAAACGTTTTGCGTCGTCAGCTTTCCGTTTACGCGTGTTTGCAGTTCGTGCGCCAGAACATTAAGCAGGACCTCAGAATCGGAACTCGTGCTCAGGTGACGTCGATCTTCACGGATCAAAAGACCGGCCAGCTCATCATGATTGGTGAGGTTGCCGTTGTGCGCGAGGCAAATACCGTACGGCGAATTAACGTAAAACGGCTGTGCTTCCGAGGATTTCGATCCACCAGCGGTCGGATATCGAACATGACCGATACCGACATTACCATCCAGGTTCAACATGTGTCGATTGCGAAAAACGTCGCGAACCAGGCCATTGCTCTTGCGCATCTTCAAGCCGTTTTCATCGCTCCACGTCACGATACCGGCAGCATCCTGTCCACGGTGCTGCATTACCGTCAACGCGTTATACAGTGCCTGGTTAACAGGCTCCGAACTGACTATTCCGACTACGCCACACATAGTTCGTCTCTATAATTCCGCCGGTAGTTCGACCGGCAACTCTTCCGCAACGGCATCCGGCACGATGAGTTCGTATCCCTTCGGCGCCATGATTTTGATCCAGTCAGCAATCACTTCGACATGCGGCAACAATCGCGAACGTAGCCACCAGTCATCGTTATCAAATCCGGCGAATTGTCCACCAATGACGAACAAAGCGGTCAGCAGGATTCCGCGCACAATACCGAACAGTGAGCCCAGCATGCGGTCGAGGCCACTGAGAACGGATAGCCGCACCAGTTTCGAGATTCCCCAGCCGAGCAAGCCGCCGACAGCCAGCACAACGCCGAACACCAGCATGCGGCCAAACCACACCTGTAGTTCATCGGAGCTCAGCCAGGAATCAGAAACATTGCCAACGACGGGGCCAAAATACAGCGCAGCCCAGATCGCAATCACCAGAGTAGCAATCGAAATGGACTCTTTCACGAAACCGCGCATGAACCCAACGATGATGGAAATGCTCAGCGCAACGGCAATGATGATGTCGATGATTGCCATCGAAAATGTTGTCTCAGTTTGGCACGGGCAAGAATGGAAACGAATTCTAGCAGATCATCATGGATGCGGTAGCACTTGTCCTTTGTGACCAACCTTCGCAAGCCGGGCCGCCATTTCCTCGGCCGCCTCACGATCTTTCTGCGGACCTATGCGCACTCGGTGCAACTGACTGTCGCCGTTTTGCAGCTGGCTCAGAAATGCGGCATAGCCTTGCTTTCGGAGGCTTGCCGCCAGTTTTTCGGCGTTTTCCTTATTGGAAAAACTGCCCAATTGTACCGCCCACATGCCCGTTGTCGAAGCGGCAGGCTGCGGCTTGTCAGTCGTGGTTTGCGGTGCTTGCTGTGGCAGTGTTTGTGCAGGCTTCGGCGCCTGCTCGACGACCAGTTCCTCCACCACTGGCGACGGCGCGACGGATTCTTTTTCTTCGCCGGCCGACGAACTGTTCGCGACCGGAATCGGCTCTGTTCGTTCGCGGTCCAGCACGACCGTTTTCGTGTTCTGGTCCTCCTGGCCCGGCAGCAATACCCGTTCGGAGATTGTCTCGCCTTCCGTTGGTGGTCCGTCCAGGAAAATCGGAACAATCAGCACGACAAACGTGACCAGGACTACAGCACCTATAATGCGTTCTTTCAAAGCTTTTTCCATCATGTTGGGTTTCGCCTACTCAGACCAGGCAATCAGTAATCGGGGCCACGGTAAAAAATGAACCCGTAACCAGTATTCTGTCATTTTCTGACGCATCGCGCCGTGCAAATTCGATCGCTTCCCGGGCCGAGCCGGCAACCAGGCAGGCCCGGTCGCCCAGGTTTGCGACTTGCCGTGCCAGCTCGTTAGCGGCGATCGCTCGCGCACTCCGCGCCTCAATGGCCACCCACCGATCGACATGCGGCAGCAACGGGCTGATCACACCGGCTACGTCCTTATCCCTCAGCAAACCGACAATCGCGATTGTCCGTCCTTTGAAGTCTTCGGCCGATAGTGTTGCCGCCAACATTTCGGCTGCCGCCGGATTATGAGCAACATCGATGAGCCACTGTCGGCCAAAAGCCATTCGCGTCTGCATGCGCCCCGCAAGTTTCAGCCCCGGCAGCACCCGGTTGAGCAGGTCAGCATCGATTTCATGCGCGAGCCCGGCCGACTGGAGCAGCATTAGCACCGCCGCGACATTCCCGATCTGGAAGTCGCCCAGCAATCCCGGTCGCAACAACGAATTGTAATCACCGTGCTCACTGAGAAATGACCATCGGCCATCCGCACGCGGCACAATCCGATAGTCACGGCCCGCTCGCAACAGCACTGCACCGCTTCGCTTCGCCGCGCTGTCTATTGACGCTGGCATCTGCTCGCTGCCGAAAACCGTCGACCTGCCGCGCCGCATGACGCCCGCTTTCTCGACAGCAATCGTTTCGACGTCATGTCCAAGCCAGTCGCAATGGTCCAGCGTCACATTGGTGATCAGTGAGGCACTCGGGTCAAAGGCGTTGCAGGCATCCAGGCGGCCGCCGAGTCCAATTTCGAGTACCCAGACGTCCAGATCGGCCGCGGCGAAGATGATTGCTGCGGCGAGCGTGCCAAACTCGAAATAGGTCAGCACAATGTCGCCGCGTGCCACATCGACCACTTCGAACGCGGCAATGATTTCCGCATCCTTTGCCGCGCGACCGTTCACGACAATGCGCTCATTGTAGTGGCTGATGTGCGGCGACGTGTAGGAGCCAACTTTTTTTCCGCATGCCCGCAGCAACGAATCAGCGATCAAGACACTGGAACCTTTGCCATTGGTGCCCGCAATGAGCAACAGATCGGTTGGGACAGGCAGATCGAGACGGTCGAGAACCTGCTGCACACGTTCGAGGCCCAGGTTGATTTCCGTCGGCGACAAAGTTTCCAGCCACGACAGCCAGTCAGCCAACGATGCTCCAGCAGGCAGCACCGGGTTTACTGCTGCGCTGCGACCGGGCTCGGGAGGCCCTTGAACTTCGCCAGCAAATCGGCGATTTCACTGCGCATTTTTCGACGGTCAACAATCATGTCGATTGCGCCATGATCGAGCAAGAATTCGCTGCGCTGAAAACCCTCCGGTAGTCGTTCGCGGACTGTTTGTTCAATAACGCGCGGGCCGGCAAAACCGATTAGCGCATCCGGTTCGGCTATATTAACGTCGCCCAGCATCGCGAGACTCGCGGACACCCCACCCGTCGTCGGGTCCGTCAACACGGATATGTAAGGAGCGCCCTTGCTCCCCAGATTGGCTAAAGCTGCGGCTGTCTTCGCCATCTGCAGCAATGAAAACAGTGCTTCCTGCATGCGAGCACCGCCACTGGCCGAAAAACAGATCAGAGGAAATTTGTTCTCAGCCGCGTAATTCGCCGCACGCGCAAATCGCTCCCCGACGACCGAGCCCATTGAGCCACCCATGAAAGCGAACTCGAAGGCACAAACAACGACCGGTAATCCATGCAAGTTTCCGGCAACACTGACCAGCGCGTCTTTCTCACCGGTTTTCTTTTGCGCCGCAACCAGGCGATCACGATATCGCTTGCTGTCTTTAAATTTCAGCGGATCTTCGGGTTCAAGATTGGCCGACAGCTCAGTTTGCGACTCAGGGTCGAGGAAAAATTTGATGCGCTTGCGTGCGCCGATCCGCATGTGGTGATTGCATTTCGGGCAGACCTGAAGATTTCGTTCCAGCTCATTGCGATACAGTTGTGCATCGCAACGCGCGCATTTGATCCAGACACCTTCGGGCACCGACTTCGTGCGGCTTTCCGTGCTAATGCGTGATGGCATTAATTTTTCGAACCAGCTCATAGCGACATGATATCCGTATAGTTTGGGTACAGCTAGTGGGCATCCGGCAGGCCAGGCAGACCGAATTCGTCAGGATAGTCAACTGACACCAATGTAAGGCCGTGTGGCGGTGCGGCGATGCCCGCCTGTTTTCGATCGCGGCTTGCCAAAACCTCTGCGAGCCATTCCACGCTTTGCTCGCCCAGTCCGATGGCAGCGAGCGTGCCCATGATGTTGCGAACCATGTGCTGCAGAAAAGCATTCGCGGAGATCGTCAGCGTTACCCAGTCCCGTTCGCGTGTGACGGCGATGTGGGTGATGTTTCGATCCGCAGTATTGGCGCGGCAGCCAGCCGCACGAAACGCCGAAAAATCATGCTCTCCAAGCAGCAGCTGGGCAGCCTCGTGCATGCACTCGGTGTCGAGTGGCTGATACACCCACCACGCCCATTGCCGGTGGACAGCCGATCGCTCGAGTCTATTCAGAATGCGGTAACGGTAATTGCGGCCGGTTGCCGAGAAACGTGCGTGAAAATCATCGGCAACCTGCTGTGCCCAGATGACGCTGATATCGTCCGGCAGGTTGCTGTTGGTCCCGAGCAGCCAGCCGCGACTATCGCGTGTGCTCGAGGTATCGAAATGAACCACCTGCCCGGTTGCATGCACACCAGTATCCGTGCGCCCGGCGCAGGTGACTTCAACAGCATGATTGGCGACAAGCAGTAAGGCCTCTTCGACACGTTGCTGCACGCCGAGCCCGGTTTTTTGACGTTGCCAACCGTTGTACGCGGTGCCGTCGTACTCAATACCGAGCGCGATGCGCATGTGCGGATCCGATTTTCAGTTTAGCTGGGCAGCGAATCCAGCAATTGCTGAGCCTGCTGTTTCTGCCCCTCATCGCCCTCGTCGAGCACTTCTTCAAGGATGCTTCGAGCACCTGCCGGATCACCCATATCGACATAAGCGCGAGCAAGATCAAGTTTGGTGCCAACTTCCGTCATCGTCCGGGCTTCGTGAAGGTCACTGCTCATGTCCTCCGGCGCCAGGTTCATGGTCGGAACTTCCGCCGTCTCGTCGGCGATTGACGGTCGCGGTTGCTCCACGGTCGCATCATCGCGAGCTTGCTCAATCGTGTCGCCAATTTCGCTGACCTGCAGTGCAGCCGTCAGATTATCAAGGTCGAGATCGACGTCCGTTGCGGCGATAGTTTTCGTTTCGGCGGTGGCCTCAAGGTCAGAATCTCCGGCAAACGCTTCCGGTGGCAATGCTTCGGTTTTCGCAAAATCGAAGTCATCGTCATCGTCAAGGGACGCCAGCAATGTCTCCGCATTATCCGCCAGATTCCCCGTCATCTGCGTCGCGTCCGAGTCGTCAAGGTCGCTGACCATGCCGGTGGCGGTATCGACGATCATGTCTTCGCTCAGAACCTGAGTGCGGCCGGTGGCGTCGAGCAGATTCTCGTCGATTTCGAAATCGGTTGCTTCGTGTTCCGCCGACACCGCCGGATTCTGGCCGGTTTCGTCCGGCGCGAGATGCATACCGGAGTCCTCGAGGTCGGACAGATCGACTAAAGCCTCGTTGATGCCCGTGTCCGAAAGCGACTCGCTGGTTCCGGTGATGTCGAGGTCGTCAAATTCACTGCCACCCAGATCCAGGTCGTCAAGGTTGATTTCGGCGGTCGCATCGGAATCCAGCCCGCGACTCGCAATCACCTCATGCAGGTCTTCGTCCACCGCCGGCAACTCGGCTGTACCGCTTTCGAAACCCTCGAACTGGTCTTCAATAGTCGGTGATTCGATGGTTGGTGACGGCATCTCGACCGTCGCCTCGCTCATCGATGATTCCAATGTTGGTGATTCGGCCGTCACGTCGAAATCGATCTCGGCATCGTCGGTCTCGCCGAATCCGAAGTCGAGCGGGTCGTCGCCGTCGCTGCCGCCCAGATCAATGACGTCAGACGCATCACTGCCGTCGTCAGCCCCAAAGTCCATGTCCAGAGCACCGGCGGCTTCGCCACCTTCGTCAAATGACAAGTCGACCGCTTTGGTCGCGCCGAGAACGCCAGCGCCGGCAAACATTTCGTGATCGGGCGCGATTTGCTGGCCCATGATGACGATCTTGTCCCAATCCGCACTGTCCACATCACCAAGCGACGCTTTCAGTTGACTGGCGGCATCGACAAAGGCATCACGATTACCCCAGACGAAGTAGATTTCGCAGAGCTTCGACATCAATGACTTGTCCGACGGATCGGACTCAAGCGCTCCATTGATCAGGTCAGCCGCCTGGTCGTACAGGCCGTAGGCCATGTGGAAATCAGCCTCGGCAATCGGGTCGGTTTGATCAAGATTGACCGCCGTTTCGCTGCTGAAGGTATCCTCCAGCGAACCGAAGGAGCTGGAGGTATCGTCAGCGCCCGCGTCGATTGCTGTTGCTTCGACCGTGTCATCCAGCGTTTGGTGCACGCCCGAATCCTGTTCGACCACGAGGATCGCCTCATCCGGCGTCGGTGCCTCCATCGTCTCTGTCGATGACAGGCCGCCGGTCGCCGACATGGCTCCGGCCGAGATCTCGTCATCGTCGAGCGTTTCCCAGGGCCGGGAATCGCCGTCGTCACCATCACCGCGACGCATGAACCAGATGAGGCCGCCCACAACCAGCAGCAATGCGCCGATGATGATGCCCCAGAATCCGGTCAGGAATTCGATTGCCTGGTCGACGATACCCTGGTCTCTTGATCGCGATGAGCGAATCACATTTGCCGGTGCCGTCGTGTCCTCGGCGGCATCGTCAGTGTCAGTCGTCGTATCTTCGGCCGTGTCGTCCGCGCCCACCTCATCTGTCTCATCAACGAAAACATCGTCAATCTCGGCGTCCGGGTCGTAGGTGAGCACTTCGTCGCTCACTTCGTCAGCGGTGTCGTCAACCGGCGGCTCGTAGACATCGCCACGAATAGTGGCGAGCTCCTGTCGCAGGTTTGCCAATTCGTTATCACGAATTTCAATCAATGACTGCTGGTTCGGCACATCCGCGTTTTCGAGTGCATCGATGCGGTTGACAATTTCTTCTTCACGCGACACCGGCTCGTAAGCCGAGCTGTCATCGTAATCCGCGCCGACGGGCTCTTCATCGGGCGGCACCAGGATCACGCCCGGCTGCGTCGCCTGCTGTGGCGCGACGTAGCCACCACCGTCACCCCAGGCGCTATGCTGGCGCTGCACCTCACTCTGTGCCGCGCCGCGGCTGATCTGGAACACTTCGTCGGCGCTCGGTACACGCAAACGTGACCCGGCTTTCAACGCATTGATATTGCCGTTGAACGCGTCAGGATTGGCCTGGAAAATCGCCAGCATTGTCTGGTTCATGGTCAGGCGGCTGTCCGGCCGCATGCGCGAGGCAACGCCCCACAATGTGTCACCGCGCTGCACCTCGATTTCATTGGCGTTATTGCTGGCGTACGGTGCATCGTCGAGAACATCGTCGGCTGGCGGTAAGGGTTTGGGTTTGGGCTCAGACGCTGTTGTTGTGCCGGAGCTTGCCGGCGACGGGCGCGTGGCGGGTCGCGTTTGCTGTGGAGCCGGGCTTGTCGTTGTCGGCGCGGGAGCGCGCTCTATTCGACCACTGTCGCTCGGCGTACTGCGCACTGGCGCCGTGACCGCCGGTGTTTGTTGTACCGCGGGCGGCGCGTAGGTCGGCGGATCCAGTAATACGGTGTATTCGCGTAACAGCCGGCCACCGGACCAGGTCGCCTCAACCAGGAAAGTCAGGAACGGCTCGGTAATTGGCGCGCGTGAGCGAACTTGCACGATGCTGCCACTGGTTCCAGCTCTAACAACATTAAATTCAACGCCTTGCAGGAAAAAAGGACGATCGATTCCGTATCGGGCGAAGGTCTCTGACGAGGCCAGGGCCACCGTCAGATCGGACAGTTCATCGGGGCTTGCCGACAGCAGGCTAATCTCTGCCCGGAGCGGCTCATTCAGCGCTGAATCCAGTTTGATGTCGCCAAGACCAACTGCCCAGACTTCGCTGGACAGCAGGAGGATTAACAGCAAAGGGAGACGAGTTAATCGTCGGGACATAATGTATTTCTCCAAACCCGAAAACACCCCGTTTCTGACGTCATGTCCGGGGCCGTTAATTGCCTGCGAACTATAGCTTAAAGATAGTTTTTTGCCAATATTTCAGCAATTTGGACACTATTTAGAGCGGCGCCCTTACGTATGTTGTCGGCCACCACCCACAGGTCCAAACCGCGTTCATGAGAAATATCCTCACGTATTCGACCGACAAAAACCGGGTCGTGACCCGAGCTTTCTGTCACCGCAGTCGGATATTGACCGGTTTCAACGCCGTCGAGCACCTGCACGCCGGGTGCCTTGCTTAACAATTCCGAGGCGACGGCAGCGCTGATCTTGTCCCGTGTTTCCAGGTGGATCGCCTCGGAATGACCGTAAAAAACCGGAATGCGAACGGCGGTTGGGTTCACGAGGATTGTCTCGTCGCCCAGTATTTTCCGCGTCTCCCATACCATTTTCATTTCTTCCCTGGTGTAGCGATTATCCTGGAACACATCGATATGGGGCAATGCATTGAACGCGATCTGTTTGGCCGCGCCTTTGAGTTCCAGCGGTCTTCCGTTGAGCAGGCACGCCGTTTGCCGGACCAGCTCTTCGACAGCACTTCGACCCGCGCCCGAAACCGCCTGATAGGTACAAACATTGATGCGCTCAATACCGACGGCATCATAAATCGGCTTCAACGCGACCAGCATCTGGATCGTCGAACAATTGGGATTGGCGATAATGCCTCGATTCCGGTAATCGGCGATCGCATCGGGATTGACCTCCGGTACGACCAGCGGAATTTCGTCGTCGTAGCGAAATTGCGAGGTGTTGTCGATTACGACGCAGCCAGCCGCTGCCGCTTTGGGTGCGTATTCAGCCGACACTGATGCCCCGGCAGAAAACAAGCCGATTGCGACTGTCGAAAAATCAAACTTGGCGAGGTCGGCAACAGTGACTTCGCGATTGCCGTAGTTCAACTTCTTGCCAACCGATCGCTCACTCGCGAGCGCATGCACTTTGCCTGCTGGAAATTTTCGCTGGCTAAGAATTTCCAGCAATGCTTCGCCAACGACGCCGGTGGCGCCAACAACTGCAATATCCATTCGATCTGACATTCCTATATTTGCGGTGTCTCTGAACACACATCGGCGTTCTGCGCCCGGTTTCTGAGGTAGTGATCCACGATGACCAGCGCGACCATCGCTTCAGCTATGGGTGTCGCCCGAAGCCCGACGCAGGGGTCATGTCGACCCTTCGTCACAATTTCTGTATTCGTGCCGCTCTTGTCGATTGTTTTACCCTTGACTGCAACGCTGGATGTCGGTTTCAGCGCCAGGCTGGCGAGAATATCCTGGCCGGACGAAATGCCGCCCAAGGTACCGCCTGCATCGTTCTTGCTGAAGCCCTCAACTGACATTTCATCGCGATGTTCGCTGCCGCGTTGCGTAATGGCGCGGAAGCCGGCACCCAGCTCAACCCCTTTGACGGCATTGATGCTCATCAGGCCGTGTGCAATATCCGCTTCAAGCTTGTCAAATACCGGCTCACCGAGGCCCGGGGGAACATTTGTTGCCAGCACACTGATCTTGGCGCCGATAGAGTCGCCCTGCTCGCGCAACTCGTCCATAAATGCGTCGAGTTCCGCAATTCGCGACGGGTCAGCGCAGAAAAATGCATTGTCGTCAATTGCGTCGAAATCCGTCGCGCCCAATTCGATCGGACCCAGCTGCGACAGGTAGCCACGAACCTCGATACCGAGTCGCTCTTTCAAGTACTTCTTTGCGATCGCACCAGCGGCAACCCGCATCGTGGTTTCGCGAGCAGAGGATCGTCCGCCGCCCCGGTAATCGCGGATGCCGTATTTTTGCTGGTAGGTGTAGTCGGCGTGACCGGGACGGAACTTATCTTTAATGTCGCCGTAGTCTTTTGATCGCTGATCGGTGTTTTCCACCAGCAGACCAATTGGCGTGCCAGTCGTCTTGCCTTCAAAGACACCGGACAGGATCCTGACCTGGTCAGCTTCATTGCGTTGCGTCGTATGGCGGTTCCGCCCGGGCCGACGACGATCAAGATCGCCCTGAATGTCTGCCTCGGCCAACGCCATTCCCGGTGGGCAGCCGTCCACGATGCAGCCGAGCGCAATGCCGTGACTTTCACCAAAGGTGGTGACCGTAAAAATTCGACCGAATGTGTTTCCAGACACTGCTATAGACCTTCCAAATCATGCTGCGTGAGCAGAAAAACACCCGATCCGCCTGCTGCAAATTCGAGCCAAACGAATGCAAGCTGCGGGTACGCTGCCTCAAGCGCCGGCTGGCTGTTGCCGACCTCGCAGACGAGTATTCCATTGTCTGTCAGGAATCGCGAGGCATCTCGTAAAATTTTATGCACGGACTGAAGGCCATCGTCACCTGCCGCGAGGCCCAGCTCGGGCTCGCGACGAAACTCGTCCGGCATGGATTCCATGTCTTCACGGTCCACGTAAGGCGGGTTGCTCACGATCAGATCGTAGCGACGGCCGTCAAGCGCATCGAAGAAATCCGAATGCACGGCTCGCACACGACGCTCCAGACCGTGCTTTTCTATATTGATTGCGGTGACGTCCAGCGCATCGCGAGAAATATCGACGGCATCGACCGTCGCGCCGGGGAATGCATGCGCAATGGCGATGGCAATGCAGCCGCTGCCGGTTCCGAGGTCCAGGGCCGTTTCGACCGTGGCCGGGTCCAGCCATGGCACAAACTGCTGCTGTATCAGCTCGGCAAAGGGGCTACGCGGAACCAGCACGCGCTCATCGACATAAAATTCCAGGCCGGCGAAAAACGCCTGCCTTAATAAGTAGGCAAGCGGAACGCGGTCGCGAATTCTCGTTTTAGCTATGGAAAGGACGGCTCGCTCCTGGTCTTCACTCACGGCGTCGGCATAAACACCTGGCGCCGCGTCGTGAGAGAGATTGAGTGTTGCAAATACCAGCCATGCAGCCTCGTCCAGCGCATTGTCTGTACCATGGCCATAGGCGAGCTCAGCCTCGTCAAATTCGACGGCGATCGAGCGTATAAGTTCTTCGACATTCATGGGCGACGGCGAATCTATCACGCTAAGAGGCCAACTGCCTGTAGAATTGCCGGCCCAGCCATCATCAAATACAAGTCAAATGCACCTCAAACAATTTCTAATAGCACTGTTGCTCGGTAGCGCACTCGCTGCCGGCCTATTTCTCGCCATGAAATCCGGCACGCCTGCCGAGGTTCGATCCGCCACGGTTCTTCCAGGGGCAGGCGAGCTTCCTGACTTTTCACTCATTGATCAGCACGGTGAAGATTTCAACGCGAATGCTTTTCGCGGCCAATGGGACCTGGTTTTTTTCGGTTTCACGCATTGCCCCGATATTTGCCCCACGACCCTGCAAACGCTGGCAGAAGTCCGGCGTGCGCTAGTGGAGTCCGGTGACGAAAACGTCCCGCGCATCGTGCTCGTCAGCGTCGACCCCGAGCGCGATACGCCTGAAATCCTGAGCAGATATGTCAACTACTTCGGCGCCGGCAATATTGGAGTAACCGGCGAGCTCGAGCAGCTCCGTCAGCTGACGTCGGGGCTTGGCATTTATTTCGAAAAAGTGAACATCGAGGACGCGAATTACGGTGTCGATCATTCTGCGGCCGTACTGGTCATCGATCCGGACGGAAAATTCGTTGCACTGTTTAGTGCGCCGCACCGCGTCGACGATTACTTGCACGACCTTCCGATCATCACGGCGAAATACTGATGCGATATCTGTTAATCGCCGCAACATTGCTGTTGGCGCTGGCCGCGTGTGAGACCGAATCGCTGCCACCGCTGGTTGCGGCGGACGTCATTGTCACTGAACCCGTCCCGGGCCACAGGATGAGCGCAGCGTATCTTTCACTCAGCAACAACTCGCGTAATGCCATTCGCATCAACCGTGTCAGCAGCCCGAATTTCGGCGCCGTTGAGCTGCACGAGTCATCGGTGGAGGACGGTGTTGCGAAAATGCGGCCCGTCGAAGAACTTGTCATCGCACCGAACTCAAAGGTCGCACTTCAACCGGGCGGTTTGCACTTGATGCTGATGCGGCCAAACGCTGACATCGATGAGGTCTCGCTGAATTTCTACCAGGACACCACATTGCTACTCAGTGTCGACACAAAAATCACTCGCAGGAGCAATTGATGTTTGCCAGGCTTTTCGTCGCATTCCAGTACCTTGTACCGCGACACTGGCTGACTGCGTTGATCTGGCGCGTCGCGCGAATCCGTCATACCGCGACCAAAAACCTCCTGATTAGGAAGTTTGTCGCGATGTTTGATGTTGATCTCGACGATGTGTTGTTGCGCGTGCCTGAGGAGTTCGAGACGTTCAACGACTTCTTTATTCGCGAACTGAATGAAACTGCGCGACCGGTCGAAGGCGACCATTCCGCGGTTGTGTCGCCCGTCGACGGCACCGTCAGCATGGCTGCAAACATTACAGGCAACAGCATCATTCAGGCCAAGGGACTCGATTACTCACTTCAGGACTTGCTGGCAACCGATCTCGACAGTGCGGGCGCTTTCCTCGACGGGAGTTTTGCGACGATCTACCTCGCACCGTACAACTATCACCGCATACACTCGCCGATCGACGGCGAATTGATTTCTGCAAGCTATATTCCTGGTGACCTGTTCAGCGTCAACCAGGCGACGGTTTCGACGGTCAGGGGACTGTTTCGTCGTAATGAGCGCCTCGTCATGCATTTCAGAACAAAAACCGGGCCAGTCGCTTTGGTCTTTGTTGGCGCACTCAACGTCGGCAGTATCTCGACGCCCTGGACCGGGGAAATCCGCCCGCGAAAGCGCGGTGTGGTCGAGGCACTGAATCTTTCCGGATGCTCAACGGCCGTTCAGAAAGGCGGTCTCCTCGGCTGGTTCAACATGGGCTCGACGGTCATTTTATTGTTGCCCGCGAATCAGGGTACGTGGAATGAAAGTCTACGGCCCGGTGCCACGCTACGCGTCGGCGAAGTCATCGGGCAATTCGCACCCGTCGCGCAATGAACGCCTGGCGCCCGGCATCAGGCCCCGATGTGGCGCTGCGCAAGGCCTACATGCTGCAGCGAATTCGTGATTATTTCGAATCGCAAGAAATACTGGCGGTCGACACCGCTGCCTTAAGTTTCGCAGCGGCGAGTGATGTGCAAATCGAGAGCCTCGAGGTGACAAGCCGGCTCAGCAACGACGCGCTGTATCTGCATACATCGCCCGAGTTCATGATGAAGCGCTTGCTCGCGGCTTCATGGCCGGATATCTATTCGATCAGCCGGGTTTTTCGCGACGGTGAATGTGGCACCCGGCACCAGCCCGAATTTACAATGCTCGAATGGTATCGCCTCGACTTCGAGCTCGCCGCAATCGTCAATGATTCGCTCAAGCTCATTGCGGCTGCGCTGGATGCCCCTGCGCTCGTGGAATCGGCAACGGTAGTTAGCTTCCGCGACGCATTTATCGATGCTGTTGCACTGGACCCAATGTGCGCATCGACCGAAGAAATGGCCTCAGCAGCAAATGCCGACGACGACCTGCGTACCGCGGTGGGCGAAGCGCGTGATGACTGGCTGGACTTGCTGATGGCAAGCAAAGTCATGCCGGGGTTTGCGACGGACGCTCTGACCGTGGTGCGACATTATCCGGCCAGCCAGGCCGCACTTGCCCGCTTGTGCCCTGACGATGCGACAGTTGCCGACCGCTTCGAAATATTCATGGGCTCACTTGAACTCGGCAACGGCTATGTTGAGTTGACAGATGCCGGCACTCAAGCTGACCGTATAGCGGCCGATCAGCTTGAACGCAAGCGGCGCGGGCGCCCGGTACGGCGGCACGATCAGGCGCTTGTTGACGCACTGCAACACGGGCTGCCCGAATGTGCCGGTGTCGCAGTCGGTCTCGAGCGCTTGCAAATGATTCACGAAAAGACAGACGATATCCGCAATGTCATCCCCTTCCCGTTTGAGAACCTCAATGACTGAACCCGATTACAGGCTACTCGAGTCCCAGCTCCGCACCCTCCTCGAAGACGAAACTGACGCGCTCGCGAACGCCTGCAATTTTGTCGGCCTGATGTTTAACGCAATAGACGACATCAACTGGCTTGGCATTTATGTATTGCGTGGCGATGAACTGGTATTGGGGCCCTTTCAGGGCAAGCCCGGCTGCGTTCATATTGCAATCGGCTCAGGAGTTTGCGGCACGGCCGCGGCAACACGTCAAACGCAGCGGGTTGCCGACGTGCAGCAATTCGACGGACACATCGCCTGCGATTCGGATTCGCGTTCCGAAATTGTGGTACCGCTAGTCGTCAACGAGCAGCTCATCGGCGTGCTCGATATCGATAGCGCGAATCTTGATCGATTCAGTGCAGCCGATCAGGCAGGCGTCGAGCGCCTATGCAAAGCCTATTGCGCGTTGCAATCGGCAAACAGTCATTTTATTTGACGCGTGATACGTATTCGCGTGAACGCGTGTCGACTTTAATCACTTCGTTTTGATCAACGAACAGCGGCACCCTGACGACGGCACCCGTTGACAACGTCGCCGGCTTCACGCCGCCACTGGCGGTATCACCTTTAACGCCGGGATCGGTTTCGATAATTTCGAGCTCAACAAAATTCGGCGGCGTTACGATCAATGGTGTGTTGTTCCACAAGGTAAGCATGCAAACGTCCCCGTCGGTAATCCAGTCCTTGGCATCGCCCATCGCTGATTCATCGGCCGCATATTGCTCGAATGTGTCCGGCATCATGAAATGCCAGAACTCGCCATCCGCGTACAGGTATTGCATGTCGGTATCCATGACATCAGCGGCCTCAACCGACTCGCCGGACTTGAAGGTTTTGTCGACTGTTTTGCCGGTCTTCAGATTCTTGATTCGAGCACGGTTAAACGCCTGGCCTTTGCCAGGCTTGACGAATTCATTCTCGACAATGATGCAGGGATTGCCGTCAATGATGATCCGGAGGCCGGATTTGAATTCGCTGGTGCTGTAGTTGGCCATAAAACTCGCTCTGTCGGGGTTTCGCCTGAGGTCGGCGAGGCGCCATGATACTAGAGTCTCGACGCTTCGCCAGCCGAAATTTCGACCCGGATCGCGCCAGCCAGCCGCCGAAACATGATTCAGGTCACGGTTTTGAGGTCCCGACCGGGACTCCGGCGGCTGCAGTGTCTACACTGGCCGTCGGGTTAACAGAATATGGATATCAACGGAATTCAAGCCGTTGCCAGGGATCGGGATTTGAACGGGCGCCAGAGCATCTCTATCGCCGTCCTCACGGAAAGTCAGGACGACGTCGAAATCATCAATAGTGCACTGCGTGATGCGGGCCATGCCGCGCATTGCCAATGGATTCCGTCGTCTGCGAAACTTGCTGAAACGATGGAAGCCGAGAATGTTGATCTGCTGATTCTAAACTGCGATCGCTTTAAAGACTCGATTCGCCAGGTCATCAAACTCAAAGACCTCTACAACCCGGAAGTTCCGCTAATCGCGACACAAAAAACCGCTGATGAGGCGAGTATCCAGTCTGCGATGCAGGCGGGCGCGTGTGACCTTGTTTCAATTTCATTGAGGTCGCGACTGCAATCAGTCGTGTCGCGTGAGCTGCGCGCGTTACGAGTCGAACGGGCACTCAATTCCACCTTACAATCGGCAGCAGAATACAAGCGCCAGCTGAGAGACCACATGGATTCCACCAGCAGCAGCATCGCGCTTGTCCAGGACGGAATCTACAGTGACATCAACGATGCCTGGGTCGCGCAGTTTCACGCCAAAAATAAAGATGAGTTGCTTGGCATGCCGGTCATGGATACTTTCGAGCGAGAAAGCCAGGCGGCACTCAAAGGTGCATTAATTGCGACTATCCAGGGCAAGTGGCAGCGTAACGAAAAACTGATTGTTCGCGCTCAGGTTCAGTCTGGCGACAGCGTCGAGCTGCACCTCGAATTTCGGCGCTTCGATCTCGACGATGGCCCATGCGTACAGATTCGAATTGCGCCACAACTGAAAATCGCCGAAGAACCGACCAAGCTCGTGCATGACGCGCTAAAACGTGATCCGACAACCCTGTTCTTCCATCGGGCACAGTTTATCGAACGCATCAGCAAGCGCCTGCGCCGCAAACCGGCTCAGGGAACGCATTGCCTCGTGTACATCAAACCGGATAATTTCGGCGACGTTCACCAAAAACTCGGCATCCTGAATTCCGAAGAAATCATTGCACAACTCGCCGAGGAAGTTCGCAAGCGCTTGCACCCGCGCGATGTCGCCGGGCGATTTGAAGGCACATCACTCATGGTGCTGCTTGAACGAGGTTCCGCACGCGATGCCCAGACCTGGGGCAAACAGCTTTGCGATCACGTTGCGAAACACACGTTCGAAGTTGAGGAAAACTCGACCAACATGACCTGCACTGTCGGCGCCTGCGCGACCAACGAAGTATTCAGCAGTCTTGAAGAGTTCATCGCAGCAACCGTCGATGCGCATAAACTTGGTAAGGCGGCCGGTGGCAATTGCTCTTTCCTTGACGAAAGTGCCAATGAAGACACCAGGCAGCTCGAATTCGATGCCATCTGGGTCAAGCACCTGAAAGCTGCATTGATGGAAGACCGTTTCCACCTCGCGCAATTGCCGATCGCCGGACTGCGCAGCGACTCAATCCAAATGTACGATTTGCTGGTTCGCATGATTGATGAACAAGGCAATTCTGTGCTGCCGTCTGAATTTCTGCCCGCCGCTGAACGCAATAATATGATGAAAAACATCGACCGCTGGATGCTGCAGGCCGCTGTCAAGTTTTGCAATGAGGGTAATGCCGATCGCGTATTTGTGCGCTTGTCGATACAGTCGATCAAGGACACGTCAACGGCCGCGTGGCTGCAGCAAAAACTCGACGGAGAATCCTTCGATTGCTCGCGGCTTGTTATCCAGATTCCCGAACAGGACGCGGCCAAACACATCAAGCAGACTCAGGCGCTGATCAAGCATGCACGAAAACTCGGTATTGGGTTTGCGCTCGAACACTACGGTGTCGACCAGGAGCGCTTCCAGATCCTCGACATACTTAAACCGGACTACATCAAGATTGACGGCGAATTGATGCATACGCTGATGACCAATTCAAGCATGCAAGACGCTGTCGGTCGGATCGTCAAGGCCGCGCAGGAACGCAACATCAAGACGATTGCCGAGCGCGTGGAAAACGCCAATGCCATGGCTGTGTTGTTCCAACTCGGCCTCGACTTTATGCAAGGACATTATGTTCATGAACCGGAAGTTGTATTGCAGGAACGGGAGAGCGTCGCCGCCAATACGCTGGCGAACCTGACGGCGGCCGGTGCCATCTAGCGATTGCTACCGGTCAGCAAAGTGTGAACTGGATCACACTCGTCATCCGGAACCATGCGCTAACAATGAAGGAACGTTAAAACTTACAATGAACGTCCGGTTGCGATTGCGACTCTGAGCCGGACTTACATATTGAAGACGCGGAGTGCCAGACATTGAAAAACGCAAACCACAGAATCCATAGCGCCCACCGCCGCCTGCCAGCACTTGTCGCGATGGGTGGCACGCTCGCTGTTATTCCCGCAGCCGCGCTGGAGCTGGGAGACGTTAGCGTCCAGTCCAGACTGGGTGAACCGTTGCGGGCAAGTATCGCGTATGCGCTCGCGCCACATGAACAAATTGCAAACAGCTGCGTGTCCCTGCGTCAGGGATCATCTGCCAGTGGATTGCCGGGAATCGGTAGCGCGACACTAAGTGTGTCCAACGGCGTCATCATGTTGGCGGGCAAGTCTGTTATTCGCGAGCCCATGGTGTCGGCACACATTGTTATCAAGTGTCCGTATTCGCCAAACTTGAGTCGCGAATACATGCTGTTTATCGATCCTGCGACGCCGGCCTACGAGGCGATTACGACAACCCAGCAAGTCTCTGCTGAAGCCGCCCCGCTCGCCCTGACGCCTGCGGCGACGCGTCCGGCAAGCAAGCCGGCTGTACGAAAGGACATTGGTCCGGCATCAAGCTATCGCGTTAAGGCTGGCGACTCGTTGTCCGAAATCGTCAGTCGCATCCAGGACCGAAAGATTGGCCTGTGGCCCGCGGTCAACGCCATTTTTGAAGCAAATCCACACGCCTTCATGAACAGCGACCCGAATCAGCTGAAAGCGGGAAGCCTGCTTGCTATCCCGTCATTCAACGGCAGTGCCGCAGTGGTCACGGCAGCAACGCCGAAATTGCCGCAAAGTATCACGACCGACACAGTGCTTGAAACGGAATCGGTTGCCGAAAATTATAAATCGTCACTAGCCGCTGCGACCGCGAACACCGCGGCAAGCGTCGCCAATTCCGATACAAGCGTTGCGCCTGACGTTACGACATCCGAACTCAAACCGGGCGATATCGTGCTCGATGACAATCCGTTCGTCGAGCCATTAGCAACCCGCGGAACTGTCACGATTCCCGATACGCAACTTGAAGCTCCGACAACAAGCTCGGCGACGTCGAACGTACCAACCGCGATTATTCGCACGAGCGATAATGCGAATTCCGGTTCCGCCTCACCGTCATGGATACTGTGGCTGGCCGGTAGCGGCGTTGCACTAATCATCGGCTTGTTGATGTTTGGACGCCGCTTCCGCGGTGAACCTGACGCGACTCCCCTGGAGCCCGCGATCGAGGAAACCTTTAATCGTCGCATCAGCGACAAGATTTCGGATACTGAAAACCTCGAAGCGATTGGCGTCAACTATGACCTCACCGACGAGTCGCCGACCGACGAAAACCTGGTACTGGACGCCGACTTGATAATCGGTACGGGCCTTACATCGACCGGGGAGTCCAACATCTCCGAAGACTTTGGATTCGCCGCCAGTTCCAAACTGGATATCGAGTTACCGTTTGAACCGGAAGCCGCTGCAACGGAAGCAACAGATATCCTTGGACCGCTGCGCGCCGGTGAAGAAACGATCCTGATGAGTGAAGTACTGCCCGATGATGATGACTACGACATGTCCGTCATTATCGATGCAACGAAAATGCCGATGCCCGAGGACGTTACGGAACGTGACCTGCACGCAGTTGTTGTCGAATCCGACGGCGAAGATACGGCGCTGACCGACGGCTACACGATTAACAGGGAAATCGACTACGACGTGCTGGAGCAGGACTATGAAGACGAGTTCACAGCAACGCAGGCGCTGAATATTGAGATTTCCCGCGCCGCGGACGAGCTGGCGTCACGTATGGAAGTGGAGGCTGTCGACGTTGAAGAAACCACGGCCATGCCGCTAGCCAGTGTGACTGAGCTCGATATTACCGCCCAAATGCCCGCACAAAATGACGATGTCTCGGGCCTCGACGATGCCGGCATCACGCAGGAGATCACGACCAACGAAGCCGCTGATGACTCAACCGTCGAAATGCCCGCTGAGAAAAGTAAGGCACGTTAAGCATAGCGCTATTCGATTCCGATAAGCCGCTCAACCTTTCGCCAACCCTTCGGCAACAGGCTGCCGCGCAAAGCGCGGTCGCCGTAGTAGTCGTCGAGGTCATTCCACTTGATTGTCATCGTGCGGGTACCGGTGTCCACCTGCAAACTGCCGTCCTCCGGTATGACCGTCGCAGCGACCATCTTTTCGGTGCCGTCTTTGTATTTCTTTGACGGAATATTGATGAGCTTGTTGCCCTTGCCTTTCGCCAGCTCCGGCAGTTCGTCCATTTCAAAAATCAACAGACGTCCGATGGAACTGACTGCCGCGATCAGACACTCTGTCTCCGCTGGCACCAGCGCCGGGACTACTGCGCGACCACCCACCGGTACGCGAAGGATTGATTTACCGGCCTTGTTCCGCGACACCAAATCTTCAAGCCTTGCGACGAATCCATAGCCGGCATCACTTGCCAGCAGATAGCGCTGTTCATTGGCGCCAATCATCGCGCCGCAAAATGCCGCGCCGTCAGGTGGTTTGAATCGACTCGATAGCGGCTCGCCCTGCCCGCGCGCCGATGGCAAAGTGCCGGCCAGCACACTGTAAACACGCCCTGTACTGTCGATAAACATGGCCAGCTGGTTGCTGCGTCCCTGCGCCGACGCGAGAAACGAGTCTCCGGAGCGGTAGCTCAAGGTCAGCGGATCGATGTCGTGGCCCTTGGCCGCACGGGCGTAACCCGCTTTGGATAACACGACGGTAACCGGTTCGCTCGCGACCAGCTGTGTCTCGTCAAGTGCCTGCGCGGCTTGCCGTTCGACGATCAACGTACGCCGATCATCACCGTAGGCTTTTGCGTCTTCGAGAATTTCTTTCTTGATCAGTGTTTTCATACGCGCCGGACTTTTGAGGATTTTGTCGAGCGATTTACGTTCTTCATTGAGCTCGTCCTGCTCGCCGCGAATCTTCATTTCTTCAAGCTTGGCGAGATAACGCAGTCTCAGATTCAAGATAGCTTCGGCCTGAATATCGGACAACTTAAAGCGCTTCATCAGCTTGGGTTTTGGTTTGTCCTCCTGGCGAATGATCGCGATGACCTCATCGATACTCAGGTAGGCAACCAGCAGGCCATCCAGAATATGCAGGCGATCGCTAACAATCTGTAAACGGTACTCGAGGCGATTGGTAACGGTCTGTTTGCGGAACTTCAGCCACTCCTGAAGCATTTCAAGCAAATTGAATATGCGTGGTCGGCCATCGAGCGCAATGACGTTCATGTTTACGCGCAGCGTGCGCTCCAGAGACGTCGTCGAGAACAGGTGTGACATCAATTGTTCCACATCGACGCCGCGTTTCTTGCTGATCACCAGGCGAGTCGGGTCTTCGTGATCTGATTCGTCGCGAAGATCATCGACTTGCGGCAATTTTTTGGCGCGCATTTGCGCAGCAATCTGCTCCTGAACCTTCGCCCCGGAAATCTGATGCGGGAGTGACGTAATGACGACATCATTGCCCTCCATCTTGTACGATGCCCGCAGCCGGAGCGTGCCATTGCCGGTCGTGTAGATTTCCTTGATATCGCTGGCCGGTGAAACCAATTCTCCACCCGTCGGAAAATCCGGACCCTTGATGTGCGTCATCAACTGTGTGGCGGTCGCTTTCGGGTTGTCGATCAGGTGTACCAGCGCGCTTGTGACTTCATTCAGGTTGTGTGGCGGGACGTCAGTCGACATGCCGACGGCAATACCGGTCGTGCCGTTGAGCAGCAAATTTGGCAGCCTCGCCGGCAAGACCACCGGCTCACGCAAGGTGCCGTCGAAGTTCGGTGCCCAGTCAACGGTGCCCTGCCCGAGTTCCTGCAGCAGGCTTTTCGCATAGCCTGCCAGCCGTGACTCCGTATAACGCATTGCCGCGAATGACTTCGGATCATCTGTCGAACCCCAGTTGCCCTGCCCGATGACGATTGGATAGCGGTAGGAAAAACCCTGTGCCATCAACACCATCGCTTCGTAACAGGCGGAGTCACCGTGCGGATGAAATTTACCGATGACATCGCCGACCGTGCGCGCCGACTTCTTTGGCTTGGATATCGCTGACAAGCCGAGCTCACTCATCGCATAAATAATCCGACGCTGGACTGGCTTCAGGCCGTCACCGATTTGTGGCAACGCCCGGTCCAGGATGACGTACATCGAGTAGTCGAGATACGCCCGCTCGGTGTAGTCCTTAAGCGATTGTTGTTCGACGCCTTCAAGATTCAAACTATTTTGCATGGCTGGGCCTGTGTGTGGTTGGTTGATCGTCGCAGCATCTTGCCTGGCAGAAAAAGGGCCGGCGCCGCGACGATCAACCAACCACACACAGGCCCTACCTCTCCCTATACCTCGGCAAGATTGCCCTTGGTTTCCAGCCAGACGCGGCGGTCTTTTGAGCGCTTCTTGGCCAGCAGCATATCCATGTTCTGATCGGCCTTGTCGCCGGACTTGACGGTAAGCTGCACCAGGCGACGGGTATCGCGATGCATCGTTGTTTCACGCAGCTGTTCCGGGTCCATTTCGCCAAGACCCTTAAAGCGGGTCACGGAGACCTTTGCCTTCTTTTTCTCTGCCTCAATACGATCGAGAATGCCTTTACGTTCACCTTCGTCCAGTGCGTAGAAAACTTCTTTGCCGACATCGACGCGATATAAAGGCGGCATCGCGACATAGATGTGCCCGGCGAGCACCAGTTCCCGGAAGTGGCGCAGGAACAGCGCGCATAACAGCGTCGCGATATGCAAACCGTCGGAGTCGGCGTCCGCGAGAATGCAAATCTTGTGGTAGCGCAAATTGCTAATGTCATTCGAACCCGGATCGACGCCGATGGCGACGGAGATATCGTGCACTTCAGCCGATGCCAGGATTTCATTGGTCTCGACTTCCCAGGTATTCAGGATCTTGCCACGCAGCGGCATGATCGCCTGGGTGTAGCGATCACGTGCCTGCTTGGCCGATCCACCCGCCGAATCACCTTCCACCAAAAACAGTTCACACAGTTCCGGTTCCTGCGAGCGGCAGTCCGCCAGTTTGCCGGGCAATGCCGGCCCCGAAACAATCTTCTTGCGAACCACTTTTTTTGCAGCTTTCAGCCGGCGCTGCGCCTTGCTTATGGCAAGCTGCGCGATCTGATCGCCGGTTTCAGGGTGCTGATTCAGCCACACCGAAAAATTGTCTTTGATGAGTCCTGCGACAAACGCTGCCGATTCGCGTGACGACAGTCGTTCTTTGGTCTGGCCGGAGAACTGCGGATCCTCAAGCTTGGTACTTAGCACAAAACTCAAACCATCCCAAACGTCTTCCGGCGCAAGTGCAACACCACGCGTTAGCAGGTTCCGGAACTCGCAAAATTCGCGTAGTGCGTTCGTCAACCCGGTCCGCAGTCCGTTGACATGGGTGCCGCCTTGCGGCGTCGGTATCAGGTTGACGTAGCTCTCGGTAACGCTGGCACCACCGTCGGTTGTCCAGACCAGCGCCCAATCCACAGCCTCGGTATTGCCCGTCATGTTGCCGGAGAACGGATTCGCCGGCAGGGTTTCCGCCGCACCGATTTCCTCCAGCAAATACTCCTCAAGCCCGCCTGAGTAGCACCACTCGATCTTCTCTTTGGGTTTCTCAACGTTTAGTTTGACGGTAATGCCCGGGCACAGCACGGCTTTGGCGCGCAATGTATGTTTTAGCCGGGTGACTGAAAATTTAACAGAATCGAAGTATTGCTCATCAGGCCAGAATCGAATCGTCGTGCCTGTGTTGGCCTTGCCAACCGTGCCAACTACCTCGAGCTTGCCGCGCTTTTTGCCGCCGGCGAAACTCATGTTGTATTCCTTGCCGCCACGTCGAATCCAGACTTCGAGATTTTTTGACAACGCGTTCACGACAGAAACGCCCACGCCATGCAGGCCACCCGAATACTGGTAATTGTTGTTGGAAAATTTTCCGCCCGCGTGCAGGCGTGTCAGGACCAGTTCAACACCCGGAATCTTTTCCTTCGGGTGCTTGTCGACCGGCATGCCGCGGCCGTCATCCGAGACCTCGAGTGAGCCGTCTTTATAAATCGTGACTTCGAGCTTCTTGCAGTGGCCAGCAAGTGCTTCATCGATACTGTTATCGATAACTTCGTGGGCGAGGTGATTTGGCCTCGACGTGTCAGTGTACATGCCCGGCCGGCGCCGTACAGGCTCCAGCCCACTAAGGACTTCGATGTCCGCAGCGTCGTATCGTTTGCTCATCTAGTAATAAACCAGAAAAATGCCCGGCGGCAGTTTAGCTTGAATGGCCTGGGGGTGCACCCGCTATATTCAGCTGAGATCCTCAAGCAGCGACTGGCGCACATTGTCTGCGACAGGACTGACTTCGACCTGGTAGTTGTCATGATCGATGCCGGCCACAAAGCTTGCACCGGCTTTGACTGCCGTGACCTGTTCGCTCGGCAGCTCGAAACGAAGAAAATGTACAGCCGATGTCTTGTGTTTGTCTGAGCGTTCGAGATCTTCGTCTGCGATTGCAAAAACGCGATCAAAATCGACAACCTGAACGTAGACGCGATCTTCAATGCCGATCAGTTGCGTCAACATTTCGCGGCGTTGCCCTTCCTCCGGAAACTCGATCATAAAGGTCGCCTTCCAGTTGCTACCATCGGGGATCAGCGCGTTGTAGGTTTCCAGTTCTTCGTTAATTCCATCCGCCTCGAAGATTTTCTCGATGCGCAGCATTTCCTGGACCTGGTATTGCATCGTCAGTCGGTCTTCAAAATACAACGCGGCATTGGTGCCGAGTTCGAGACGCCTGTTGCGCTTGTGCTGCAGTACCTTGTCACGAAATGAGCCACGTTGTTCTGCGTATTGTTCAAGACTAAACAGATCGTCGCGAGTTAGTTTTTGCATATCAGATTCCATAGGCGCTGCGTAGCAGGCTCATCGGATTAGTCGGTTCATAGTTATCGAGATCCTGCACGATTTGCTCGGCCGCCATCGGGCAGTCGCTGATAAAGTGGTCGGCCTCGCTGCGCTTCACCTTATTCACAACAGGTACCGCAATCTTCTTCGCGATGTCATGAAACTCCCGTTTCACCGCATAGGTTCCGTCGTGCCCGGAGCAGCGCTCAATCGCCTCAACCTCAGTATCGGGAACCAGTTGCAGGATATCTCGGGTCTTCAGCCCAATATTCTGCACACGCAGATGACAGGGCACCTGGTAGGAAATCTTGCCCAGAGAGTTTTTGAATTCGGTCTTCAATTCACCGTCCTTGTGCCGCAGCATCAGGTACTCAAACGGGTCGTACATCGCCGCTTGCACTTTCGCGACATCCTCATCGTCCGGAAACATCAGCGGCAGTTCCTGCTTGAACATCAGCGTGCATGACGGTATCGGTGTGACGATGTCCCAGCCCGCGTCCACCATTGCAGCCAAAATCGGGATGTTGATCTCTTTGGCTTTGGCCACCGCTTCAAGATCACCAAGTTCAAGTTTCGGCATGCCGCAACAAACTTCCTTCTCAAAAAGCGTCACCGGAATACCGTTGTGTTCGTACACCGCGACCAGGTCTTCATTGATCGCAGGATGGTTGCGGTTTCCGTAGCACGTCGCATACAGAGCAACCTTGCCGCGAGTCGTCGAAGTTGGCCTGGTCTCAATGCTGTCGATGTCACGCAAATACGCGAGTCGTTTGCGCGCCGTCTTCGAGTGATACTCCGGAACCGGTGCGTTGCGATGTACACCCAGCGTGCTCTCAAGCAGCTTGCGGCCCGTCTTGCTGCGATTGCTGGCATTTACGACGTCAACCACAACCGGGATACCGGCGAGCTTGCCCACGGTATCCGTTGCCGACAACAGCTTGTCACGAACGGATGCACCTTCTTTCCTGAAACGCGCCGCCTTCGCTCTGAGCATCAGGTGCGGAAAATCGACATTCCATTCGTGCGGCGGCACGTACGGGCATTTCGACATATAGCACATGTCGCACAAGTAGCAGTGATCAACGACTTCCCAATAGACTTTTTTGGGCACGCCGTCGACTTCCATTGTCGCGGATTCATCGACGGCGTCGAAGAGCGTTGGAAAGGCGTTACACAGATTGAAGCAACGCCGGCACCCGTGGCAGATATCGAAGACGCGCTCAAGCTCCTCAAAAAGAGGAGCTTCGTCGTAGAATTCTTCGGACTGCCAGTCGAGTGGATGCCGGGTCGGCGTCTCAAGACTGCCTTCGCGCTTGCCCGAGGACAATTAGCTAGTCATCAAGCGAGTCGAGTGCTTTCTGGAAACGATTCGCGTGTGAACGTTCGGCCTTTGCCAGGGTTTCGAACCAGTCGGCAATCTCGTCGAAGCCTTCATCGCGCGCGGTCTTCGCCATGCCGGGGTACATGTCCGTGTACTCGTGAGTTTCGCCTGCGATCGCAGCACCGAGATTCGCTGAAGTCGGTCCGATCGGCAGTCCTGTCGCCGGGTCGCCGGTTTCTTCCAGATATTCCAGGTGACCGTGCGCGTGGCCGGTCTCGCCTTCCGCAGTCGAACGGAATACAGCAGCAACGTCGTTGTAACCTTCGACGTCAGCTTTGGCTGCGAAGTACAGGTAGCGACGATTGGCCTGCGACTCGCCGGAGAATGCATCTTTAAGATTTTGCTCGGTTTTGCTGTCTTTCAGTGACATTTCTTATCCTCTCAATTGAGAAACGCTCGTGTTAGAACGGTTCTAACATACAATAACTGTAGTGCGCGCATCGTACACTGTCAACCGAGCGCCATTGACGAACATTCGACTCGTCTGTAGCGTAGCGGCGCACTGAATCATGGACTGAAACTATGGCGGCCCAGAAAAAAATCAACCTGGAAAAATCGCTGGCGGATCTCGAGGCGCTGGTTGACGAGCTTGAATCCGGCGACCTGCCGCTCGAGCAGGCGATGAAAAAATTCGAAGAAGGCATTAAGCTGACGCGTGGCTGCCAGGCGGCCCTCAAGGATGCCGAGCTAAAAGTCCAGATCCTGATGAAAAGCGCCGGCGGCGAAGACTTATCGGATTTCGAAGTCGAAGAACCGTAGGAGCGAGCGCTGGATACCCGGATGGGCATAAACGCGCCGCTACCGATCTGACATCAATTCCATCAGCGCGACTACCGTCGATTCAACGCCTGCCATTACCGCCGGTTCTGGTGAGATTTTGAACAGCGGCGAGTGATGGCTCGGTACCGGCGGTCCACCAGCTGCCTCGGCCTCGAAGTCCGCCTGCGGCGTTCCACCGATCTCCCAGTACACGCTGGTAATATTCGGATTTACCGTGAAAAACGGGAAATCCTCTGCGCCCATGCCCGTCGGCGGGATGTCCACGACCGCTTCATCGCCCATCGCCTCGCTCCACGCCTGCTTAAGGCGACGTGCGAGCGCTGCGTCGTTGATCGTCGGCGGCACGCTCTCGTTCGATACGATGACTTCCGGTAGCATATCCTCAGGCAAGCCGGCGACCCGACCCATATTTTCGGCGATGCGCTTGATACCGCTCAAGAGTAATTCACGGGTTTCCATGCTGGTATTACGCACGGTCAACTGCAGATGGGCTTCGTCCGAAATAATATTGTGCTTGGTGCCGGAGTGAAAAGAACCGACGGTTACCACGCCAGGGTCGCGCGGGGGCAACTCGCGCGCAACCAGCGTTTGCAGTGCGAGCACGATCTGGCTGCCGAGAACAATCGGGTCCTTGCCGCGATGTGGGCTGGCACCGTGAGCGCCGACACCGTGAATAATAATGTCGACCGTATCGGCACCCGCATACGGGCTGCCTTCCGAAACATTGATGATTCCGGCAACGTCGTTGGATGACACGTGGAAAGCCAGCGCGTAATCCGGTGTACCAAAGCGACCCCAGATATCGTCATCGCGCATTGCCCGTGCACCCAGTACGCGCTCTTCTGCGGGCTGCACGACGAGCATCAGCGTGCCTTTCCATTCGTCTTTGCGCGCAACCATCTGCCGTGCAGTACCGACGAGACTGGTAATGTGTACGTCATGTCCACAGGCATGCATCGTGTAGACCATGTTGCCGGTGATCGGATCTTTCTGCTGAGCGCGAGAGGCGTTTGCGAGCCCGGATTTTTCTTCGACGGGCAGGCCATCCATGTCGGCACGCATCATGACGAGCGGTCCTGCGCCATTTTCCAACATTGCGACGACGCCCGTTCCACCGACACCTTCAGTGACATCGAATCCGGCCAGACTGAGCTCCAGCGCCATGCGCCGCGCGGTTTCGTGTTCTACCGATGACAGCTCAGGGTTGCGATGAAAATAGTCAAACAAGCCACCAAGATGCTCGTCGTAGTCTTTTTTGACTGCGACATCAAGGTCCTGGGCCATTGCAGACACGGAAAACAGTATGGCCAGCAGGCCAATAAATCGCTTTGACATTGGACACCCCAGATTCGAACAGTGGGCAGTGTAGCGAGAATTGGCGCGTTTTGCCTAGGGGGGTGCTTAAGTGTTGGCGCCGCCGGTACCTTGAAGTCGCGTAATCAGCGAGCGCAGGAAAACCTTGTTGAATCGTAGCTGGCAGGCTGACGATACCTGCTCCATTAATGTCGAACTTACACGCAAGATCGTAACCTGGCCGTCCGCACAGATAGAGGCCTGACGACGTGCACCACGGACATAACTGGTTTCGCCGAAACAGGCGCCGTTCGATAACTTGCCGAGATTGTTGCCGTTGGCCTGCACGCAAACAGTGCCTGCGACGATGATGTAGAAGCGATCGTCGACTTCGCCCTCACGGACGATGTCTTCATTGTCCTGGTACTCGTGCCAGTCCGAGGCCCGCAGTACTTCCCAAATTTCTGCATGTGAAAATTCATGGAAGAAGGTCAGCGTGCGCAGCAGGTCGAAATGTTCCTGGTTGTCGAGGCTGTCGTATTTTTGCCGCAGGTCTTTGTAGACACGTGTCAATTCAGCGGACATCGCGTTGCCAGTCGTCAGCCGCTTGTGCGGCTCCTTTTGCATCGTCATCATCACGACATGTTCGAGCTCTTCCGGAAGATCGTCGCGATAGGTGTGAATCGGAGGCGGTGTTGCATACACGATCTGGTGCAACAGCTTCGAAAGGTTATCTGCCCGGAATGGACGAAAGCCGGTCAGTAATTCGTACATCACCGCACCAAGCGAATACAGATCTGAACGCGGCGTCAGTTCTTCGGATTGCACTTGCTCCGGTGACATGTAGCTCGGTGAACCGGCGATGCCTTCGATGCGAGAAACTTCGGAGCCGCTGACGATGGCAATGCCGAAGTCGATGATGCGCACGTCGTTGTCGATCGTGAGCATGATATTGGAGGGTTTGATGTCGCGATGGATAACGCCTCGACCGTGCGCGTAATGCAGCGCCTTCGCAACCTTGTAGATAATTTCGACCACATCGTCGACACGCAGCAGGTTGTCGGGTCGGCAATAGGCCGCCAGCGTACGGGCACCCTGGATATGTTCGGTTACAACGTAGTAAGCGCCGTCTTCTTCGCCGGCATCGTAGATCGGCATGATGTTCGGATGCTGCAACATACCGACCATGTGCGCTTCGTTGAAAAACATTTTGCGTGCGACGCGTGCACGTTCTGCGTCCGCATCTTCTTCGGTGTTGTAGACTTTGATCGCAACGTCGCGGCGATAGTAAGGGTCGTGCGACAGGTAGACCATGCCTGTGCTGCCCTTGCCAATCTTGTTGATGATGACATACTTGCCGATTTTCTCAGGGACGTCTTTCGGGCGCTTGATATCGCTAATGTTGCCGGCCATGTTGCCTCAATCATCTATGTCATTAGCCACCCGTATAAACCCAGTAAAATAGCGGCATACAGCGCGGCGGCGAGGTCATCCAGCATAATTCCCAGCCCGCCTTGCAGTCTGTGATCCAGGTCTCTAATCGGCCAGGGTTTGACAATATCCATCAGACGAAATAGCAGGAACGCCAGTACCCAGCCAGGCACCGTGAAGGGCGCGAAAAACAGCGTCAAATACATGCCGGCGATCTCGTCCCAGACAATGCCGCCGTGATCGTGAACGCCAATGCGCCTGGCACTTTCACCGCAAATCCAGATGCCGGCCAGAATGATTGCAGCCACCATGCCTAATTGAACATAATGTCCGAATGGCAGCGTTAACCAGAACAGCAGAATGCCGGGCAGTGAACCAAAGGTGCCGGGTGCTATCGGGGCCAGGCCGGTACCGAATCCGAATGCCAGAAAGTGCACGGGATCGCGCAGTACGGTTCGGGCGAGATTGTCGGGCGGCTTAGTCATGCAAAGTGACGGTAACCGCTGTCGTCGATATCCACAACGTCGCCACCCAGGGTGAACGTCAATTGCGGCGATTCGGTCACGGTACCGATTGCAGTAATTCCTGATATAGCCGCCACGGTGTCCGCTGCCGCGGTAAAACACAATTCGTAGTCGTCACCGCCCGTCAGTGCGAAGCGCATCTGATGCTGGGCATCGAAGCGCTGCTGCAACGGTGTCGACAAGGGCAATCGCTCAATCTCAACGCACGCACCGAGGCCGCTCGCCGACAGCAGTTTCTTCAAGTCGCCAGCGAGGCCGTCGGAGATGTCGATCGCGGCATGCGCCTTGCCGACCAGCGCCCTTCCCGTTTCAATCCGGGCCGTAGGGCGCAGGAAGCGCGAAACCAGGAAGGCGTCAGCCTGATGCCGTCGCAAGCAGTCAAGACCGGCCGCGGCATCGCCGAGCGTGCCGGTCACGTAAATCGTATCACCCACATTGGCACCGCTACGCAAGAGCGCAGCATTGCGCTCGACGTCGCCGGTTATGGTGACTGTCACCGTAACTTGTGCGGCGCGGGTGGTGTCGCCGCCGACCAGGGCGACGTTGTGTTCATCGGCGGCTTCGAACAAGCCGTTCGTGAACGATTGCAGCCATTGTTCGCTGTTGTCATTCAGCGTCAATGCCAAGGTCATCCAGCGCGGGCGCGCGCCCATCGCCGCAATGTCGGACAGGTTGACGGCGACCACGCGATAGCCGATATCGGCGGGCTTCGTTTCAACGGGAAAATGCACGCCAGCGATCAAGGTGTCGATGACCTGAACCTGGTCGCGGTCTGTTTCCGGCACCAGTACCGCGCCGTCGTCGCCCACGCCGACTTTGACATCGGCGGGTTTTTGCTTGCGATCGAAATAGCGGCCGATCAGCTCGAACTCGTTCATGAAAGTGCTAGCTCCGAGCTCGCACCTCGGTTTCCCGTAGCGATTTCGCCGCGACGTCGAGGCAGGCATTGATGTATTTGTGGCCCTCAATTGAACCGAAGCGTTTGGCCAGGTTGACGCTTTCATTAATGACGACGCGATATGGGATATCGAGGCGGGATTCGAGTTCGTAGACACCAATCAAGAGGATTGCGAGTTCCACCGGATCCAGTTGCTCCAGGGGTCGATCAATCAGATCGTCAATTTTTTTCTCAATTTCGTGCTGCGAATTACTGATCGCAGGAAACAGCTCATCAAAATATTCTTTATCGACACGCTGGTAGGCGGCCTGCTCATGGAACTGGGCCGTAAGCTCCGCCGTTGCGTGCCCCGCAATCTGTTTCTGATAAAGCGCCTGCACCATCAGTTCGCGTGCACGCGTGCGGGCGCCCGCTCCTTTTGAACTGGCCTTGCTCATCAAACCGTCCCTTTGGCTTTAGTCGATGCGACGCAATAGATTGACCATCTCGATGACGGCCAGTGTAGCTTCTTCGCCCTTGTTTCCCGCTTTGGTACCGGCACGTTCAATCGCCTGTTCTATCGTATCGACGGTCAGTACGCCGTTGCCGACCGGGATGCCGTGCTTGACCGACGCTGCTGTGACACCTTTGACACACTCACCTGCCACGTAGTCAAAATGTGGCGTGCCACCGCGGATGACGGCGCCAAGCGCGATAATGCCGTCAAATCGTCGCGTTGCTGCCACTTTGTCCACCGCAACCGGCATCTCGAATGCGCCGGGCACGCGAAAAATTTCAATGTTGCCATCGACCGCGCCGTGCTGTCTGAGACAGTGCAGCGAACCCTTGATCAGAGACTCGACGATGAACTCATTGAAGCGCGAAGCAACGATCGCGAATCGTCCATCGCGAACCATGACATCACCTTCTGTGGTCTTAATATTGTCCATCGTTACGTTTACTCTGAGACGTATCCGGTGATTTCGAGATCAAATCCGGAAATCGCATACATATGTTTAGGCGCCGATAATACACGGATTTTGCTCAACCCGAGGTCGCGCAGTATTTGCGCGCCGACACCGTAGGTCCGCAGGACTTCGTCACCCGAGCGACGTTCGTCGAGTTCATCGTGCTGCTCACCGAGCGACTCAACCGCATCCATGAAATTTCTCGACGTTTCCTGATCGCGTAACAACACGATCACGCCGACGCCTTCTTCAGCGATGCGCTTGATAGCACTGCTGATCGGCCAACCCAAAGACGGACTGTTGACGCCAATGACGTCGCCGAGCGTGTCCTGCAAATGCACGCGCACCAGCGGCGATTCGACCGTCGAAAGGTCGCCCTTAACCAATGCGACATGCACGGCGCGATTGACACGATCGTCATAGCAAACCAGATCGAAGTCACCGTGTGCCGTCCGGACCGACTCCTTCGCAATACGTTCCACGTTGCGTTCAGTGTCGAGGCGATAGCGAATCAGGTCTGCGATAGTGCCAATCCTGATGTCATGACGTTTCGCAAAAACCTCAAGATCAGGCCGGCGCGCCATGCTGCCATCCTCTTTCAGTATCTCGACGATGGCGGCTGCTGGCTCAAGTCCCGCGAGTCTTGCGAGGTCACAACCGGCTTCGGTGTGACCGGCACGCGTCAACACACCGCCGGGCTGCGCCATTACCGGAAAGATATGCCCTGGCTGGCTCAGATGATCCGGTTTGGCGCCCGATGCAACCGCGGCCTGGATCGTACGGGCACGATCGTGTGCGGAAATGCCGGTGGTAATGCCTTCGGCCGCCTCAATCGAAATGGTAAAATTGGTTGCGTGGTGCTGATCAGTGTCACGGACCATGAGCGGCAATCGCAATTGCTCGCAGCGCTCGCGCGACAAGGTGAGGCAAACCAGCCCGCGGCCATGCGTCGCCATGTAATTGATGTCTTCCGGGCGAACTTTTTCCGCCGCCATGATGAGATCGCCTTCGTTCTCGCGGTTCTCGTCATCGACCATGATGACCATCTTGCCCGCTTTGATATCGGCAATAATCTCCTCGATGCCGGCAAATGGATTATTGACCGCGCTTGGGTGGATCGTTGTGTTATCAGGCATAGCCATGCGCCTTTAATAGTTCAAGAGAAATGCCGTCGCCGTCCTTGCTGATTAGCCGCTCGATATAACGCGCCAGCAAATCCACTTCGACGTTGACCTGGGTACCGACAGCATAGTCGTCGATTATCGTGACAGCTGCAGTATGTGGAATGATATTCAATTCGAAACAGTTTCCCGATACTTCGTTAATGGTAAGACTGACGCCATCAACGCAAACGGAGCCCTTCTTCGCAACATAGCGCGAATACTCGGCCGGAATTTCAATCGAGAGACGAATCGAGCGCGCATCGGCCGCGCGTGACTTAACAATGCCAATGCAATCGACGTGACCGCTGACAAGGTGCCCACCCAGTCGCTCGCCAAGGCTCAGCGCTGGCTCAAGATTGACGTCTGAGCCGCTTTTCAGCTGTCCCAGTGACGTAACGTCCAGGGTCTCAATCGAGACATCGGTGTCGAAGCCATCGGCATGAAACTCGACCGCCGTCAGGCAAACACCGTTGACGGCGATGCTGTCACCGAGTTTGTAATCGCTCCAGGGTAGATCCGCCGAACGGACCGTCAGGCGCACATCGCCACCCTGCCGTTTGATCGCAGTAACGATTCCCTTCGCTTTGATGATTCCTGTGAACATTGATTCGATTCAATCCGGGCTTTTCAGCGTGGCAGTCATTCTTGTGTCGCGACCGATACGGCGCACATCGACGAATTGTAACTCACGACGATCTGTTAGCGAGGTCCAGCCCGGCGTTTCCACAAAACCGCGCGTCTGGTTCCCCATGATATGGGGTGCTTGGTAAATCACAAGTTCGTCGACCAGGCTCCGGTCCAGCATATTGCCGAGCAGTTTGGGACCGGCCTCCACCAGAACCTCATTCACACTACGGTTCGCGAGCTCCTCCAGCACGGTATCAACATTGACCCGGCCGTCGACATCCGGGAACGACATGACCTCAGTGTTGGAACTCCCGAAATCGCCTGATGCACGCTTGCCAACGCAGCAAATTAGCGTAGCGCCCGGCAAAGACAGCATTCTTGCCGACTGCGGCATACGCAACCCGCTGTCGAGCACAACGCGCAATGGCTGCCGGCTACGGCTCGTAATCTGTTTATCACGGACATTCAGCGACGGATCGTCGGCGAGTACCGTGCCGATACCGGTCAGAATGGCGCCGGATCGCGCGCGCAGGCGCTGCACGTCGCTGCGAGCTTCAGGTCCGGTAATCCACTGGCTTTCACCGCTTGCCATCGCAATCGCGCCGTCGATACTGCACGCAATTTTCAAGCGCACGTAGGGTCGACCTTTGGTGACTCGCTTCAAGAAACCGCAGTTCAGATTGGTCGCCACGTCCTGCATCAGTCCCTGCCGTACGTCGATTCCGGCTTGTACCAACCTCTTGAAACCGCTCCCGGCAACCTGTGAATTCGGATCCACCATCGCCGCGATCAGCTTGCCAATGCCGGCGTCAATCAGCGCATCGGTACAAGGCGGTGTCTTGCCATGATGTGCGCAAGGCTCGAGCGTCACATAAGCGGTCGCGCCCCGGGCCTTTTTGCCAGCGGATTGCAGCGCGTTGACTTCAGCATGGGCCTCGCCCGTTCGTTCGTGCCAGCCTTCTCCGACAATCTCGTCGTTGTTAACCAAAACACAGCCAACGACTGGATTCGGATGTGCGGTCAGGCGGCCGCGTTCGGCAAGCCGCAATGCACGCGCCATATACGCGCAATCTTTTTCAGAGAATTCGGACATTGGTTTTACGTCAGGTCTTTCTTGCCAAGCAGCTCGGGCAACAAGGACATCTGCTCGCGGCTGGCTGCCGTTTCTGAAATCTTTTGCAGGCGCTTGATTTCGTCTTCGAATTCCGTGATGTCCTGAAAACGACGGTACACGGATGCAAATCGCACGTACGCCACTTCGTCCAGTTCGTGCAGTTCTTCCATGACCAGTTCGCCAACCAGCCGTGACGGCACTTCGCGCTCGCCCATCGTCCGCAGTTTATGAATCAGACGGCCGATGGATTGCTCGAGTTCGTCACTCGGCACTGGCCGTTTTTCCAGCGCTCGAACCATACTGTAGCGGAGCTTGGCCTCGTCAAACGGTTGCCGGGAATTGTCGGTTTTGATCAGCCGCGGCATGACCAGCTCGGCCGTCTCGAAGGTCGTGAATCGTTCGTTACAGGCAAGGCATTGCCGCCGCCTGCGAATCTGACGCCCGTCACCCGCAAGTCGCGAGTCGATGACCTTGGTTTCCTCGTTGGCGCAGAACGGACAATGCATATGTCTTGGCCGACCGGGCCGTCAGTCGTATACCGGGAACCGTTTGCAAAGTTCCAGCACCTGTCCGCGGACGCGATCGATGATTTCCTCGTTATCAACGTCATCGAGTATATCCGCAATCCATCCGGTCAGCTGGCGGGTCTCATCGACGCCGAAGCCACGCGTTGTAATGGCGGGCGTGCCCAGGCGCAGGCCGCTGGTAACAAATGGCGACTGCGGATCATTGGGTACCGAGTTCTTGTTAACGGTGATGTAGGCGCGACCCAATGACGCATCTGCCGCCTTACCGGTGATACCACGGTCAATAAGGCTGACCAGCATCAGGTGGTTTTCGGTACCGCCTGAAACAATCGGGTAGCCGCGATCCGCAAGAACCTGCGCCATGACCTTCGCGTTTTCGCAAACCCGGCCCTGGTAGACCTTGAATTCCGGTTCCAGCGCTTCTTTCAACGCAACCGCTTTCGCCGCGATGACATGCATCAGCGGTCCGCCCTGCGTCCCGGGGAACACCAGTGAATTGAATTTCTTCGTCAGCTCGTCGTTGGCACGCGCGAGAATTAAGCCACCCCGTGGTCCGCGCAGGGTCTTGTGGGTGGTCGTCGTGCACACATCGGCGTACGGCATCGGGCTCGGGTAGTGACCCGTTGCCACCAGCCCCGCGACGTGCGCCATATCGACAAACAGGTAGGCGCCGACGCTGTCAGCGATTTGCCGAAACCGGGCCCAGTCCATTACCTGCGAATACGCTGAAAAACCGGCGACTATCATCTTCGGCTTATGCTCATTAGCCATTGCCTGAATGTTGTCGTAGTTGATCAGTCCGGTTTCACTGTCGATTCCGTATTGCACGGCATTGAACAACTTGCCCGAGAAATTCACTTTCGAACCGTGAGTCAGGTGGCCGCCATCGCTAAGACTCATGCCAAGAATCGTGTCGCCCGGATTGATCAATGCGTGATACACAGCGGCATTTGCCTGCGAACCCGAGTGCGGCTGAACATTGGCGTAATCAGCAGCGAATAACAGCTTCGCGCGCTCGATGGCCAGTGCCTCGACAACATCGACGAACTCACAACCGCCGTAATAGCGCTTGCCCGGATAGCCTTCCGCGTATTTATTGGTCAGTTTCGAGCCCTGTGCCGCCATCACGCGCGGACTGGCGTAGTTTTCCGATGCGATGAGCTCAATGTGCTGCTCCTGGCGCTTTCCTTCCAGGGCAATGGCTTTGGCTACGTCAGGGTCATAGGACTCGAGCGTCGTGGTGGTATCGAACATGGAAACTCCGCAGATGGGCAGAAAAGACGGCGATATTACCTGTGGTTCTAGCGGGTTTCCACGAAGGATTGCACGACGCGCGTCCAGGCACGTGCGAGGTTGTGGCGATTGTAGCCACCGCCACCCGTGCCGATGATGCGCCCCTGGCAGTGCTTGTCGGCCAGCCGACATAGCGCAGCGGCCGCGAAGGCATGCGCCTCTTCCGTCCAGCACAGATGCGTTATCGGGTCACCCTCAAGGCTGTCCGCGCCACATTGCATCAGTATGAACTCCGGTTTCGCCGCCTCCAAAAAGGCTTCGACCTGGCTCCAGGCCTGGTGAAAATCGCTATCGTCCGCGCCTGGCGCGAGGGGAATATTGAGTTTTGTGCCTTTGGCCCGGCCGATTCCCGTTTCTTCGGCGGCGCCGGTACCGGGATACAGGTAACGCCCGTCCTCGTGGATGTCCGCAAATATCAGGTCGGGGTCTTCTTCGAAGCCATAGAACATCCCATCACCGTGATGCGCATCGATATCAACGTACGCAATGCGCTGGACGCCAAATTGCTTGCGCAGGTATTCAGCGGCCACACCGCAGTCGTTAAATACGCAAAATCCCGCTGCATGATCACGCCCGGCGTGATGCAGACCGGCGATTGGTACGAAAGCCCGTTTGTGATTACCGTGCATCACCTCATCAACGGCACAGAGCACGGCGCCAACGACGGCGGACGCCGAATCGTAGATACCGGGCATTGCAGGTGTATCGCCTTCGTCGAGGAAGCCAGTGCCTTCGGCCGATAGCCGTGACACTTTGTCGATGTATTCAGCGGTGTGGAATAAAGCCAGCTCGTCGACCAGTGCGGGACGTGGGTGGCCGTAGCTTACGCCCGCCGACAATCCAGCCTGGTCGAGTTCCGTGTGAAACACATCGTGGCGATCGGTGCCGAACGGATGCGGATCGCCGAAGCCGTAAGCCGCGATCTCTTTTCCCCGGTAAACAAGCACGGTGTCGCTCATGGACGTCTTATGGCTGTTTTAATGCGTTGCAGCATACCGGATAATGCGCGCTTCATAACTATCGGTCGGACCATGGCTCAATACATCTACACAATGAATCGCGTTGCGAAGGTTGTGCCCCCCAAACGGTACATCCTGCGCGACATTTCCCTGTCCTTTTTTCCGGGCGCGAAAATCGGCGTTCTGGGGCTAAATGGCTCGGGTAAATCAACCTTATTGCGCATCATGGCCGGTCTGGATACCGAGATTGACGGCGAAGCGCGACCACAACCTGGCATTAATATTGGCTACCTCCCGCAGGAACCCGAACTCGATCCGAACAAGGATGTGCGCGGCAATGTTGAGGAGGGACTCGGAGAAACGATCGAACTCTTGAATCGCTTCAACGAGATCAGCAACAAATTTGCCGAGCCGATGGACGACGACGAAATGAATGCGTTGCTGGAAGAACAAGGCAAACTGCAGGACGCCATTGAAGCCGCAGGCGGCTGGGAGGTCGACCGCAAGCTGGAAGTCGCGGCCGATGCGCTGCGTTTACCGCCTTGGGATGCCGATGTCACCAGGCTTTCGGGAGGCGAACGACGGCGAGTGGCCCTGTGTCGCTTACTGCTATCGCAGCCAGACATGCTGTTGCTGGACGAACCCACCAACCATCTGGATGCAGAGTCCGTGGCCTGGCTCGAGCGCTTCCTGGACGAGTACCCGAGCACCGTCATTGCGGTTACGCATGATCGCTACTTCCTCGACAACGTCGCTGGCTGGATCCTGGAGCTGGACCGTGGCCACGGCATTCCCTGGGAAGGTAATTATTCTTCCTGGCTTGAACAAAAAGAGGATCGCCTGAAAAACGAAGATGCGTCGGAAAAGGCGCGCCAGAAAGCGATGGCCTCCGAGCTTGAATGGGTACGCAGCAATCCGAAGGGCCGCCAGGCAAAATCGAAAGCCCGACTACGCCAGTTCGACGAGATTTCCTCCGCCCAATATCAAAAACGCAACGAAACCAACGAGATTTACATTCCGCCCGGACCGCGATTGGGCGATGTTGTTCTCGAAGTTAATGACCTCAAAAAGGGCTTTGGTGAAAAGCTGTTGATCGATGGATTGAGCTTTCAGCTACCGCCGGGCGGCATTGTCGGCGTCATTGGGCCGAACGGTGCCGGTAAAACGACGATGTTCCGCATGATTACGGGCGAAGAAAAGCCGGATGCTGGAAAACTGCGCCTCGGCGATACGGTACAACTCGCCAGCGTTGATCAATCACGCGACAGCCTGAACGATGACAAGACGGTCTGGGAGGAAATCTCCGATGGACTGGATCTGATCCAGGTCGGTAATTATGAAACCTCGTCGCGTGCCTACGTCGGGCGGTTTAACTTTCGCGGGCAGGACCAGCAAAAGAAAATCGGCCTGCTATCGGGTGGTGAACGCAATCGCGTGCACCTGGCCAAGATGCTGCGCGCCGGCGGCAACCTGTTGCTGCTTGATGAGCCAACCAATGACCTCGATGTCGAAACCTTGCGTGCACTGGAAGAGGCGCTGCTGGAATTCCCCGGCTCGGCCATCGTTATCTCGCATGATCGATGGTTCCTCGATCGCATTGCGACCCACATCCTGGCGTTTGAGGGCAACAGCGAAGTCGTATGGTTTGCAGGCAACTACGCGGACTATGAAGCGGACCGCAAACGTCGCCTTGGCGCCGATGCGGCAAACCCGCATCGAATCAAGTATAAGAGACTGGACGCTTAAGCCTAACCGGAGAACATACGATGAACCTGCTGCTGGCGGCCAGCGCTGTCTTCACGATCATCGCGCTGTACTTCCTGTTTTCGATGCTGCGCCACGCACGTCGGCGACGACCCGTCCGTGCCACACGCTCGCTCGCAGGTGGCGTCGTATCCGGTGCAGTCGGCAGCGCCAGTATCCTGCTCGCGTTCAGTTATTACGGCTACGGTCGCCTCGTCGATGAAACGCTGGTGAGTCGCATCGAGTTTTCATTGATAGCACCCGGCGAGTACACCGCACGCGTCATGATTGATGGCAAGACCGATCGGCTGCTGACCTTGCGCGGCGACGAATGGCAAATGGACGCGCGCGTCATCAACTGGAAACCGCCCGCGACGCTGCTGGGACTCGATCCAATCTACCAGCTGGATCGACTCAGCGGCCGCTACTCCAATATCGATGATGAACGGACCCAGGTGCGCACAGTGCACGCGCTGTCTGACGAACTGCCACTGGATGTCTGGCGCGTTGCGCGGAAGTTTCCGGTTTTGATGCCCGGCGTCGATGCGTACTACGGTTCGGCAACCTATTTGCCGATGGCCGATGGCGCTCAATTCGAAGTCACTTTGAGTCGCACATCGCTTGTAGCAAGACCGTTGAACGAACAAGCGAGAATTGCGGTCGGAGCCTGGAGGCAGTGAGGATTTTCTTATTATGTTAAGGACACGTAGCGGGCGAATTTCGTTCGTGCATACTCGTTTACATAACAACACGTAAACGAAATGATCAACGACAATGTCAATCGTTTTAAATAAGGATCAAGGGGTTGAGAGCGAACTCGTGGAACGTTTAGGGCTCGAGTGCCCTTACTGTGGCGTCTACGCGCATATGAGTCCGCAGTCCGTTCCGGATGCCGCCGCACTACTCCGCGACAAACCGAAACACGTCGGCCTCGTGTACCAATGTGATGCCTGCCACGCGCCCGTATTTTTGAGATTTACCGTGCGTGAATACAGCGACAATCGCGTCGAATTGCTGCGCAATTTTATCGAGCTCGAACGGCCAAAAGAGAAATTCGCGTTTTCCTACTTACCCAAGCACACGGAAGTGATGTTCCGTGAAGCGCTGTCGTGCTACTCGCAGAATAATTTCAATGCCTTTGCATCAATGTGCCGCCGTGCCGCCAAGAGTTCCTTTAGTGCACTCGGCGAAGGCGGAAAACTGCGAGCGTTTGAGGAAGTGATGGCCGCGCAGGATATTGCCGGCATTGACGACGAGACATTCGCACCAATAAAGGCCGTCTTGTTCGGCTCCGGGCAGGAAGAGGATTTACCGCTACTGAATCGTTCACAGGCCGGTATCCTGCTCGAAATCATGAAAGACATGTTCTATCAGTGTTTTGTTCGTCACGGAAAACTGACGCGCGCAATTAAGGTACGGCGTTTTTTCGTAACTGAAGAGAACAACAGCAGTCTCCAGTCTGCCTGAGCGATTGCTGCCGCACTACGACAGCGCGTAGCGGGCATTCCGAAAGATTCTCATCCACGGTCCCTCAGCACCCCAGTTTTCCGGGTGCCAGGCGTTTTGGCTGGTCATAGCGACGCGCTCAGGATGCGGCATCATGATGGTCACACGACCATCTTCATTACTTAGCCCGCAGATTCCATCCGTCGAGCCATTCGGGTTCGCCGGGTAGCTGTCGGCGACTCGCCCATAGTTGTCAACGTAGCGCATCGCGACCGTGTACGACGAGGTATATCGCGCCGTATCGTCTGCAAATTCAGCCCTGCCTTCACCGTGCGATGTCGCGATCGGCATTTTTGAGCCGGCCATGCCCGCGAGGAATAACGATGGGCTTTCGAGCACCTCGACGAGGCTCAGTCGCGCTTCGAATTGTTCTGAAGTATTGCGCAGGAATCGCGGCCAGTGCGCGGCACCGGGGATTAGTTCTCGCAAGTGCGACAGCATTTGGCAGCCATTGCAAACGCCAAGCGCGAAGCTATCCCGTCTCTCAAAAAAGGCAGCGAACTGGTCGCGTGTTCGGTTGTGGTACAGAATGGACTTGGCCCAACCCCCGCCCGCACCCAGCACGTCGCCGAAGGAAAATCCACCACAGGCAACCACACCCTGGTAGTCATCCAGCGTATCGCGACCACTCAACAGGTCGCTCATGTGTACATCGACTGCGGCAAAGCCAGCACGCATGAAGGCAGCCGCCATTTCGTACTGGCTGTTGACTCCCTGCTCGCGAAGTATGGCGACGCGTGGCAACACGCCGGCAATCGGCGCTCGACCAAAATTATCGGTCGGATCGAATGTTAGCCTTGCACTCAAACCAGGATCCTTGCGATCCAGAATGCGGTCGAATTCCTGCTTCGCAGTCGTCGGGTTGTCACGTAAGGCCTGAATGCGATAACTCATTGCGGACCACTCACGTTGCATTGCAGTCCGGTCAAATTCCAGCATCACATCGTCATCGTTTTGCACGATAAGCTGGTCCGAATTATCAACTCGCCCAATCGCCGAGGCCGTAACGTCGAATCGATCCAGCACCATTTGCACCTGAGTTAGCTGGTTTTTCTCGACCTGCACAACTGCGCCCAGCTCCTCGCTGAACAGCTGTCGCAGAATGTCGATACGAGAACCACTGAGCGATAGATTCACGCCCAGCCGGCTGGCGAACATCATCTCGGCGACGGTCACGAACAAGCCGCCGTCGCTGCGATCGTGATAGGCCAGCAGCATACCGCGACTGTTCATTTCCTGAATTGCCGCGAAAAAGCCCGTTAGTAGCGATGCCTCGTCGAGATCGGGTGTGCGGCCACCGGTGCGACGATAGGCCTGCATCAGGCACGAGCCACCCATGCGATTAGCGCCCCTGCCAAGATCGAACAGCAACAAATAACTCGACACTTCCGTCTTGCGCAATTGCGGCGTCAGGTGTTTCACAACGTCCGTAACCGGCGCAAAAGCCGACACGATCAATGACACCGGTGCGACCACCTGGTGTTCACCTGTTTCATCTTCCCAACGTGTTCGCATCGACATCGAATCCTTGCCGACTGGAATCGCCACACCGATTTCCCGGCACAATTCATCGCCGACCGCTTTCACGGTATCGAACAGGTTCGCGTCTTCACCCGGGTGCCCGGCAGCCGCCATCCAGTTGGCGGAAAGACGAACTTTGCTTAAGTGTGCAATCGGTGCCGCAGCAATATTGGTTATTGACTCTGCCACTGCCATGCGACCGGACGCCGGCGCATTGCTTGCGGCGAGCGGTGTGCGCTCACCCATCGCCATGGCTTCGCCCGTGCGGCTGTTAAAGCTCGAGGCGGTAATGGCAAGGTCGCTTACCGGAACCTGCCAGGGACCGATCATCTGGTCGCGTACAGTCAAGCCGCCGACCGTTCGATCACCGATGTGAATCAGGAATGATTTGTCGGCGACCGCCGGGAACCGCAGCACCCGCATTGCCGCTTCCTCAAGATCAATTCCGTCGAGAATCAGCTCGTCGTCAGGCAAGTGCTGGTGCGCGACATCGCGCTCCATCTTTGGCGGATTGCCGAGCAACATTTGCATTGGCATGTCCACAACACGCTTGCCCAACGTCCTGTCGTTGACAAGCAGGTTGCCGTCGTCTGTAAGCGTGCCAATGATTGAGGCGGGGCAACGTTCGCGTTCGCACAGCGCTCTGAACTCGTCAATGCGGTCATCACCGACGAGCAGGATGTAGCGCTCCTGCGCCTCGTTGCACCAGATGCCCATCGGCGACATGCCGGGCTCGGCATTCGCGATATCGCGAAGCTCGATGACAGCACCGTGCTTGCTGTGGTCCACGGCTTCCGGTACCGCATTCGATAGACCACCTGCCCCGACATCGTGAATCAGCAAAATCGGATTGTTCGTGCCCATCGCCCAGCAGCGATCAATAACTTCCTGTGCACGACGCTCAATTTCGGGATTGCCCCGTTGTACGGAGGCAAAATCGAGGTCTTCACTCGATGTACCGCTGGCCAGCGACGAAGCCGCACCTCCGCCAAGGCCGATTAGCATGGCCGGCCCGCCAATTACGACCACTTTGGCGCCCACCGGTACATCAATCTTGTTGGCGTGTTCGGCACGTACATTGCCGACACCGCCGGCAATCATGATGGGCTTGTGATAACCGCGAATCTCGTTATCCGGAAGCCCCGGCAAATGCGCCTCAAAGGTGCGGAAGTACCCGACGAGGTTCGGCCGGCCAAATTCGTTGTTGAACGCCGCGCCGCCGATCGGTCCTTCAATCATGATGTCCAGCGGTGTTGCCATTCGATCCGGATGTGGGAAGTCGTCTTCCCAGGGCTGCGCAAAACCGGGAATTCTCAAATGCGAAACGCTGTAACCGGACAGACCCGCTTTCGGTTTCGCGCCCAGCCCGGTCGCGCCTTCATCACGAATTTCGCCGCCGGACCCGGTCGCGGCACCCGGAAACGGCGAGATGGCTGTCGGATGATTATGAGTTTCCACTTTCATCAGTATGTGGATCGGCTCATCAACGTAGGTGAATTCACGGCTGCCCGGCGCTGGCATCAGTCGTGCACCATCCCAGCCTTCGATGACGGCGGCGTTGTCCGTGTAGGCCGAGATGACACCCGCCGGCGTTTTCTCGGTCGTCGACTTAATCATGCCGAACAAGCGCTTGTCCTGCGGTTTGCCATCGATGATCCAGCTCGCATTGAAAATTTTGTGTCGGCAATGCTCCGAGTTCGCCTGCGCAAACATCATCAGCTCGGCATCGGTCGGGTCGCGGTCCAGATCGGTGTAACTGCTGACCAGGTAATCAATCTCGCCGTCACTCAATGCGAGGCCCAAGGAGGTATTTGCAGTGGCTAACGCATCGCGACCTTCCGCCTTCAACGGAATGGTGACCAGCGGCGACGGCCCATGAACTTCAAACAATCGTTCCGCGTCACTGCTGTCGGTGAAAACAGCTTCAGTCATGCGATCAAACAGGTTCGGTGCCAGCGCGATGAGCTCGTCATTGGACACCTTCTTTACAAACTTCAGCGAATAGCAGATGCCACGCTCAATGCGATCAACGGCATCAATGTCACACGCTTTGGCAATATCCGTTGCTTTCGACGACCACGGCGAAATCGTACCGGGTCGCGGCACAACAAAGAGATTGTGTGCGCCTCGTTTGGATTGCGGGGACTTTTCGCCGGACAACAGCAGGGCCTCGAGCCGCGAGCGTTGTTCGCGGGACAGATTGCTATTGCAAGAGACGAAATAAATGAAAACCGCTTGCAGCGAATCGACTCGATCGTCAAGGCACTTCAGGGCCCGCGTCAGTTTGGCGATACGAAAATTTGAGAGAGCCGGCTGACCGGGCAGTTCAAGCATAGTGTGAGGGTGGTCGGGACGAAATCGGGATGATACTAGCCCTTGTCGCCCGGCGTATACACCGGTACAGGAAACTGGGTCACGTTGCCGCCGTCAAGCTTGCTGATTTTGCTGATCCCCTGCTTGTCGACCTCGTCGATGCGGATGATCGCGTGCATTGGCAAATAGGTGCGCTTCACGTTTTCAAATTCGCTTTTGATTTTTTCCTCTGACGGATCAACCACAAGCGTTGTTCGCTCACCGAAGACGAGTTCCTCGACCTCGACGAATCCGAACATGTCGCCATGGCCGACACCCCGCGCATAGATCTCATAGATCTGTCCGCGGCTCATGAAGATGACTTTGAAGAGTTGTTTTTGGCTCATTTTGCTGGCTGCCTTTTTGAGGTCGCGTAGTATAAAGAAATCGGCTCGAAAGGGCGCGAATTTGCCGCTCAGCACCCATCAATCCATATATGGTATTTATTTCACATCATTGAACCGGGCCTGCACGCCATTATGTGAACTACTCGGCATCCTATCTCCTTGTTTCATTGCAAAATTTGACCTCTAATCAGACCGGAAAACTCCATGCCGTTAGAGCTTAAAATTGTCAGCGATAATGCCGATCTCGTCGGCGACGATGCCGTCCGTGAATTTTTCGACAATGGTGGCACGATTGGCCGCTCACTGCAGAACGACTGGATTCTCCCGGACCCGGATCGCTATATCTCCGGACGCCATGCCGCTATTGATTTTAAGGGTGGTATCTACTATTTGATCGACACCAGCAGCAACGGCGTCTATGTGAATAATGAGATGGAGCCGATCGGCAAGGGCAATCCACGCCGCCTGTTCGATGGTGACACACTGCGTATGGGCGATTTCAAGTTTCGGGTGTCGGTCGATTCTGGCGAAAGCCTGGTCATCCCACTGGAAAACGATCCACACAGTGCGCCGAATCACAGCCAGCAGATGGTCGATGAGGTTTCATTGCGCACCGGCATCAAGCTCCTCGATGAAGAAGAAATTACCGGCGACGAAGAGTTTCAATCCACGTTATTCGGCAGTGGTCCCAGGAAATCGGTGCCGCAAGCTGCACCGGTCATCAAGGTGCCTGTCGAACAAGAGAAGAAGGCGACAATCGATCCGTCGTCCATGGAGGTTACCGCCGAAGACTTGTTCGACTCGTTCCTGGATGGCCTCGGCGTCAGTCGCGTCGAGTTACACCCAACCGTGAATCGCCCGGATATGATGCTGACTGCGGGGCAAGTACTGCGTGAATTTGTCAAAGGCGCGACCGACCTACTGGCCAATCGCGCCAACTTAAAAAATGCGTTTCGCCTGGATCAGACGACCGTTTTGCCGCGTCACAACAATCCGATGAAGTTTTCTGAAAACACTAATGATCTGATCAAGCAATTGCTGGTCGGTGGTGAAGGTGACTATCTCGGCGCCAAGGATTCTATCCGTGAGGTTTGCCGCGACCTGTTGAACCATCAGAATGCATTTCTTGATGCGATGAACAGCGCGTTTCTTGAATTCGCCGATCGTTTTGAGCCAGACGAGTTGCAGGAAGGCTTCGACCGCACGCTGGGAGGCGGACTGTTACGTTTTACCAATAAATCCAAATACTGGGATCTTTACAAGGACCTGTACCCGATCATCACCGAAAAAGGCGGCGGTCGCTTCCCACAAATGTTCGGTGAAGAATTTGTCAAAGCCTACGAACGGCAGGTGGCCGAATATCAGCGCCACGACCGGCTAGAGGCCGAGCCCGCGGCCAATTCGGACGACGCCTCAGACGACCTGGATGAGCCGGGCCTGATGACGACGCAAAAGCTCGATGCGTCGCAACTTCCTCAGCAATCTGCGTTCGAGAATGACGACGTCGTTGATCCCCTGTCCATTACCGACGCCAACGAGATCGATCACAGTTTTATCAGCGAACTGGAAGATTCGATGTCTCGTGAAATATCACCGGACAAGTTGAAAGCCTGACCCCAGGGCCTGTTAACAGCCAGCCCGGTTCTGGCGATTCTCAATCAAGTCATCAACGACCGCCGGATCGGCAAGCGTCGATGTATCGCCAAGATTCCCAAAGTCATCCGCAGCAACCTTGCGCAAGATTCGCCGCATGATTTTTCCGGACCGCGTTTTCGGTAGACCGGGCGCCCATTGGATAAGATCCGGTTTGGCGATCGGGCCGATTTCCTTGCGCACCCACTGCAACAACTCTGCCATTAACTCGTCACTCGCCGGCACATCTTTCATCAGCGTCACGTAGGCGTAGATACCCTGCCCCTTGATGTCGTGTGGATAACCGACGACGGCAGCTTCGGCCACATCGTGATGGGAGACCAGTGCGCTTTCGACTTCCGCCGTACCCATACGATGACCGGACACATTGATGACGTCATCGACGCGCCCTGTAATCCAGTAATCACCGTCCGCGTCACGGCGCACCCCGTCGCCAGTGAAGTAGTTGCCTTCAAAGGTGGAAAAATAGGTTTGGACGAATCGATCGTGATCACCATAAACTGTTCGCATCTGCCCGGGCCAGCTGTCGCGGATGATGAGATTACCCTCTGTCGCACCATCCAGTTCCTTGCCCTCACCGTCGACAATCGCCGGCATGATGCCGAACAGCGGCTTGGTCGCGGAACCGGGCTTCATCGCAGTCGCACCCGGCAAGGGACTGATCAGGATGCCGCCGGTCTCCGTTTGCCACCAGGTGTCGACGATGGGACAACGCTCGTCACCAACAACCCGGTAGTACCATTCCCAGGCCTCCGGGTTGATCGGTTCACCAACGGACCCGAGCAGCCGCAAACTTTTGCGCGACGTTTTCCTGACTGGCCCATCGCCGTCGCGCATCAAGGCACGGATAGCCGTAGGCGCGGTGTAGCAAATATTCACCTGGTGCTTGTCGCAAACCTCCCAGAAGCGCGACGACGTTGGGTAATTGGGCACACCTTCGAACATCAACGTGATCGCACCATTGGCAAGCGGGCCGTAGACGATGTAGCTGTGGCCGGTTACCCAGCCAACATCCGCCGTGCACCAGTAAACGTCGCCAGCCTGGTAGTCAAATACGTATTCATGCGTCATTGACACATAGACAAGGTAACCGCCGGTCGTGTGCAGCACGCCCTTTGGCTTGCCTGTTGAACCTGACGTGTAAAGGATGAACAACGGATCTTCAGCGCTCATCTCTTCACAGGGGCAATCGGCATCAAATTCGGCTTCGATCTCGTGCAACCAAACATCGCGCCCATCCACCCAATCGATTTCGTTTCCGGTATTGCGGACGACCAATACCTTTTCGAGCGTTGTCACTTTCTTCTGAGCGGCTGCGGCATCGACATTGGCTTTCATCGGAATCGCCTTGCCACCGCGAACGCCTTCGTCAGCCGTAATGACAATATTTGATTCACAGTCATGTATGCGGCCTGCCAGCGCATCTGGCGAAAAACCGCCGAAAACAACCGAATGAATGGCACCGATCCGCGCGCAGGCGAGCATTGCAACGGCCGCCTCTGGAATCATTGGCATATAAATCGTGATGCGGTCGCCCTTTTTTGCACCCAGCGCTTTCAGCGAATTGGCAAATTTGCAAACGCGTTGATGTAAATCCGAATACGTGATTTTCAGATCGCGAGCGGGATCATCACCCTCCCAGATGATCGCAACCTCATCGCCTTTGGTCTCGAGGTGCCGATCAACGCAGTTGTAACAGGCGTTTAATGTGCCATCTTCGTACCAGCGAATATGCAAGTCATCTTTCGCAAAACTCACATCTTTCACAATACTGAATGGCTTGATCCAGTCGATGCGTTTTGCCTGTTCAGCCCAAAAGCCTTCATTATCGTCCACTGATCTTGCATACATTTCTACATAGTCGGCGGCCTTGATGAGCGCGCGCTTTTCGGTCGCTGCGGGTACCGGATAGATGTGCGATTCCATATGTCTACTGCCCTTTTGATTCTATTTGTTGTGCAACCTCGAGCAGGCGCCTGGCCTGTACGAGATGTGGTCGGTCAATCATCTTGCCGTCCATCCCGATCGTGCCCGCGCCGGGATTGGCGGCAAATAATTCGACGATTCTCTCGGCATTGTCAAGTTCGGCCGATGTCGGCACAAACGCCGCATTGATGGTTTCGATCTGTGCTGGATGGATTGCCAGCATTCCCGAAAAGCCATCTCGCCGTGCCTTCGCTGCCGTGCCCTGCAGGCCCTCGGCATTCTTGAAGTCTGTAAATACGGTTTCGATCGCTGCGACTTCGGCTGCTGCCGCTGCGATCAGGCACATCGAACGCGCCATTTCGTAAGTCGGCAGCCAGTTGCCCTCGTCGTCGCGATTGGTCGATGCACCGAGCGCCGCGCTCAGGTCTTCGGCACCCCAGGACAGCCCTGCGAGTCGTTCGGTCGCCGCGACATACGAACCCAGTGTCAACAACGCCTCTGGGTGTTCGGTGCAAAGCGAAATAATTCGGGTGCTGCCGGGTTCTATCCGATGCTCGGCTTCCAGCGCAGTCAGTCGTACGGCAAGCTCGACAGCCGCTGCTGCACTGCGTGGCTTCGGCAAAACAATGCCAGCGGGCGACGCCGGCATAACGCTCTCAAGATCGGCCAGCGCGTCCTCGCTGTCGATCGGGTTAATTCGAACCCAGACGTTTTCTTTGCCGGCAAGGTATTCGCGAGCGAGCTTACGCGCATCCGGGCGCGCGTCGACGTTGACGGAGTCTTCCAGGTCAAGGATTAGTGCGTCTGCGCCGCTCTCGCCGGCTTTTTGCAGCTTTCGCTCGCTGTCGGCCGGTACGAATAGAAAACTGCGAATCATTTTGGCTTACGCAACATTAAGGCTGAACGCTTGCACTCGCCGACCAATTCACCTTTTTGATTGAAAGCACGATGCAGGAATATGACGATTCCATTTTCCGGCCGCGATTTACTGCCGCGTAACTCCAGGACTTCGGTTTGAATGTTGATAGTGTCGCCGCAGAATAAGGGTTTCGGAAAACGCACCTCATCCCAGCCAAGGTTCGCCACGGTCGTGCCATGCGTCGTGTCGTTGACCGATATTCCCACCATGAAACTCAAAGTCAGGCAGCTATTGACCAGTGGCCGTCCATACTCGGTATTTTTCATGTACTCGGCATCGAGGTGCAGGGCGGCCGGATTGTGCGTCATGGTTGTCATGAGCACATTGTCGGTTTCGGTGATCGTCCGCCGAATGGGATGGTCAAAGGTCTGACCGACGGTGAATTCCTCGAAATACAGTCCTGGCATGCCGTCCTCTGAGTTTCCGCTGAGTCTGACATTGTGCCAGCGTCCAACACATCAATACAGGGCGACGATGAACGTCAGGAAGCGTTCTTCGCGTCTCGGTGATCCGCGCGGCGCGCACGATTGATGGCTTCAACGATCAGTTCGCGCGCCTTCTCGGCACCATACCAGTCGCCAATTCGGACCCATTTGCCGGGCTCCAGGTCTTTGTAGTGTTCAAAAAAATGCTCGACCTGCTGCATTGTAATGTCCGGCAGATCGGTGTGTTCAAGCACATGATCGTAACGTTTCGTCAGCTGGTGCGCGGGAACCGCGATGACTTTTTCATCCTGGCCCGAGTTGTCTTCCATGATCAGAACGCCGACCGGACGAACGTTGATCACGCAGCCCGGAACGAGTTCGCGCGTATTAACCACCAGCACGTCAATCGGGTCGCCATCTTCAGACAGCGTATGCGGTACAAAACCGTAATTGCCCGGATAGGACATGGGCGTATACAGAAAGCGGTCGACGACCAGCGTGCCCGCCTCTTTATCCAACTCGTACTTGATCGGCTGTCCGCCCAACGGGACCTCGATGATGACATTGATGTCTTCAGGTGGATTATTGCCGATCGAAATGGCGTCAACTCTCATTCAAAGGTCCTCGGGTGGGTTTAGCATCAGATGAAAGCAATTGTAACAAGACTGTATTGGCTTTTCCGTTGCGATCGTTCAACTGTTAAGCTAATCGGCTCAGTTTTCGGAGCTTACTTCATGAAGGTTGCGATAATCGGTGGAACGGGATTCGTCGGCAGCTATGTCGTCGAATCGCTTGTCGCTGCCGGCCACGAGGTGTCATTGCTCGTGCGTAAAGGAAGTGAGCACAAGACTCCAGACGTAGCGATATGGCGCAAGGTAGCTGGCGATCTTGATGACACCGCCGCTTTAGACGCTGTTGTTCAGGGATGCGATGCAGTGATTTTTAGCGTCGGATTGCTGCGGGAGTTTCCGAAGCAGAACATCACTTATGAGAACACCCAATACCAGGGCGTTGTGCGAGTCGTTAGCGCCGCAATTCGTCACGACGTAAAGCGACTGGTCCTGATCAGCGCCAATGGCGTCAAGATACCCGGCACGAAATACCAGGAAACAAAACTTCGCGCCGAACGCTGCGTTCGCGAAAGCGGCCTGGATGTAACGATATTCAGGCCATCGGTACTATTCGGCGATCCAAAAGGGAAGATTGAGTTCGCAACGCAACTGCATCGCGACATGGTGGTCAGCCCGTTACCTGCTGTCGGGTTCTTCTCTGGCTTCAAACCAGGACGTGGTCAGGTCCTGATGTCGCCGGCTTTCGTGGGCGATGTTGCCGAGGCAGTTTGCACGGCGATCGAAAGCCCCGCCACGATCGGTCAGACCTACCTGATCGGCGGCCCGGAAATTCTGTCCTGGTCAGAAATGATCAGGCGCATTGCCGCGGCAGTTGGCCGTCGAAAGTGGATCGTTCCAATGCCAATTGGCCTGATGAAACTGGCCGCAACTCTGTTCGGCTGGCTGCCGTCCTTCCCCGTCACGCGTGACCAGCTCACGATGCTCGCCGAAAAAAACATTGCGGATCCCGAAGCACTCGAACAACTGGCCCGACGATCTCTCACCCGTTTCGACACCGATAGCCTTGCCTACCTGAGAATGAACGGACCCAGGGAATGACAACCTGGAAAAAGACGGCACACACAATTGCGGGATGGGCCCTGCGTGCAGCCCAGCCTGGTAGCCGGGCCCGATCCGATATTACCTGTGGGTGCTCAGCCGGTCGCCGGATATGGATCCGGCCACACTGGACCGACTCATTGGTATCGCCAACGAGCCTGGATTTGCGACGGTCGAACTCATCAGGGTTCAGCAGTCTCCGCAATCCAGTTCCGGACCGTCAACTCAATAAACGGTAGCGGCGCCGACGCCACATCCAGAACCTGCTGATTGAAATCACGAATGTCGAAGGCGTCACCCAGCGTTTGCTTCGCTTCTTCACGCAAGGCAAGGATCTTCAGTTGCCCGAGTTTGTAGCCCAGTGCCTGAGCCGGCCAGACGACATAGCGCTCGATTTCCGACGTCGCAGTCGCCTCGTTGAGTCCTTCAGTGGTCACCATGTAATTGATGGCCTGCTCACGACTCCATTTCTTCGCGTGCATCCCGGTATCGGTAACGAGACGAACCGCGCGATGCAGTTCGGCCTGCAGGCGACCCAGGTCGCCGAACGGATCGTCGTCGTAAACGCCAATCTCGGAGCCACGAACCGGCGCAGGGCGGAAAGCGACGACGATTAATTTAAACGATCGCCAGTTGCAGCGCGGTAGAAATGACCTGCCGTAATTTAAAGCCCTCATTATCCGAGGGCTTTTATTCGAGAAGTGCGACGCGCGTCTATGAACGCGAGACGGGCGCCCCTCTGGCTCTCCAGCGCAATAGCGCGTAGACCAGCAGCCCCGAAGCAATAACGCCGAGCCCGAACAATGCTTCCACAGGGCGATTCACCAGGACAAACCACAGCGTCCACCCCATCAATACGAGATAGATCAGCGGTGGCAGCGGATACAGGAACGTGCGATACGGTCGCTGTAACTCAGGCTGGCGCCAGCGCAACACAAACACACCGAGTACGGTGACGAAACTGTTCAACGCCAACGTAAATCCCGCGAACAAGAGTACGGACTCGAAGCTCGACGTCAGAATGAACAAAATTGCGAGGGCCGATTGAATGTAAATTGCGGTACTCGGGATGCCGTCCGCATTGAGTCGCGCCGAGATTCGCAGTGCATGAAAATCCTGCCCCATGACCTGCAGGACGCGAGGGCCCGCCATCATCATTGCGCTGACGGTCGAGATCAGCAACATCGCCAACACCAGACCCGTAAATCGCCCGCCCGTCTCGCCGAAGGTTGCGATCGCGGCGATCAGTCCCACCTCGATCTGGCCCTGCAAATCCGCAACGGGCGCGGAATACAGGAAGATGAAATTCAATGCGACATACATGAGCGTGACCACCAGTGTTCCGGTCAACAAGATACCCGGTAGCGTGCGCTGCGGATTTTCGAGTTCGCTGGAAAGATAGGTCGCGGCATTCCAGCCGGCGTACGCGTAACTGACATAGATCAACGAGACGGCAAAAGCGCTGCTGGTAATGAGTGTTGCGTCACTGGCGGACGGCAGGAATCGAACCGGTTGAGGTTTGTCGATAAACAACAAGGCCGCCAGGCAAAAGCCAACAATAACGGCAACTTTAAGCGTCGTGAAAATAACCTGCATTCCACCGCTGTTGCGCCGTTTGCCGGCGTGCACAATGGTCAGGACAGCCACCAGCCCGGTGGCCAGTGCGCGTTCCGACCACGTCGATTCAGCTACGTCGAATATCGATGTGGCATAGGCTGCAAATGTCATTGCGGCAAGCGCGGACGGTCCTGCGAATCCAATCGTCACAGAGGTCCAGCCTGCAACGAATCCCACAGCCGGATGATAGATTTTCGAAAGGAAATTGTACTCGCCGCCGGAACGCGGAAACGCCGCACCCAGCTCGGCATAGGTCATCGCGCCGGAAACAGCAACCAATCCGCCTACAGCCCACAACAACAGAATGACGAAGCCGGACTGGATATCGAGGAGCTGAAAGCCAAGGCTCGTGAATACCCCGGTACCGACCATGTTGGCAATGACGATCGCGGTAATCGTTGGGAAGCGAAACTTGTCGCTGGACATGCGGCTGGCGCTCCTGAGTATTCTTCCTGGCTTATTGAGCTCGCGCTCCACTATGCCATCAACTGCCGAATACACCGACAGGAGGATGGCGGCCTGATTCCCGATACGTCGATCGTGTGGCGCATAACTCAGTCTTAATGAGAATCATTTGCATTTGAGAATTCATCGCATTAGAATTCCGGAATCCACAACTGACGGACAACAAGAATGAAGATATACCTGCCCTGGATCGGCATGATCGTGCTGCTGTTTACCAGCCCGGCCTGGTCGGAAACCCCGAACATTGACCAAATCTGGACGATTATTCAGCAGCAGCAGCTGGAGATCGATGAGCTCAAGAAACAGCTTGCAGACGCCGACGCACAACTCGCTGCAGCCGATCAAAAAATCGAAGCCACTGGCGAGTATCTGGACAGCGTCGCGACCCCGGCGGCCTTGTCAAAAACGCAGATCGGCGGCTACGGCGAAATGCATTACAACAACCTCAATGCCGATGACAGCTCGCGCGACCTGGACGAGGTGGATTTTCATCGCTTCGTACTATTCTTCGGGCACGAGTTCACGGACCGCATTCGTTTTTTCTCCGAACTCGAATTGGAGCACTCGGTAGCGGGTGAGGGGCAACCGGGCGAGGTAGAACTGGAACAGGCGTACGTGAATTTCACACTGACTGACACACTATCGGCCAAAGCCGGCCTGTTTATGCTTCCCGTCGGCTCCTTAAATGAAACCCATGAGCCGCCAACATTTTATGGCGTCGAAAGAAACTCGGTCGAGAGTGACATTATCCCGGCGACCTGGTGGGAGGCGGGTGCCGCCATGAGCGGCCACTACGGCAGTGGAGTGAGTTGGGACCTGGCACTGCACTCAGGACTGGCGATGCCAACCACTGGCGACAATGCATTCCGCGTACGCAGCGGACGGCAAAAGGTCGCAGAGGCAAAAGCGAACGACCTTGCGTATACGGCTCGCGTGAGCTACAGCGGAATACCGGGCCTGGGCCTGGGAATGAGCTATCAATACCAGTCGGACGCAAGTCAGATCGCAGGCGATGGTCTGGACGAGGGCCAGCTGATTGCCGTCAATGCCAACTACAGCGTTGGCGCATTTACGCTCAAAGGTGTCTATGCAAACTGGAATTTCTCGGGCGCAGCCGTCGAAGCGGCCGGCGCTGACAGCCAGACTGGCTGGTATCTTGAACCCAGCTATCGCTTTACGGGTATAGGAGGCGATTGGGGCTTTTACGGTCGTTACCAGGACGTTGATGCTGCACGAGTGCAGGATCAGTTCACGCAAAATGAAGTGGGCGTGAACTTCTGGCCGACCGACAACGTCGTCCTAAAATTTGATTTCCGGCAACGAGATCACGACCTGGCAAGCGCTGACGGTCGAGACTTCGACGGCTTCGATCTCGGTTTGGGTTACCAGTTCTAGTGTCCGGACGCGCTCGATATTTTGTTTTGCCAGCAGCCTTTGCAGTGCTGCTGGCATCATTTGCCGCACTTGCCGCCAGCGAAATCGGCCGCTATCAGTCGCGCGCCGATTTCCTGACCGAGGCGTTTGGTTCGGATAAACCGGCGAGTGCCGTCGTCTGGATCGATGACGAGCTGCGCACGGTAGCAACCCGTGTGCTCGGCCATGCGCCTGCTATGCTACGCATGCGGTATTGGTACAAGGGCACAAGGACGGCATGGATTATCGACGAAATCGGCAAGGAGCAGCCCATAACATTCGGCGTTATCGTGGAAAATGGCGAACTGCAAGCTCTGAATATCATGCAGTTTCGCGAAACTCGCGGTTGGGAGATTCGCTATCCATTTTTTACAAAGCAGTTTGCGTCGCTGCGTTTAACCAAGACCGGTTCACTCAGCCACGGCATCGACGGCATCAGCGGCGCAACGCTTTCGGTGAAAGCGGCTACCCGGAGCGCCAATTTTGCGCTGGTGCTGGATGAATACACAAGACGTGCAAAACAAACTGCCAGCGCCGCGCCGTAGCCGCTGGGTTCGCAAGACACATCGCGTACTCGGCGTGAGTTCGCTGTTGTTCGTGCTGCTTATTTCTCTCAGCGGGTTGATTCTGAATCACGCCGACACGCTCGGAATGTCGCGTCGCGCTGCGCCTGAGTTGCTGATTGGTCTGTATGGCATGGAGCTGCCGCCGGTGGACTCGGCGTTCATCGCGGCAGAGGTGCTGTTCGCGACTTCCTCGAATACCTTGTATGCCAACGGTGAGGAAATTGCGAAACAGGCCGATCGACTGATCGGTGCCGTTGCGGTCCAAGACGGTATTATCATTGCAACCCAAAACGAGTTTTTCGTCACTAATCGCGACGCCGCATTAATTGAACGTTTCGCTCCGGACACCATGGCGCCGATGAGCAAACTTGGAACTTTCGGTGAACGAATTATTGTCGAGACTCCGGACGGACTTGCCGAATTTGATCCGCAGCAAATGCATTTGTCTTCGTCTGCGAGTCACCCGGTCGACGATGTTGCCTGGTCGCTAGCCGCGACTCCAAGCGCGCAACAGGCCCAAGCAATTGGTGCGGCTGCACTCGGCCAGGCCATTAGTTGGGAGCGGGTGCTGCTGGATTTCCACAGCGGCCGCATCCTGCCGGCTGTCGGGCGATATCTCGCTGACATCACAGCGCTATGCCTTCTGTATATGTGCATTACCGGGCTCGTACTTTGGACGCGCCGAGTCAAATAGCGCGATCGCGCGCCACAATCCCGTCAATCGCCCAATACGCGGACAGGATCGCACCCTCTTGCCACCCCTGCAGGATGCTTAGGTGTTCGCCCGCGAAAAAGATATTTCCGTCTGCGGTCAATAATGTGGATGGATTCGATGTTCCCCAGCCACCAAGCTGAAACGGTATCTTTTTCCAGGCAACGCCGATGCCGTGCAGCGCTTCGGTCGCAAATTGTGGATGTACATTCGATGCTTGCTGCACGGTTGTGTCGATACGTTGTTGCGGCGACAGACCCGTAAATCCAGCGCCTGCAGGACCATCGAAAATGTAGGCACCAAGGATCATCCCGCTCGAGCCCTGAAAGCCGTGGTTCGGGTACCAGATTTGCGTAATGTCCTGATCGGTCCAGGTGATGCCACCGTAGATATTGTGGTCCTGCTCCCAGAAACGCCTCGCCTGAAAGCCAATGCGCACCGCCGACGAGTACTGAAAACTGGCGACCTCCGCCTGGTGGGAGTCCGAAAAGTCGTTGGGAATTCCCGCGAGTACCGGTGCCGGTATCGTGACGATGCCGTAGTCTGCATCCAGAGTATTGAAGGATCCGAATGGGTCTGTGTAGATGATCCGCGTTCCGTTGGCGGTCTTGCGGATTTCACTTACCACGGCCTTGTAAATAATGTCAGTGGTGACCCGTGCTTCAAACGCGCGGGCGATCCTGTCCATGCCACCCACTGGCTGTAGCATCGCCGGTTGCTGATCAAAGCCTTGCGAAAACGACGTCCTGAGCTCCCAGAAGATGTCCGACGCAAGCTGCTGCAGTTGTCGTGCTGACAAGATTTCGCCACGTTGGCGACTGCCGATATTTTCCTGCCCGGGAAAGCCTGCTCGAGGCGTTGCGACATAGTTGTTGCTGAAATCGAGATCACCGTATTGTCGGAGCATCGTCAGGATGTTGGCTTTGTCCGCCACCGTGAGCTCCTGATCCAGTGCGTTCTGATTGATTGCAGTCGACAACAGTGCTGCAATCCCGCCACGTGTATCGGCGTGCACCCTCCTTGCGACTTGCGGCTGACCGCCAAATGCATTCGGCGAATGCAACCAGGCGCCGCGATTGTCATTGGTAAAAGTCTCAAGCGCGACGGCAAAGTCGCGACAATAGCCGAGCAGCAGTTCGTGATGCTGTGCGATACGCGACGGTCCGACGTTAAAATACAAGGAATCGCTGATGTCGAATTGGCAGGTCTGGATGGAATCGACTTCAGTGACAACGTCGCCTGACCGAATTGTTCGCACTCTGCCGCCCGCTGACGCTTGTGCTTCGAGGACCGTGCAGGAATAGCCGAGCCGTGTCATTTCCAGCGCCGCCACCATACCCGCGATGCCGGCACCGAGGATCGCAACGGTTTTCCCAACGCCAACGTTCGGCGGCCAGTCCTGGGGTCGCGGCGATAACATGCCCGTCGGTGGCGGTGGCGACGGCTGTGGGGCCTGGGTTGATGCCGCCGAGGAAGAACCGCAACTGGCTGCGGTCATGCCGACTCCCATCGCGGCCATCGCCCGCAACATGGCGGAACCGCCAACGGCCTGGCCAATGCCGGCTAGAAACTCCCGCCGAGCAATTCCGGGTTTCTTATGGGACATGCGGCAGCCATTTATGACCAGATTCGACAGTAAGACAATTTTGGCGGCCTGGAATTCAGATCAATACGCGGATCAAGCGACACTGATTCGCCGAGTGCAGCGCATAACTGACGACTCGCCGAGCATGTATTTTGCGCGAGGTACGCTGGCGATGTAGCGGTGCCTGGTAAGCCGGACTGCTTCGCTACGACGGCAGCAGTACAATCGAGTCGTGGTCCACCCAGTGCGGCTCACGCACACAGAAGCATTTTTTCTCGCTACCCCAGGCCGACAACTCTTGCAGTGTCTCGGCGTCGAAATTCAAGGGGGATGTGTCCGCATGGATTGGCATTTCGAAAACCAGAACATTGACACCCTTACTTAGGGTCAATTCCCTGCACGAATGGACCGTCAATGCCAGATAGCCCGAGCGAAGTATGCGCGACGAAGACTCTATCACCTGGCCGTTTTCATCAACTCGACGCCAGCGGCCCGCTAAACCCGTAGCGCTGGTATAGAGATTGATCGAACCGGCCGCCGCTCGTTGCAAAACGTCGTCTTCACTGATCATCAGACGGAAGGCAGCTTCTTCAAGCGAACATTTTGATTGTCCGAACGGATCGGCATTTGCAGCTTGCGACACCTGACCATTGCTCGTCTTCAGTTCGGAGAATCGATAGGCTTGGGTGTCGGTCATTTCAGCCGACTTGCCCCCAACCAGCACCGGCGATTTCGGCTTGGCGGTACGGCCCAGTATTTTTTGCCATTGGCTGACTTTGGACATGCATGCCCTCCGTTCGGCATATTGATGTTTATAACGCGTAATCGAGTTCGCGCATTATGCGCAATAACGATGGAATCTTAACAACGCGCCGACCTCAGTAGAGTGCGCCAGTTCACAGGACTCGATCTTGCACGACAAGTACGGCATATGACGTGGCCCGTCAGGTGTAAAAAGTGACGATTACGCCCAATCTTAAAGAACATAATCGGTCAAAATCCAGAGATTATGAAGCGCTTGTTCAAGATAGCTCAGACGGCGACGCCCGGGACGGGTGTACAGTTGCGTGAGAAGGCATACGGGAGTCATGGAATTCGTTCCTTTTTGCAGGACGTTCTTTCCATGGCAAACACGCCGGTCGAGGGCAATCGCTACATCATCACGGGTGTCGGTCTGGACGCGGCGGGTCAACAGCGATTCGTTTCTGTGGACCGTGAAGATTTCTCCGGCAAACCGCCCTACCAGGCGCTCGTTGCGGAATTCATCGAGCCGCCGATTCACATCAAATACCGGCCGCTCTCGGTGCAGCACCAACGCATTGGCATTTATGAGATTGGCGATTGCCAGGACAAGCCCTACATGATGCGCATCGACTATTCAGAACAGCTTCGGCGTGGCGACGCTTACGTTCGGGTCGATGACGCCTCAATCAAGATCGGGCGCCGTATGCTCCTGCGCATGTTCAATGAAAGGTCGGGCAGCCCGGTGCAGGAAGACATGATCGAAATCGGCTTCGCGGGCGACATCATTCATAAGAAACTCTGTTTGCCGACCGTTGACCTCTGCCGCCTACCGTCGACCGTGGAGCGCAGCAAACTTGGCGAGCTAGTCGACGCGCGGAAGAAATCCAGGAACACCGGCGCCACAACCAGGATGGTGCGAATGATACATATGCGCCTGTTTGGCTCAGACTCTCCGTATGAAGATCGCAGCCCCACCGCTCTGAACGAGGAAATTGAACACGTAAACGAGAATTATGAATCGGATGACCAATACTTTTTGTTTGAAGAAAACGCAGAAAGACTGCAATTGGTTGTTTTCAATTCGGGGGACGAGCCATTGCAGAACGCATCGCTTACCCTGCGGATGCCGAACCATGATGCACTGCATGTTGCGACCTGTGTACCAGCACGACCGGGCGGCGCTCAACAGGCCGACGGAGCTACTGTGGATCTGACCGATTACCCGACGGTGTCAGTCAGGGGCAATGAAGTTCAGGTTTCGAGTACGCTGGGCGAGATTCCGGTCGGTGGTCCGGTTGACGTGTTCGAATTGCCACTGCGGATCTGCGTTGGGCGGGAACTGGACGGCAAGCAAATGAACATTCGGTACAAATTGTTTGGCAGCAACCTCCGACAACCGGTCGAAGGTTGCCTTGCATTGTCCTTCCGAAGCGCTGTTGAAAACTGACCGCTTTCTATTTCGAAAACTCCGCCGAGTTCGAACCATGGCGCCCGGCACTTGTGGAAGGTGGCCGCGCGTTCGTTGGCACAACGCGAAAAGGAATTCGCGTTGTCGCAATTACCAGCAAACCGAGACACAACAACCACCCAAACGCACCACCGCCGCCGGACCCTGACTTCCATTTGACGTCGGCAACACTCGGATCCTGTTTCACACGCTCGCGGAATTGATCGAGCTCCGCTGCCAGATTCTGGGTCATGGAGCTCATCGCCGCTGTGAAACTTGCATCCCGAGTCTTGCGAATGACCTCACCGCTTTCGATCAGCGTCGATCGGTCCGACATCTTATCCAGCCCTGGAGCCCGAAACAGCAATCGCGCTGTCTGGACATCAAAAACAGCGGTATCGACAAAGGTCTGCACTTCGTTGGAGGTCGCTTTGATCACGTAGGAGCCAACAATCGTCCAATAAAGAAACGACGTCGGATTGTCCTCACTGACGGCAACCTGATCGTAAGAGACCAACGCCATAACATCGACGCCGTACAAGCGTGCGACTTGCTGCATGCCGTTGATGCCCTTGCTTGATCGCAGATAAGTGTCGGGAATAACTTCGATGTGTTCGATGAATGCGCGATTGACGAATTCGGCTTTGACCTTTTCCAGCAACTCGGTTTTGGTCGCTTCGGAGATGGCACTACGAGCGTTTTGGCTGGGCACGAAGGCGATGCCGACGCGTAAGGGCAATTCAAGGAATGGAATCGACTCTTGCAGGTTTGGCGGCACTTCACCCGACGGATAAAGATAATCCACCAGGCTGCTCGAGACGCCGCTGCGGGTTTCATCGCCAATATTCCATAGCGACGAACAACTCGTCAGCAACAGCACAACTAACGCAACCACGACCAGTTTCAAGTAGCCCATTTCCTGCACTCCCAGGCAGCAGCGAATCTCGTCTCGCTATGGTCGCGAATATAGGCTTTCCGTACCGTTTGGCAAGCTGAATTTTTGCGTTCGAATCGCGCGTAGAATTGTCGCATCTTGCCAGGGAGTTGTCTGCGAGGATCGGTGACAGAGTGCATTTCAGACCAGCCCATTAAATGCTATTGTTTTGGCAAAGGGGGACTGTATGAAAAGCCGACTTGTATCGACCTGCTCGAAGACGATCTACGTGGCGCTTCTCGTTCCAATGTTCAGCTCGACGGCGCAGGCTGACAATGAAGATGTTATAGCTATGTGCGCCAGAATCGCGACCGTCGGCGATAGAATATTGTGTCTTGAGAACGCACTACGGCGGTCATCGCCGGGAATTTCAGCTCCGACGCCAGAGCCCCAGGTACAGCAGCCGCCTGCTGAAGAAGCTTCGGCTGTTGCCAATGTCGACAACGACATTGTGTCGCCCTCCGCCGAGACTGAACCCAGAGCCAGCGATATAGCCCCTCAGGTCAATGAAAATTTCGGTCTTAAGGAAAAGCGACCTGTCGAAGAGACAACAGCGATGCGCGTGATCGTTACATCTGTCCGAAGGAGCCTTCGTAACAAACTGATTTTTGAAACCAAAGACGGTCACGTTTGGCAACAAACAGATCAGCGTACGGCGCGATATGAGGACGCTCCATTTGCGGCCGAAATACGCCCTGGGTCATTAGGCAGCTTCTTCTTGAAACCCGACTCAAGCAGCGTGTCGGTCAGGGTCCGGAGAGACAAGTAGCGGCCTCCGCATAAAAACGGCCGGAACAGTATTTCTACCGCCCCGGCCGTTGATTTTACACGTAAATGCCCCCGAAAATTTGCTCAGGCTGGCATTTTACGATCTCATTTAGAAGCCCATCGTAGCGGTCACGAAGAACGTGCGACCGAATTGGTCGTAGCCCGATGACGTGACACGACCCAAGCGATTTGAGCCTGCTGACATGTCTACAATCGGTGGCTCCTCGTCGGCCAGGTTATTGATACCGGCGGATACCGACCACCTGTCGGCGGAATAGGTTGCCGCGATATCGTTGAACCAACCTTCAGCTGCGGTGCAGACCGGTGCCGTCGGCGTAGTGCCGGCGATCTCTGTCGAATCATCGAACGAATCGCATTCAGCATCAATTGATGCAACCGTACTTGCATGCGTGTCTGAAATATACCGAAGCGCCCAGACGAATTCCCAGTTGTTCCGCGCCACGGAAACAACCGAGTTCCCGCGGATATCAGGCACGCCGAAGTCATCAACAAGATCATCGACAGGATCGGTGGAAAAGATCTGCTCGTCTCTTTCGGTCTGGAAGGTTATTGCGTTCGACCAGGTCGTATCCCAGCCTCCGATCTCAAAGCCAAGACGGGTATTGAGGTCTATTCCTTGTGAAGTTTCCAGTCCGATATTGACGAACGAGGCATCAACTGAAGTGATGAAGTTAAACTGCGGATCAGTAGCAGTCCCGCCCCGCTGAAGACGCGAACAGAATGGACTGGCCAGTCCTGGTGCGTCCTCGAAGCAGCGCGTCATTATCGTCGTTGCCGCAATCGAGCGTACCGTGTCCTCGATCTCGATATCGAAGTAGCTGATTGCAATATCGAGGTCGAAGTTGTCGCTAATTTGTGGCTTGAACTGCAGCGTTGCGGTCAACGATTCAGATGTTTCCGCAATGAGCTCCGACGGATTACCGCCGATCGTCACCGGTATAGTGGTCGACGCGACGAGTCCGAGGACAGTCGGATCAGCGCCCTGAGCAACACAATTATCCAGGACTGTCTGACTGCGGGTATCCAATGATGCGTCGTAAACGCCACCGACATTCGCTGCATCCGGTATCGCACACGGATCCGAATCACCTCCAACCCCGTCGAACTGGTCCGCCAGGAACTGTTCACGCAGGTTTGGTGCCCGGAATGATGTGCCGAATGACACGCTCGCAGCGAACATATCATTCGGTCGGAAGGACGCACGAAGTCGGTACGTGGATTCACTGCCAAAGTTTGATTCGTCAGTAAAACGGACAGCTCCTTCAACACCGAACATTTCGGTTATCGGCACATTGACTTCGGTATAAGCATCAAATGAAGTTCGCTTTCCTCTTGTCTCGCCCTCCTGCAGCGGATTTTCTGCCGCGACATTGCCATTCGCTCCCAGGAAGTCTGCCGCCGAATCTATTTCGTCGATGCGGTGTTCAAGACCAAACGCGAATCCGAGCGGGCCGGCAGGCAGCTCAGCGAGATTACCTGTGACATACCCGGAATACAGCGTCTGTTCTACGACGGTACGATTGGTCCGCGTGCCCGTGAGGAACGTTCGCTCCGCATCCGACGAAAATCTGCCGTCGCCAGCGGCCCCCGTCTCGTAGAGCGAGGGAGCGAACAGGTTGACCGGGACGCAAGGATTAGGATTAATAAAGCCAAACGCGTCTGCAGAATTAATTCCGCATATCGGATCGCCAGCTGCATTCAGGCGCAGAGTGTCAAGAGACAGAATCAGGTTTAACTCATTCAGAATCGGCCGGGATTCGAATCCGGTCCCGCGGTCATAGGCGACGGAGATGTCATAGTCAAAATTGTGATCCCGGAACCAGTCATTCGCCACGATGTCACCACGCAAACCGCCGACAAAACGGAAATGCTGCAATTCCACGGTTTTACGCTGCGCAACGTCATCCACGGTGATGATCGGAATCGCATCACCAGCAAACGGGTTTAGCGGATTGTCGACCAGCACAGGCGCGCCAGTTGCGTCGACGATAATGTTGCCATTGGCGTCTTCCTGCGGAATCTGACCGCGAGCCGTCGCGAATACCTGCTCGCTGGTGGCATTGTTGACCAGTTGACGATTCATGTACGAGTTTTCGAAGTAGAATTCGCTGTTATCGCTAATGTCATATGAACCGAGACCTACAACCGAGAATCGCTCGATCGGCGCCACGAGATCAGATCTGAGACGTTCATCCCAGTCGCTGTATTCAGGCAGGAAGAAAACCCTGTTCCGGTCATCGGCACGCTCTGAGGCGCCCGGTGGTGCCGGGAGCGGGGCCGCGCCAGGCGAGCTGCTGAAATTGGGAATGCCGGTGTCGGAAGAACCAGGCGTAAACCATACCCACGGACTGCCATTGAATCCCGATCCCCCGGTATCGAAGACCGCATTGTCGAAAAAGCCGTTAAAGCACTGGCTTGTGACGTTACCGGCCTGGTCCACCTCGGTGTCGCGTGGACAATCGTAACGGCTTCCTGCCGTCACGCGCCGACGGTCAAAGTACTCGCCCGAGACGACGAAATTGGCGCGGTCAGTTGAGGTACCGGCGATAAACGAGAATTGCGTGATCTCGCCGCCATCGTCACTCGGCATTTCACCGTTCAGTGAAACCTCGAGCCCTTCGAACTTGTCGCGGAGAATGACGTTAACGACGCCTGCAACGGCATCGGCACCGTACACCGAAGACGCGCCTTCGGTGATTATCTCGACTCTCTCTACCAGATTCAGTGGCAGAAGATTGATATCGGGTTGCGCGGGCGCTCCGCGTACGCCCGATGAACCAAGCCGTCGGCCGTTGATCAGCACCAGCGTGCGTTCCGGACCGAGGCCACGCAACGAGATGTTCGCCGAACCAACGCCGCCGATCGCAGGCGCCTCGCTGGCGTTGGAGTTGCCAGCGTTGGTGTTGAGTTCACCGTTGAGCTGCTGGCCGTTCGCAATCGTTGATCGCTGAAGAAGTTCGGATATCGATGTGACACCGATCTGCCTTGCCGACTGGATATCAAATGTCTGCAATGGCGCAGCAGACGAGTACTCGTCTCTCGCAATACGAGATCCGGTTACAGTAATTTCCTCTACAGTCTCGTCGTCTTGAGCCAGTGCAGGCGTCATAGTAAGCGCGCACACAGACAAAAGCGGCCAGGCGATAAAGGAACGCCATGGTTGATTTTTTGTATTCATGATTTCCCCCTGGAAAAAGAACGAAGATTATTCTGTAATAATCGGCAATCATTATGTCCCCAAGCAGTACGGAAAGTGTAGTTCTTTTGCCTCCATCGGCTGAATTTCTTCGAAAGATATGGCGTTAACCCGTTAATAAACAATATCTTACTATTGCAACTAACTGTTGCTAAATAACAACATATAAGATTGTCCCACAATTCTGCCCGGCGCCATTGCGCGAAATCGATGCAATTGGGCCGATGTTTGCCGCGACGACAGAGCGGCACACCTGCTGTCAGTCGTGGCGCCCCCGCTGGCCGGAAGCCCATCCGTCCCAGACCGCGAAGTCGCGCATCTGCTTCTCGAGGTCGGTGTCGTTGATCAACGCTTCAATCTCGTCGTGTGACAAACGTGGCAGTCGATCGGTAGAGTTTGCAAATCCCCAAAGCACCGCCGCCGCGATCGCCGAGTTGAGTCGTACTTGTTGCTGGTCAACCTTGTCGAAGGTGTCCGACTCGGCATGGTAATTTGATGCGTAATTCGCATCGGCCTGATTGGCGACTAAATTCGGCACTCCCTGCATCATGAAGTCAAAGTTGTCGGTGCCAACAATTGGTACGTCTGCTTGCTGGAACGGGCCGAGGCCTGCAACGGGCTGCAGATACTTTTCCACGAGCTTGACGAGATCCGGTCGTCCGCCCGTAAAGTAACCAGTAGTGCGCCCGCTTCCGATGTCAAAGGATGCAGCGACGATGTGCTGATCAAGCTCATCTTCGTGTTGCTCGGTATACTTCCACGATCCGACCAGACCCTGCTCCTCGCCATTCCAAAGTGCGAAGCGAATGGTGCGCTCAGGCCGCAGACCGAGTCGTGCTATTTGCCGGGCGATGTTGATCATCATCGCGACATTGACACCGTTGTCCAACGCTCCGGTACCGAGCGCGAACGAATCGAGGTGCGCGCCAAATAGCACGATTTCTTCTGGGCGCACGCTGCCGCGAATCTCACCGATCACGTTTGTAGCGGTGAATGCATTGCCAGCGTCGATTTCAATTGTCGCGGTCAGTGACAACGCCTTGCCATCGCGCAACAAGCGCTGTGCGCGCTCGCCATGTTCTCTTTCTATAATCAGGAGCGGATACTCGTTCTTCCCGCCCAGCGCCGCATTGTGGCGATACACCAGGTTGTTTGGCCGGGATGACAAGAACACGAGGCCTGCAACTCCGGCAGCGAATGCTCGGGGTTCAATGTGAGCCGCATCGCTGTACTCTGCGAACAGACCACCCAGTCCAATCTCGTCATTGAGCACGGGAGTACCAATGAGCGCCCACGCTCCCCTTGCCGTATCACCAAGACGAGCGAAGTCTTCTGCACTTCCAGTACCTGCGTCGATCAGCGGTGCCTCAAGTGCGCTCGCAGGTGTCGAAAAGGGTTTGGCAACAACCCCGACATCAAAGCCAACATCGCCTGATATGTGTGCCTGAACCAGACGTTCCTGCCACTCATACGGCATCTCGAATTCTTCTGTCGAAACAGCGACCTCAGCAGCGCGAAATTTCGCCTCAGCCCAGGCCACCGCCTGCTTGTTGGCGACTGTTCCGGTAACGCGCCCACCGATTGTGTCGGTCAGTTCGTGCAGGTCATCTGTTAATGGTGTATCGCCGAGCATGGCGGCGATCAGGAGGTCAACATCGTTTTCGGCCGCCAATGCCGAACTGACGCAAAGCAGCGCGGAAATTACGGCTAGCAGTCTTGGGTTCAATATTCGCATGGATAGCTTCCTCTTTCGTCGCTTGCTGAATGAAGGAATCATGATTAAGAACTTACTTTCTTAAAATATTATGTTTTTGGTCACGAGTGGCGGAGAGGGTGGGATTCGAACCCACGGTACGGGAGACCGTACACCTGATTTCGAATCAGGCCCATTCGACCACTCTGGCACCTCTCCATATTTGCTTCGTTCGCAAAGGCGTCTTGCAGACGCCAGTACACCTGATTTGATTCGTCGCTTCGCTCCTCACCCTTCGGGTTTATGCCCTGCGGGTGCGCACTGCGTGCGTCCAAAACGGCAAAGCCGTTTTGTCGAATCAGGCCCATTAACGGCGGGCTTCCTGCCCGCCGCCCTTCGGGCCGCTTCGCGGTTCAAAATCGCTCCCAGCGATTTTGTCGACCACTCTGGCACCTCTCCATTGGTCTTGGGCTAGGGATAGTGGAAAGCAAAGTAATACTTGTCAAGGGCCCAAATTGCTCATTCGGGTGTCATAATTGACTGACGGATCGGAGATTCACGTTTGCGCCTGATTACCATTGCCACTGTTGCCGCGCTGATCGGCACCTGTTCAAGCCCGCCTTCGCTTTTGGACCAGGTGCTTGAAACGGGTGAGCTTCGTGTTGTCACACGCGACAGCCCTACGGCTTACCGGGTTGGTCCGAACGGGCCATCCGGACCGGAGTTCGATTTGGTGCAGGCTTTCGCCGATGACCTCGGTGTTGCGCTGGTGATCGAGCCGGTCGCCAGCATTTCGGAAATCTTGCCGAAATTGCTGTCCGGTGAGGCCCACATGGCAGCTGCCGGACTATCCATTACCGACACGCGGCGCGAGTATCTTAATTTCGGCCATCCCTACGATTCTGTCGACGTCCACCTGATTTACAAGCTCGGCACCGGCAAACCGAGGTCCGTTGAGGATATTGTCGGTCGCTCGATCGAAGTTATGGCCGGCAGCAGTCATGTCGATATGCTGGCGTCATTGCAAGAGTCCTACCCCGAGCTGACCTGGACGGAGAATGCCGACATCGAAGTCGCGCAGTTGCTGACCAAAGTCGCCGTCGGCGAGGTTGAATTGACCGTCGCCGACAGCCCGGATTTCGACATTCAGCGGCACTTCTATCCTGATCTACGCGTTGCCATGGACCTCGATATTGGCGATCCGATCGCCTGGGGCTTTCCGAAAGGCAACGCAGACACGCTGCTCGCACGCGCTGACGATTTTCTGATTCACGCTGACCGTGCGGGACTACTCGCACAGGTTCACGATCGATACTACGGTTACACAAAAAAGTTTGACTACGTCGGTACGCGAAACTTTATTCGTCACTTTGAGAATCGCTTGCCGCGATATCGCGAGATGTTTGAAAACGCAGGCGCATCGTGGGGTGTCGACTGGCGCTTGCTCGCAGCGATCGGTTACCAGGAATCTCACTGGCGTTCTCAAGCCGTTTCACCAACCGGCGTGCGCGGCATCATGATGTTGACGCGCGACACCGCCGAATACCTCGGGCTGGATGACCGCCGCGACCCGCTGACCAGTATAACCGGTGGCGCCGAATATTTTGCGCGGCAAACTGAACGCATTGCCGATACCGTTGCCGAGCCGGACCGCACCTGGATGGCGCTGGCAGCCTATAACGTTGGCTTTAATCACATCAAGGATGCACGCACAATCGTGGAATGGCGGGGTGGTGATCCAGACAAGTGGATCGACATTAGTGAAGCACTACCCTTGTTGTCGCAACGCAAATGGTATTCACGAGTTCCCTACGGCTACGCGCGCGGCTGGGAACCGGTGCTGTACGTCAACAATATTCGGGCCTACTACAATATTCTGAAATGGCTGACAGTGAATGAAGAAGCCACCGCCGAAGATATTGAGCAAGCCGTCACCGATACCTAACGGCGACGTTTGAAGAATGTCTGCAGCAGCGCCGATGACTCGTCGGCCAGGACTCCACCGTTAACCTCAAAGTGATGATTGAATGCGCCAGAGTCGGACAAGTCTTCGACACTGCCCAACGCGCCGGCTTTTTTGTCGTAGGCGCCGAATACCACTCGCCCTACCCTCGCCTGGACTAACGCGCCGGTACACATGACACAAGGCTCAAGCGTGACGTACATGACGGTGCCCGGCAAACGGTGGTTGTTGCGCACTTTCCCGGCTGCTCGTAGCGCCGCCACTTCAGCGTGCCCGCTTGGGTCCTTGTCACGAATCGAACAGTTGTGCGCGCGAGCGATAATTTGGCCGTTGTCGACGATCACCGCACCAACCGGAATCTCTCCATCATTTGCGGCAGCTTCAGCTTCGGCAAGTGCTTCGCGCATACAGTCGATGTCCTGTTGTGACCAGTTCATCGCTATTCCCATTCAATCGTCGCCGGCGGCTTGCCACTGATGTCGTAGGTCACGCGCGAAATGCCATCCACTTCATTGATGATTCGAAGCGAGACCTGCTCCAGAAAATCGTAAGGCAGTCGCGCCCAGCGCGCAGTCATGAAATCGACAGTCTCAACCGCGCGTAAGGCGATCACATAATCGTATTTGCGACCGTCGCCCATGACTCCGACCGATTTCACTGGTAGAAACACTGCAAAAGCCTGACTGGTCTTGCCGTACAGGTCTTGTTTGTGAAGTTCATCGATGAAAATGTCGTCAGCCAGCTGCAGGATCGCAACGTACTCTGGCTTCACCTCCCCGAGCACGCGAACACCGAGACCCGGACCGGGAAACGGATGGCGCATGACCATTTTTTTCGGTAAACCGAGCTCGAGGCCGATACGTCGCACTTCGTCTTTGAATAATTCGCGCAGTGGCTCAACGAGCGACATACGCATGTGCTCCGGCAGCCCACCGACATTGTGGTGCGACTTGATAACCTGCGCCTTGCCCGTCTTCGCGCCTGCCGATTCAATAACGTCGGGATAGATCGTGCCTTGCGCGAGCCAGTGCACATCTTTCAGCTTGGTGGCCTCTTCTTCGAAGACTTCGATGAACTGGCCACCGATAAGCTTTCTTTTTTCCTCAGGGTCGGATACGCCCTTCAACGCAGTAAAGAAACGATCGGACGCATTGACACGAATCACGTTGACACCAAGATTCTCGGCGAACAATGCCATAACCTGATCGCCCTCGTTGTGACGCAACAGACCGTGATCGACGAACACGCAGATTAGTTGATCACCAATTGCCTCGTGCAACAGTGCGGCGACGACCGATGAATCGACGCCGCCGGACAGTCCCAATAGAACTTTGTCATCACCGACCTGCGCGCGCACGCTTTCGATCGCATCAGCGACAATGTTTCCAGCCGTCCAGTCGCCGGAACAGGCACAGATATCACGAACGAAGCGCCGCAGAATTTCGCTGCCCTGTTGGGTATGCGTCACCTCAGGATGAAACTGGACGCCATAGAAATGCCGTGATGCATCTTCCATCGCCGCCAGCGGGGAGTTGGGGCTGCTCGCGGTCGCTTTGAAGCCCGGCGGAATCGTCGCGACGCGATCGCCGTGACTCATCCAGACTTTCAGCATCGGCTCCGTTTCCGAGTCGCTCAAGCCAGCGAACAAGCTGGAGTCCTGCGGTGTGATTTCGGCGTAGCCAAATTCACGATGCGATGAAGACTCGACTTTGCCACCGAGCTCCGACGCCATCGTCTGCATGCCGTAGCAAATACCCAGTACCGGCACGCCAAGCTCAAACACCGTGTGCGACACCCGCGGGCCGTCGTCAAAGTGCACGGACTCCGGACTCCCTGACAAAATAACACCCTGCGGTGCGAATGCCGCAATGTCGGCGTCGGATATGTCCCACGGGTGGATTTCGCAGTAGACACCCCACTCGCGCACACGACGCGCAATAAGCTGCGTGTACTGGCTGCCGAAATCGAGGACCAGCAGCCGCTGCGCGTGAATGTCCGCAGGCATGAAGGCTAGGTCTTGAGTCGGTAGTTGGGGGCTTCTTTCGTAATCGTCACATCATGCACATGACTTTCGACCATGCCCGCGCCCGTGATGCGAACGAATTGCGGTTTGGTGCGCATCTCGTCGATGCTTGCGCTGCCAGTGTAGCCCATCGCGGCACGAATGCCGCCGACCAGTTGATGAACGATTGAAATCATGCTGCCTTTGTACGCGACACGGCCCTCGATTCCTTCCGGAACCAGTTTCTCGAGTTCTTCCGTCGCATCCTGGAAATAACGATCGGAGGAACCGTGCGATGCACCCATCGCGCCAAGCGAACCCATGCCCCGATAGGCTTTGTACGATCGACCCTGGAAAAGCTCGACTTCGCCGGGCGACTCTTCGGTACCGGCAAACAGGCCGCCGATCATGACCGAGTACGCCCCGGCGACCAGTGCTTTCGAAATATCACCGGAGTAGCGAATGCCGCCGTCGGCGATCAACGGGATACCGGACTTTTTCAGTACTGCCGCAACCTCTGCGACCGCGGATATCTGCGGCACGCCGACACCTGCGACGACGCGCGTCGTGCAAATGGAGCCTGGGCCGATACCGACTTTGACACCGTCGGCACCCGCTTTGACAAGCGCCAGTGCCGCATCGCCGGTTACGATATTGCCGCCGATGACCTGGACGTCCGGATGCGCTTGCTTAACACGCGACACGCGCTCCAAAACGCCTTTTGAAAATCCGTGTGACGTATCGACGACCAGCAGGTCCACACCCGCTTCAACCAGCGCATCAACCCGCTCGTCAGTATCCTGTCCGGTCCCGACGGCAGCACCAACGCGCAGGGCACCGCTGTTGTCTTTGCAGGCGTTCGGAAAGTCCATCGCCTTCTGAAAGTCTTTTGCCGTAATCATGCCGCGGAGTTCAAAATTGTCGTCGACAACGAGTACTTTTTCGATGCGGTATTTGTGCAACAACGACAGTACTTCTTCTTCGCCTGCACCTTCTTTCACAGTGACCAGCCGATCTTTCGGCGTCATGACGGTCGATACCGGTGCGTCCATTTTCGTTTCAAAGCGCAGGTCACGATGCGTCACGATACCGACGGTGTTTTTGCCGTCGACGACCGGCACACCGGAAATGCCCATTGAATGCGTGAGATCGATGACCTCACGAATGCTCATACCAGGGGATACCGTAATCGGGTTGCGCACCATGCCCGATTCGAATTTCTTGACGGTGAGAACCTGTTTCGCCTGCGCCTCAATCGCCATGTTCTTGTGGACGATACCCATACCACCTTCCTGCGCCAGCGCGATCGCCAGTCGTGCTTCAGTCACAGTGTCCATGGCGGCGGACAACAATGGAATATTCAGCCGGATTTCACGGGTGAGTGATGTGCTCAGGTCGACTTCGCGGGGCAAAATCTCGGAGTAACCGGGCTGCAACAGCACGTCGTCGAATGTCAGAGCTTCCTTGGCGATACGCATGGATGGGTCTTCTGTCTGAGGGAGGTTAAACGGTCAATTGTACGCGGCTCAGTTTTGCGGGTAAACGGCAGGCGCTTCGATATACTGCAAAGATGCAAACAAATGACCCCGCCACGGCGGCAATAAGTGTCAGCCAGCTCAATCGCCGCGTCAAAAACCTGCTCGAACAGGGCATAGGCCGATTGTGGGTGGAGGGCGAGATTTCCAACCTGTCACGTCCCGCGTCCGGCCATATCTACCTGAGCCTCAAGGACGATGGCGCCCAGGTCAGCGCCGCCTGGTTTCGGCAGCGGCAACGCGGGCCTGCGATTGGCTTCAAGGATGGTGACCGGGTCCTGGCCTATGGCCGCGTCAGCATTTACGAGGCGCGCGGCAATTACCAGCTCATTATCGAGCAAATGGAGCCAGCCGGCGAAGGCGTCCTCAAACGCCGTTTTGACGCACTGAAACTGAAACTTGCGAACGAAGGTCTGTTCGACCAGGACCGAAAACAGCCGCTGCCGGGCCTACCGCAACGAATTGGCGTCATTACATCGCCAAGCGGCGCGGCCATCCGCGACATCCTGAGTGTTCTGGGTCGCCGCTTTCCGGCGATCCCGGTCGTGATCTATCCGGCGGCCGTTCAGGGCGATGCGGCACCCGGTGAGCTGATACAGGCTTTGACTACAGCCATCAGCCGCGCCGAGTGCGATGTGCTCATCATGAGCCGCGGTGGAGGTTCTCTGGAGGACTTGTGGGCGTTTAACGATGAGCGGCTGGCCCGCGCTATCGCTGACTGCCCGCTGCCGATCATCAGCGCTGTGGGTCATGAAGTCGATTTCACGATTGCCGACTTCGTCGCTGACGTACGCGCCCCGACGCCATCCGGTGCTGCCGAGATCGTCGTACCGGATCAGAGCGAGTGGTTGCATCGCATCGACGTGCTCGCCGCCCGTATCGCCCGTGTCGGTCAGCGCGCACTTGAGGACCGGGCGCAGGCGCTGGACTGGCTGGGTCGCCGCCTTATGGCCAACAGCCCGGCGGCAACCGTCCGTCGGCAAAATGACAAGCTCAGAGAAGACAGCGGACGGCTCGTTGCCGCGATGCGGCAGCAATTAATGCAGCAGGAGAACGCTGTGCAGGCAGTGGCTGGCAAACTCCTGCAGCGGTCCCCTGCATTGGCAGTGCAACGCTCCATCGCTCGCCTCACGGCATTACAGCAGAGTCTCGGTACCTCGGCACGCAGGGTGCTGGCCGATACTGGCAACCGGATCGCGTTGCTCGGCCGCGCGCTGCATTCGGTTAGTCCACTGGCGACACTGGATCGCGGCTATGCGATTGTGCAGGACGCGGCAAGCGGTAGAGTATTGACACGTTCTCGCGATGTCTCAGCGGGCGATGACGTTCGGGCACGACTCGCCGAAGGTGAATTAATTGCGACGGTAACAAAGGTCATCACAAATGATTAGCAGGTTTTCTGTTACTGCGGTGCTGTTCTTAGCGAGTGCGCTCGTCGCTGCTACCGAAACCTCGCCTCGACCGGGCGGCATCGCCGAGATCGAATTGGGCAGTACGGCTATACCGGCACCGAAAGCCACGCTTCATGACAGACCGTTGCTGGTCATGGCGCGTGATGGCCAATGGGTCGCGGTTGCCGGCATACCTCTGGACACAGAGCCTGGCGATTTGCGCATTACAGTCGACGGTACGGAATTGGTGCTTGAAGTGTCAGCGTATGCGTATCGCGAACAACGCATCACCGTGGAGAATCAGAGCTTCGTAACGCAAAGCCAGGAGCAGCTCGATCGGATTTTCAGCGAACGCAAGATTATTGACAGCGCACTCAACAGCTTCCGCGATGTGCCTGTCGACAGTGTTGCCCTGGCCGCCCCTGTCAATGGTAGCCGCAGTCCAAGTTTCGGCTACCGACGATTTTTCAATGACCAGCCGCGCTCGCCGCACAAAGGCATGGATATCGCAGGCCGCGACGGCGAACCCATATCCGCGCCCCGCGACGGTGTCGTCGCGGCGACTGGCAACTTCTTCTTCAACGGCAACACAGTGCTACTGGATCATGGTCAGGGTTTCGTGACCATGTACTGTCACCTCAGTAAAATTGCGGTTGAAAAGGGTCAGCCTGTCCGGACAGGCGAAGTGCTTGGCGCCGTCGGCGCAACGGGCAGAGTCACCGGGCCGCATCTGCATTTCGGCACGTATCTCAACGGCACTGCGGTTGACCCGGCGATTTTCCTGCCAACAGACACTTCCGACTAAGCCAGCATTCAGGTTTAGGATCCCCGTTTATCGCGATCAGTGAAAATCGAAGCTGACGACTGACGATTATCGAATTGCTTGTCGAATTGCTTGCTTAAGCGTCGTTGCCCTTCGCGGCAAAATACAGACCGGTCACCAGCATCAGCAGCTGAAACTCCATGCCACCGTTCATGACATTGAAGCCATTTTTTGCGTGCACCATCGCAATGGCACCAATCATGATGACGATCACGATCAGGCCTCCGAGCCGCGTGAGAATTTCTTTACCGAAAGCACCGGCGATCAGTGCCGCGCCGCCCACAAGTTCGGCGATCGCAACTGCCCATACCATCGGTACCGGCATGCCCATTGCCTGCGAGAATGCGTCGATCGGGAATTTGCCCCAGCCGTGGTAGATAAAGGTCGCCGCGAGTGACAGGCGAAGCCCCCAGTGAACATGTGGTGCAAGTGACTTGAGAAAACCCATGATGCTCCCCTTTTTATATTTATAGTCAGCGAAGCGTACAGTAAATGCAGCAAATTTACCGTCATTCAGCCGGATCTACGGCGCTTCCCCCCACACTCAGGCACCACAACTTTCAAAGAAATCACAGACAACCGGCCGAAATGCGTCCATTTCAACGAGAAAGGAGTCATGCCCGCGAATGCAGTCCAGTTCGATCAATTGCGTATCGGCACAGACCGACGCAATGCCCTTTGCCAATTCACGCTGCTGTTCGATCGGAAAAAGGATGTCGGTTTCTACGCCGATGACCAGTGCCCGATCGAGCTTGAGTTTCTTGAAGCCTGCCGCCAGCGAACCACCGTGGTCGGCGAGATCGAACAGGTCCGAGGCATGCGACAAATACAGATAGCAGTTGGCATCAAATGCTCCACTGAATTTGTTCGCGTGATTCTCCAGGTAAGATTCCACCGCAAATTCCGCAGCAAATTGATCGTCAACTCGCACCGGGTCCGTCGCACGCTCACGACCGAATCGTTGCTTCCACTCGTCGGCCGAACGGTACGTGATCATGCCAAGCTTACGCGCCAGACGTTGCCCGGAAACCGGCGGTGAACCCGGATCGTAATTGCCTTTTTTCCAAAGCGGATCCGAGCGAATCATTTCGCGTTGCAATGAGCGCACGGCAATCGAAAACGGCAGCGCACGCGTGGCCGACGAAACTGAAATAAAACGCTTCGCTTTACCGGCATGACGTACACAATACGCAAGACCGCTCATGCCACCCATCGAACAGCCGACGACCGTATGCAAACATTCGATGCCAAGGTGCCTGACGACGAGGTGAGCCGATTCAGCAATATCCTCAAGCGTCAACATCGGGAATGACAGACGATAGCGCTCGTCGGTGTCCGGGTTAAGGCTTGCCGGGCCAGTCGAGCCGAAACAACTGCCAAGCGAATTGACGCTGATGATGAAATAATTGTCGCTATCGATCGGTCGACCGGATCCGATCATGTCTTCCCACCAGCCAGGCGACGGATCTTTTTCAGACGACGCCGCGTGTGCTGAAGGCGACAGGCCGCTGAAAATCAGGACCGCATTGTCTCTTGCCGTGTTCAATTCGCCCCAGGTCTCATACGCCAGCGTTGGCGACGTCAAATGTCCCGCACGGTACATACGAAACTTTCCGTCGTACTTGTAGAGTTTTCTGGCTGAGCTCATTTCTTGACCTTTTTCATCAAGCGCTTGCGCTTTCGCTCCTGCCTCGGCGTCAGCACATTGCGACGTCCTTCAAAAGGATTCTTGCCCTTCTTGAACGCGAGTCGAACAGGCGTACCCTTAAGTTTAAACGCTTTTCTGAATCGATTGATCAGATAACGACGATAGGCTTCCGGTAACTTTTCAGTCTGGTTGCCATGAATGACGATGACCGGCGGATTACGTCCACCCTGATGTGCATAACGCAGCTTGATACGACGGCCGCGGATCATTGGCGGCGCATGCGCGATAAGCGCTGACTCAAGCTCGCGCGTCAGTTCGGCGGTGGACATGTCGCGCATCGCCGCGCCAAAGGCCCGCTCGACAGCCGGTAACAGATCGCCAACCGCCGTGCCGTGTAAAGCCGAAATCGTAATGCGTTCTGCGAAATCCAGAAACGGCAAGCGCCGGTCAAGATCATCGCGCACTTTCTTGCGCTGGTCCGCCGCCAGTCCGTCCCACTTATTGGTGACCACGACCAGGGCCCTGCCCCGTTCCATGACAAGGCCCAGCAAGCTGACGTCCTGTTCCGTCACACCTTCCTGCGCATCAAGCACTGCAATAACCACTTCCGCCTGCTCAATCGCCTGCAGTGCTTTAACAATACTGAATTTTTCGATCGCCTCATGGACACGTGCCTTGCGGCGAATACCGGCCGTGTCGATGAGCACGTACTTGCGATCATTGCGTTCGAACGGAACCGAGACGCTATCCCGCGTCGTTCCAGGCTGGTCGAAAACAACCAGGCGTTCCTCGCCCAGGATGCGATTCGCCAGTGTGGACTTACCAACATTGGGACGCCCGACGATCGCAATACGAAGCTCTCGATCATCGTCGGCAACATCGTCGTCTTCGTCCATTTGTGCATCAGGCAACTCAAACGATGCGAGCACATCGTCCATCAACGCGCTGACGCGATCGCCATGCGCGGCAGAAACCGCAATCGGTTCACCGAGTCCCAGTGCATGAAACTCGCTGTTTGCAATGGCGGATTCGAGGCCTTCGGTTTTGTTGACTGCCAGCCAGGTTCGCTTTGCGTGCTTGCGTGCCAGTTCAGCAACGTGCAGATCGGCGGCGGTCAGGCCGCTGCGACCATCAACCATGATGATGGCGACATCCGCTTCCTGCAGTGCACGAACAGATTGATCAACCATGATCTCTGCGATGCCCTCCTCACCACCGGCCACGCCGCCCGTATCGATGACCAGATAGGGAATCGGACCAAGCTTGCCAAAACCGTAATTGCGATCCCGGGTCAGCCCCGGGTAGTCGGCAACGAGCGCGTCGCGTGAACGCGTCAGTCGATTAAATAAGGTGGACTTGCCGACATTTGGCCGGCCGATCAGAGCGATGACAGGAAGCATGATTAAGCACCTTCACCGAGGCTGATCAGGACCCGTCAGCGGTTTTGGAAATATCGGGGGCTTTGCGCTTGCTGCGATCCTGCACCACGGTGTAAGCCGCCAGCGTGCCATCGTCACTTTGCACATACAGCGAATTGGCAACAGCCAGTGGCCGGCTCGAAATTGCCTTGCCACCCTGACTCAGTCGCGCCACAGCCGCGCCGTCGATACTGCTGAAGAAGTGTAAATAGCCTTCAAAATCACCCACCGCGACGGTGGTATGAAACGGGACTGGCAATGTTGGGTCGCGACGCAGTAGATCGTCGTTGCGCCAGATTTCCTCACCGTTGTTACGACCCATAGCGATAATTTCACCGCCGCTTTGCGTCGTGTAAACGCTATTCCAGTCGGCCGCTACGCCAACATGGGTTGAGATGTCGCGAGACCACAGGATCTGGCCGGATTCTGCGGCGACCGACGCAATGCGTCCCTGGTAGCCAGCGGCGTAGACATCCTGTCCCACTACAGCGATTGCGCCGTCAACGTCGGCAAGACGATCAAGATCCGAACGGCCGGACGGCAGCGACAACATCGAGTCCCACTCGATATCGCCGGTCTCGGCATTGACACCGAGCAAGCGACCGTTATCAAACCCGGCGATAACCCTTGGGCCGACCAGCAACGGCGATGACGCGCCGCGCATTGTCAGCGCAGGCATTGACTGCTCAAGTTCCCAACGTCGCTTGCCATCAAACAGCGACAGCGCTTGCAGCCGATTGTCGATTGACTGCACGATGACGTTCTCACCTTTAACCAGTGGTTGCGCAAGCGTTTCGCCGCCGACATACCGGCGCCATCGCTCGGCACCGGTCCTGGCATCCAATGTAATGATGTGGCCGTCTTTAGTCGCCAGTACGACAACACCTTCGCCGACGCCCGGTCCTGCTGACAACTCGACGTCAAGGTTGACCTTCCAGACCGACTTGCCGTTGGCGGGAGTCAGTGCGGTAACTTTACCGTCGTAGCTCGCAGCAAAAATATTGTTGCCATCTGTTGCCGGGCGCAGACCAACCATCAGGTATTCGGCAGCGCCGCCGAGCTTGGTATGCCAAATGCGTTTGACGTTCAGTGAGTTATGCAGTTTGGAGAGCTCTTTCGGCTCGAGTTCTTTGTCCTTGTCGCTGAACAAACCACAGGACACCAGCAACATTGTTGCCGCGACCAGACCGCTTAATCGCCAAATATTGTTCACTCAGATCTGCCAGTTTCGGGCTCTTCGGATTCGACAGCCTCGGTTGATACCGGTTCAGCCTTGTCGCTCGCCGTGGGCTCAATCTCAGGCAAATCAAGCGCCTTCCATTGCACCAGCTGTTGATCAACCGTGCCCTGAGACAATGGGTCGAGCAACACTTTTTGATAGGCATCCTGTGCCTCGGCAATACGCCCAAGTGCGGTATAGGCATCACCCAGGACTTCACCGTATGCGGCAGCAAAGGGATGACTGTCCTGCTTGCTCAGCAAATCGACAACTTCCTGCGCCTTGTCCTGGTACAGGTAGATACGCGCGAGCCGCAAGCGAGCAACATGCTTGAGCTCCTTGTCAGCGCCACTATTGATGACCGACAACAGGGCCTCAACTGCGTCCTGATCGCGATTCTTATCCATGTAAAGCCGCGCCATCGCAAGTCCAGCTTGTCCGGCGTAGGTTGTCTTGGCATACGACGTGTGAATCTCTGCCGCCGTCGCTTCTGCATCAACAAGATCGCCATCGGCAACCTGCTCGATGAGACTCTCAAACGCAACGGACGCTTCGAGTTGTGCCTGCAACTTACGGTCTTTGTACTGACCGATGCCGAACAGCAAACCCGCGCCAATTACGATGCCGCCAATGACGTACATGCCGTACTCTGACCACCAGGCACGGAATTGCTCAAGTTGTTCTTTTTCTGAAAGTAGTTCGTCCACGATAAAGCCTTTACCTCAAAATTTTTGCCAACGTTGCCGCCAGCTCGTCCAGCGCGACACTTTCCTGATCGTCAGTGCTGCGCAATGGTTTGATGCCTACCTGCCCCTCGGCGAGCTCTTGCTCACCCAGGATCAACGCATACTCGGCGCCGCTCTTGTCCGCGCGCTTCATCTGCGATTTAAAACTGCCACCGCCCAGGTTCATTTCAATTCGAATTCCGGTCACCTGGTCCCGCAATTCTTCGGCCAGCGCAAAGGCCCTTTCGAGCGTTCCTTCACCCAGCGCCGCAATATAAACATCGGCATCCGCTACCGGTGCTTTTCCACCACAGGCCTCAAACAGCGCGACCAGGCGCTCAATTCCCATCGCCCAGCCGACCGCAGGTGTTGGGCGGCCGCCCAGCTTTTCAACCAGGCCGTCGTAGCGCCCTCCGGAACACACAGCGCCTTGTGACCCCAGCGCATCGGTTACCCACTCGAACACGGTTCGCGAGTAATAATCGAGACCGCGAACCAGGCGCGGATTCACGCTGTAGGGCACTCCGGCAGCGTCCAGCAGTGCCTTCAGTGCTGCGAAATGCTCCGCGGAAGCCTCGTCCAGAAAGTCCAGCATGATTGGTGCTGCTTCAACCAGCGCCTTCATATCCGGATTCTTGCTATCGAGAATTCTGAGCGGATTCTGCTCAAGCCGGCGAATACTATCCTCATCGAGCTGATTTTTCACGCTGGAAAAGTACTCAACCAGTGCTTCCCGATAGCCCGCCCGGGCCGCCGGCGTACCCAGCGAATTGATTTCCAGCCGGATCTTGTCGATTCCCAGTCGCTGCCACATCCGCGCACTCATGATAATCAGCTCAGCGTCAACATCCGGCCCGTCAAAGCCGACCGCCTCGACATCGAACTGGTAGAACTGGCGATAACGACCTTGCTGAGGTTTTTCGTAGCGAAACATCGGTCCGGTGGTCCAGAGCTTCTGCTTCTGGTTGTGGAACAGGCCATTAGTCATGCCCGCTCGGACCACGCCCGCGGTTGCTTCCGGCCGCAAGGTCAGGCTTTCACCGTTGCGATCAGGGAACGTGTACATCTCTTTTTCGACAATGTCTGTAACTTCGCCAATGGAGCGCTTGAACAGCTCGGTCTGCTCCAGCAGTGGCAACCGAATCTCGCGATAGCCGTAAGACTCGACAATCGCCTGCACCGTCGATTCCAGGTACCGCCAGGTACCCGAAACCTCGGGCAGGATATCGTTCATCCCGCGAATCGCTCTGAGTTTGTTGCTCATGTGCCGGTAATCGTTAGCCTGGCCGTGCCACGCCGATCGACTGCAGGCAGTTCGAATGCCTCGCCATTCACGCGCAGCCTGACATTAGCCGCATCCCCAAACAGGACATTGAAAGGCGCTTCGCCCGAGAGATTTACGGTGCGGCCTGCCTTGCCCAGATCGAAAAACAGGCGTTGCCCGCGAGCGTCGCTGATTTCGGTCCAGCAATCGCCCGAGTAGTTAATCTGCAGTGTCATCGTGCCTGTATCGACCGGCGCCGGTTCAACCTCGGTTGCGGTCGGTGCCTCGTTTTCGATCGGCTCTTCAACAGGCAGTTCGTCATCCGGGGCCTCGACGAAATCGTCGCCATCACTGCTTTGGTCCTGTGGCTGCATCGGTGTCACTTGACCGGTCGCTGGCGCCTCTTCGGCTGGCACACGTACTACGGTCCACCAATAAGCAGTGGCGGCCAGGACAATGACGGCGATAGCAGCGATCCATGGGCCGGGCGACAAGTCCTGGCGTTGCCTCGGCCGCAACGCCAGGGCCGGCTGCGAATCCTGCGAGCGCGTCAACAGGTAGTAATCATCCATGATGTCGGCTTCGCTAACGCGAACAATTTGCGCGAATTTTCGCAAATGACCTTTGGCGAATACCGGGGCGCCTATGGCAGCAAAGTCATTACTTTCCAGCGCACGCACCTTGTATTCGTCCAGATGCAGCTCCTTGGCAATCTCGATTACCGGGATTTGCAACTCACGTCGCGCCGCGGCCAGTCGTTCGCCGCACAGCGGCCCGCTCGCTTCCTCGTCCGGTGCTTCCTGGTCGAGACTGTTGTTTTCGTCGACCACTAATCCGCGCCCAATACCTTGCGAGCCTCATCCGAGGTTGGAAAGTCCCGTATCAGGCGATCTTCGAATTCCCTACGACCCCGATCATTGTCGAGATTGTCTTCGATTCTTGAGGCCAGCAGCAACACACCTGCCGTGATCTGATTCGTCGCCATATAACGTTGTAGAAACGCTCGCGCACTAAGGTAATCTTCATTCCTGAATTTCAACAGGCATAGTTGCAGCAGCGCTTCGCCGTAGGATGACTTGCGCTCAAGTGCCGAACGAAAGAATGCCTCGGCGGCCGCTTCGTCCGGCTTCTGCATCATGCAAATCCCGGCGTTGGTCAGCGTCTGTTCAGAGTCATCGTTGTGCGGGTGACTTGCAGCCCGTGCGAAAAATTTCTGTGACTGTTCGTAATCGCGTTGTCGGCACAGGAAAACCGCGTAAGAGTTTTGCACCTGAAAGTCCTTCGGTGCGACCTTAACCGCTGACTCGTAGGCCTCTCTCGCCAGTCGCTCGTTGTCGAGTGCCTCGTACGTCAACGCTAGCGTCGTATAGGCGACCGCCATGCGCGGGTCGATGTCAATTGCAAGCAAAAGTCGGTCGCGCGCGAGCTGATAGTTGCCAGCATTGTAATAACGCGCGCCCAGTTGATAATTAAGCTCCGCTGCATCTTCGTCGTTGCGTACCGGCTCCGTGATGGACCCGGTCGTCGTTGTCACGCAAGCCCCGATCAGGAACAGGCTAAGCGCGGCCGAAATGATCAGTTTGCTTCTGTTCATGCTGATGAGATCCTTATGTCCTCGTCGCCAGTGGTTTTCTGGCCAATGCTCTTGTCGCCAAGTCGCTTTTTCACACGATCGCTTACTTTACCAGCAAGCTGCCCGCATGCCGCGTCGATATCGTCGCCGCGGGTCCGCCGGGTCGTTGCAACCAGACCCCGTTCTCGCAACCGCGACTGAAAATGCCGGATCGTGTCTGCAGACGAGCGTTTGAACTCGGTGCCAGGGAAAGGATTGAAGGGAATGAGATTCACCTTGGCCGGCTTGTCTTTCAGGAGCTCTGCCAGCTGATTGGCGTGGGCAATAGAATCGTTGACGCCGCGCAACATCACGTACTCGAACGTAATGAAGCGATTCGAACGTTTTTCCGCGTATTTCCAGCAGGCATCCAGCAAAGTGCTGATCGGGTGCAATTTGTTAATCGGTACGATCTGATCACGCAGTTCATCACTGGGGGCATGCAGCGATACCGCGAGCGCAACATTGCAGTCGTCCGCGAGCTTGTTGATGTGCGGCACAATACCGGATGTACTGACCGTTACACGGCGACGTGACATGCCGTAGGCCCAGTCAGAAACCAGCAACTCGAGCACCGGCACGACATTGCGATAATTCGCCAATGGCTCGCCCATGCCCATGAACACAACGTTGCTGATCGCCGCCTCGCCATTGCCACGTCGGGGCAAGTCGGCAATCGCATGTCGAACCTGGCCAATAATTTCTGCACTCGTCAGATTACGATTAAATCCCTGAGCGCCGGTTGCACAAAACGAGCAATCGAGCGCGCAACCCACTTGTGATGAAATGCACAAAGTGCCGCGGTCCGCTTCCGGGATAAAAACGGTTTCCACTGCCTGCCCGGAACCACTTGAAAACAACCACTTCACGCAACCATCCGTGGAGTCAAAGCGCTGCAAGACTTTCGGCGGCACGAACTCGGCGGATGCTTGCAGCTCAGCCCGCAAGGATTTGGACAGGTCTGTCATCAGATCGAAGTCGTCGACCGCGCGCTGGTATATCCACTGCATGATTTGCTTTGCCCGAAACGGCCTTTCATTTCGTGCAATCAAAAACTGCTCGAGATCGCCTTGCGACAATCCGAGCAGATTTGTTTTTTTAACAGCGTCAGTCACTACCGTTCCAAAGGGATCGACAGAGGTCGACCCGCATCGACTACCGAGTTCTCGGGCAAACGCCGTCGTCGCCGAAAAAGTAGGCGATTTCATTCGCTGCCGTATCTGCGCCGTCGGAGCCGTGAACGACGTTTTCTTCAATGCTCGCAGCAAAGTCTGCCCGAATGGTCCCCGGATCAGCATCGGCCGGATTCGTCGCGCCCATAATTTCGCGGTGCTTGGCAATCGCGTCTTCGCCCTGCAATGCCTGCACGATGACAGGACCCGACGTCATGTAGCTTACGAGGTCGTTGTAAAACGGACGCTCCTTGTGCACGGCATAAAAGCCGCCCGCCTGCTCTTTTGTCAGGTGCATCATTCTTGCGGCGACAATTTCCAGGCCGGCTTTTTCAAAGCGACCGTAGATTTCTCCGATCAGGTTTTTTTGTACGCCATCAGGTTTGATGATGGAGAGCGTTTGCTCAACGGCCATGTGCTAGTCCTTTATTTTCACTGCTTGATTTTGGCGTCCGGCGGTATTGCCGGACAAATGGATGTTAAGCGTTAATTCTACTACGGTCGTTTCAGACGTTGAAGCTTTCGCCACAGCCGCATTCGCCGGATATATTTGGGTTGCGGAAGCTGAAGGCTTCGTTGAGGCCGTTTTTGATGAAATCGACCTCGGTACCATCAATGAGCTTCAAGGCGTCAGCGGGAACGACGACCTTGATACCCTTGTCTTCGAAAACGATATCCGACGCATCGATTTCATCGGCGTAGTTAATCACGTACGAGTAGCCAGAGCAGCCCGTCTGGGTAACGCCCAGGCGCAGGCCAACCGCATCGCTGCGTTTGTTGAGGTAGTTGCGGACCCGGTCCGCGGCCGAATCCGTTAAAGAAATCGCCATATCATTCCTGTGGGGTCATTGTGAGGTCCCGGATGGCTTGCCCAAGCGACCGGACCGTATCTTCAAGCACTAGTATACGTCCGGCTTTCTCAATAGGTACAGCCAGATCCTGCATAATCGGGCCGGTTTCGAAATCCTCAAGGTCTGAGGCTGCACGGCCTTCAAATTGGCGACAAAATGCCTCGCAGGCGGCAATGACATGCGGGCAGCCCCAGGCCAGGAAGCGGAGACGCTTCAGATCCCCGCTGGCGACCTCGGCTGACAGCCGGATCCGCATCCCCTGGTCCGCAAAATAGCCTATAGCGCCATTCCTGACCTCACCGGCGTGCTCGGGATTCTTGAAGTAGGCGCGCACGGTCGCATGGTAGGGATCAACGATCACACCGCGGCTCCCGGCGCCAGCGCACGCAATTTCTCGACCGCAGCCCGATAGCTTGATATTGCATAATCAATTTCAGCTTGCTGGCTTTGCCGCCCCAGGCTGAATCGAATTGCGCTTTGCGCTTCTGGGTCGGTACGGCCGAGCGCGCGCAGCACGTAGGACGGTTCCTGGCTCTGCGAGTTACAGGCGGACCCGGTCGCCACACACAGCGGTTCGAGTGCAAGCAGCAGGCTTTCGCCCTCGATGTCAGCGACACCGACATTCAGGATGCCCGGGTAGCCGCCCGTTTCCGGGCTGTTCAGTTGCACGCCATCAATATCGCGAATTCCGACCCACAATTGATTTTTGAGCGCCACCAGTTTGGCAAGATCGTCATCCATGGTTTGGGCCGCTGCAGCGGCCGCCTCGCCGAACCCGGCGATAAGGTCGACAGGCAGGGTTCCGGGGCGCAGGCGCCGCTGTTGCCCGCCACCAAACATTTGCGGCTCGAGCGGCGTGCCGTCCGCAAGGAACAGTGCGCCGATGCCTTTCGGGCCGTAAAACTTGTGTGCGGTCATCGACATCATGTCGATGGGCAAGCTACCCAGATCCAGCGGAACTTTGCCGACCGATTGCGCGCCATCGACGTGAAAAATGATGCCGCGCGGACGGCATAGCTTGCCGATACCTTCAATGTCCTGGACAACGCCGGTTTCATTGTTGATATGCATAATCGAAACGAGTTGCGTGTCATCGCGCAGTGCTGACTCGACTGTGGCAAGCGATACACGACCCTCGCGATCTGGCGGCAACCAGGTCACATCGAAACCCTGCTTTTCAAGCGCCCGAAACACATCCACGACGGCTTTGTGTTCGGTCCGCATTGTGATCAGGTGTTTGCCACGATGCGCTCGCTGTTTTGCAACGCCGAGGATCGCAAGATTGTTGGATTCAGTTGCGCCGGAGGTCCAAATGAGCGTTGCAGGCTCGACGTTCAGCAGCGCGCCAAGCTGGCGCGCCGCATGCAGAACCACAGCGGCGCTTTGCCGCCCGGCGGCGTGGTTTGACGCGGGATTGAAATAGGCTGTCGTTTGAACCTCGCGCATGCGGGCTGCGACGCGCGCGTCAAGCGGGGTCGTCGCCGCATAGTCCAGGTAAACGGGCACGACCGTCATCAGTCCGATCCCCGGCTTTGATCGATTGCCGAAAGAATTCCCCGCAAGATATTGATCTCGTTTTTGTCCGGCCGAGCGCGAAGAAAAAGGCGCCGCATACGCCGCATCAGAAAGCGCGGGTTTTCCGGGTCGAGAAAACGGATGTCCTGCAGCACCTTTTCGAGGTGCATGTAGAAGTGCTCCATCTCATCCCCGGTCGCCGGCGGCTCCTCGCTTTCGAAGCTCGGACCGGCGTCAAGCGTGCTGGCAACTCGCAGCTCGTAGGTCAGCACCTGCACCGCCATCGCCAGGTTCAGCGAGCTGAAGCCGGGAACTGTGGGTATCGTCAGCAACGTATGACAAAGGTCCAGATCGTCGTTGTGCAGTCCGGTTTTCTCCGGCCCAAAAACGGCAGCAGCCCTGCCCTGCTTCGATTCGAGCAATATTCGCTCGGCACAATCCCGAGGGCCCATGCTCGGCCAGTTGATGGTGCGTGCACGTGCGCTCGCGCCGGCGACATAAACACAGTCGGTCAGCGCCTCGGCCAGGGTCGAACAGACTGTCGCGCTGTCGAGGATATCGGTCGCGCCAGACGCCCGCGCCGTTGCGTCCTCATGCGGGAAATACCTCGGCTTCACGAGTGCCAGGTCGCTGATTCCCATGTTCTTCATTGCCCGCGCAACGGCCCCGATATTTCCGGGGTGCGTGGTACCGACGAGCACAATACGTATCGACATGGTTCGGGACAGCTCATTAAAAGTCCGGTATTCTACCGCTCCGGCGGCTCGGGCTGACAGCTTTGTCACCGAAATGCCCAGTTCTTTGACATTGACGGAATCGTCTCATGCACGCACTACTCAACGTAGCGGTAATGGCGGCGCGCCGCGCCGGCGCCGTACTCGGAAGAAATTTCAACAAGCGCGACAAGCTGACAGTTGAAAAAAAGGGCCACAACGATTTCGTCACATCGGCCGACCTTGCGGCCGAGCGAGCGGTCATCGACGTCATCCACAAACACTACCCGGACCATGCCATCCTCGCCGAAGAGTCAGGTGCACAGGGTGAGTCCGATCATGTCTGGATCATCGATCCGCTGGACGGTACCACCAACTACCTGCATGGCTTCCCGGTTTTCGCCGTGTCCATCGGCTTGCAGATCAAAGGCCGGCTTGAGCATGCTGTTGTCTACGATCCGATGCGCGAGGAACTGTTTACCGCGTCACGTGGTGACGGCGCACAACTCGATGGTCGCAAGATTCGCGTCAGTGGCAACAAGGATCTTGATCGCTCATTGATCGGAACAGGGTTTCCGTTCCGGCAGGCAGACCAGGAAACGGGGCCGTATCTTTCGATGTTGAGCAAGGTCATCAAGAACACATCCGGCGTGCGCCGTCCCGGCGCTGCCGCACTGGACCTTTGCTATGTCGCCTGCGGACGCCTGGATGCGTTCTGGGAAACCGCACTAAAGCCGTGGGATCTTGCGGCCGGAACACTCATCATTCGCGAAGCCGGCGGCATCGTCAGTGCTCTCGACGGCGCCGAGAATCACATGGATACCGGACATGTACTGGCGGGCACACCGCGAATCTACAAAAGCCTGGCCCAACTTTGCGCAGCCGACATCAAGGCGATCCTGGTTCCGACAGCGTAAGCGCTACGGCAAATCGTCAATCAGCGACTTATCTTTAACCGGCTCAATCAAATCTTGTGCATTCACATCGAGCACCAGCGCGATGGCGCTGGCCGTGTAGATTGATGAATAAGTACCGACGATGATTCCGACGATCAACGCAATCGAAAACGGCGCGATGGATTCACCGCCGAATACCAGCAATGCGACCAATACCACCAATGTCGTAAGGCCGGTAATCAAAGTACGTGCAAGCATCTCGTTAAGCGAGATATTCATCGATTCTTCGGAGGATCGGCCACGTAGCGCGAAGAAGTTTTCGCGAATTCTGTCAAAGGCGACGACCGTATCGTTCAGCGAATAACCAATTACAGCAAGCACTGCGGCGACCACGGTCAGGTCGAACGGCAGTCGAAATAATGAAAAGAAGCCCACAGTGACAATCGCATCGTGAGCCAGGGCGGCGACCGCACCGGCAGAAAACTTCCACTGGAAGCGAATCATCACGTAAAGAAAAATCATCAGCAACGCAAAGATCAAAGCCAACGCGCCCTGCTCCGCCAGCTCGCCACCGACTTGTGGGCTTACGAATTCCACGCGCCTCAGTTCGATACCTTCATCGTTAGCGTGCAAAGTCTGTTGCAGTTCGGTTCGGATATCGTCGACGTCGCCATCTTGTGGTGGCAAGCGCACCATCACGACACTCTCATCACCAAACAACTGCACCAGCGCGTTCTCATAGCCGGCATCGGCGAGTTCGTTACGAATCAACTCGAGGTCTGCCGCCTGCGGGTAGCCTATTTCAAGCAGAATACCGCCGGTAAAATCGATACCGAACTCCAGGCCACGAGTCGCGAGCGAAGTCAGCGATGCAATGACCATCAATGCGGACAATGCAAGCGCCACCTTGCGGCGTGTCGGGCTGAGAAAGTCGATACTGGTCTTGTCTTTAATTAAACGCATTGACTGATTCCTAAATCGGTAGCGACGCCAGCTTGCGCCCGCCGAATACCAGATTGACGATGACTCGTGTGCCGACAATGGCGGTGAACATCGAGGTAATGATGCCGAGCATCAAGGTAATCGCGAATCCTTTAATGGGACCGGTTCCGACTCCAAATAACACCACGGCCGCAATCAGCGTCGTGATATTTGCATCGGCAATCGACGACAGGGCTTTTTCGTAACCGGCGTTAATTGCGGCTTGCGGCGCCGAGCCACCGGAAATTTCTTCGCGTATCCGTTCGAATATCAGAACGTTCGCGTCCACGGCCATGCCAACGGTCAGCACGATGCCGGCGATGCCCGGCAACGTCAGGGATGCTTGCAGCAATGACAACATTGCAACAATAAAAACCAGGTTCGAAAACAAGGCCACGTTGGCAATCAAGCCAAAAGCCTTGTAATAAATGATCATGAACAGAACCACGGCAAAAAAGCCGATCTTGATCGCATTAAAGCCGCGATCGATATTATCCTGACCGAGGCTCGGACCAATGGTCCGTTCGTCGATCTTGAATACCGGCGCCGCGAGCGCACCAGCGCGCAACAGCAACGCGAGATCATGAGCTTCGCCCTGACCGAGTCCGCTGATCTGGAAGCGATTTTTGAAAATGCCCTGAATCGTTGCCGTATTGATAATCTCTTCGGTCTTGATTTCGCGGTATTCAGTTTCGCCATTGCGCTGAATCGCTTCACGCCGTGTTTCAATAAAAACCGTCGACATCGGCTTGCCGAGGTTTTCCATCGTCGTTTGCAGCATGCTTTCGCCGCCCGTCGAATCGAGCGTGATGGAAACAATTGGTGCGCCCTGATCAAAGCCAGACGCAGCATCGATAATCTGGTCGCCCGACGCGATCACCTTGCGTTTCAGGACGGCATCCGCGACGCCGGGGCGCCCACGATAGCTGCGCGAACCGGGCTCGGTGCCTGACGGGTCGACCATCCTGAATTCCAGTGTCGCCGTGGCAGTCAGGATCTTGTTGATTTCGTTCGGATCCTGCACGCCTGGAAGCTGCACAACAATACGGTCAACGCCCTGGCGTTGCACCAGCGGCTCGGCGACCCCCAGCTGGTCGACACGATTTCTCAGTGTCGTTATGTTTTGCTCAATCGCGAAATCCTGACGCGCCTTGATTTGCGTTTCGCTCATCCGAACAACGAACGATTTGTCGTCGCTACCATCAACAATCAACAGGTCCGTATCTGATCGCTGCACCATCTCGCGAGCCTCTTCGAGGTCGCTTTCGTCGCGGAGCTGAACTGCAATTGTACGATTTTCCAAGCTAACCCGATGACTGATCTTGGCGTCGCGCAACATGTCATCGATACCCTGCTCATATAGCGTCAAGCGCGTGTTGATCGCTGTATTCATATCGACTTCGAGCAGTACGTAAACGCCACCGCGAAGGTCAAGACCGAGGCTCATCGGACTCAAGCCAAGTTCGCGAACCCAGACCGGCAATTTCGGCGCCAAAGTCTGGGCAATCTTGGCAACGCGGCCGTAACGGGCTTTGAGGTCCTGATCGATCGGCGCCAGGTTGGTACCGGCATCGAAGCGCAGCACAGCACGACCGTCCTTCAAAAAAGCCGCCTCTGGTGTGTATCCCAGGTTTTCAACCACGCGCACAAACTCTTGCAAGCGCGTCTCGTCATAAGCTGAACCATCGTTCTGTGCGATTTGAAATGCAGGAACGCTACCGTAGATATTTGGTAGTGCCAGCAAGCAGCCCCCAATCAGAATGACGAGCGTCAGTATATTCAGCCAAGCAGGATATTTGTTCATTGTTACTCGAGTGTCCGGGAGCGTGAATCAGGCTTCGTCGTAGGTACCTTTGGGTACGACGACCGAGACGCTGGCTTTCTGAATCTTGATCTCGGTGTTTTCGCTGATCTGCACGACCGCATAGAGCTCGCTGACAGCAGAAATCTTGCCGAGAACTCCGCCGGCGGTAAGGATCTCGTCACCCGCTTTAAGTCCGGCTACGAGTTCGGTGTGTGCTTTTGCTTTTTTCTGTTGTGGTCGAATCAGCAGGAAATAGAATGCACCAAACATCAACACCATCATGATGATAAAGCTGGTGGAATCGCCTTGCTGCGCACCTTGCGCATAAGCGCTTTGAATAAAGAAGTCCATAGTCGTCACTTTTTGGTTTGGAGGATTCGGGCATAGGCCCGGAAAATCAGCGCGGTATTATGGCACAAGCGAACGAATTGGGGGCGACTTAGCGAATCGCAAGTCTGGCACCCTTCATGCCGCATCGATCGCATACACGGCTCGCAATTGGGCGACGAATTCCGGCAACGTGCCGGCCCGGATCGCAGCCCGTATGTCGGACATAAGTTTTTGATAATAATGAAGATTATGAATTGTCGCTAGTCGCGGCCCGAGAATTTCCCCGCATTTCACCAGGTGCCGCAGGTACGACAGCGAATAGTGCTGGCAGGTGTAGCACCCGCAGTCGGGGTCCGGCGGCGAAGTATCGTCACGATAGCGTGCATGACGGAATTTTACGCTGCCGCGGGTGGTAAACAGCTGGCCATTGCGGGCATGTCGTGTCGGGATGACACAATCAAACATGTCGATGCCACGCAATACGCCTTCGGCAATGTCAACAGGTGTCCCGACGCCCATCAGGTAGCGTGGCGCATCCGTTGGCATGTTGGGCATCAGTGCATCGAGGACCGCGTTGCGCTCATGTTCCGGTTCACCGACTGCAAGCCCACCGACCGCATAGCCGTCAAAGCCAATATCAACCAGGCCAGCCCGCGATTCTTCGCGAAGCTCGTCATAGATACCGCCCTGCACGATCGCAAACAGTGCTTCACCGCGATCCGGCTCTGCGGCCTTCAGTTCGTCAAAACGTTTGCGACTTCTTGCCGCCCAGCGTAACGACAACCGCATGGATTCACGCGCCTCGGTTTCAGAAGCGGGATACGGAGTGCACTCGTCGAAAATCATCGTAATGTCGGAGTTCAGGTCGTGCTGCACTTCCATCGATTTTTCCGGCGTCAGCATTACCACGTCGCCATTGATCGGTGATTGAAAACGCACCCCGTCCTCGGACAGCTTGCGCATTGCGGCAAGGGAAAAAACCTGGAAGCCCCCCGAATCCGTCAGGATCGGTCGTTTCCAGTTCATAAACTCGTGCAAACCGCCGTGTGCTCGAATGATCTCGGCTCCGGGTCGCAGCATCAGGTGAAAGGTATTGCCAAGTATGATTTGCGCGCCGTCCGCTTCGACCTCCTCCGGCGTCACGCTCTTTACCGTGCCATAGGTACCCACGGGCATGAATACCGGCGTCTCGATTTCGCCACGACGAAATGTCAGTGTGGCGCAACGCGCAGCACCGCAATCGCTGTGGATGGCAAACTTCACTATTGGCACTCTGGCGTCAGGAACATCGCGTCACCGTAACTGAAGAAGCGGTACTTCTCACGCACTGCGTGCCGATAGGCGTCGAGGATTCGGTCCTTTCCCGCAAACGCGGCAACCAGCATCAATAACGATGATTGCGGCAGGTGAAAATTGGTGATCATTGCGTCGACACTTCGAAATCGGTAGCCGGGCAGTATGAACAGGTCGGTCTCTCCGTCGAAAGGCTGAATCGATCCGTCTGCAGATGCGCATTCCAGTGCGCGAACCGAGGTTGTTCCGACCGCAACGACGCGGCCACCGGCACGCCGCGTTTCCTCAACCGCTCGGCAGCACTCCTCGCTGACGTGGACGCGCTCGGAATGCAGGCGGTTGTTTTCAATGTCTTCCTCGCGCAAGGACTGAAATGTCCCCGCACCGACATGCAAGGTCACGCACGTATGATTGACACCGGCCTTTCGCGTTTCGGCGAGCATCTCATCATCGAAGTGCAATCCTGCGGTTGGCGCGGCAACCGCGCCCGGGTCCTTCGCATAAACGGTTTGGTAGCGCTCAATATCGTCCGCATTTGCGTCTCGCCCGAGATAAGGCGGTAGCGGAACACTTCCATGTACGTCGAGGAATGGCAGGATACCTGTCGAGAAATCGAGGACAAAAAATTCGCCGCAACGCTCCAGCACGTTCGCAGTTACACCGTCAGCAAACAACAGCCGACTACCCGGCTTCGGTGACTTACTGGCCCGAACGTGCGCCAGCGCACGCCGATCACCCTGCACTCGCTCGATCAAGACTTCCGCACGCCCGCCGGTATCTTTGCTCGCGGCCAGGCGTGCCTTGATCACACGTGTGTCATTCAAGACCAGCAAGTCGCCAGCGCGCAACAGGCTCGGAAATTCCGCAAAGCCGCGGTCGATAACTTTGTCAGTCAATTCCAGCAAGCGACTGCCGCGGCGATCCGCGGTCGGGTAGCGCGCAATCAGCGCATCGGGGAGCGAATAATTGTAGTCAGTAATGAGCATGGGCGCGCATGGTAGCAAAGCCATGCGCGCCCTTCTTCAAAAGCCCGGCATTCCGGACGCCAATACGCGTATCAGGTTGACGCTTGGGCAGGCGGCGCCTTGGGCGGCGGCGCTGGAATTGTGGCAGGCTTGGCCGCGGGCGGCTCAGGCGCCCATAGTGAACCGCGCTGATCCACGGGCACTGCTACCTCGACAGTACGCTTCTTCTTGTCGCGCATGATTCCAAGCTTCAGTTTTTCGCCACTCTGATAAGAACTCAAAATGCGCATCGCATGACGCACATCTTTGGGTTCCCGCCCGTCGATTGACTGGATGACGTCACCATCCTGCAGATCGATTTCGTCCGCGTCCGGTGCACTTACGACAAGCAAACCGCTGTCCGTTCCGAAGTACTTGCCCAAACCCTCATTGAGCTGGACCAGTTCCAGGCTGCCCCACGCGCTACCTGCGAACGGGAAACCATACTGCATCGTAAATTTCTCAACCGACTTGGGCGCGAACGATAGTCCAGGCGCGTTCGGCATGTGCAACTGGCCCCCATCCGGCGCCCATGAAAAAACGTGCATATCCATGATCCGCGGTGACAGCTCGACGGTTCCTGTGTTGCCATTTCGCAAGTAATCGACCTTCAGATTATCGCCTTCCTCGACGCCATCCATGAACTCGAGCAATAATTGGTTCGCGGCTTGTGAACTGTCCGCTTTCATTGATTCGCCATTGACGGCGGTAATAACATCTCCGGCACGCAAGCCCGCATCATCGGCGGCGCTTTCCGGCGTAACGCCGATCACCGCAATGCCCAAAACAGGATTCTTGCGGTCGTCACCATCGATCGTTATACCGATACGAGGTTTTCTGGAGTATTCAAAACGGCGCTCGATCTGCGCGATTTGTGGCAAGCGCCCACGTGTGATTTCAGCAATCTCACGAGCCGCAACTGCCATACGCTCCTCAGCCTCACGTAAACGTGCTGCGGTTTCACCTTCGCGAATGACGATTTCGCGCTGAACCTCGCTTTGGCGTTCAGCCTCTCTTGTTTCCGTCTGCGCAGACACAGCGCCCGAAAACAGCATCACGGCTGCCACTGGCACTAGTAGTGTTGATCTCTTCATTAAGTACTACTCCTGGTCAATACGCTGTGCGTTGCGCCTGCGCATAGCGCAACTGCAGCAGCAAATTCATTAGCCTGACGCGTTCGCGCCAGAAAATTTCCTTGTCGCCCTCGGCCCACTCGGCCGCGGTGTCGTTCAATTGAAAGTCGATTGCGGCAATCCGCTCTTCGATCTCGGACATTGTCGCAACTGTGCTAGCTCGCGCGACTTTGGGCTCAGCGGGCAAGGAACGAATTTCTCGCTCCAATTGTCGCGACTGTGCCTGCAGGACTGTCAGGCTCGAAAGATCGGTTGAATTTGATGCCGGTCCTGGCGGCACAACAATTCCTGGGTCCTGGTTTCCACTCATCAACAACGCTGCCATCAACGCTGCCGCGGCAAGACCAAATCCTGCATACCACTTGCGATGCCCGCGTGCTGACGGCTTGACGAACAATCCCTCGGCCTCCGCTTGCTCGCGAATTTTTTGCCAGACGTGCCGCGGCGGCATGGTTTCCGGAAGCTCGTCGAGCCCCTTTCGCAACGCGGCAAACTCGTCGGCCGTTAATGCACAAATCATTTCCTCGTCCTTCTTGTCATTGCTCACTATTCAGCAACTCCGTCAATAGCTTCCGATGGCTGCGCCATTCGGTTGAGCGACTTCATTTCCGCTCAGTAAAGGTCGCAATCGTTGATAGGCCCTCGATAATTGCGACTTCGAAAAACTCTCGGTCTTGCCCATCAAGCCGGCGATTTCCTTGTGTGTGAAACCTTCGACATCGTGTAGCCAGACCACTGCGCGACTCACCTCCGGCAAGCATGCCAGCGCCGCATCCAGATCCATCGCATCGTTCGGATGGCTCGAGATGCCATGACTGACAGGCTCACCCGCCGTCATGTCATCCCAGTCATCGCCGAGTGACTGGCCGCGCTTGGTCCACGCCGAACGCAGAAACATCAGCGACTTCGTCACCGCTATGCGGCGGATCCAGCTTCCCAGTGCCGCCTCACCGCGAAACTTCGCAATAGAGCGCATGATTTCGATGAAGGTCTCCTGGACCAGATCTTCCGCATGCGCTGGCGCTTTGGTAAATCTGAGGCAAATTGAGTACACGGGCGTCGAAAATGCCCGATAGATGATCTCGTGGGCGCGCGCATCACCTTCGGCTGCTCGCCTTACTATCCCCGGATCAATCTCGATGTCCGCAAACTTGCTCATATCTGGAATCTTAGATGCTTACATGTCGGAAAGGGTCGCATTATTTTGCGGAAGCGCGCGGCGGCGAATATACTGTGCGCCGTTCGAGCCTGGCCCGAACGCTCACAAGAGCCCATCACACCTTGCCGGGGTGGCGGAACTGGTAGACGCGCCGGATTCAAAATCCGGTTTCTTCGGAAGTGGGGGTTCGATTCCCCCCCTCGGCACCATCCTGGATATGGCCTGCACAATGAAGTACTGCTCCAATTGCGGTGGCAACATAAGCTACCTGATCCCCATTGGCGACAATCGTCAACGCGCGGTGTGCGACGACTGTGGAGTTGTGCATTACCGGAATCCGCTACTCGTGGTCGGCTGTGTTGCCGAAAGCGACGGTAAGATTCTGCTGTGCAAACGTTCCATTGAGCCGCGTTACGGTTACTGGACCGTTCCGGCCGGTTTCATGGAACTCGGTGAGACGCTGGCGGCCGGTGCCGCTCGCGAAACACTGGAAGAAGCGCTGGCGCCGATTGCGATCGGGCATCAGTTGGCATCGGTCGACATGGTTGATGCCGGGCAAGTACACATATTCTTCACGGGGACTCTGACCGGCGGTTACGGTGTTGGCGAAGAAAGCCTGGACACACGCCTATTCAGCGAAGATGAAATCCCCTGGGACGAGCTGGCGTTTCCAAGTGGTCGTTTCGCGCTGCAGAAGTACTTTGAAGATCACGGCCAGGACAATGGCGTGCACTTTCAAGAAATTCGCAGTAAGCGCCTGAAACTCAAAAACTAGGGCCTGCTAGGGCTGGCTTTTCGTCGCTTTATGCAATCGGGCAGCCAGTGCCTCGGGCGGCAGGTAACCGCTAATCAGCGTGCCGTCTTCGAACACGATCGCGGGCGTGCCTGTTAGTCCGACATCCTGACCAAGCATGTAGCTTTCGGTGACCGATGACGCGTTGCACTTGTGCGAAGCAAATGTGTGGTCGAGCTTTGCCGCGGTCAGGGCCCCCTGCCGATCCGAAGCACACCAGACATTTTCAGACGTACTCCATGACGGCGATGCCGGCCCGTTGCGCGGATACAGCATGTAACGAATCTCAATTCCCTGTGCGAGGTAATCATCGATCTGGCTGTGTAATTTGCGGCAGTAGGTGCACTCGACGTCGGTAAATACCGTCACCCGGTACTTCACCTCTTGCGGCGAAAACAGAATACCCTGATCGTCGTCCAGCGACGAAATCAGCACGCGACGCGCGTCTACGCGGCTGCGTTCGCTTAAATTGACTTGCTCGTCCAGGTCAATCAGGTCGCCCTGCAACAGGTAACGGCCGTCTTTTGACACATAGGCGACAATCGATCCTTTCTGCACCGTATACCAACCGTCGATCGGGCTCGCGTTGACGTTTTCGGGCTTAATTTCCTCGAACATTGTGCCCATTTTGGCGCGCACCGCCTCAATTGCCGGATCATCGGCTGCCAATGTCGGTCCACTCGCCAACAGGCCGAGGGCCAGGCAAGAAAGAATGGCGTTCGTTTTACGACTCATGGTGCGTGTTCCTGAATAAGGGGGTGGCTTGCTTGTTAGGACCGGACCGAAGCCGACCAGTTCCCGATATTGCGAAGTCTACCAGAGCCACTCGGGAAGCCGAACCCGCTTTAGGCGAATAGTCAGCCGCGCGGGTGGTGCTCACCGTGCAGGTCTTTCAGGCGTTCCCTGGCGACATGCGTATAAATCTGGGTTGTTGAAAGATCACTGTGTCCCAGCAACATCTGTACGACGCGAAGGTCTGCGCCTCGATTCAGAAGGTGTGTCGCAAACGCATGCCGCAAGCTGTGCGGTGACATCTTCTGGCGGACACCCGCCTTTTCGGCATAGCGTTTTATGATGTGCCAGAAGGCCTGGCGGGTCATGCGATCGCCGCGTCGTGTAGGAAACAGGTAGTCGGTCTGGCGCTCGAGGAGAATCTCCATGCGCGGACCATTGATAAATTCTTTCAGCCAGCGCTGCGACTCTTCGCCGAGCGGGATCAGTCGTTCGCGATCGCCTTTGCCGACAATGCGCAATACGCCCTGATTAAAGTTGATTTGCATCTGTTTAAGATTGATCAGCTCTGACACTCGCAAGCCGGTCGCGTAAAGCAGCTCCAGCATGGCCCGGTCACGATGACCCAGTGGCTCGTCGGTGTTCGGCGCATTGAGCAGGGAATCGACCTGGTCTTCAGACAAGGACTTCGGCAACGAACGTCCGATTCGCGGCATTTCAATATCCGCAGTTGGGTCCGTGCTGCGATTGCCTTCGCGCATGATGTAGCGGAAGAAGCGCCGGAAGCTCGACAACTGGCGCGCGGTGGACCGTGGCTTGGCGCCACTTTCCACTCGCTTGGCGATGAAGCTCAGTAGATCGGCCTTGTCCGCTCCGTCAATCGCTTTCCCGGTCTCCGCGAGGCTTCTTGCCAGCGTCATCAGGTCGGCACGGTAGGCACCCAGGGTATTTTTCGACAAACCCCGTTCCATCCAGATAGCGTCAAGAAACTGATCCACCAGTTCTGCCGAACGGGCGATGATCAACGACTCAGAAGTGCTCTCTTTTTTGCTACTTCCCATAATGTCCAACTTTTTAGCCGCGCAATCCTTTGCCGCGATACATCTGCCAACGGGGCGTTGAGGCTGGTAGCATACGCCGTTCCGAATTTGGAACGCTGTATCAGCACACCCCGTTGATACTGCCAATGCACCGCCAAACGACGGATATTTCAAGGTTATTCAGTATGGGCACCGTATCCGCGATCAGGCGTGACCGATGTCACAGAAACCGCAAGGCGTTAACATAAAGTGAACTGGATCACACGATTACTGGACATCGCCTGGGGCCTCTGGGCGCTCATGTGCTTCGCCCTTGCTTGCGTTTTCTCACTGCTTGTCGCGTTGCTGGTACCCGGCCTGCATCGACGGCAGCGACTGGTTACTGGGGCGGCAAGGTTGATCTTCGTCCTCGCCGGCGTGACGGTGACCGTTAAAGGCATAGACAATCTCCCTCCCGACAGTTCAATCGTTGTCGCCAATCACGCCAGTTTCATCGACGGCGTCCTGCTGAACGGCTACTTGCCGGCACGATTTGGCTTCGTCATCAAAGGCGAATTGCGCGACATACCCGTGGTGCACTTTCTATTGCGTCGCTCCGGTTCCAAGTTTGTCGAACGAAAAGAAGCCAGCGGCAGCTCTCGTGACGCAAGACAACTGGTCAAGGCTGCCCAGGGTGGTGAGTCGCTGGGATTCTTTCCGGAAGGAACCTTTCGACTGGGGCCCGGTGTCGCCCGTTTTCGCGCTGGCGCGTTCGTCGCTGCGATAAAAGGCGATCTGCCGGTCGTGCCGATCGCAATTTCCGGTACGCGTAAAATGTTGTCGTCCGGACGCTGGTTGCCACGCCCGGCAGAGCTGGTCGTTGATGTTTTGCCGGCAATTGCGCCTGGGGATGAGAACTTCGCCAGCCACCGGCAATTGGCAGAGGCCGCGAGACAGCAGATAATTGCCGCACTCGGCGAACCCGACCTGACTGAATCAGATAAAGGCGTATCACTATGAGTTCCGACACAGTTGTCATCGTTGCCGCGAAGCGGTCCCCGCTGGGCGCATTCCAGGGATCACTCTCAGGCGCACAAAGTCCCGAAATTGGAGCGGCCGCCATTCGTGCCTGTATCAAGGAATCGGGTGTCGATGCTGAGGATGTTGATGAAGTACTGATGGGCTGTGTCCTCCCTGCCGGTCTCGGGCAGGCCCCTGCGCGACAGGCGGCGATCAAGGCCGGTCTGCCGTTACGTGCTGGCTGTACAACGCTGAACAAGGTGTGCGGTTCCGGCATGAAAGCCACCATGCTCGGCAACGACCTTATTCGCGTCGGCAGTGCCAATATCGTCGTGGCGGGCGGCATGGAGTCGATGACAAATGCGCCGTATTTGATGCCCAAAGCTCGCGGCGGTTATCGCATGGGTCACCAGGAAGTGCTGGATCACATGTTCTTTGACGGACTGCAAAACCCCTACGACGGAAACATGATGGGGCACTTCGCCGAAATCACAGCACAAAAATATGGCTTTAGCCGCGAGGACCAGGACGCGTTCGCGATTGCGTCGGTCACACGCGCACGCGAGGCGATGGCCAATGGCGCATTCGATGCAGAAATTGCCCCGGTAAGCATCAGCGGACGCAAAGGCGAGGTCACAGTCGTTGAAGACGACGGTCCCGGCAACGCCCGAATCGAAAAAATTCCGACGCTTGGGCCGGCGTTTGCCAAAGACGGCACCGTCACGGCTGCCAGTTCATCCTCCATTTCAGACGGCGGGGCCGCGTTGCTGCTGATGAGCGCCGGCGAAGCGAAAAAGCGCGGACTCAATCCACTGGCAACGATCGTTGGTCACTCCGGTTTCGCGCATGAACCCGAATGGTTCACAACTGCGCCAGTATTCGCGGTTCAGGCGCTGCACAAAAAACTGGGCTGGAGTCCGGATACGGTCGATTTGTATGAAATAAACGAGGCATTCGCCTGTGTCACGATGGCGGCGATGGTGGACGTAGGGCTCGATCACGCCAGGGTCAATGTCAACGGCGGCGCCTGCGCGCTGGGGCACCCGATCGGTGCGTCGGGTGCACGAATAATCGTTACCTTGCTTCACGCACTCCGCAATCGTGGACTGAAGCGCGGCATCGCCTCTTTATGCATTGGCGGCGGCGAAGCCGTCGCAATCGGAATTGAAACACTTTAATCGCAAGGACAGTTAATGGATATCAAGGCAGCAAAAGCAGTTATCACTGGCGGGGCGTCCGGACTTGGGTTCGCGACAGCGGAGCGAGTTATCGCGGCCGGTGGCCAGGCTGTTCTACTGGACATCAACGAAGAGCAAGGCGCGGCCAGTGTCGAAAAACTCGGAGACCGATCGCTATTTGTGCGCACGGATGTCGCTAATGAAGCAGCCGTTAAAGCCGCAATAGCATCCGCAAAAGACTTCATGGGCGGCATTACGCTGGCGGTCAACTGTGCCGGCATCGCGACCGCCGGCCGCACATTGGGCCGCGACGGCCCATGGCCCGCGGAAAATTTTAATCGTGTCATCCAGATCAATCTGCTTGGGACCTACATCGTTACCAAAGAGGCTGCAGCAGTCATGCAGCTGAACGAGCCGAATGCCGAGGGTGAACGCGGTGTCGTCATCAGTACCGCCTCAGTCGCAGCGTTCGAAGGCCAGATTGGTCAAGCCGCGTATTCGGCGTCCAAAGGTGGTGTCGTTGGCATGATGTTGCCATTGGCGCGCGAGTTCGCACAGTTCGGCATTCGCGTTAATACCATCGCACCCGGCATATTCATGACACCAATGATGGCGGGCATGCCGGAAGATGTCCGCGACTCGCTCGGCAAGCAGATTCCGTTTCCTCCAAGACTCGGCCGTCCTGAGGAATACGCCGACACGGCGGCATTTATCTATGGCAACCCAGTCGTCAATGGCGAAACGATTCGCATCGACGGTGCGATACGGATGCAGCCTAAGTAAGCAAGCCGCCGGCGCTGTTACATGCCGGAATAGTTGGGACCACCTCCGCCTTCGGGAACCGTCCAGACGATATTCTGTTTCGGGTCCTTGATGTCGCAGGTCTTGCAATGAACGCAGTTCTGCGCGTTGATCTGGAACTTCGGCTCGCCGCCCTCTTCGACGATTTCATAGACACCGGCAGGACAGTAGCGTTGCGCCGGCTCATCGAACTCCGGCAGGTTGTAGGCGACTGGAATGGATTCATCCTTCAGCTTCAGGTGCGAAGGCTGGTCCTCTTCGTGGTTCGTGCTGGACAAAAACACGGACGTCAATCGATCGAAGGTGAATTGACCATCCGGTTTCGGATAGTCGATGACCTTCGCGTCCGATGCGCGGTCGAGGGACTCGTGATCCGGCTCCCTGTTGTGCCAGGTAAACGGCAGTTTGCCGAAGAAAATATTCTGGTCGATGAAGGCGAACGCCGCGCCCCAGAAATTGCCGAATTTGTGCAGCCCGGGTCCAAAGTTTCGGGACTGATGGAGTTCCTTGTAGACCCAGGATGCCTTGACCCCTTCTTCAAAAGCGCGCAATTCTTCGCCACCCGCCTCGTTCGACGCCAGCGCTACATGAATACCTTCCGCGGCCAACATGCCCGTCTTGATCGCCGTGTGCGCACCTTTGATCTTGGCACCATTGAGAAATCCCGCCGCACAACCGATCAACAGTCCGCCTGGTACCGTCAGCTTCGGCAGCGATTGCAGCCCGCCTTTGTTCACCGCGCGCGCACCGTAGGCGATTCGTTTGCCGCCCTCAAGATAGCAGCGAATCTTCGGATGCAGCTTCCAGCGTTGAAACTCGCTGAACGGCGACAGATGTGGATTCCTATAATTGAGTGCAACGATAAATCCGGCGAATACCTGGTTGTTTTCGGCATGGTATAGAAACCCACCGCCCTCGGTATGCGGGTCCATTGGCCAACCCGCCGTATGTACAACCAGTCCGGGCTCATGCAGAGCCGGGTCGATCTCCCAGATTTCCTTGATACCGAGGCCATAGTGCTGCGGATCTCGATCCTTTCTCAGATCGAATTTCTTGATCAACTGCTCGCCCAGATTGCCCCGCACGCCTTCAGCAAACACCGTGTATTTGCCCAGTAGCTCGTAGCCCGCGACGAAGGACTCCTTCTTTTCGCCGTTTTTGCCAACGCCCATATCGCTGGTTGCGACACCAATGACTTTAGCGTCGGCGTCGTACAGCACCTCGGATGCCGCGAATCCAGGAAACACGTTGACGCCCATCGACTCGGCCTGTTCGCCCAGCCACTGGCAGAGTTGCCCCAGGCTGATGATGTAATTGCCCTTGTTGTGCATTGTGCGCGGCAAAAACAGCCCCGGCACCGGCACGGCACCGGTTGCGCTGGTCAGGTAATGCACTCTGTCGCCGCTGACCGCGGTCTTGACTGGCGCGCCCTTTTCACGCCAATCGGGAAAGAGTTCGTTAAGGCCTGTCGGCTCAAAAACATTGCCCGACAATATATGTGCCCCAATCTCCGACCCCTTTTCCACAACGACCACCGACAAGCTGTCATCCAGCTGCATCAGTCGGCAAGCCGCTGACAGGCCCGCTGGACCGCCACCCACAATGACGACGTCAAACTCCATCGATTCGCGTTCTGCTGTTTCTGACATAGTTCAGTTTTCCCACCCGGACTGGAAAGTATTCTAGCAAGCAATGTGGCAGCTTTATTTCGTGGCATGTAATCTTGCCGACCTCATTGACTTTCCAAGATACAGGTAAATCGGTAGTTTGAAAATTCGCGCCATCTACGAGAAAAGCCTGACCCGCGAAGGTCACGTTCGCGACCCTGCGCAGATTGAGGTCATAGAAAGACTGCAGGACTTGCAACAACGCCTTTACCGAGCCTCGTCACCCAAGCGGCGACTGCTCGACGTCATTTTTCAACGACCGGCAGCCCCTGCCCTCGTCAAGGGGCTTTATCTCTGGGGCGGGGTCGGTCGCGGCAAGACCTTCCTGATGGACCTGTTTTTCGAAAGTCTCAATATTGCGCAAAAAAAACGTATCCACTTCCACCGCATGATGCGCGAGGTGCACGCCCGTTTGCAGAGCCATGCGGATGTCGAAGACCCGCTCGACGCAGTCGCGGCAGAGATGGCCGCCGAAACACGTGTACTGTGTTTCGACGAGTTCTTCGTCAGCGACATTGGCGACGCAATGATTCTCGGCAGGCTGTTGAATGGCTTGTTTAGCCGCGGAGTCACACTGGTGGCGACATCGAACGCCAGTCCGGACGACTTGTACAGGGACGGTCTTCAACGGCAGCAGTTTCTCCCGGCGATCGAGCAAATCAAGTCGCATACGGACCTGATCCATATGGACGGCGACGCCGATTATCGGCTCAGGCTGTTGCAGAAGGCCGGTACCTACCTGATGCCGAATGACGAGGATGCGAGGGAGCGCCTCGACTATTTCTTTGGCAAATCGGCAACCAGCGAAATTCGTGAGAATGTCGAGCTCGAAATCAACGGCCGGCCACTAGTGGCTTACAAATGCGGCAAGGGTGTCGCCTGGTTCACGTTTGAGGCCTTGTGCGACGGCCCGCGCAGCCAGGCGGATTACATCGAAATTGCTCGCTGGTATCCGTGCGTCATCGTTTCGGGTGTGCCGCCGCTGGACAGAACACGCGACGACCAGGCGCGTCGATTCATTGCACTGGTCGACGAATTTTACGACCGGCGCGTAAAAATGATTGTCTCGGCCGACACTGAGGTCGAGAACCTGTACACGGGAAAGCGCCTGAGCTTCGAATTTAGCCGGACGGTCAGTCGCCTGGTCGAAATGCAGTCTTCGGAGTATCTCGCTCTGCCGCATTTGTCGTGATAGATTTATCGTATGAATAAAGAGCTCAAATTAGAGAACTTTCTGCCCTACCAGCTGGCCGTTCTGTCCAACACGGTCAGCACGACCGTGGCCCGCGCTTACGACAAGCGCTTTAAGGTGTCGATTCCCGAGTGGCGCGTCATCGCCGTACTGGGCCGATTTCCTGGCCTCTCAGCGGTTGAGGTCGCCGAGCGCACCTTGATGGATAAAGTAGCGGTCAGTCGCGCCGTGACCAAGCTGATCAAGACCGGTCGCATCGATCGCGAGTTTGCTGACGCCGATCGACGCCGATCGATTCTCAATCTGTCGGAAGACGGCAAAAAACTGCACGATGAAATTGCACAGGTTGCGCTGCGTTTCGAGCGTGACCTGGTTGAAGGATTCAGCGAAGAAGAGATGAAAAACCTCACAAACATCATGGAACGGCTGATGGCTCGTGCCAATCTGATCGGCCCGCCCTAGTCACCAATCTCGGTGCGCACGGTTAAGAGTTCCGGGAAGAATTCGATATCCAGCGCCTTTTTCAGAAACGGGACGCCGGACGACCCTCCTGACCCGCGTTTGTGACCGATGATTCGTTCGACCGTCTTCATGTGATGAAAACGCCAGAACTGAAAATTGTTGCCAATATCAACCAGGGCTTCGCACATTTCGTACTCGCCCCAGTAATCAGCCCTGTTTTCGTAAATCGTCCCTAATACTGCGATTACATCGTCATCTTCATCGCGCATCTCGCTGAAGTCGCGCTTCTTAAAGTTCGTCGGTATGGGCATGCCCATGCGCTCAAGATGCAACAAGAATTCCTCATACAGGCTCGGACTCTCGAGAGCGATCGTGAGGCGCGCATACCATTCAGGCTGATGTTCGTACACGGCCATCGTCGCACGGCTCTTGTTACCGAGCGCGAATTCAAGAATTCGATACTGCGCGGACTGCAAACCAGAGGCTTTGCCGAAAACGTGTCGAAATTCCGAATACTCCGCGGGTGTCAGCGTATCCAAAACCTTCCATTGGTTATAAAGCTGATTCTGGACATGGCGCACACGCGCCAGATTCTTGACAGCTTGCTGCAATTCGTCATTTCGCAAATGGTCGATTGCGCCCGCGATTTCGTGAATGACAAGCTTGATCCAGAGCTCTGCAACCTGATGCTGGATGATAAATAGCATTTCGTCATGATGCGGTGGCTTGCTGAGCGGTATTTGTGCATCCAGCAGCTTATCCAGCTGCAAATAACCCGTGTAGTCATCGTCACGCGACAAGTTTGTGTGAATGGTTTTTTCGAGATTTCTTTTCTTCATGACAATGTCTGCACGGGGATGGTTTCCGATTTAATTACGCTATAATGCCACGCGCCTTTTCCGGTCCCTAATTTTTTGGTCGGTACGCCCGACTGGAGCAGCAATGTGACGTCAAAAACACACCGCCGAGTCGGTGATTTGAAGCAGGCTATCATTGATGGCATCGTCTCCTCCCGAGTTCAATCGAAGACGATCAGCAGCGCAGCCCAGGTCAAGCTGTTCCTGAGGCAGTACGTGGAAAACGTGCCGGTCGAGGACTTGCGGGGTCGTTCGGAAAAAATCATGGCACGGGCCGCGGTCGACCACCTCGACTTTGGCGCAACGCGCCGCAAGCGCCAGCCGCTCCTGCGGATATTCAATCCGACTGAAAAGGAACACGGCTACACCTCGATCTACACCTTCGTCGAGATGATTAACGACGATATGCCCTTCCTGGTCGATTCCGTGTCCGCGGCGGTGAACCGCCACAACCTTGCCGTGCATATTACGGTTCACCCGATTGTCGGCGTGAAGCGGGATGGCAAAGGCAAGCTCAAAAGCATCCACAAGTTGGGCACCAAAGACTCGATCGCCGAATCCTATGTCCGTTTTGCCATCGATCGTGAGCTGGACCCGGCTGCGCTGAAACTGCTGCGCCTGGAGATACTACGGGTTCTCGCCGACGTACGCGCTGCTGTACGCGACTGGAAGAAAATGCAAAAGCGCATGCTCGACACGCCCGAATTGCTTGAGAATGGACCGAAATCGGCCGATCCTGAGCTGCGCAGCGAAAGCCAGGCACTGCTCAAATGGCTCGCTGACGATCATTTCACCTTCCTCGGCTATCGCGAATACTCGCTCAAAAAGAAAGGCAAACGGGTTTTCCTGAGCGCCGTTGAAGGCAGTGGACTTGGGCTATTGAGTCGCGATAATCGGGGTTCAAAAACGGTTGAGCTAACCGCCGAAATGCGGCGCCTGACAAGGTCGCGAGACTGGTTGATCCTGACCAAGGCAAATTCCCGCTCGACCGTTCACCGTTCCGCGTTTCTCGACTATGTTGGCGTCAAGATTTACAACAAGAAGGGCGAGGCAGTTGGTGAGCGCCGCTTCATCGGACTTTTAACATCGATTGCCTACAGCGAAAGTCCGAAAAATATTCCGCTGATTCGCCACAAAATCAGTCGCATCTTCGCTCGTGCGCAGGTGGACGAGACCGGCCACCGTGGCAAAGCCCTGTCGCATATTATTGAAACCTTTCCGCGCGAAGAACTGATTCAGAGCACCGTTCAGGACCTGACACGGACGACATTCGGCATCCTCAACTTGCAGGACAGACAACGCGTCAAGTTCTTCCTGCGCCGTGACATGTTTCGACGATTCTTCTCCTGCCTCGTGTTCATTCCACGCGAAAAATACACGACCGCAATCCGGAAACGCGTCGAGATCTTGCTCAAGGATGCATTCGACGGCACGTCTGTCGACTCGGCAGTACAAATTTCCGATTCCGCGCTGGCTCGCGTGCACATCATCGTACGCACCACCGAAGGTGTTCGTCCAAGAATCAGCATTCAAGCCATTGAGGACCGAATTGCAAAGCTGGTTGTGACCTGGGCAGACCGCCTGCATACCACCTTGCTTGAGAAGTTCGGACAGGACGAAGGCCACCGAATGTTCAAGGCCTATGGCCAGATATTCCCCGCCGGGTATCAGGCAGATACGCTGCCAACCGAGGCCTGTTCGGATATCCGGGTAATTAACGACATGCTCAACAACGACGTTGAGTGCTCCGTCGACTTGTACGTGCCGGAAGATTCGGAACCCGGGCACATGGACTTCATGGTCTACAACATGAACTACCCGATCATTCTGTCGGATGTATTGCCGATTATTGAGAACATGGGTGTTGCTGTTTATTCCGAACGGCCCTATGAGGCAAAGTTGCAGTCTGGCCAGTCCTTCTGGCTGCAGGATTTTCACCTTGTTCATGAGGGCGAAAACTCTGTTGATTTCGTCGCGGCCGACGCCCGCTTTGAAGCCTGTTTCATGGCGGTGCTCGGCGGTATCGCTGAAAACGATGGCCTGAATCGGCTCATTCTTGACGGCGGACTTCATTGGCGTCAGACGGCTTTACTACGCTGTTACACAAAGCATATTTTGCAACTTGGCCTGCCGTTCAGCCAGACCTACATGGAAGACGTACTGGTCGCCAATGCCGGTATCGTGCCTTTGCTGGTAAAACAGTTCGAACTGCAATTCGACCCCGGTGTGTCGAACTCAAAACGCAGCAGTGAATTGAAAACCGTCACTGCCGCTGTTGCGCGCGCTGTCGCACGCGCGCGCAATGTTGACGAAGATCGTATCCTGAACGCATTTTCCGGTGGCATCACTGCAACGCTGCGCACCAACTATTTTCTGACAAATGATGGCAAACCGAAGTCAGCAATTGCCATTAAACTGGATCCGGCGAAACTTCCGGAAATCCCTCTGCCTCGGCCGAAGTACGAAATATTCGTCTATTCACCGGAAGTCGAAGGCGTACATTTGCGCGGTGGGGCAGTTGCTCGCGGCGGCTTGCGCTGGTCAGACCGACGAGAAGACTTCCGAACAGAAGTTCTTGGACTGATGAAGGCTCAGGTCGTCAAGAATACCGTTATCGTACCAACCGGCGCGAAAGGCGGATTTTTTCCCAAGCGGGCGCCCAAAGGCGACCGCAACGCAATCCTGCAAAACGGCATCGCGTGCTACAAAACATTCATTCGCTCCCTGCTCGACGTCACCGATAATGTAATCGACGGCGAAGTCGTGACGCCGGAGGGCATCATTCGGCGCGATGGTGACGATACCTATCTGGTCGTTGCGGCGGACAAGGGAACCGCAAGCTTTTCCGATATCGCCAACGGCATATCGCAGGAATACAATTTTTGGCTGGATGACGCCTTTGCCTCAGGCGGTTCCGCTGGCTACGACCATAAGAAAATGGGTATTACGGCGCGCGGCGCATGGGAGGCGGTAAAACGGCACTTCCGCGAAATGGGTCTGAATACGCAAAGCGATCCATTTACCGTCGCTGGCATCGGCGACATGGCAGGCGACGTTTTCGGTAACGGAATGTTGTTATCGCCCAAAATCAAGCTGGTTGCCGCGTTCAATCACCGCAATATTTTTCTGGACCCGGATCCGGATATGGCTCGTAGTTTCAAAGAGCGGCAGCGATTGTTTAAAGCGCCGGGCAGCAGCTGGGAGGATTACGGCACCGCGCTGATTTCGAAGGGCGGCGGCGTTTATTCCAGAGAATCGAAAACGATCCGCTTGAGTAATGAAGTGCGTAAACTGCTCGACGTAACGCAAGCATCGTTGAAGCCGGACGAACTAATCAGGGCGATATTGCGAATGCCGGTCGACCTGCTCTGGAACGGCGGCATTGGTACCTACGTCAAGGCCAGTCAGGAAGGCCACTCAGACGTCGGTGATCGTAGCAACGATGCGGTACGCGTCGATGCCGATGAGTTGCGTTGCAAAGTTATCGGTGAGGGCGGAAACCTCGGTTTGACCCAACTGGCGCGAGTTGAATTCAGCATGCACGGTGGGCGAATCAATACCGACTTCATCGACAACTCGGCTGGCGTCGACAGCTCTGACCGCGAAGTGAACATAAAAATCCTGTTGGCCGACGTTGCCAAGCAAAAAGGCATGACGCGAGCGAAACGCAATGTGCTGCTGGAGTCGATGACCGATGACGTCGCGAATCTCGTATTGCGCAATAACTATCTGCAGACGCAATCCATCAGCATGAGTGAGACAATCTCCGCGGCCCGCATCGACGAAACCGCGCGTCTGATTACGGACCTTGAGAAAACCGGTTTACTGAATCGCGAAATCGAATTCCTGCCGGATGCGGTGCAGATCGCGGAGCGCCGCAGTCGCAAGCTCGGTTTTACGCGGCCGGAACTTGCCGTCGTCTTGAGCTACGCGAAAATCGACCTCTACAATGGCCTGATCGGCTCGAAAGAATCGCTGGTTGATTTCCTGGCGATCGACCCGCAACGCTATTTTCCACCGGTACTGCGCCGCCGTTATGCGGAACTGTTACCGGGCCATCGCCTGAGTCGCGAAATCCTGGCAACCCTGGTCGCGAATGACCTTGTCAATCGCATGGGTCCGGCATTCGTCAAGCGTGTGCAACTGGATACCGGTGCCAATATTGTCACCGTTGCTCGTGCCTATGCCGTTGCACGTATCATCTGTCGCGCTGCGCCGCTGTTGCGAACGATCGAGTCGCTCGACTACGAAATCCCGGCAAGTGCGCAGGTCGAGATGATGTTTCAGGTCAGCCGAACGCTGCGCCACGCCTGTTACTGGCTAATCGAACAACATGGCGACGATCTTGATATCGTCAAGGTCGTCGATCGCTTAAAGGACAAAATGGGACGTATCTACTCGCGGTCGGCAACCTACCTGTCGCGAGCAAGCCGCGTCCGTAATGAAAGCGCGCAGAAACGCTACGTTTCGCTCGGTGTTCCGGAAAAACTCGCCGATCGCATGTCGGATCTGCTTTTGACGCGGCCGGCGCTCGACATGGCCGACCTCGCGGCAGAACACAATCGTGATGTGCTGGATGCAGCCCGCCTGTATTCGACATTCAACGATGAGCTGGAACTGCACTGGCTGCACAACCGGGCCGAGGACCTCTCCGTCGACGGTCGCTGGCAGGCAATGGCACGCAGTAATTTGCGCGATGAGTTTTATCGTCTGCGCCGCGAACTTGCGTTTCAGCTACTGTCGGCGAAGAGTAGCAAGAAACCTGGCGATGTCGCGTCGGCGTGGCTGGCGAAACACGCCGTTGCGGTTGAACAGTTCAAGCGAATGATCGAGGAGATGAAACTTCGCGACGAGGTCGATTTCGCAACGCTGACCGTCGCCGCAGCACATTTTCGAAGCTTGATCACTAACTAGAGAACAACCCATCAACTTACAGCAGCAAAAAGGTGAAGGAATGGCTGGAAAGCTCGTATTGTGTCGCCACGGTCAAAGCGACTGGAATCTGAAGAACCTCTTCACTGGCTGGACGGACGTCGACCTCACCGAACAGGGTAATCAGGAAGCGATTGCCGCAGGAAAACTGCTTCGGGATCTCGGCTTCAGCTTCGACATTGCCTACACTTCGGTTTTGAAACGTGCGATCCGTACGCTGTGGCACATTCAGGACCAAATGGACCTGATGTGGATTCCAGTCGTGCGCGACTGGCGCCTGAATGAACGCCACTACGGTGCCTTGCAGGGTCTGAACAAGGCCGAGACGGCAGCCAAATATGGCGAAGAGCAGGTGCATATCTGGCGACGCAGTTACGACATCCCGCCGCCGCAACTGGACGCTGCCGACGAGCGTCACCCCGCGCACGATCCACGTTACGCGGGTATCGACCAGCTGCCCGCCAGCGAGTCGCTCGCGAATACTCTGGAACGCGTTTTATCCTGCTGGAATGACGTCATTGCACCGTCGCTCAAGGCTGGGAAAAACGTTTTGATTGCTGCCCACGGCAACAGCCTCAGAGCGCTCGTGAAAATGCTGGACAAGGTCTCCGACGAAGAGATCACCGGCTTCAATATTCCGACGGGAATTCCGTTGGCCTACGCGCTTGACGATGAATTGCAGCCAGTTTCCAGGGAATTTCTCGGTGATGCCGACGCAATCGCCAAAGCGGCGGCGGCTGTTGCCGCCCAAGGCAAGTCGCAGCGGGCATGACCAACGCTTAAATTTATTTCTGCGACCCCGGCTTTGAGCGTGGCTTCGTGTTGCCCGGTTTGACGACACGCATCAACCCCTCTTGCGCTGTCGAGGCAACCAGCCTGCCCTCCTTCGTAAAAAACTGCCCTCGCGCAAATCCACGCGCGCCGGCCGCCGCCGGGCTGTCCGAGGCGTACAGCAGCCATTCGTCCATTCTGACATTACCGTGGAACCACAAAGCGTGATCCAGACTCGCCATGATCACCGTTCCACGTGTGAACAGCAGGCCATGTGGCAACGTGGCGGCACCCAGCAATTCGTAGTCCGACACATAGGTCAGCAAGTTCTGGTGCAACACCGGGTCGTCGGGCAGTTTGTCGACCGCACGAATCCAGACGTGCTTGAACGGCGCCAGTTTCTTCGGCGATTCGAAATTAACGGGTTCGACATGCCGGAATTCAAACGGTCGGGCGTCGGTCAGGAAGCGACGCATCTTTGACGGTATGTGTTCGAGCATGTCCCTGGCCACATCGCGCGCGTCCTTCAATCCCTCGGGACCCGGCACATCCGGCATCGCCGCCTGGTGTTCCAGTCCCTCTTCCGGGACCTGGAACGACGCGGCGAGATTCAATATCGGACGACCGTGTTGAATCGCGACCACGCGCCGATTCGAAAAGCTGCCGCCATCGCGTGCGCGATCGACTTCGTAAATAATGGGTGCTTCTACGTCGCCGCGACGCAGGAAATAGGCGTGCAAGGAATGTGCGACGCGTCCCTGAACGGTGTTTTGCGCTGCTGACAGCGCCTGCCCGATCACCTGACCGCCAAATACCTGGGGACTGCCAATATCCCGACTATCACCACGGAAGATATTGTCTTCAACGCGCTCGAGACCGAGCAGCCCGATCAGATCGTCAAGAACCGGATGCACGCTTGTCAACTGCCGCTGCGACCGCCGTCGACCGCGATCCCGGTGCCGCTGACAAATGTAGCGTCATCGCTTGCGAGAAACAAAACGACCTTGGCGATATCCACCGGTTCGCCGAGGCGCCTTGCCGCGGAACTATTGATGCAGTGATCACGAAGCGCCTTGTCCTTCTTAAACACATCGCGGCTGTCCGGCGTCATGACGCCGCCGGGTTGAACATAATTGGCGGTAATGCCGAATTCACCGATCTCGACCGCTAACGCGCGGGTCAGATTTGCAAGATCCTTTTCTGCTTTGCCAGAGGCGTCATCGGCATCACTTGCGAATGCGCTGCGGAGAAACCCCATATTGATAATGCGTCCCGCCGGGCTCTTCTTCAGATGTGGAAGGGCCGCACGACAAATCGAAAGGGTCAGCGCGGCGCGCGATTGAAGCAAGCGCTGCAGTCGGTCGGCGGATGCGCTGATCGGCTCACTGAAGGTGATCGGGAATTCGTTGACCAGAATATCGATACCACCAAGGGTATCCACCGCCTGCTCAATGAGCGCCGGCATTTGATCGGCGTCCACAAGGTTGGCAGCCGCCCCGGTAATCCCTTTGACTGACTTGAAATGACGGTCTACACCGCTGTTTTTCGTGTCGAAAGCCAACACCGTCGAGCCGTGTTTGGCGAGCGTTCTGGCAGTCGCTTCGCCGATACCACTGCCGCCTGTCAATACCACCGCTCTAAGCCCGTATAGTCGCAGGGGAGCACCCATTCAATTTCCTTGTCTGTTGTCTGCCCAAGAATCGGCTTTCATCGCCAAAACATCGGTTTTTCATAAGTTTGCACAGTGATTCTAACGCGAAAATTCATGATATGCTCCCTCAACTAAACAACATACGTTGTCCTTTATTTTGAGGGGAAATTATGAAACGGACAAACTCAGGTTTGCTGAGACTTGTTTCACTCGGCAGCACTTCACTGGGCCTTCTTCTTTCGGTAGCACCAGCAGCCGCACAGGACGAGCCGGTCTATATTGAGGAAATTGTGGTTCAGGCGCAGCGGCGCGACCAAAATCTCTCCGACGTTCCCGTTTCAGTCAGTGTGGTTACTGGCGCCGAGATCGACGCGGCAGGCATTAAAGACATGTTCGACATGCAACAAAACGTGCCCGGACTGATCGTCGGCCAAAGCCAGACGACGACCTCGTCGAACTTTGCCATTCGCGGTATCGGTAGTACCGCAAACAACTTCGGTGTCGAATCATCGGTTGGGCTGTATGTCGATGGCATATACCGTTCCCGACAAAGCTCAATGATCAATGAACTCATTGACGTGCAGTCGGCTGAAGTCCTGCGTGGCCCGCAGGGCACGCTGTTCGGCAAGAACACCGCGGCCGGCGCGATCCTGATTCGCTCTGTGGCGCCCGACCCGAGCTCAGCCAATGCCTACATTGACGTCACTGCCGGTGATTACGGACTCGCCCGAATTTCTGCTGCGACCAATATCGGACTGACCGATAATCTCGCCATGCGAGCGACGGTCTTTTCGTCACAGCGTGATGGCTACGTCAGCGATTTGTTCCTCGGCGACGATATCTACAACAACCGTGACCGATTCGGACTGCGCATGCAGCTCGGGCTGAATGACGCCAGCGACGACTTTAATATGCGGATCATTCTGGATTACGCGGAGATCGACGAGAACTGCTGTGTTGCCGTTTCACGCGTGGACGGTTTGTTTTCGCAAGCCAGCCTGCCGAATTTCCCGGCGCTGGTTCCCGGTTCGGACGCTGCGATCGTTTCGCTGGGCGGCACGGTGTTTTCGTCCTATCCCTACGACCCTGCTCTGCTGGGTGCAGTGTTTGGTCCGGGTGCTGCGAACATTCGCCCTGCGAATTTTGACGACTACGTCGTCGCGCAGAACTACCTGCCAGTGTCACAAAATGAGGATCGCGGTATTTCGGTCGAAATGAACAAGTCCTTTGGCGACCTGACTTTTTCGTCCGTCACAGCGTACCGGGCATTTGACACCTTCGACCTTATCGACGGCGACTTTACGAATGTCGACGTATTCGAACGTACCAATGAAGCCGCCCAAACGTCCTTCTCGCAGGAATTCAGATTGTCAGGCGACATCGGTGACAAAGGCAGCTTCTTCCAGGTGGGTGTCTATTACTTCGGGCAGGAAATTGAGAGCGTCACGGACACCAATGGCGGCGCCATGATGAATAACTACGTTTTGGCTGTGCAGCCAGACCTGGTGGCACTCATCGGCGGCGTCAACGCGGTGTCTGCCGGATCGGGCGGGACGTTGCCGCCGGCGGCGACGCCATTCCCGCCTGGCACTTTTGCACACGATGTCGTCGACCAGGATCATGACGCCTTTGCTGTTTTCGGTCAGACAGACATTGTCTTCTCGGAAAAAGTGACCTTGACCCTGGGTGCTCGTTACACGGACGAGAAGAAAGACATTACCGGCGTCTACACACAGACAGCCGCCGGTCCGGCCCCCGACCTTGGCGCGATCGGCCTGAATCTTGCCTTTGTGAACCCTGCCAGCCCTCTGTTCAATCCGGCATTATTCGATCACACACCGTTGCTTGCGGTAATGCAGCCTAATAATGGCTGGGGCGGCTACCTGTTTGCGCCGTTGGCACCACGCCCGGATCTTGTCGCAACGGTCGACGATGACCAGTTCACCGGGACCGCCAAGTTATCGTTCTTCCCGAGCGAGAGCACGATGGTCTACGCCTCGTATGCGACCGGCTATAAATCTGGCGGTACCAACACCGATCGAATCAGCCCGGCCTTCAGCCCAATCTTCGGACCGGAAACCTCGGACTCTATCGAGGTTGGTTTCAAGGGTACTTTTGACCGCTTCCGCATCGGTTTCTCGTATTACGAGACGGACTACGACGATTTCCAGGCCAACTCGTTTACCGGTACAGGCTTTAACCTGCAGAATGCCGGTGAGATTGAAACGAATGGCTGGGAATTCGAATACACCTGGCAACCGTTTGATTTCACGACCATCAACGGCTATTTCGCGCAAAGCCTTGGCGACTTCAAGACCTTCGTGGGTGGCACTTGCCGGGATCAGGCGGTGTTTCACACCGGTCAGGCTGATCCAGGCAGCAACGGTAACCCCGATGCCGAAGTCTGCAATCGCTCCGGTAACATGATTCCGTACAACCCCGAAGACCGCGCGTTTATCGCGGTGACGCAGGACTTCCCAGTGTCGATGGGTAATCTGTTCTTCCGCGTCGAATACACCTACGCATCAGAGCTCTTCACCGACGGTGACCTCGATCCGTTTACGGCTGCGCCGTCCACGGACATTATCAACCTTCGCCTCGGTATGGATATCGACAGCTGGAACTCACGAGTCACGTTGTGGGGTCGAAACATTACGGATGAGCGTTCCTATCACGGATCGTTCGACCAGCCGCTGGGCCTCGGTCGCATGAATTCCTACCCGACTGAGCCGGCTACCTACGGTATCTCGTTCATGAAGAACTGGGACTAGGCAACGAACGGGAACAGGGGCAGTAGGGAAACCTGCTGCCCCTTTTTCTATTCCAATTTGGGCCGATAAAAATGCCAGACACACGAATTTCCGTTGGCCTCGCGCAAATCGCACCGATTTGGCTTAACCGTGAGGCAACGCTTGAAAAAGTCGTCAACTGGATCGAAAAAGCAGCAGCCGAAGGCTGCACACTGGTCGTTTTTGGCGAAGCCTTGCTGCCGGGCTACCCGTTCTGGGTGGAACGCACGAACGGCGCAAGCTTTGAATCTGAGTTGCAGAAATCGCTTTACGCACACTACGTTGCGCAGTCAGTCTCCATCGACGATGGCGATCTGCGACGCGTTACTGCTACCGCGAAACGGCATGGTATCGCCGTCTACTTAGGTGTCATGGAGCGCGCTGCAGACCGCGGTGGTCACAGCCTCTACTGCTCCATGGTGTTCGTCGACCGTGACGGCAACGTGCAGTCTGTGCATCGCAAGCTGATGCCGACTTATGAAGAACGCCTCGTCTGGGCGATCGGTGACGGTAACGGCCTGCGGACCCATACGCTGGGTGCCTTTACGGTCGGCGGCCTGAACTGTTGGGAAAACTGGTTGCCACTGGCTCGGTCGGCGCTATACGCTCAAGGCGAGGATCTGCATGTCGCGATCTGGCCAGGAAGCGCTCGCAATACGGAACAGATAACTCGCTTCATCGCTCTTGAGAGTCGCTCTTTCGTCGTATCCGTCTCCGCGCTGATGCGACGATCAGATATCAGTAGCAATTTGCCACATGCCGAACTATTGCGTGAGACGGCCGACGACATCATGGCCGATGGCGGTTCCTGTGTCGCGGCACCCAATGGCGAATGGCTACTCGAACCCCAGCTTGGCGACGAGTCTCTGTACATTGTCGAACTCGATCATCAGCGGGTCCTGGAGGAGCGGCATAATCTTGATGTTGCCGGGCACTATTCGCGTCCTGATGTCACTCGCCTGATTGTCAATCGCAAGCGCCAGACAACAGCGGAATTTAGCGACGACTGAGCGCCCCGTCAGGCGTCGTCTTTGAAGAAATACATGCCCAGCGTTTCCGCCACGCAGGCAGGTTTTCGCTGCCCTTCCGCTTCAATTCGAATTTCCGATGTTAGCAACAGCGCGCCTGCGCGGTGACGTGCCTGCAACAATGTTGCCCGTGCACGAAGACGCGAACCGACCGGAATCGGCGCATAGAACCGCACCTTGTTGAGGCCATAATTGATCGCCCGCGCGAGATTTTTGACCTTGATAAATTTGCCGGTGAGCGAAGGGATTAATGCCAGAGTCAGGTATCCGTGCGCAATCGTCTTGCCGTCCGGCATTTCCTTCGCCGCACGCTCGATATCAACGTGAATCCATTGGTGGTCCGTCGTTGCTTCAGCAAACTGATCAATGCGGTGCTGATCAATAACGATCCAGTCAGAAAGACCGACCTCCTGCCCGACCAGCGCTTTCGCATCTTCAATGGATTCTATGACGCGCAATTCAATTGCCTTGTTTGCCCGGGTCCGTATGCCGATGGTTCACGTTAGCACAGCGCTCACAGTTCACCCAGCCGGAATCACCGTCGACATAGTGTTCTTTTTTCCAGATGGGCAAGCGCGTCTTGATTTCGTCAATTATGAAGCGACAGGCTTTGAATGCCTCGTCACGATGCGCAGCCGAAACGCCGACCCAAACTGCACATTCGCCAATGTCGAGCAAACCGGATCGATGCACACACACCGCGTTGATGTGTGGAAATCTCTGTTGGGCTTCGTCAAGAACCTTTTCGCCTTCAATAATGGCCAGCGGTTCGTACACCTCGTATTCCAGTCGCTCCACTTCACGGCCGTCGTTCTGGTTACGCACCCAGCCTTCGAACACGCAAAGTCCACCTGCTGCAGCAGCGGCCATTTGCTGACGCAATTGTTCTGTGGCAATGGCTGTAGCCGAAATCGCTATCACGCTAGCCACCCGCAACCGGTGGAAACAAAAGCACGGTATCGCCATCGTCGACTGCGGACGACCAGTCGGCCATCACGTCGTTAATCGCCACTTTGCAATGTCCGACCGGCTCTTTTGACCCGTGGCGCTCCTGTGTTTGGTGGTAAACATCCATCGCGGTCGACGCATCGAGGCTAAGACTCTCCTCGCCGACGCCCGCATGCTCGCGGAAAACAGCGAAATATCGAATCGTTATTGTTTTCATCCCTTGTCCTGCAAGACGCTGTTTTTCAAGTCGTCGGGCGTATTGATGTTGTCGAGTGACTGCGGATTGACTTGTTCCAGAAGTTGCGTATCCGAACGAATGAGAATCTTGCGAGGGCAGTTGATACCGCTGTCGACAAACGCCTGGATCGCATCTGCAGAACCGCTGTGATAAATCGCACATAGCGGTTCCGGCAGCTCATCGTAGCTGCTGATATAGGCGGTGAAATACTGGCCTCCGTCACGATGCGCCAGCAGGTTTTGCAGGGTTTCAGCATCAACATTTGGCAGATCACAGGCGACGACCAGCCAGTCAACGTCAGGATATTCCCGCACTGCCGTCAATATGCCGGCGACCGGACCGAGATTCTTGTAGCGATCGACCAGCAGCGCATATTGGCTGCGTGCCGCATCATCCTGTTGCTCGGCACGGGCCGATACAAAGACCTGGTCCGTGCACTGCTCCAGTAATTCAACCATGTGCGCGAGCTGAGACTGCCCGCCTCGATCCAGCAGCGCTTTGTCGCGACCCATGCGCCGACTCTCGCCACCGGCCAGCACCAGTCCATACACGGCTCTAGTCACGGTGCGTGAACTCCCGCTTGCCACCGGATTTCGACAGCAACCTGGTTTCCCGAATAACAATGTCATGCGACAAGGCCTTCAGCATGTCGTAAACCGTCAACGCCGCAACGCTCGCGCCTGTAAGGGCCTCCATCTCAACACCGGTCTTGTGTGTGACTTTGCAGCGACATTCGATAACAGCACTGCTGTCCTGAATTTTGATCGACACCTTGCAGCTGTCCAGACCCAGAGGGTGACAAAATGGAATTAATTCGTGCGTTTTCTTCGCCGCCATGACACCCGCGATAATGGCGGTTGCAAACACCGGCCCCTTCTTGCTCGATATCTCGTCGCCATTGACCTGCGCAAGGACTTCGGCCGGCAAGCTGACGATGGATTGTGCACACGCCTCGCGTTCGCTTATGCGCTTGTCACTGACGTCGACCATGGTCGGTCGATTGTCGCTGTCCACATGACTCAGTCTGCTCACATCATCCACCTATTCGGTACATTTCCACTTTTCGCAATACATGATGTTCCGCGAGGCCCGGTCGCCGCAACTCGCTGTAACGATCCGCGCGTTGTAACCAGATACTCGACAGAATATCGCGAATTTCTCCGTCGTCGGCACCGCTTCTGAGCGATGCCCTGAGATCCGTTCCCTGGTTCGCGAACAGACAGGTATACAACATGCCGTCGGCAGACAACCTGGCGCGGCTGCAGTTACCACAAAAGGGCTCGGTAACCGACGATATGAAGCCGATCTCGCCGCCACCGTCTTCATATCGGTAACGACGTGCCACCTCGCCCGGATAGTTCTGGCCAACGGCTTCAAGCGGCCAGCGTGCTTGTACCCTCGTGAGCAGCTCGCGGGACGGGACAACCTGATCCATACGCCAGCCATTGCGGTTGCCAACGTCCATGAACTCGATGAGCCGTACAATCGTTTGCGTACCCCGAAAATGCTGCAACAGATCCAGCACAGTATGATCGTTGACACCCTTTTGGACGACGACATTGATTTTAACCGGCCCGAGGCCCGCGTCCTCTGCTGCCTTGATGCCGTCGAGTACCTTGCCGAGCTCACCGCGGCCGCCGCTCATTGTGCGAAATACGGTCTCATCCAGGCTGTCCAGGCTGACGGTTACACGGTGTAGCCCGGCACTCGCAAGCTTTGCCGCGATTGGCGCCAGCAACATGCCGTTGGTCGTCAACGCGAGGTCCGAAATACCGGGCAGTAATCCCAGTCGTTGAATGAGCTCGCCGATGTTCTTGTCGAGCAACGGCTCACCGCCGGTGAGCCGAATCTTGCTGACGCCCAGCTCACTGGCTGCCGTTGCGACGCGCATGATTTCGTCGTAGGTAAGACGCTGCTGCTTTTTCAGGAATTCGTAGTCGGAGTGGTATTTCGCGACCGGCATGCAATATGGGCAGCGGAAATTACACTGGTCGAGCACCGACACGCGCAGGTCATGCAGGGGCCGGCCAAGTGCATCGATAACGGTCTGCGGATTGGCTGCGTTTGACGATTCTGAATCGGTTTGGGGCTTCATCCTGCCATTGTGCATTAAGTGCACGAGCGTGCCCAATAGATTCAGACGTCTTTGCCGGGGTTTGATAAGCTCATTCATCGCCTTCAATCCAGGTCTGTTGTATGAATGTCTCATTCACCGACGAAGAACTCGCATTTCGTGCTGAGGTTCGGTCCTTTTTCGAAAACGACTTCCCACAAGACATTCTCGAGAAACAGAATCTTTCGATTCCGCTGTCGCGCGACGACACGGTGCGCTGGCACAAAGCCGCCTTTCAGCGTGGTTGGGGAGCACCAAACTGGCCGCAGGAATACGGCGGTACCGGCTGGTCAACGGTACAAAAATACATTTTTGCGGACGAGCAGGCGCGAGCCAATGCGCCGGCCTACCTGCCATTTGGCGTTTCAATGGTCGGTCCGATCATTTACTCGTTCGGTAACGACGCGCAGAAGCAACGATTCCTGCCCGACATCCTCGAATTCAATACCTGGTGGTGCCAGGGCTATTCGGAAACGGGCGCCGGCTCTGACCTTGCCTCACTAAAAACTCGTGCAGACCTCGACGGCGATCATTTTGTCGTCAACGGCAGCAAGACCTGGACGACGCTCGCGCAGTACGCCGACTGGATATTCTGTCTCGTGCGAACCAACTCGGATGTCGCCCGACGCCAGGAAGGCATCAGTTTTCTGCTCATCGATATGAATACACCCGGTATCAGCGTTAAGCCAATCGTACTATTGGATGGTGAGCATGAAGTGAATGAAGTGCACTTCGACAACGTGCGCGTCCCAACGGAAAATCTCGTTGGCGAAGAAGGCAAAGGCTGGACCTACGGCAAGGTACTTTTGCAGCACGAGCGCACTGGCATTGCTGGCGTCGCGGGATCCAAATACGCGTTGTCTCGATTGCGAACACAGACTGGAACAGCGGTACGTGGCGCTGAGCCACTCGCCAGCAACCGGATATTCATGCGCAAGATCGCCGCAGCCGAGGTCGAGCTCAAGGCACTTGAATATACCGAGCTGCGGACACTAGCGTCCGTTGCGTCAGGCAAGGCGCCGGGACCTGAATCGTCGATATTGAAAGTCGCAGGTACTGAGCTGCGCCAGCAAATTGATGCACTTTGCCTTGAAGCCGCCGGCTACTACGCCCTGCCCTATGTTCGCGATCAATATGTTGTCGACTTTCCAGACGCTGACCGCATCGGCGAAGGTGACGAAACCCACAGCTCGCTAAGGTACTTTAATGATCGAAAAGTTTCGATTTTCGGCGGCTCAAACGAGATCCAGAAAAATATCATTGCCAAGCACGTGCTTGGACTATAGGGCGGCGGAAAATGGATCTTTCACTGAATGAAACGCAATTGATGCTGGCAGACAGCATCGAGAAATTTGTCGCCAATGACTACGATTTCGAAACTCGCCAGAAATATGCGGACAGCCCGACCGGCTTCAGTCCGGAAGTCTGGAAAACTTTCGCCGAACTCGGCTGGACAGCCGTAACGATCGGCGAAGATGACGGTGGTTTCGGCGGCGGACCGGTTGACCTTACCGTCGTTATGGAACGCCTGGGTCGCGGACTGGTTGTCGAACCCTTTTTGAGCAACATTGTACTGGCCGCGGGCGTCTTGCAACGCGCTGCAGACGAAAAACAAAAATCGGAGTGGCTAAACGCAATCGTCGCTGGCGATTTGCAGGCCAGCCTCGCTTTCGTGGAGCCGTCAGCCGGCTATGAAATCAATGATGTGACGACGACTGCAAGTCGTGACGGCGACGCCTGGACGCTGAGCGGTACGAAGGCTTATGTTTTGAACGGCGGCAATGCCGATCTCTTTATTGTGCCGGCGCGTACCGCCGGCAAGCGACGTGACGAAAACGGTATCACGTTGTTCGGCATCGATGCAGATCTCCAGGGACTGAAGGTCCGGGACTATGCGAGCATCGATGGTCAACGCGCCGCCGAGATCAATTTCGAACAGGTCATCGTCAGCGATGCTCAAATTATCGGCGACACTGACAAAGGCTTCTCCGCCCTGCAATCCGCTGTCGATGACGCGACACTTGCGGTCTGTGCCGAGGCTGTCGGAATCATGACAGTCCTCACCGAAAAGACCATCGAATACTCCAGGAATCGTGTGCAGTTTGGTGTGCCGATCAGCAGTTTTCAGGCATTGCAGCACCGCATGGTGGAAATGTACACGGCCTGTGAACAAAGCCGCTCACTGCTGATGTGGGCCGCGATGGCGATGACCAGTGAAAGGGCCGATTCAGCCCGCGCCATCCATTCGATCAAGTACCAGATCGGCGTCGCCGGAAAACGGGTCGGCGAAGAAGCCGTGCAGATTCACGGCGGCATGGGTGTCACCTGGGAACTTGATGTTGCGCACTATTTCAAACGCCTGACCGCGATCGGTATCCTGTTCGGTAGCGCAGACTGGCATTTGGATCGACTTGCGGCATTGCCTGGCTAATGATTCCCGAAACCATCCTTGTCTTTTTTTCACACAATCAGGAAGCGCTCTGGCTGACAACGCTGCTTGTCGACCTCGCTGGCACCGTCATTTTATACCGCTTGTTCGGAAAGGCCGGCCTGCAAGTCGCGATTGCCACCGCGATTATCCTGGCTAATTTGCAGGGCCCGAAGCTCACTGTGATTTTCGGCATGCAAACCAGTCTCGGTGTTATTTTCTACTCCAGTATCTTTTTCGCAACCGACGTACTCAGCGAAAACTATGGTCGGGCCGAGGCGAACAAGGCCGTCAGGATGGGTTTCGCTGTCAGTGTGATCGTGCTGGTCATGTTAAGCCTGGCGCTGCTCTACCTTCCCAGCGACCGCCCGGAAACAGCGGTATTCTCGGCCAATATTCACAATGCTTTCGCGACCATTGTCGACTACACGCCACGATTCGTTTTTGGTTCCCTTCTCGCCTACTACGTTAGCCAGAGTTTTGATGTCTGGGCGTTTCATAAAATCAAGAAGATCACTGGCGAGCGTTGGTTGTGGCTGCGCAATAATCTGTCGACAATGAGTTCTCAGCTACTCGACACGGTAATTTATTCGCTGGTTGCCTGGTGGGGAATCGTCGAACTGAAAACCGCGCTCGCACTCGGTGCCGCGAAATACATCTTTAAAATACTGATCGCAATGATCGATACCGTGTTCATTTATTGGGCCAAGAAAACTTACCTTCAAAGCCACCCGGCGAAAGCCGACGCCAACTGGTAAAATATTGCCTGAGTCGCAGCAAAAGGTATAAGCGCTATGCATTGGTCCGGTGTCATTACGATGACGACAGACTTTGGTCACAAAGGTCCGTTTGCTGCTGTCATGCGCGGCGTTATCCTGACGCGAAATCCGACGGCCCAGGTTATCGACCTCGCCCACGACATTCCGCCGCAATGGCCTCCCGAGGCAGGCTTCTGGATCAGTCGTGCTTATACTTATTTTCCGCGCGGCTCGATTCATCTCGCAATCGTTGATCCCGGGGTCGGCACCGAACGGGAAATCCTGGTGGTCGAATATGACGGTCACGTTTTTATCGCACCGGACAACGGCTTGCTTGCACCGTTGCTCGATCATGCGCACGACGCGCGAATCTGGCAGCTCGACTTGCAACGCCTCGCGGCTCTAAACCTTGCGAAACCGAGCGATACGTTTCATGGCCGGGACATCTTCGCGCCGGTCGCGGCCGAACTGGCTGCCGGACGACTGTCGCTGACGGCATTGGGCAAGGCCGTCACCGAATGGACGCCTGGTTGGCTGGATGATCCGGAGGTCAATACAAACAAAGTGACCGGTACCGTGATCACTGTCGACGCTTTTGGCAATTTAATCAGCAATATAGATGCAGGGTTGATCAAAAGTTTTACAGGACCAGTCGTGCGCATCGCGGGTCTGGATATCGCTATGCTCAGCACCTACGGGCGTGCAAAACCGGGTGCATTTTTGGCGCTGATCAATTCATTCGGCGTGATAGAGATCGCCAAGGCCGAAGGCAGCGCAGCCGACGCGCTCGGCATGGGACGCGGCGCACCGATTGTGGTCAACGACGGTTACAGTACTTAATAGAGTTTGTCGAGAAAGGATCAGACTGCGGGTGTCAGATCCCGTCACGCCGCCAACATACGCTTTTTGCAACGGCAAGCGGTCGGCAAACCATTTGCATCAGTCTGTTTCCGGCAACTCGTGGTCATTCATCGTCATGACGGTCAAATGTATATTTTCGCTTTGTTGCAGACTTGCACGTTATTCTCATCGGAAGCGCTTTAGCGAAGTCCGATTGATCAAGGCGTGCGGAAACCTGCGTTGTCGCAACGCAGGTTTCACTAATCTTGTACTCCATATCACCGTAACTATTCATATAGCCGGTTGCGTCTTCTTGAGTTGGAGGCAATGTCGCTTTCACGCTATTCGTGATAGGAAGCGGGCCCTGCATAATTGATACATAAGGGTCATATCCTTGCTCCAATAGCCATCGTTTGAGGACTTGTTCATCAGATTCCTGGGCCAGGCTGCGTGCCTCGGCCCACCAATCGATTGTACGAGCACGCCCTTTCGTGCCCGTGCTTCCATCGGGCAGCGCAGTACTGTCTTGAGTTTGGTGTGGGCCTTCGGTCGTTAAGGTCGGAGTCGTCGAGGGTGGCTTTTTTTCCACCGCTTGAGGCCCTTGAAAGACTGCAATTCCAGCACGATCCGGAGATCGAACAACGCGTTGCAATTCGATATTCCGAATCATGCGAGCGACGATACGGTCATGCTCACCCGGCAAGATTAGGCGTGTCATCAGGAAAAGCAGTGCAACCGTTATCGGGAGCGCGATCGCTGCGGATGATGCGAATCGCCTCATGCCAGAACTGCGACTTCGACTCATCATGAGAAAGCTGACAATTGGATCTCATTTCATGGTTGAACGACATTCCCCTTTCTTTGGATGCCAGAACGGCAACTATCGTCGCGCCAACGGCGAAATCAACCAGGCATATTTCGAGATTGCTTACTGAGCCACGCCGAGGCATCAAAGCTCGAACTGGAAGAAATAGTTGGACACCGGACCTGGTTTTTCACGACTGCAGAATTCGTCGAGACTCATACGACCGCCGATCAAGAGTTCAGCGCTTATCAAAGTACCAGAGAGAGGCTACGACCCCGGAGTTTACCTGGGGTCGTTGTGTGTTTGACTACTTGGCGGGCATGGTCTCTTCACCCCGGTACATTCGATTACTGCTGCAGGTCGAGACTTCGTCAAATTCCGCGTCGAACTCGGAGTCGGCATCGGCAACCTTGCCCCAGGTCGCAATATCCGGGTAGGTGTCAACCCACATAAATCCGCCGAGGTCACCGATGACCGTCGAGACGAAGGAGCTTGTGATCTTGTCAGTACCGCCCGTTGCGCGAGCCCACTTGAGCCATCTCGCATTGATGGCCATAGCATCGTTCTTGGTGCTGCCATCATTCAATTTGCAGGAAAATACGATCGTGACCGGCTCTGCATGGACAGCGACCGACAGAAGCAGGAATACCGATGTTACGGTCGCCAACATAATTTTCTTTAACATGATTCAGTCCTTTTCTTGTTTTAGTTGTGTCTCCTTGAGTATAGAAGAGAAATCACGTTTTGCTGGCCCGCAGCCAATAGTAGTGGCGAATCGGGGAGAGTTTGAACTGTGAAAATCGCCCGGCAATGGATGGCATGTACTGAAATTTTAAGCGGCGGAAGTGTGGCCCAAGCCTATTTTGGACAAGCCAGTTATTTCGAATAATATGCATATATCGGAAAGCCAACGGACAATGGATGCCTCGGCGAATGCCATGGGATGATCATCCAATCGAACGACGGATCAGGTTCTTGTCAGGAAATTCGGATGCACACCAGCCGACTCCACAACCTGGCGACTTATTGACGCGAATTGGAGAGGTTACTCATGGGATTGTTTGAACGCTACCTGTCTGTCTGGGTAGGGCTGTGCATCGTGGCAGGCGTTTTGTTGGGCAACATACTGCCTGGCATTTTTCAGGGAATCGCAAGTATTGAATACGCTCATGTCAATCTAATCGTCGCTGTTCTCATTTGGGTGATGATTTACCCGATGATGGTACAGATCGATTTTTCCGCCATCAAAGACGTTGGCAAAAAGCCGAAGGGGCTTTTCTTGACACTTGTTGTGAATTGGCTAATCAAGCCATTCACCATGGCGGCCTTAGGCTGGCTCTTTTTCAAGGTACTCTTTGTGGGCTGGGTTGACCCGCAGTCCGCGACTGAGTACATCGCAGGGATGATATTGCTCGGTGTAGCACCCTGCACGGCTATGGTGTTCGTGTGGAGTCAGCTAACAGACGGCGATCCGAATTACACACTGGTGCAGGTTTCAGTCAACGACATCATCATGGTGTTCGCATTTGCGCCGCTCGCGGCCCTCCTTCTGGGCGTAACGGACATTGCCGTGCCCTGGGAGACGCTGCTTCTCTCTGTGGTCTTGTATGTGCTGCTACCACTGATTGCCGGTGCGCTAACTCGCCACCGACTCGAAAAGAATGGGGGTAATAGCCAGGTTGAGGAATTTGTCGGTACTTTGAAGCCGTGGTCGGTGATCGGGTTACTTGCAACCGTTGTGCTGCTGTTCGGGTTTCAAGCCGAAAAAATCATCAATGAACCTGTGGTCATCGTACTCATCGCGATACCACTGCTAATCCAAACCTACGGCATTTTTGTGATGGCGTATGGCGCTGCGAGGGCAATGAAGTTGCCGCACAAGATCGCAGCGCCAGCATGCTTAATCGGTACATCGAACTTTTTTGAGTTGGCAGTCGCTGTCGCCATCTCACTCTTTGGTTTGAATTCAGGAGCCGCACTGGCCACCGTTGTGGGTGTCCTTGTTGAGGTTCCTGTGATGTTATCGCTTGTCGCGATGATCAATCGCACGAGTCACTGGTTTGAGGATGATCATCCTGATATGTGAGGTAGATAAATTGCGAGGTAACCGGCTTGCGGTCACCAGGAGACGATTCCGTCAGCTACTGGCATCTGCCCCTGTTAGGCTAAATGCCGCCGTGTGTCTTAAATTGAAGTCGGTTTTGTTGGGCGGTATTCCGTTTGCACCCTACTCCTGTTCCTGCATAGCCTGTTTTTCCAGTTTTGCCCAGGAATCCCGTAACGTCACGATACGATTGAATACTGATTCATCCTCAGACTCGCTGTCGGCGCAAAAATATCCAAGACGTTCAAACTGAACCGGCTCATCGTTTTCTAATGCCGCCAATGACGGTTCGAGTTTCGCAGCAACCGTTTGCAGCGAATCCGCGTTCATAACTGCATGGAAATCTTCAGCAGTGTTCGGATTGGCAACGGTAAACAGACGGTCATACAAACGAACACTGGCATCGATCGACTCAGCACATGACACCCAGTGGATCGTACCCTTGACTTTGCGATCGCTGTTCGCGCTGCCGCTACGCGTTTCTGGATCGTAGCTGCAACGCAATTCGATGACTTCGCCGGCGTCGTTTTTGATCACCTCGTCACAGCGGATGATATAGCCAAAGCGAAGGCGCACTTCGCCACCTGGCTTCAGGCGGAAAAATTTTCGGGGCGCCTCTTCCATAAAGTCATCCTGCTCAATCCACAACTCCCGTGAAAATGGCAGCTCGCGCGTGCCGAATTCCGGACGCGCAGGATGATTCATCGCCTCCATCATCTCGACCGTGTTTTCCGGGTAGTTGGTCAGCACCACCTTAAGCGGCTTCAGCACCGCCATGCGTCGTGGCGCTTCCTCGCCCAGGATTTCGCGTACGGAGTTTTCAAGCACACCCATTTCGATAAGTTTGTCTTTTTTTGTTACGCCGGCACGATGTACGAAATCCCGCAACGCCGCCGCCGGATAGCCGCGACGTCGCATACCGGCAATTGTCGGCATTCTCGGGTCATCCCAACCCTCAACGATGCCCTCTTCGACCAGCGCGTTCAGTTTGCGCTTGCTGGTGATCGCGTATGCAAGATTCAGGCGTGAAAATTCGATTTGCCTTGGCCGATGCCGAGGCTCTAGTTGATCCAGGAACCAGTTGTACAAAGGCCGGTGATCTTCGAATTCAAGCGTGCAAAGTGAATGCGTAATTTCTTCAAATGCGTCGGACAGTGTGTGCGCGAAATCGTACATCGGGTAGATGCACCAAGTGTTGCCGGTGTGCTGGTGTTCCACATGGCGAATACGATACAGCGCCGGATCTCGCAAATTCATATTCGGCGAGCTCATGTCGATCTTGGCACGCAGTACCATCTCGCCATCATCAAACTCACCCGCTCTCATGCGCGCGAGAAGATCCAGGTTTTCCTTAACGCTACGATCGCGATGCGGACTGTTCTTGCCAGGCTCTGTCAGGGTTCCGCGATAGCTTCGTATCTCCTCCGCACTCAGGCTGTCAACGTAGGCCACGCCCATTTCAACCAGTTTGATGGCCGCATCATAGAGCTTGTTGAAGTAATCGGACGCATGCGTGAGGCGGCCGCCCCAGTCAAAACCGAGCCAGCGTACGTCGCGCTTAATGGCTTCAACGTATTCAGAGCTCTCCTTCCCCGGATTCGTGTCATCGAATCGCAGGTAGGTGCGCCCGCCCGTTTCCTCGGTCACGCCGAAGTTCAGGCAAATCGACATGACATGGCCGATATGCAGATAGCCATTGGGCTCCGGCGGGAAACGGGTAGTGATCTGCTGGTGCTTTCCGGACTCAAGATCATCAGAGATGATCTGCCGGATGAAATCCCGCGATTCGGTTTCGCTCATGAGGAATTGTCTGACGGTTTTCGAAGGGGCGCTATTGTACGCGAAATGTTTATCCACGGGGCAATTCGCGTACAATAACGCGCCCTTACGTCTGAGACTGCAAGCAGCTGAAAATTATGCCGAAAATTACCTTACCTGACGGTTCCGAGCGTCAGTTCGACGCCCGAGTCAGCGGAGCCGAACTCGCCGCGAGTATCGGCGCCGGCCTCGCCAAGGCCGCTGTGGCTGTGCGGGTCGATGGTGCCGACTGGGATCTTTCCCGGCCCATCCAGCAGGACGCCCGGGTCGAAATCCTGACACGCGAATCTGACGATGGTCTCGAGCTGCTGCGGCATGACGCAGCCCATGTGCTCGCCGAAGCGGTGAAAGAGTTGTGGCCGGATACACAGGTGACGATCGGTCCAGCTATCGAGAACGGTTTTTATTACGACTTTTCACGATCCGAACCGTTCACGGATGCCGACCTCGAAACCATCGAGGCGCGCATGAAGGAAATCGTCGATCGCGATGAGCCGATCGAGCGCGAGGTCTGGCAGCGTGACAAAGCCGTTGAATTTTTCCGCAGCATCGGGGAGCAATACAAAGCAGAGATCATCGAGAGTATTCCGTCCGACGAAGATCTCACGCTGTATCGACAAGGCGACTTTATTGACCTGTGCCGTGGGCCGCACTTGCCGAGTACCGGCAAGCTCGGCAAGTCCTTCAAATTGACACATGTCTCTGGTGCCTACTGGCGCGGCGACTCCAACAACGAAATGTTGCAGCGCATTTACGGTACCGCCTGGGCGAACGACAAGCAGCTTCGGCAGTATTTGCACATGCTTGAAGAAGCGGAAAAGCGAGACCATCGCCGCCTCGGCCGCGTGATGGACCTGTTCCACTTCCAGGAAGAGGCGCCCGGTGCGGTGTTTTGGCATCCCAAAGGTTGGAGCCTGTTTCAAGGCCTGATCGGCTTTATGCGAGAACAGCAAAATGCCGCCGGCTATGAGGAAATCAATACGCCCGAGATCGTGTCGCGCTCCCTGTGGGAAGCGTCTGGTCACTGGGAGTCGTTCGGTGATCACATGTTTACGACCGAGACCGTTGACGGCCGCACCTACGCCATCAAGCCGATGAATTGCCCCGGCCATGTCCAGGTTTTCAAGCAGGGCATCACCAGTTACCGCGACCTGCCCACGCGTTTGGCGGAGTTCGGCAAATGCCATCGTTACGAGCCGTCTGGAGCGTTACACGGCATGATGCGCGTACGCGCATTTACGCAGGACGACGCGCACGTCTTTTGTACACCGGAGCAAATCACCGACGAATCGGTCGCCGTGTGTTCGCTGATTCTCGGCATCTATCGTGACTTCGGTTTCAACGACGTTCGGATAAAATTTGCTGATCGTCCGGAGGTACGAGTCGGTGACGACGCAGTTTGGGATCAGGCTGAAGCAGCATTGGTAAAAGCGCTCGAAGTTGCCGGCCTCGACTACACACACAACCCCGGGGAAGGTGCGTTCTACGGGCCGAAACTGGAATTCGTTTTGCGCGATGCGATCGGTCGGGACTGGCAATGCGGCACCCTGCAGGTCGACCTCAACATGCCGGGCCGACTTGGTGCGAGCTACATTGGCGAAGATGGCGAGAAACATCTGCCGGTCATGTTGCACCGCGCAATTTTCGGATCACTTGAACGCTTCATGGGAATACTGATCGAGCACCATGCCGGCAACCTGCCCTTGTGGCTGGCACCGGTGCAAGTGCAAGTGCTGACAATTACCTCGGACGCCGACGAGTACGCGACTGAAATTGAAAACCTGCTCAGGCGCAACGGCCTGCGAGCCCGCTCCGATCTTCGCAACGAGAAAATATCCTATAAGGTTCGCGAGCACAGTGTTGCCAAGATCCCGGTACAATTCGCGGTTGGCCAGCGGGAAATGGAAAATCGCAGCGTTGCGATTCGCCGTATCGGCTCCAAGAAACAAGAAGTTATGTCGCTGGATGACGCCCTGAAAATGCTCCAGGACGAAATTGAAAGTCGCGGTCTGAAATAGTAAATTCTGAAACGATCGGACGCCGAAACCCTAAACGTGACGCGCCCTGCACTTGCATTGTGCGCCGTGTCACAAATTCAACATTCTGTCGATCCTCTACGACAATCTCGGCGAAACCGAGGGCTATACTCTTATGACGCATGGACCGCGCGAGCGATTCGACATAAGACTTTGGAGGAAACCAAGTGCCGTTGGACCGATTCAAGACACAAGTATTATTGTTGCATAGTGAGCAATCGACACTGGACTCACTGAGTTCAGGGTTTAGCGACAACTATACGGTCCATTGCGCAACGAGTGGCAGCGAAGCTTTGAATACGCTTGTTGACACTCCGATCAATATCATCATAACGGCACAGGACCTTCCGGGCATGAGTGGACTCGATGCTCTCCGGGAAGCGAAAAAACGTTCCCCGGAAACCATCGGCATTTTGCTCGCCGGAGAATCCGGGCGGGACCTACAGGCCTTGGTCGGCGAAGAAGAAGTTTTCCAGGTTGTAACTGGCAACGTCACGAGCGAAGGCCTCAGTAAGCTCGTCGATAACGCCACCCGTCAAATGCGACTGATGGCGCTTGCTGGAGCAGCAAACGATACCGTCGCCAGCGTTGATGAACCCGCCGAACATATCATTATGGAAACATCGGAAAACGGCTCCACGATCATCAGCGATGGCACTGGCCGTATGCCAGCACTGAATCCGAAGAAAATATCGGCGGCCGCTAATGTCGGTTCCCGGTCTGTCGATATCCTTGTGTTGACCAAAGACCAGGAATTTCTCGAGACGATTAATGATTCGTCCGAGGGAATGCATAAGGTCTATTACGCCAACACTCTGGCACAAGCGAACGACGCGATTGCCAAACACAAAATCGGTGTCGCCGTCGTCGATGCTGCCATGGTCGGCGACAAGATCGAACAATTGACACAGCACTTGCGAAAAAGCTCGCCGCGACTGGTTTCCATCGTTGCGGGTCGCCGCGACGATGGCGAGATGCTGATGGATCTGATAAACCGTGGCAAGGTGTACCGATTCCTGTTGAAACCGGTGTCACCCGGCCGGGCTCGACTCGCCGTTGAAGCATCGGTCAAGCATCACCTCGAAGCGCCGGATGCTGCATTCAAGATGGCCGCGGCAGCGTCAGGAGCGGCAGCGGGCAATCCAGTGGCACCGGCTAAAGCACCCACACCTGCTGCCAGAAAAGCTGCACCAAAACCTGCCGCCGAAGCAGTGGCAAAAGCAGCACCGAAGCCAGTCGAGGTTGCAAAACCAAAACCGGCAGCCGCCGTTCCGCCCGCGGCGGCGCAAAAAGTCAAAGAGGTGCCACTACGCGCGGCGCCGGCCGATCGACCGTTTGGCACCACGAGCGATGATGCTTCACTGATTGACGATGCACTCTCCGACGCTTTTGGCGACGACGACGGCAGTTTCACTGAAACGGTCACCGGGCTGCTGAGCTCCGTAGGTGAAAAATTCTCATCAAAATCACGCGCTAAAGTCAGCGAGTCACCTGTTCCCACAGCGGACCTCGTTTCATCAGACCTAGGTGGTGGTGCAGGCGGGTCCTGGATACGAAATCCGAAAATGCTCGGTATTGCGGCGGGTGTACTGGTTGTCGTCATTGCCGTCGGCTTTTGGATGATGGGTAGTCCTGACGACGGCACTGTGCCGCAAGAAGAAACACTTGCAAACCCGCGCTTTCAGGAGGCGGATGTCGTTTTCGACGAGCAACCGCCGGCCGCCGACGCGATCGACACCAGTGCGCTGCTTGAGGAAGCCCGCCTCGCCGACGATGCGGGCCAGATTTTCAACCCAACCGGCAGCAATGCGATCGAACTCTTCGCGGCTGCGCTTAACCGTGACCCGGACAATTCGCTAGTTGCTATCGAGTTGGATGCCGCAATCGGCAAGGCACTCGGCATGTCCGAAACTGCCATGCTTGAATCCAGGCTGGATGATGCTGATGCGGCTTTGCAACGAGTTGCGTCAGTCGATCCGCAAAATTCACGATTGCCATTCCTGACGTCACAGTTGGCGCAGATGCAACTTCGCCGCCAACTTGACGAAGCGCGTGCTGCGATTCTGGATGACCGCTTCGAAGATGCCGCGAACGCTTTGCGCGCCGCCCGCAATATCGTCGGCGTCGATAGCAGTGAAATTAACGCAGTAGACACCGAACTCACCACTGCGCGCAGCGCGCAACAAGTGGATGAAGTTCTTGCAAAGGCCACCGCCCGCCTTGAGGCTGGCGCCCTGCTTTCACCGGCAAACGACAACGCACGCTATTACTACCAACTCGTACTTTCGAATGATCCGGAAAATATCCCGGCACGACAGGGCTTGAGTGTCGTCGCAAGCAAACTCGTTTTCCAGGCGCGCACGGAAATGGATAGCGGCCGGCTGAATGCGGCCGAAGATCTTCTTGCGGACGCCAAAGCGGTGGATCCGTCAAACGCTGAAGTCGCCGCGATGTTCGCAGCCCTCGCGACAACGCGTGCAGCGACTGCCGAACGCGAACAACGCGCAGAAGCTGAGCGACAGGCAGAACTGCGTCGCGAGGCCGAGGCTGCCCAAGCCGCCGAGGCAGAACGCATAGCCGAGGCAGATCGCCAGGCGGAGGCCGATCGGCTCGCCGCGGAGGCGCAACTGAATCAGGACGATACCGACACTGACGAAACTGTAGCGGAGAATTCCAACCTGTCGGCGACGACGTTTGCCATAGCCGATGAGGCGGCGGACAACACCCCGTCAGAGTCTCGCAGTGTTGAGTCCGAGCAAATCAATCCCGCCAGTGGAAGGAATCCCGAAGCGTCGGGCGCTGTCACCGGGCAAGCGGCGAACTCCGCGACAACAGGCAAACCCGTTATTGAATCACCGGTCACTATCAGTTCGTTGAATCGAGTGCGCTACGTCGCGCCGAAGTACCCGCGCAACGCGCAACGCCGTAACCAGTCGGGCTGGGTGGACGTGGTGTTTACGGTCGCCATTGATGGCCATGTCAAAGACGTGGAGGTTCGCGCCTCCGAGCCAGGCGACGTTTTCGTCAGCGCGGCTGTCAACGCGGTTGAGAGATGGGAGTTTGAGCCTGTTCAACAGGATGGTGTGTTGGTTGAGAAACGCGCCGGAGTCCGGATGTTGTTCGCACTGGAATAAATTTCCACTTCGTTTCCCACACGGTCAATTTTTTTCCAAAGTGGACCAAAAGGGCGATTCCCGCTACAGTTAGACAGAATCTAGCAGCAGGGAAACGCCAGATGCCGGATGAGCCAACTTTACATAACCAGCCGCCCGCTCGAAAACAACAACAACGAAGTATCGTCACGCAGCAAAAACTTCTCGATGCCGCCGTTGAGGCATTCTCGGAGAATGGTTTCAAGGGAACATCCACCCGTGACATCGCCGAACGGGCCGGTGTACACCATCCCTTGATCACCTATCACTTCAAGAACAAAGATCAGTTATGGCGCGCAGCGGCCGACTACGTTTTCGGCACATTCACCGAGTCACTCAGCAATGCGCTGGACGAATACAAAGAACAAGACCCGAAACAACGCATGTCGGCGTTGATTCATACTTACGTGAAATACGCGAGGGCCCAACCAGCGTTGCACAAAGTTATGGTGCAGGAGGCGAGCTATCCGAATGCCAGGCTCGACTGGCTCATCGAAAGACACCTTAAGCCAATCTTTACGGTGACGTTTGGCATGCTGGAAAAACTGCAGCAACTCGGCGTCGCGGTGCCGGGTAACCCTGCCTTGCTATTCAATATGATTCGCCTGTCATCGGGCGGCTTGCTCGCCCTCGGCAATGAGCTTAAGGCGTCCAGTGGCATCGATATCGATGATCCGAAAACGCTCAACGAGATCAGCGAGATGATCGTCCGTGTCTTTCTGCCGGGCAAGATGCCGGCGCGCAGACCTGATTCAGCGAATTAGGGTCTGTTCGCGTACAGGCAAAGCATTTCCATTGCGATATGCGCCGCGGCCAGAGCCGTGATTTCCCCAACGTCATAAGCCGGCGCCACTTCAACCACATCCATTCCGATCACATTGATACCGTGTAATCCCCGCAGAATCGCCATCGCCTGATGGCTGCTCAAGCCCGCGCAAACGGGCGTGCCAGTACCGGGCGCGACGCTCGGGTCGAGGCAATCAATATCGAAGGTTACGTAAACCGGTGAATCGCCCAGTGCATTGCGCGCACTTTGAATGCTTGTTTCGATGGACTGCGAATGAACAGTTGGACCATCAATGATGTTGAAGCCCAGCGTGTCAGGGTTGTGTGTCCGCAGCCCGATCTGCACTGACGTTTTGGGATCGACAAGCCCCTGCTTCGTCGCCCACCAGAACATCGTGCCGTGGTCAATACGGTCGTTTTCGTCCGCCCAGGTATCGGAATGTGCATCGAAATGCAGAATCGAAATCGGCCCACCGTGCTTCTGCACATGTGCCTTGATCAGTGGATAGGAAATGAAGTGATCGCCACCCAGGGACAGTAAGCCGGGCCCTTGCGATATCAATTCATACGCAGCCTTTTCAATCGCATCCGGTACCGATTCCGGCTTGCCAAAATCGAAATGCGCATCGCCTGCATCAACCACGGCCAGCTTGTCGAACGGATCGAAGTCCATGCCATACGGTCGTTCCCACGCCATGATTGTCGATGCATTGCGAATCGCTCTCGGCCCAAGTCGGGCACCCGAACGATTGGTCGTCGCAGTATCAAAAGGTACGCCCAGCACTGCAACATCAACACCACTCATATCTTTCGAATATTTGCGGCGCATAAATGATGTCACACCGCCATATGTCGGCTCCGGCGTCGTGCCGTAAAGATTGTCTCGCGTGATGGCGTGGTCGTTGTTGTGCTTGTCCATAGAGTTTATCTCGCCAGATCCACTTTCGTCAGGTCCAGTGCTTTCCAGGTCGCATTCATCATTTCATCCGCTTCGCTGTGCGACAGGATAAAGGGTGGCGCACAAATAATCGTATCGCCAACGGCCCGCATGCAAACGCCAGCGTCGAGCAGATGATCGCGGAATATGACTCCAGCCCGCTGTTTTTCATCAAAGCGCTCAATCGGGCTCTTCTTCTTCACCAGTTCGAATGCGCCCATTAACCCCACGATGCGCGTATCGCCAACCAGCGGATGGTCGGCCAGAGCCAGCCATTTCTTCTGCAGATAGGGGCCGATGTCATCCCTGATGCGAGCCACCAGCTTCTCGCGCCGAATAAGTTTCAGATTGGCAAGCGCCACCGCACAGGACGCCGGGTGTCCGGAATACGTATAGCCATGAAAAAACTCGCCACCTTTATCGATAAGTACGTCCGCTACACGGTCGCTAACGTACACGCCGCCGAGCGGCAAATAGCCGGACGTAACGCCTTTGGCGAACGGCATGAAGTCCGGACGTATACTGAAATAATCGGCGCCGAACCATTCGCCGAGCCGACCGAAGCCTGTTATGACTTCGTCCGAGATCAGCAGGATGCCGTACTCATCACAGATCCTCTGCACTTCCGGCCAATAAGTCGCAGGCGGCACTATGACACCACCGGCACCCTGTATCGGCTCACCGATGAATGCAGCGACTTTCTCGGCACCCACTTCCTTGATCTTGGCTTCAATGGATCGCGCTGCCTGCAGCCCGAATTCATCAGGCGAAAGCGACTGGTCACTGCCATACCAATAGGGCTGATCGACATGGACAATGCCCGGAATCGGCAATCCACTTTGCTTGTGCATCGCTTTCATGCCACTCAAGCTCGCAGCCGCGACAGTTGAACCGTGATAGGCATTGTGGCGACTGATTATCGTGTGTCGTCCAGGCTGTCCCATCAGGTCCCAATAGGTTCGCACCATACGAATAATCGTGTCATTTGATTCGGACCCCGAACCGGCGAAGAACACGCGGTTGAGATGCGGCTGGCTAAGCTCTTTCAGCAAAGACGCCAGTTCGATTGCCGGTGGGTGCGAACACTGGAAAAAGCTGTTGTAGTACGGCAGCTCTTTCATTTGCTCAGTCGCTGCATCGATTATTTCTTGCTGGCCATAACCTGCGTTGACGCACCACAGGCCCGACATGCCGTCGAGAATCTTTTGGCCGCTGGCTTCGTAAATATAGACGCCTTCTGCCCGCGAAATAATTCGCGAACGCTGTGCATGCAACGCTTTGTGATCGGTAAACGGATGCAGGTGATGGCTTTTGTCCATCTCCTGCAGATCCTTTCGTGAGCGCTTTTCTATTGCTGCCATCAGAACCTCAACCTGGCCTCAGGGAGGCCGCAAGTTGTAACGGGAAATTCGATAGTATCGATTTTAGTGTTTTGCGTCAGACTCACACCATATGCTGAAACAGCCGGTTGGCTCAGACGTTAAACATCAGGATCTCTCGCTCATAAGGCGTAATAATCTCCTGAAATTCTCGATACTCGCAGTCCTTTAACAAGGTATACAGCTCGACGAATTCATCGCCTAACATGCTGCGCATGGCATTACTTCCGCGCAGCGCCCCAATAGACATCAGTATATGCCGATGCAGCTCGAAATTGCCGCTATAGGCGCTTCCCGTCGCTTCAGGCCGCGGCTCGATTCCCTCGACCATGCCGAGATAGCCACAAGCGAGCGAGGCTGCCATCACCAGGTAAGGATTGACGTCCGATCCGGCCAGGCGGTTTTCAACGCGCCGCGCTTGTGGCGGGGAGTCCGGAATGCGAATACCGACTGTTCGGTTATCCGTTGCCCAGGCGAGGTTCACCGGCGATGAATCCGGGTTCATGAAGCGCCGATAGGAATTGACGTACGGTGCGAACAATAGCATCGCCTCGGGCATGTAGCGCTGCAGCCCACCGATGTATGAATGGAACAATTCCGTCGCCTCACCATCCGCGCCCGAAAATATATTGTTGCCCTGTTTGTCGACAATGCTCTGATGTATGTGCAGCGCGCTGCCCGCATCTTCGGCCATCGGTTTGGCCAGGAAGGTTGCGTGCATGCCATGTTCGATCGCTGCTTCGCGAACCGTGCGCTTGAATAGAAATACCTGGTCGGCCAGTTCGATAGCGTTGCCGTGCAGGAAGTTGATCTCGAACTGCGCCGGGCCCATTTCCTGCGACAGTGTGTCGATTGGCATACTTTGCGCTTCGCAATAGGCGTAAACATCGTTGATGAACGGGTCGAAGTCATTCATCGTATCAATGCTGTAGGGCTGTCGCGCACCTTCGGTCCAGCCTAGCCTGCCCTCTGGCGGCTCCGCCTCTTCGTTTGGATCCGAGTGAGCGCTGATCAAATAAAACTCGACTTCGGGTGCAACGATCGGTATCCAGCCACGCGCTTCGTACTTGGCGAGTACGTTGCGCAGCACTGAACGCGGCGACTTGCTGACCTGCGAGCCGTCACGACGATAACAATCCATGAAAACTGACGCTGCCGGATCAGTCGACCACGGCACCGGCCGCAACGTTGTCGCGTCGGGTACCAGCACCATATCGCGGTCCTCGACATTGGTCGGGTCCAGGATATAGTCGCCGGAAATCGTCTGCGAAAAAATCGCTTCGGGCATCTTCAGTTGTCCCTGACCGAACTTGTCCGCCGGCAGCACCTTGCCGCGCGCAGAACCTGCCATATCAGGAACAAATGCTTCTACGTCTTCAATTTTGTGTTTCTGAAACCACGCTTGAAAGACTTCATCGTTACTCACATTACACCTGTCGCTGTCGAGCGCGCACTCTGCACGCATCGCCGAACGCCTTAAAAATTGCCATAGAAAATTCGTTTTCCGTTACGCGCCATTCCGGATGCCATTGCACGGATAGATTGAAACCGGGTGCAGTGTCGACGGTGAAGGCTTCGATTAAACCATCGTCGGCGACCGCCTCGACGGTGACACCACGGCCAAGTTTCGCGATGCCCTGACCGTGCAACGAGTTGACCGTTTTCGTGTCTGCGCCAGCAAGCCGCCGCAATAAACCACCTTCCATCAAGGTCACAGGATGCGCGGGGCCGTATTGTACGTCGAGCGGATCGTCTTTGTTCTCGAGATGCCCGTGGTAGCCCGGGACCTCGGCGACATTTTGGTGCAGGGTGCCGCCGAGCGCAACATTGAGTTCCTGGTGTCCGCGGCAAACAGCAAGCAATGGTACACCTTTGGCCAGTGCTCGCAGCGCCAACGGCAGCATCATCGCATCGCGAAACGGGTCATGAAAACCTGGATCATGCGACGGCTGCTCACCATAGCGTTTGGGCTCAACATTCGAGTAACTTCCAGTCAGCGCAAGCCCATCGACACGGTCAAGCAATTCGTCAATATCGATATCATCCGCCAACGCCGGAACAATCAGTGGCAGCGCACCGGCACCATCAATTATTGCCCGCAGGTATTTTTCTCCAACGACATGCGATGCATGCGGCTCCAGCATTCGCCGATCCGCCGATACCGCAACAATGGGTTTTCCAGTCATCGCATTCAGGCCTCAGCGCGCCGCCCAATCGTTATCAGGGTCCCGTACAAGATCGCGATTCCGGCAACGATTGAAATCCAGGGCGGCAAGCCGTATCCCCCGGGAATAGTTCCAACGACCAGCGCAACCACGCCGACCAATAAAGCATAAGGAAGCTGCGTCCGAACGTGCTCTATGTGATTGCAGCCACTCGCGATTGATGACAAAACCGTTGTATCCGAAATCGGCGAACAGTGATCGCCCCAAACGGCACCGGCGAGGGTGCAGGCCACCGATGAATACAGGATATGCATGCCGCTTGGGTCCGCAATGCCGTTGAGCTGCATGACCGCCCACGCCAATGGAATGACAAGCGGCATCAGAATCGCCATTGTGCCCCAGCTTGTGCCTGTCGTGAACGCCGTTATTGCAGCGAGAATAAATGCGATCGCCGGAATCAGTGCGATCGGAATCGAATCGGCGAACAGGGTAACCAGGAATTGCGCCGTACTCAGTTCTGCCGTTACGTCGGACAATGACCAGGCGAGTACCAGAATAATCATGCCGAATAACGTTGCCCGCAACCCGCCGTACCACGCGTCAACCGTCTCGTGTACTGATAGAATTTTTTGCCCGATCGTCAGACTTGCCGCTACGAGTACACCGACAAAAGACGAATACATCATTGCTTTGTAAGGTTCGGTCGAAGCGAGAATTTCGGTCAGGGTTGAGCCCTCGCCCAACGCAATCAGGCTGGCCCCCAGCGCGATGATCATCACGATGATCGGTATGAATGCATTGAATGCGCGCAATGGAATATTTTCTTTTGGCACCAGGTCTTCGCCCTCCAGGGACGGGAGTTCTTCAGCCAGGACCGGCTTGACCTCACCTTTACGTGCGCGCAATTCGGCAGTGTACATTGGGCCAAAATCTCGCCCAGTTGCCGAAACCATCAATACAAATATGATCGCAAGTATGGGATAGAAACTGTAAGGGATCGACTGAATAAACACGGTGTAGGCCTGCAGGTCACCGAGGCCATCTATTGTCTCCAGCGCTTGATCAATCAGTCCGATCTGGTAGCCGATCCAGGTCGTGATAAGTGCTATACAGGCAACGGGCGCCGCAGTCGAATCAACGATATATGCCAGTTTTTCACGCGAAATATTCAGGTGGTCGGTCAGTGAGCGCGCAGTGTTGCCGACGACCAGCGTATTGCTGTAATCGTCGAAGAAAATCATCAACCCCATCAGCCAGACAGCTATCTGACCACCAACGGCGGTCTTCGCCCTGCTAACGATCGACAGCACGATGCTGGCCATGCCGCCGTTTCGCGTAATGATACCCACCATGCCACCAATCATCATCGTAAACAGGACGATCGAGGCACGATCTGAATCCGCCAGCGCACCCCGCACAAACACCTGAAACGTATCGAGCAGCCCAATGCCGGCACCTTTGAACGTAAACGAGTTCAGCGCTGTGGCGCCGAGCCACAGGCCGATCAGCAATGCCGGAATAACATTGCGCAGCGTCAATGCAATAACAATCGCCATGGCCGCGGGCAATACCGAGATCCAAGCAGGAATTACTCGAACTGACCGCTCAAAACTTTCGTCGCCAGCCGTGGCCCGAAACGACACATGCCCACGATTCTCAAGCGTAATTTCCGGGAACTCAGCCCTGCCTTCGTCGTTTGCGGTGGCCCGCCAGGACCTGCCGCCGACGCTTAGCTCGACGGTATCGCCGGGCGCCACTGAGATAACTGCGTAATCCATCGCAATACCGGACAAACTGACCGGCGGCGCTTCGATCTCAATCGCATTGGCTGAAAATGAAATCGCCGTTGCCAGTAACAAGGCAACAGCGGCAACGATGGCGTGGTATTTTGCGACCCGCTTGCGAGTATTGATATTATTTTTCCTGCCGCATTTAGTCGACGGCATCTTATCACGCGGGCGAATGATCAGTACCTCGGCTGAAGCCTTGTGGCGGCTTTGCAAAGTACCGCGCCGAGCTGGGCTCGCCGACTTTCTGACAATCGGCCGCTAGGGCCGCAGATCGATAGCGCGCCGAGGACCTCACCCATGCTGCCCCGGACGACGGCGCCGATGCCTGAGAACCCCTCCTCCAGCTCATCGACCGTCTCGGCGAAGCCGCGCCTGCGAATATCGCCGAGCTGCCGTCGCAAAACGTCGTGATCGACAATGGTTTGAGGGGTCAGCGGCAACAAGGTCGGGCGAAGCCGGTTCAGGCCATTTTGTTCGAACGCCATCAAGGCTTTGCCGGTTGAAGTCGCATGAATGGGCCAGCGAGTGCCGACGTTGCCCGAGGCACCCAACAGGTACCGGCTGCTCACTTCATCCAGAATTAGCATCGTGTCGTCAATCGGCACTTCCAGCGTCGCCGTTTCGCCGGTTTCTTCGGCGAGTTTCTTGAGCGACGGCCGCGCGCGCAGACGTAGCTGATTGCTCGACAATGCCTGCACACCCAACGCCATCATGCCGGGGCCCAGTCGATAGGCGCCGGTACCGGGATTGCGATCGAGCAACTCCTCGCTCAGCAAGGCCTGTAACAGCCGGTGCGTCGTCGTCTTGTTCAGGCCGGACAGATAACTGAGTTCAGCTAGCTGCAATTCTGGCGCTTCGGAAGTGAAAAGCTTCAGCAATCGAATCGCACGGAGTGCGGCCTGTGCTCCCTGGGGTGCGGCAGTTTCACGCATAATGATTCCATATAGTGAAATATCAGTTCATAATATGCTACCACGATGCCTGTTGCGAAGGCAGCACAAATCGTTAATGCTCGTGCCAAACCCCTGTCCGGAATACAAAAATGGCCAAACATCATCCGCTGCAAAAGGAACTCAATGCGGTCATGAGAAAACACGGCAAGTTCGAGGCGCTCGAATTACTGCTTCCGGACCTGAGCGGTATTCTCAAGGGGAAACTCATTCGACCGGCCGACTTTGCGAAATCCTGTGACGCCGGATTCCCCTTTTGCGCCAGTGTCACGTTGCTGACCACGCTCGGCGAAAACGTCAGCGGTATCCCCTTCGGTGAAAATGACGGTGACCCGGACATGCCGGCGCGGATCGTGCCTGGCAGTTTTGCGCCGGTGCCATGGGCGACCAAGCCGACAGGGCAAGCGCTGTTTCGGCTGTTCGATGATGACGGTCAGCCGTATTTCAGCGACCCGCGCGCCGTGCTGGAGCGCGCCTTGAAGCCGTTGCGGAAGATGGGGCTCACAGCAGTTATGGCGACCGAACTGGAGTTTTACTTGTTGGATGCGGCGATCGATGAGCCGACACCTGCCGCGCCCTTAATTCCTGGAACCAGCAGGGTCCAGCCGGGACCACAGGTCTATCATCCCGATGATCTCTACGAAATCGAAGCCTTCCTGAACGATGTATACAGTTATTGCGACAAGCAAAACATTCCAGCTGAGTCGGCAATTTCGGAGTATTCGCCCGGTCAGTTCGAAATCAATCTTCGTCACGTTGGTGACCCGGTGCTGGCCTGCGACCACGCCGTTCTTCTTAAGCGTGCAGTTAAAGCAGCAGCACGAAATCACGGCTTTATCGCCTGCTTTATGGCCAAGCCCTTTGAAGAAGATGCGGGCAGCGGACTGCATGTCCATATGAGCCTGGTTGACAAGCACGGCAAAAACTACTTTTCGCATGGGCGCGAAAATCTGGCGTCGCCGCCTTTCTCAGCTCGATTACGGCACGCCGTTGGTGGACTGCTAAAGACAATGCCGGAGGCCACTCTGCTCGGTGCACCCAACGCGAACTCCTATCGCCGTCTGCGCCCTGACATGTACGCGCCGGTTGAGCCAAACTGGGGTGTTAATCACCGTGTCGTATCCATTCGTATCCCCAGTTCCGATGCCAACAATTTGCGCTTTGAACATCGTGTCGCCGGTGCCGACGCGAATCCCTATCTCGTGACCGCCGGCATCGTCGCAAGTGTTCACTACGGCCTGAAGAATAAGTGCGATCCCGGTCCGATGGTGAAACAGGGTCAGAAAGTCGTGCCAAAGCTAAAAATCCCGAATCGCTGGGACCAGGCCATCAAACAATTCTCGCGCAGCAAGATCCTGCCGCAATATCTCGGCGTTGACTATTGCAAGTATTTCGCAATGAACCGCAGCGCGGAAAGCACGAAGTTCCACAACACCATTAGTGACCTCGATTTTGACTGGTACTTGCGGGCGGTTTAGTCGGCTACTCTGGCTCGTGCAAGGTCAGCGTCAATCCACTTCGCCTGCAATATGTCACTCACTGACTTGCCGAATCAGTCATTCAGTTCTAAGGCAATACAGTCTTGAACACAAAAAAGAACACGATGGCAAGAATTGCGCCGGCGGGAATCGTCACGACCCACGATGCGAATATGCGCGTGACAACACGCAAATCGATGGCATCGATGCCGCGAGCCATACCAACACCGAGCACGGCACCGACAAGCGTGTGTGTCGTTGAGATCGGCATTCCGGTTCCAGAGGCGATTACAATCGTCGTCGCGGCCGCAAGCTCTGCCGCAAATCCACGGCTCGGGGTCAGTTGGGTGATTTTCTTGCCAACCGTTGCGATGACGTGTCGGCCGTAGGTGGCAAGACCCACGACGATGCCGCCGCCACCAATGAGCAGTACCCAAATCGGCAATGTCGATTTCGCCGAGATCGACCCGGTGGTTGCAATGCCAATGACGGCCGCAAGCGGACCGATAGCATTCGCGACGTCATTTGAACCGTGAGCGAACGCCATACCGCAAGCCGTAACAATCATCAATACACCGAACACTTTTTCAACAGTATAAAAGTGCCTACTTTTCTCGGCTTTGGGGTCCGGTTTGATTTTGGAGATGAAAAATGCGCCGATCAGCGCAATACCAACGGCGATCGCGGTCGCGAGCAGGTAACTGTCGCGGACGCCCAACTCAAGACCAACGTGCTTGAGGCCTTTCAAAATGGTGACAAGCGTAATCGTAAAGGCGGCAAAAAATATGTACACCGGTACGTAACGCTTCGCCTTCTCCAGGGGATTATCCTGGTGCAAAATAAGTTTTTGCACGCTCATGTAGATCAGGTAGGCGATGAAACCGGCCGTCAGAGGCGACACGACCCAGCTCATGACGATCGTGCCGACTTTGCCCCACTGCACGGCGTCGATACCGATTCCGACAGCGGCAAAACCAACGATTGCACCAACGATCGAGTGGGTTGTCGATACCGGCCAGCCATTTCGTGATGCAATGAGCAGCCACGTGCCTGCGGACAATAATGCGGCCAGCATGCCGTAGATCAACAGCACCTCATTGCCTTGCATCAAATCCGCGTCGACGATGCCTTTTCGAATCGTCGAAGTCACCTCACCGCCGGCCAATACCGCGCCGGCAAATTCAAAAACGGCGGCGACGATAATCGCCTGTTTTATCGTCAGGGCATTCGAGCCGACCGACGTTGCCATCGCGTTCGCGACGTCATTTGCACCGATCCCCCATGCCATGAACAAACCAAACGCCGCAGCCAGAGCGATATAAACATATTGCGCTTCCATACCTTGCCCCCGAGGCTCGCTGTGCCCCGTATTTTTTATTAGTTAGTGGGAGAGCAACAGCTCAAGACGTCGTCCTACTCGCTCCGCCATATCGGCGATTTCACCGGTCAATTCGATCACCTGGTACATGAAAATTGCGTCGATCGGGTTTAGCGTATCTTCAAGTTTGAATAATGACGCGCGCAAAGCAGCCTGCTTGTCATCAGTATCCGTTTCGATTCGATCGAGTTCCTCAATCAAGCCGGAAACGAGCGCGACCTCGGCGCCACGGAAACCGGCTGTGAACAATTCGTCGAGTTCGCGTACGCTCTTTCTCGCTTGCTTTGCCGCATCAATATTGCGATCGACAAATTCGAGAAACTGTTCAGAAATTTCCTGAGGAAAACGCAGTTTACGACCGAGCACGAGTCCCGATACGTCTTTAGTGCGGTTAGCAATCTTGTCCTGCACCAACAGCAATTCGAGCAGATCCTCCCGGGGCACCGGCATGAACAGGCTTTTGGGTAAATGCAGGCGGATCTTCTTCTTTATGTCGTCAGCTTTGTGTTCCAGGCTTTCGATTTCATCTCGAACGACAACCGCTGCGTCCCAGTCACCCGCGAAGGCCGCGGTGAAAAAGGCGTTGAGTTGTTTTGCGCATCGATACGCGACGTCGATGTGTTTTTCGAGCGGTTGGACCGGTGACTTGCCGAATATGTTTGCCAGAACATTTGCCATTCGAGACGTACCTCTAATTGGGCCCTGATTTTGAGCCGCAATCCTACCATAGCGAAACCGGCCGGATGGGCAATTCGGCGTGATAAACTGCGCCGTTTCTGATGCACTGAGTAAGACTATGGCCTACTGGCTTATGAAATCCGAACCCGATGCCTACAGCATCGACGACATGCGAAATGATCGCCGCGACATGTGGGACGGGATACGCAACTACCAGGCCCGCAATACCATGCGGGACGACATGAAAATCGGCGACGAGATCTTTTTCTATCATTCGAACTGCAAGGAACCCGGTATCGTTGGTATCACGCGGGTTGCAAGTGAACCGTACCCGGATCCGACACAGTTCGACAAGAAATCGAAGTACTACGATCCCAAAAGCAAGAAAGAGAACCCAACGTGGATTCTCGTCGACGTTGAGTTCGTAAGAAAATTGTCACGCAGCATTTCTCTGGCCGAACTCAAGGCAGACAAGTCACTTTCCGACATGGTCCTGACTCGAAAAGGTAACCGCCTGTCCGTCATGCCGGTCAGCGATAAGCACTGGAAGCGGATTCTCACGCTCGAGTGAGGTCCTTACTTAGTGTGCGCCCAGTTCCATCAGGCGCTGTTGAATTGTGCTGGCACTGGCGAGTGCCAGCATGATGACCAGATCGCCAGCCTCTGCCCACTCAAGCGCTTCATTAAATGCGTCAATTTCCATCTCAACATGTGCAATTTGTGCCGCCTCGGCACCGCATTTTTGCAACTCGTCCCGCATGACCGCATAGACGTCACCGTACTTTCGCCCGCGATGATACTCGGCAAGTTCTGAGACGATTACGCGATCCAGGCCGATCGCCCACGCATTGCGCGTCATCTCACGAATCAGTCCATCCGGTCGGTCGCCGGCCTGCCCGAAACACAAAATACGGCGTTTGGCCGGAATCGCTTCGGCCATGTCAAACAGCGCTTGCATAGCGGCCGGATTATGCGCGAAATCGACGAGCACCTTGAAATCGCCGACAGCGTAGACGTTACAGCGACCAGGGTTCTCGGCCTGTCCCATGCTCGTCAGGCCTTCGCGAATTGTCACCAATGAGTAGCCAAGGCTCCAGCTGAGTGCCGCGGCCGCCAATGCATTTGCGATGTTGTGGCGCGCATAGCCGCCGAGCGTAAGCGGTATTTCTGCGCTGCGACAGATCGCTTCGCGGCTGCCTTTTTCGACTTTTACCAGGCTGCTGCCGTCAAGTGCGAACACCAGCTCGCCGGCGTCAACCCGTTGCCGTACGAATTCACTTTCGCTATCCAGGCTGAACCATGCAAGCAGGCCACAATACTCCGCGGATTTTTTTCGCAATAGCAGATCGTCCGCGTTCAGTATCAAACGGCCTGATTGACTGACCGCCCGGCTGACAATCCACTTGACGTCCAGCAATTCGTCGACGCTTTGCGTACCAAAATCGCCGAGGTGATCCTCAGCAATATTGGTGATCAATGCCACATCCGCACGATCGACGCCGAGGCCGCGTCGTAACAGACCACCGCGCGCTGATTCGAGTATCGCAACATCAACGGTTTGTACTCTGAGGACGGTACGTGCACCACCCGGTCCGGACCAGTCACCGCGGTCGATAATCTCATCGTTGACGGCGATCCAGTCGGTCGACGACAGGCCAACATTGTCGCCGGCTGTGCGCGCAATGTGCGTCGCCATACGCACGGTTGTGGTCTTGCCGTTGGTGCCGGTAACGATCGCGACCGGCACATCATGATATTGATCCCAGTTGACGTCGGCGGGCAAATCTCGCACGGGCCATGTTTCGGAACCACGGCCGAGGCCGAGCGACACCTCGTCGTCGTCCCAAAGCAGCGTCTTGCCATGCTGCTCAGCCTCCTTGATCAGTGCCATCAGCCGTGGATTGGCTTCGTCGGCGATCGACACACGCAGCGCCGACACCGTCTCATCAAAATCCGGCAGCTCGGACAGGACGCCGAGCTCATGGGCGCTTATCGCCCAGGCCCACTCGTTGATTTCGGACGCCGCGTAAAGCGCATCGACAGGCGCCGAGAATGCCATGCTGATACCACCGCCGAATTGCCGGGACGCGAATTGAGGCGGCTCCCATCCGAGCACGTCCAACATCCTCAGCACCTGCCGCTTCCAGACAGGCAACAGGCGATCCGCCTCATCGCTTGTACAGACGACATCCAGAATTGCGCCCGGGCCATCGAAAATCAGGCTAGGTCCGGTCAGTCTGCGCGCGTCGAGAAACTGCATTAACGCTTTGCAGGCTTTCTGAAAGTTAGCGAACTAAGCACACAGGACACTAGTCGCCTTCTTCGCGCGCAATTCGCACACCGCGCTCGTCACTGATGATCTCGACATCACTGTCCAGATCAAAGCCGTCAAACTCGGGCAGGTCGACAGCAGGCGTAGAATTTTCTTTCGAACTGGCGGCTGTCTCACCCGAGTTGAAATAGATAATCTGCTTCCAGGTGCGTTTAATGTTATCGCCGAAGATCAGTATCAGGTCGCCCTTCTCCGCAATCTCCAGCGCATGCTGGGTCGCAGCCTGCTCGTCGGGGATCACTTCAATTCGGTCTTCGCGAATACCGGTCGCCATCAAGGCATTTTTCTGCATGATCGCGACTTCTTTTTCATCACGTCCGCGGCGACTATCATCGCAACGACAGATATAGTAGTCGAAATGCCCTGCAGCAATTGTCGCGATATCCCTGATGTCTTCATCACGACGATCACCCGGTGCAGACAACACGATGATCTTGCGCCCGGCCGCTTCGAAGCGATCCACCAGGCCGCACATTGCCTTGACTGCCGCAGGATTGTGCGCGTAATCGAGAATGACGCGGAACGGATGTTCGTTGTAGATGTTCATCCGGCCCGGCGCCTGGAAATAGCTGGAATCGAATGTTCTTAATCCCTGTCGAATATCGTCCAGGCTGACATGCATGTTGTAGGCAAGCGCTGCCGCAAACATCGCATTCTGCACATTGTGCAGCGCACGCCCCTCGACCGTTGCCGGTATCAGGTGCGTCCAGAGCAAAGGGGTATGTGCATGGTTGTCATATATCGTTATCAGGTGGCCATTCATGCCCTGCTCCAGAACGAACGCCTGGCCGCCGGCCTTGATGTGCTGCTTCACAAGCGGGTGCGACGGATTCATCGTAACGTAGCTGAGTTTCTCCGCATCGGTGTAGTCGGCCATTTGCAGGCAAAGCGGATCATCGGCATTCAACACCGCAGCATGTGTCGCGATTTCAATTGGCACGCGTTTGACTTCGGCCAGCTGCTCAAGCGTATCAATACCGCGCAGGCCGAGGTGATCGGCCGTGACATTCAAGCAGGCAGCGACATCGCAGCTCTGGAAGCCCAGACCACTTCGCAACATGCCACCGCGCGCCGTTTCCATTACGGCGGCATCAACCGACGGGTCACGCAGAATCATTTGTGCCGAGACAGGGCCCGTCATATCACCGGGCACACTGAGTTTGCCGTCAATGTATACGCCGTCCGTCGACGTCAGGCCGACGGTGTGCCCAGACATCTTGAGAATATGAGCCAGCATGCGTGACGTCGTCGTCTTGCCATTGGTACCCGTGACCGCGGCAATTGGAATTCGGCTGGGTGAGTCTGGCGGGAACAGCATGTCAATGACCGGCCCGGCAACATCACGGGAGGTGCCTTCGCTCGGTGCCACATGCATGCGAAAACCCGGCCCGGCATTGACCTCGCAGATGCCACCACCGGCATCACGGTAGGACTCGGCAATGTCTTTGGTGAGGAAGTCCACACCACCGATATCCAGGCCGATTGCCTTGATCGTACGGATCGCCATTTCGCGGTTGTCGGGATGGATTACATCCGTCACGTCGATCGCCGTACCACCGGTGGACAGATTAGCGGTCGACCGCAGAAAAACTTCTTCACCTTCGGCAGGCACCGTTTCGGGCGTGTAGCCAAGCTTGGCCAGCAAACGCTCGGCCTGGTGATCAAACTCGAGTCGAGTCAGGACCTTTTCATGACCGACACCACGGCGCGGGTCTTCGTTGACCTTGTCCACCAGGGCCCGGATCGTGTTCTTGCCGTCGCCGACCACATGCCCGGGGACACGCTTTGCTGCAGCGACCAGTCGCCCGTTAACGATCAGCAAGCGGTGATCGAAGCCGTCAATATAGCTTTCGACGATGACCTGTCGACCGTGCTCACTCGCCTTGTCGAAAGCGGCTTCAACTTCGGCATTGCTGTTGAGATTGATGGATACGCCACGGCCATGATTTCCACTAAGCGGCTTCAGCACCACCGGAAAACCAATGCGGTTCGCGACACGCACTGCTTCGCGCTTTTGTCGCACCATCGCCTGTTTCGGCACTGGCAGCCCCAGGTCTCTAAGAATGCCGTTGGTTTCTTCCTTGTCCCCGGCGAGTTCAACAGCGATGTTGCTCGTCAGTCCGGTTGTCGTTGCCTGGATGCGTTGCTGATAACGGCCCTGACCAAACTGTACGAGGCTGTATTGGTTGAGGCGCAACCAGGGAATTCCGCGCGCTTCGGCCGCTTTGACCAGTGAGGCCGTGCTGGGGCCAAATTCGCGGCGTTGCGCGAAACGAATGAAGCGGTCTCGCTGTTCCGGGAAATTCCAGTCAACCGGTGGCGCGTCTTTCGGTTTAATCTCTGCGGGCAGCAGACTGTGGATCAGTTGCAGGGCCAATGCGGAAGCCTCGCAGCCCACCGTGGCGTCCTTGTACTGGAACACCATATTGTAGAACCCGGGTCGGCCGTCGATCGAACGGGTACGACCGTAGGTCACATCGGAACCTGCTACGTTTTGCAATTCAATCGCCACGTGTTCCATCACGTGTCCAAGCCATGTGCCCTCGTCCTCCCGCAGCCGACGGACAAATCCGCCCGCTTCCCGATACGAGCAACCGTGCTCATGCAGACCGGGCAAATCATCAAGCAAAGGTGCAATGAAAGCCTCGCCAAGGCGGCTGGTCGGCCACTCTTCAAGCTCACCGAGGTCCAGTATATGGCGGATAACCGGGAAGCGAGCGAACGTGCTCGGACCGACGAAAACATTTGTACTCTCAATTTTCATCAACGATGCCTGTATTTATTACTGTGGTCCTTGCTCGGCGTGCGCTTCCCTTGTCGAAATATTGAAGTGGCCGCCTGCTACCAGTATATGCAGCTTTATGCCGATGAGGCTAACCGGTTCGCCGCGTCGCGCGCGATCCATTGACGAATAGCTGAGGTCCGTTGGATCAATGACGGTAATTCCACCACTTCCCACGACTTCGACATCATCGCCGGGGCGGATAAATGCCGCGGTATCCTCGTCCAGCCCGATGCCGACAGCAAAGGGGTTGTAGGCCAATGCGGTCAGGAGTCGCCCGAGGCGATCGCGCTGGCGAAAATGCTGATCAATGATAAAGGCATTGGTGAGTCCGAGGCCGGGTGCCATCGTGACTTTGTCCGGACTCGGCGTACTGCCCTCTTCGCCACCCGCGATCATGTGCTCCGGCATGAATGCGGCACCGGCCGAGGTGCCTGCAACGTGCATGCCTTCGGCGTTTCGACGCCGTATGGTCTGCGCGACTGTTGTGCCGCCAAGCGTTGTCGACAGACGCAATTGATTGCCACCGGTCATAAAGATGCCACTGCATTTACCAATATAGTCAACATCCGGCCCCTTTTGGCAATCGTCACGCGTGAGAAACTGCAACACTCGTGCATGCCTGACTCCGATATCGCGAAAAAGTTTTTCGTAATTGCGGCCGGTGTCCTCCAGCTCGGACGCCGTCGCGATGATGCCTATTCGCGCCTTCTTGCCACCACAAACATCGATAAAACGATCCAGAATTTCACGGTTCTTGAGTTTTTCCTCGGCACCACCGATCGGGATGATGTAGCCGCGTTCGGTACCGGAAATTATTTTCGCTGGACACATTTAAAGTCGGACTCCACCTGAAAAGTCAGGCATCAGGATTTGGGGTGAGAAAACGGCTGGGTATTTTACACAAGAATTCAGCCATTCCTGCGCTCAATGCTGCAAAATACGCAAAAGCTTCTGTGAGAGACGACACATTGAGCCATCCGACACTTCCGCTGGGCAGAGAATCCCACTATCCAACGCAATATGATCCCGGCGTTCTATTTGCTATCTCACGCGGCGACAGCCGGGCAGCGTTGAATCTCACGGCACTGCCCTTTCATGGTGTCGATATCTGGAACGCCTGGGAGCTGAGCTGGCTTGACCCGAATGGCAGGCCGCGCGTCGCGACCGCTGAGATCCGTGTCCCTGCGGATACCGGCAGTCTGATTGAATCCAAGTCGCTAAAGCTATATCTCAATTCGTTCGCGATGACGCGCTACGACAACAGAACGGCGGTCCAGAACACGATAAGTGAGGATCTGAGCCGGTGTGCCGGTGGCACCGTCACAGTGAAACTCGCCGGGCACGATGATGCCGCGGCGAACGCCGTGCGAACTCTGCCCGGTGACTGCCTCGATGAACTTGCCGTGAGCTGTGAGCAATTTGACGTCGACCCGACATTATTGCGAGCAGATTCTTCCAAAGTCGTCCATGAAACTTTGCACACTCACCTGTTGCGAAGCCTGTGTCCGGTGACAGCCCAACCCGATATCGGCAGCCTTGCGATTCACTACCACGGGCCGAAGATCGACCGGACCAGCCTGCTCCAGTACATCGTTTCCTACCGCGAGCACAATGATTTCCACGAGGCGTGTATTGAGCGGATGTTCATCGATCTTCAGCACTGCTGCGGTGCACAATCACTCAGTGTATTCGCCCGCTACCAACGCCGCGGCGGTCTGGACATCAATCCCTTTCGCAGTAATTTTGAACCCGACGTTCAAAACTTTCGCCTGTGGCGCCAATAGCGTTCTTTCTGCTTGACTAACGCCCCGACAGGTAATGCTCGGCCTTTCGAGCAGCCTCCGCCTAACCTGGGAATCTATAGTTCAACAATCGGCTCGAAGCCACCGTAGATAAGGCGCTTCCCATCGTAAGGCATGGGGTTTTTCTCCGGATCCATCCGCTCGTCATTGAATTCGTCAGCCCAGTCTCTCAGGCGTCATTCATATCCACCTGCGCACCGCTGCCATGTAGGCGGCGAAGCCTGGCCCGAACTTTGCCAGCAACGTGCGTTCCTCGGGCTTGATCTGGAATTGCGTCATGTAGGCTACGAAAGCCGGAACTATTAACAGCGCAACCAGATTCGACAGATACATCGCCCACCCTGCAAGCGCTAACGCAAGGCCCAAGTACATCGGATTCCGGGTGGCGCGGTAGATGCCGGCAGTCACGACTGACGACGCCGTATCCGGTTTCATTGGATTCAAGCTCGTGTGGTGCTGCCTGAAAGCGAATACACCAGCGGCTGCAATTCCACTACCAACCAATGCAAAGCTCAAGGCGATGATTGAAGCGCCTGGCAAAGGGATTGATGCCGCCGAAAAGATGATCGACGCGGCCCACATGGCAACAGCGAATACCGCCACAAGAGCAACTGGGGGAACCTTGAGTTCGAATGCGCGCATGGTGCAGAAAATACCGCCCAGGGTTCACCTAGTGCCTATGTTTTTCCGGGCTGGTAGACGAAAATCCGGGGAATCGTGTTTTTGCAAACGCTGAATGGCAGGTCGCACAGCTCTCTACCAATCGGTAGTACTGAAAAGCGACAGCTTCAGGGTCCTGCCTCGTTGCGGCCAAGCCAAGCTTTTCTGCCCTTGCATGAAACTCTGCGTCGAGCCTTTTGAAGTATTCAGGTAGCCGATCTTCCAATTCATGCCTCTGAGAATCTGTGAGGTTCTTTTCCATGACGTAACTGGCGCGAATATTCTCGCTGATGGTTTCGATTGACTCCCAATCACCGCTTGCCAGGGACAGCACCAAGGCCTGAACTGCGACCGCAATTTCACGCATCTCCGCCTGGAGAATGCCCCGAACTTCTTGAGATAACTGAAGGTCATTCGGAGATGCCGAAGACGCTTGAGCGTGAGCTGTTGTCGAACCCAGGAACATGGTCCCCAATACAGTTAAAATTATTTGTTTACACTTAAACATGATTCCAAATCTCTATAGATACGCGATGCGTGGATAGACTGAGAACATTGCTTACTGCCATGTCCGCTTTAGGCCACCAGGAGTTGATTCTAACAGTTCCGTGCGACGGTCTCAGTTTCGCCAAAAGCGGGCACAGGGACCCAACTGTGTAGCGCAGTCTACTGAATCCACCCCGCCACCTGCAGATCCCCGAACACACTTTCTCCGCTCCCAAGATCGAGTAGCTTGGAGTTCCCCCTCGGTTGGGTCCATACCAAAGCGTATCGCTCAACGATTGAGTCATTGCCAGCATAGGCAGCGATTTGCATCACATCGCGACCTGGGATCTTCAGCGTTATTGCATCCGTTATCGTGCAAGGATCTGCTCAGTAATCTCTATCGACTGTCGAGTATTGAATCTCGGAATTTTGGCCGTCAATACCAAGTACGACCGTCCCGCCGCCTGCACCAGTATCGGATTGACGGGCAGGATGATTGTTCCTGCTGACAAAGTACGGATTTCGTCGAACGTTCGGATGCCAAATCGATTGATCAGCCGGTCGCGAGTTCAGAGGGGGGTAGCCCCTTAAAGCAGGCAACCGTCTCAGTTCGGTCAGGAGCGGCTGCCTACAAGGCAATGCCCTTCGATTGGCGAACCTTTGTCATTTGAACTCCACGCGGCGTTTGAGCTACCGTCCGCGCATGGATTACACGCTATTTGACCAGCTTCGACAACTACGTTTGCCGCCCAACGGCTATGCAATATTCGGCAGTGGCCCACTAGCAATTCGGGGTATTATTCCGGCATGCAATGATTTGGATATTCTGTGTAGACAAGACGTTTGGGACAATTTCAGCCGTAACGGGGTGACAAAATTTCTGCCTGAATATCACGTTACAGTTGCTTCGTTTTTTGATCGTGCGATAACTCTTGGAACGGAATGGGGAATCGGTAAGTTTGACGTCACGGAGTTAATAGATACCGCCGAAATGATCGACTCATTGCCGTTTGTGCGCTTGGAACATGTGGTTCGTTACAAGACGATTCGGTCGAGCGCAAAAGACCTGCAGCACCTCAGTGCGCTACAAGCATCGTGCAATTAACGCTTAACACCACTACATTCGTCACGAAGTAATCCGTATAAAACCAAATCCTCAAATCTGCCCCATTTCATGATGTGTTCGCGGGCAATGCCTTCCTTCACCATGCCAATCTTTTTGAGAACTCTACCGGAAGCTGGATTTCTGTCCAGATGTTCAGCATGTACTCTGTGTAATTTCAATTCCTCAAAGCCGAATTGGACAATACGCAGCGCAGCTTCAGTGCAGTAGCCAGTGTTCCAATACGGCTTTCCAATCCAGTAGCCCAAATTTGCCCTGTTCATGGGCGGATCAATCCGAAGACCAATGGCGCCCACAAGTTTACCGGTCGTCATTTGTGTGATAGCGAATACCGCCAATTCACCGCCTTCGATTTTTGACTGCTGGTCCGATATCCAAGCCTCGGCCATCCCATCTTCATACGGATGCGGAACGTTTAAAGTCGTATCTGCAATTTCCCGTTCACCCGCTAACCGTTGGACATCCGGTGCATCGGCCAACAGGAATGGTCTCAACAGTAGTCGTTTCGTATCAAGATTAGGGAGTTGCATACAGGTTCCGGTTATTCGTCAGAAAAAAAGCGGGCCTACACTTCCTGTAATTGACAATCATGAACCAGCTTGAAGCGCTCACAAACGAGTATCATTTCGTTGTCGAAACCGCCGTTTCGTTCAAAGTACACCTGATGATCGTGTCGCCACCCATCGAGATCGTCATTTTCCCCTTCGGCAAGCGCGAAAGATTCATCAACATCACAGAATCGCATTTGGGTTACTTCCAATGTTTCGAGGACCAGAGCTGGCGTACCGTCCCAATTGAGGGCAATGTCCTGGCGACCGACAACAGGCATTGCATCGCCTTCGGGTTTGAACTCTCTTAGGGCTCCGCACGTGGCAGTCTTTCGGCCTATCCGAATTAACCGCAACAGGTCGTTGCACAATTCTTCGTTGTCACCGAATGTGAACGTAACTGAATCAGCCAGCTTCGCTTGTATTTGCTCGGCGTTCATGTGATTTCTGCCCTCCAATACTCCATTGCTCCAATGACCGTTTCACAAGCCGTCGTTCTAAGCCAACACAGACAACTGTCGCAGTCGCCCGGAACCGGATATTAGGACTTGACGAAATGGTCCGTTTTATCGGGTTCAGACCAACTAGCAGACATTCGTGACCACGTTTGAGCCACACAGTACTTTCTTAGAATACTCGAATTCAACAATTCCACTCGCTACAAAGAAAATGACGCAACAAACTATGCTTGCTACCAGTGATTCACTAGCAAGGTGTCTCTTCGGTTGTAGCCAGTATCTCGCGACGATCCAAAATATTGTCGATGAAATTAATGTCACTGCTCCGACCATAAAAACAATGAGACCAAATCCAATTGGGTAGGCATGAGGCGCTGAGCCAATATGATGTGCTGGAGGCGTATATATCCACATGCCGTGCGGGTGGGTAGCCTCCAGCTCACTTGCGTACCAGTGGCCGAAGCCCAGACCTGTCGCCAAGATCATACTGGTTATAATCAGAAGTCTTACACTGAGTACTTTCACATTTTGAGCCTAAGGTTCGTAAGGGAAAAGTAGTACTGACAGCCCAAGTATCGGACGATTCCGCAGCGCTCGCTCTGGCATCAGCAGAAAGTCTACATGATTTTCTGCGACCGGCGAACTGGACGTCGGCCTTCACCACACTGGCATCAACGGCAAAACCCTCACCACCGATCAGACCCTCGTTCATGCAGCGCCTGAGAACCTGTTCAAAGACGAAGCGGAACGGATTCCGCAGCAATAGCCAATCAGCAGCATACGAATCATGAGTTCCGGATCAACTGACGGTCGTCCGGTGTGGCTGTAGTACGGCGCAAGGTGCTCGCGAAGCTCGCTCAAATCCAGAAGTCGATCAATGTCGCGTAGCAAGTGATCCTGTGGCACGATCTCGTCGAGATTAAACGCGTAAAACAACTCATCTTGCGGTTTGTCGTTGCTGCCCATCATTGGACATCACTCCGGCAATCAACACACACGCATTATCGCATCGATGGTTTATCAGCAGGAGTTTTTCAACACAATAGGCCAAATGCGGCCGGTCAGTTTGCGGCAGATACGCCAACCACTCCACGACCCGTCCTGAAACTAAATAGATATTCTCGACCGACCTCCAAACTGAACCGGCGATACACACCAATAGGCAATGTCATAATTTCCCCACTGTCTCGGAGTCCCTCCATTTTCTCCAGGTAATCTGGTTCGCCTATGGTTACTGTTTCTGAGGCGATATCAACACCATCCATCCTAATACACATATTTCGGGGTGGGCAGATCACGACGGCAATCACGTACGCACGCATATTGAACTCGTCTAGCGAAGTGCTCGCAAACGTTGGTATGGAAACTATAGGAAGATCCTTATCCGCTGGCCAAGGCAGCACGCAGCCGCTCACTAGGCATAAGGCAAGTGTACTGAGTGATAATTTGATCAACGTCTTGCTCATTGTGTTAGCACACTCCGACGCATGCTGTTATTTTATAACTTGGGCGACGGCTATCGGGCGTATTCCGGCCCGTCGTTCCTTCGACAAGCGACAGACTCTGATCGGCCAACAGCAGCCGCTCAATACATGCGATTCTACTACTCAGCAAGCGACCCTTTCCGTTCGGCTACGCATTTCGCCCGAAGATCAGCGTGTCCATCAAAACGGCACGCATTGCCGACGTCGAAACGAATCACAAGCCACGACATACCGGCCAAGTTCTGCGAGTAGTCGTGCGCCCTAAGCTGAATGCCCATCCCCTCGACGACCATGTGACGATTGAACCCTGGCGAAATTGATTCTATAGCCAAGACAATCTCGGCGACGACTTCTTCTGAATAAATTCTAGACAGCACTTCTGACGCCATCTCAATGTACTGAGCATGCGGTTGTTGACCAAGAATCTGGGATGGTACTCCAGCCATCTCAAGAAACAATTTGTCTGGATGATCCTTTTCGAAATGGGAAATCACTCTGTACGAGTACTCGTAGCCGTCATCGACACCTGAAGTTGGTTGACTCTTAACAAAGCAGATCGGCTTCAGCTCGCCTTCAAGTACTTCGTAATCTGTAAGAATTATTTCGTAGGGCTCGAGCAACTTGCACAATTCGTTGGGATCTTCATCGGATAGGTCGCACATCCCTGCGAGTGGCCAGAAAAGCACCATTGTGGCTAAGAGTTGCTTCATAACCTAGCTGTTCCCTTCGGTTCTGCCCCAAGACCAGACCCGTTCCGAATGGCCTCTCTGAGTCATCTGCAGAAAGTTTACATGATTTTTGGTGACCGGTTGAAGTCGCAAACGTTTAGCGGCCGCTCGATCTCCGCATACTCAAACTTCTCAAATCGGCCAACTGCGGTCACAATTTAGACAGCATATCGCCGATATTCTCAGCAATAACATATAGAGACAAAATGGCGAGCACCAAAATCGCCAATATCACCGTTAGCCACGAGATCGCGTGAGACTTGATGACCAAGCCTTCAAGAATCGCAGCGCCCGGTACCGATCGGGCCCGCACCTGAATGACTTTGGGAACACAAAGGACGAGGCTCAAGAGCGGCCCGCCCAGAAGTACCATATACCCGAAAGGATGCGAAATCGTCACACCCCAAATGGAAGATTGCAAAAGGGGCTCGAAAAAGTTTAGCCCCAACTCGTAGTAACCTACGTTGAGCAATACGAATGCCACTCCGGGCAAGCAAGGCAACAGACTCCAAACTCCGGCCAGAACTCCTGAAGAATACGACCTTTTTTGGGTAGTCTCCCAGGCGGACCAAATCTCGATCTGAATCTGTTCATCGAGACTCATCGCGTTCGAGAGAGCCTGAACAGTCTTCTGAGAACACGACAGTCCGCACTCTACTCTTTGCACAGTGCGCATATTGACGCCTGCGGCGTCTGCGAGTTGCTCTTGGGTCATGTTCCGTGCAATTCGCTCGCTTCGGAAGATTCGAGCAAGCGAATCGCCGTTCGGATTTCGCATGTTCGCTACCTCGGAAAATCTTTGGGTAATAGAGAATGCCAAGAATGCAATTCGTGTGCTACGACATTTTGCCGACAGTCATGCTGATCGCCGCTAAATTTTTCGAGTACGTCCCACTTGTAGCCGGTGATCATCCCGCGAACGTCAGTTATTCTCAAAACCTAAAGTGAATTCTAGAATATGTTTACCCCAAAGGCACGTTGTCCGCGGGAACGTTTGGTGGCTGCTCGCACCCAAAGCAGCCACCAAACGAGTGAATCGTCGACCGACTCAGTTCGGCCAATGCCGCCATACGGCCCTTAGTTTCTCTATGGAAAATGGACCCTCCACTGGAATTTATAAGGCCCATTCTTGTCTCAATGCTCAGGATATTATCAAGAGGCCTCCATCAAGTGCATAAGCTCCTAGTTCGCGGCGGCAAGCTCATTGTTGCGATAGCTGCCACATGGGCGGTAGGAGCTTCGCTCTATATATTCTCCGTACCAGTATCGGTACACGTCGTGACTGACGTTATGTTGCGCGACTCAAGTACAATCATGGAGGCTTTCACTCGAGAGCAATCATGGTATGAAGCCCGAGGTCTCTGGGGCATTTTGTGGCTTATTTTTTTCAGCGGGCTCTATCTGTTGGCTGTTCGGGTAGCCTGGAGAGGCGACCACATAGCTCTTGCGATCATCAGCGTGACAGTTGTTGCGCTGTCTATCGTCACGGGCTTTTCGATTGGGGGTGCTTACTTGCCGGCGGCGCTCGGCTTGATCATTGCAACGCTGATGTTTCTTTCAACCAAGCTACTGAGGGCGCAATGCTAATTCTGTTCATACTCCTAACTGGAATAGCAGTTGGAATACTTCCAGGACTTCTCAGAGTAGACAAAATGTCTAGCATGACTAACGTAGTCGTTGGTTTCGTTGGCGCATTGGTAGGTGCATTTTTGGGATTTGGCGACGCGCCAATATTTCTTGAGTATCCCTTCTTAAATGAGATAACTCTTATGGTTGCTGTATCGATTCTGTTCGTCTTTATCAAAGTATCTGTGACAAGAAATCGAACGGCCCCATAAACTTAGATGTCGCATGTGGGTCAGCAGCATTGGTAATCGGGCGAGTTCTTTAGAGCCGCGCACCCGTTACGATGTGTAAACACATCAAAGAGGGAGATTACCATGACTTACTTTGCCGGAGTCGATGTATCCCTGCGCTCGACGAACATCTGCGTCGTTAACGTGACCGTCGAATCGATCACAGCATATTCGACGACATTTGAAGGATAAAAGACTGCTACTGGGGGCTTACGCATCGCGACCTATGTTCAATCCACATTGGCGTTTCGAATAATAACGACGGCAATTCTGACGGACCGCTTGGGGACACCAGGAGACGATTCTATCAGCTACCAGCGACCGACTCAGTTCGGCCAGAAGCAGCCGGTGAGTCCTCGATAAATTTCGTGCTAACGAGCCGATCTGGAGCCCGATCCGGTAGCAAAAAAACGGGGCCATTTCGGCCCCGCTTTCGTCGTTAACTATTCAACTAAATCTTATTCGAGATCAAGATCCTTTTTGACCTGCTCGAACGTCATCGGTGCCCGCATCCTTTCCACAAACACATTACTCAAGAATGACTGTGTATAGGCAGACAATCCAATAGTCCCCGATGTTGCTGCCGCTGGTGCTACTGGCGCAGGTTCGGGTATCGGCGTCAAAGCAACTGCGCCACCAACGTCGTCAACCCAACTCGCGTAGTTCGAAACAGGAGTATCTCCCGACATTTCGCCGTACGAGCTATTCAGGCCGCAGGATATATCAGTGCCGTTGGTCACGCCTTCACAGAAATGCGTAAAGCCAAACGAATGTATGCCTGCAACCTCACCGTTGATGAAACCCGGTCCACCGGAGTCTCCAGGCGCTACACCAACTTCAAACTTGCCGAAGCCATTCTTGTCCGGAAAAACTCCGGCTCTGAAGGTTGTGCACTGTCCATCCTGTGCCCAGGGCGGGTTATTTTCGTTCTCCGGACCACACTGGCCGGGCGAAAACCACCAATCCATCGCATTGTGCTTGTCGCCACCACTGTCAAAATCGTGCAGCAGTTGATCGAACAACGGGTTGCCGTCAAAGAAAGGCGCGAGTGTCGCCTCGTACATGTTCAAACCGGTGCGGGCGTAGAAGAAATCAGCACCGCCGGTCGAACCTTTAGGACCTTTGCCGAAGCGGCCATGGCCATAATGACGTGTCTCCTGACCGAGCTCGTCAGAATCGCGATACATATCGTAGCGTTCAACGTCCGCAGGTATATCACTGGCCATTTCGATCACAGCGACATCGCCGGACGCAAATGCACCCACAAGTGGATTCAAAAAGTCGTACAACGGATGAACCGCGAAACCAACAGCATCAAACAAGATATAGTTAACCCCTGACGGCAATACGACAATCACCTGAACCAGTGGATCATGTTCGCCATCCACTGTATTGCGAAGGCAATGGGCAGCCGTCAAGATTTGAAGATCATTGATAACCGTCATGGAGCACAAGAACCCGGAAGGCGCGGTACTTTCAAAGACCGTAAAAATTGAGCCAACGCCAGTGCGAAGATTCTCTCCGGCATTTGCATATTTGGGATCAAATGGATCCCCGCTCGTGATTAGCAACGCTTCACCATCAAGCACATCACCTTCTGAAGCGAATACTGCTGATATCGGCGACAAGGCCAATAGAATACCGAGGCTTGCAGCGATGGAGACTTTGAGTTTTCTCATTTTGGAATTCCCTCTGTTTATCTAGTGCAAAGATCGCACTTTTGTTGGTTATTCTTTCAGGATTTCTGCGAGTCGGCATGATCTTTGGTCATGTTGGCCGCAACACATAAAAGCAGTCTACTGGCTTGAAGGAGCGTCTAAAGTTGAACCGATGCTGACTGCGAGATTATCGTAAATATAGTCTTTTTGCAGGTGTTTTGAGACATCGAAATCGGGCTGAATAAACCTCCCGTTTTGGAATTACTGGTCAGAGGCCGCACCATACGCCCTACCCGAGAGCAATGACCGCCTTAGGTCACAAGCCGTTCGGCCAGAAGCGGGCATCGAGAGTCAACGGCCCGCAAGTTTTTGCGGCGCAATCTAAGCTCTCAATTCAAGCATACCGATTGCTAGTTTCTGAGCACGAGATAGCGGTCTTTTGGCTAAGAACACTGCGGCGAAGACGGCAACAAACCAGAAGACAAGATGGATTAAGGATAAGCCGGAAATCGACCACTGTGCGAGCACCGACAAGGAATTACTCTGGACAACGTCAATCGGAGAGGCTGCAGATGCTTGCGCCAAATTCACTATTTTCACGAACAAGTTGCCAAGAACGCATCCGGCAATCGTATATACGGCCGCCATTACTGAGAACTTCATCGAAATTCCACGCCCGAGAAATCCCATGAAGAATCCAACTACAATGCCAACACCTGCCGCCGAGAAACCGTAAGAAATAGGCCATGCCTCGACTATGATGCCGTAGATGACAGCGGCGATGAGCATCGCAATAGCTCCGGCAATAACGGCCGCAGCGAAATTCTGTTCCGACATTAGCTTTGCTGCCAACTCGTAATTTTTCTGTTTATCCTCGTCATGCATAGGTGTCGAAACCTCTTGCGAAATACTCAGAATGATCTAAGCGATGAGCGGCTGCTTCACGCCTGCAGCCGTCATTCTAACCCAATCCAGGCGACCGTCTCAGTTCGGCTGTGACATCAACCGGTCGTTCAAATCTCTCTATTTGGCTGCTGAATTCATGCGCTTCTGATCGAATCGAATTTGAAGTGCGGCTTCGCCTCGCCAAGCGCCGATGTGCACGTGAGGCTGTCTTGAGTAGCCGTTGTTGCCGACCGACGCGACGACATCACCAGCCTCTACTTGATCCCCCGCCGAAACTTGAATGTCCTTGACATGGGCTAGGAGAATCAATGTCTTGTCCGGCCTCTCAAACGTGATCGACGATGCCGGTGGTTTGCCCAGCTGACCCGGCAAGTTCTCGTCTGGGTTGATACGAATTTTTGCTATCGTGCAGTCGCAAGGTGCCAGAACCTCCGCGCCGTAACCGTACCAGTCGCTGTTTTCTCGGCCAGAGGTCTTGTAATCACGCACCCATAAACGCCCATCGTCCTCAACCAGTTTCCCGATTGTGCAATCGGCACCGAGCGAATCGCCGAGATACGGCAGCTGACCGTCCCAATGCTCCGAGCAATTATATGAATCCAGAAACGGAGGATGGATGAGAACAAAGGCAATTCCATTGTCGTCTGGTGCCGACTCATCGGTAGCCGACGCGATAGTCCCGAAAAGAGGGACAACTATCAGAATCGTAGCTGAAATTAGACGCATGACATTACTCTTCCGTGGGCAATAGCGAGTGGCTGCAATGCGAAGTAAAGCGGCATAACAATTAGCTAATGTTCCAACTTCTCAGTTCGGCCATAAGCAGTCGCCTAACTGTCGGCGGACTGCGCTTTATTGCTTGTTCCCTTCTGGACTGACTGAGCGGCGGATTCGCTTCGAGCAGTATCTTCCTCTGCCCTCGGAATAATTGACACAAACCTGTATTCAGTATCATTTCTTGAGCCTACCGTGCTTCTGCCGCCGTATGTTTGCCACCAACCGCTTTGCGTCATTTCTGCCATAAACTCATTTACTGTTTCTTGCCCGCCTCCGTGGACAACACCAGCTATCGTGCAATAACGAGATCGGCACTCTACATATTCAAATGCTGCTCCATATACACCGCCGCGTTCCGCGATGTACTGGTTGATACCCAACTCCATCGGATACGCCCACGATTCGTCCCGGGAATCGCCCTCAAAACTCTCGTATAGCTCTGGTGTTGTTAGCTTTTCAGGTCGAGGTCTGGGTTTAACCATCGAGGAGTAAACATCAGGTATTGCTCGTCCCATAGAATCATTTGAGACTTGTTTCGACAGGTCAGACTGCAAACTATCCAATGATTTAGTATCGCGTTCTGCGAGAGTACTCGCTGGTGCTGCTCGGTCTAATTCAGCCTTCGCTTTCTGTTCCCGAGTCTCCAGGGAGAAGCCACGTGAGTCTCGGGCTGCGTCAACCGTTTGATGCAAACCCGCATCGGTTAATAGGACCCCGAGAACGGCGGTATCCTGCTCGCCAGACTGATGCCAAATTGAATGAGATGCGGCAACAATCAGCGCGCCGCCAGCTAAACCAATCGCAACCAAAATCAAATTTCGCATCTGCGAACTCCTCCTAATCATAATGTCTGCTTTGTCACCAACCGTCATTCTACCTCAACCCAGGCGACCGTCTCAGTTCGGCCAGTAGCAGTCGTTTACTCTTCGGAGATAGGTGAAATCGAGTCTGGTGCGAATGTAGCCCGCCAGAATTTGAATTTGCCATCCTCTTGCCGACGAAGTATGTGAACGAAATTATTCGAAAACTCAGTTACAGCGCCGTCGCTACTCGTGAATGTTCCCCGCGAAACACCGTGCAATTCGACCACGTCGTCGCTGATAGCCTCTTGCCCTGAGTAACCGTGATCAAAGTCCAGGCGCCCCGAGGCCATTAAACCAGCGTAAAACTCTCGAAATGCTGGCTTACCCACTATGAGGGGCATCCCATAAGTCAGAACCACAACGTCCTCAGCCATGTTGGACATCACACCGTCTAGGTCATTCGCCATTGCAAATATTTCGTGTGACGCGACTATGTCTTTCGCTTCAGAAATTGCATCGGAAGCTGAAACACCATTTGCTACCAAAATAAACAGCAGAAAAAACAACTTTTTCATTATTTTCTCCCGAATGATTAGATGTGAATCGGTGTTGCATAAAAGTTGATTGGCCGGCTATATTGGGTCAGCAGCATTGGTAATCGGGCGAGTTCTTTAGAGCCGCGCACCCGTTACGATGTGTAAACACATCAAAGAGGGAGATTACCATGACTTACTTTGCCGGACTCGATGTATCCCTGCGCTCGACGAACATCTGCGTCGT
>JAJFKS010000027.1 GCA_021773115.1 Woeseiaceae bacterium | reverse complement strand
TCGGTCTCGCCATTCGACAGACGAAAACAGGCCGTCATCAGACGAATCACTCGGTTGCGGCAAAGTCGGTTCATCCGACGCCGATTGCTCATGCGCTGCTGGCGCCACTGCTATTTCATCGACCCGCCGATCCGATCCCGTTGATTTGGGCTCGGAAATGAGCTGGATAGAAAGCGCAATCGCGAGAACGGCCGCCAGGACAGCGATGGTAGTAATTATTCGATTCTTGTGTTTGTTCATTCTCGTATTTGAGACTTTCGGTGGTAGACGTCGCGACGCCCGAAACGCAAGAGTCGTACTCGTCTCTCGCCTGCGAGTGTCCTTCAATTCTGACTGGGTCAAACACGTGGTGACTAACCTCACCGCAGTATCGGAACACATATTTTTAGTACGCGGAAAGCATCCGCCCCATCTGTAGAATCCGATGTTTTGCGAGCGGCTGCAATGGGTCACCAGCAAAAATTATAGCTCAACATGTGCTACCGGCGGCTATGCGATGCCTAGCAGTCGCTCGTTAATGCGCCATGACGACTTTCTCAGAGCGGCCAGTTACGGTCATTGGTGGGCAACAAGAGTGGGTCAGTAGCAGTCGCTGACCATCAACATTTCGGGTAGGTCTCTATAACTTTGATGCCCACAAGTAGCTTCGGGTCACAAGTATATTCGTGCTCATCCATCTGCTTTGAGCTGTGCTCATTCGGGGGTGCGAGAATCGCCTCCGTCGGAGCGAAGGCCGTTAGCAGCACACCTCCAGATTCGGGGGCATTAAGGCCGCGTGCGAACACTTTTGCGACCTGTTCGAAAGGTGTCCAACAGAATCCGATCTTATTGGCATCGAACAGAAACTTGCATTCGCCTCGATAGAGAGTCAGCCCCTGCCCCACGTAGCCTGGCAGGAACTCGCGAAGTACATCACGAACCAGGCCGTCGTTCCTGACCTTATTGCGTAGGTGGCCGCCGTTCACAGTCCACAGTGTGTGGACTGCGTCTCTATCAATGATCATATCGGCTGAATTGCGGGTCAGGTATTCGAACACCTTGGGCCAGATATCGTCTGGCTCTTTGAAGTCGTACCGACCATTACAGAAATCGAACGCGAGCTGCTCGACTTTGTCCATCGAATTTTTAGTCAGTCCTTGCTTTCCGCAACAAGCTCTCGAAGTAGCATCCTCGCTGTGGCCTCTGCGCTTGCGCCAACTTGAGTCGTCTTGGTGTGCCACAGATAAGAAACTGTCACCAAGCCTCGCTCAACCTCATAAGAACCTTCGTAATCCGTCCCGTCGATAGTCATCTTGATCTGGGTGTTTCTACTCATGTTTCACCTTTCTGTTCTCATTCACTCCAAGTTCGCGTTAGCATCGATAAAACGACCGGCCGGAATAGGTCATCTGCAGAAAGTTTACATGATTTCCGGTGACCGGCTGCAATGCGAAGTAGAGCGGCCTGGCGATCAACTCGTATCCCAACTTCTCAGTTCGGCCATGAGCGGTCACTGGCAATCTGACTTGTCAAAGCGAATTTCGGTTAGGAACGCCCCGTTTCGATCATTGATCATGTATTCGACAAACCCAGCCTTTGAATCGAAGAAACCGACAAGCTGGGGATGCGAGCAAATTTGGGAGCGAGCAGTTTCGTAGATGAAGTCGTGAAAATCGGCTGCGTCAGTATTGTCGCTGGTAAGCTCCATCATAGTAAATCGGTATTGAACGCCCACCCCAACAGCCACCACTCTATCAAGTCGCGTTCCGTTGCCGACATCTTTTGGCGTCCCGTGATTCAGTTTGAAGATCGCGGCTGCTCGTTTTTGTTCGTCGCTGGGTTCAATGACGCTCAAGTCGCCCGATCCAGTCATCATCCCAACAGCCAAGAAACCAATAACCAAGAGAAGAGCAGCGACTATGAGCGTAATGATATTTGAATTGATAGCCTTGACTCCGAGTCATGCGAGCGGCTGGTACGGGTCAGCAGCAGAAATTGTAACTCAAACCTGGTGAGCTTCTGAAGTCGGCCGAGGCTGTGTGAAAAGGAGCTTGATTTTGATGGCAATGGGACAGCGCGGCACACTTGCAAGGTTTTCGCAGGCGTTAAGACTTTCGGTTTCACTTTGATCTCATGCCAATCGAAATGAAGATCGCAATTACCACCGACTTTTGAAATTCTGTGTTTTCACACAGCCTCGGCCAAAAGGAGTCGTTCGCGAGCCGCAATTTCGGGTCAGGGCCGACCGTTCATCGAATTGGATGGATTACAGATACTGGACCTTCACCTTTTGGAGTACTTCGCTCTCGTCGAATAAGAAGCCGACGTTTAGATGGCTAACGTGGTCAAGATCGAAGCGATCGTCGGGTTCACCAGCCAGAGCGCTATAGGCAAATCCATGTTCAATTTCTACCGTGTGAACTCCGGCCAAAATCGCCACAACATCACTACGAGTTGTCTTCCCGATCTTCATTTGGTACTTGAGCGGTTCAGTATTGTCGAAAATCTCAAGGTAGCTAATAGTCGAGCGCGAAAATCCCAGCCCATTGTCGACTACGCCGACCGAATAGCCATCGTACGCAAGAATGATCATTGGATCGTAATAGCCGGACCGGCTCATTACTTTAGCCTTCTCTCGATCCAGCGGCTCACCGATCCGTTCAACAAGTTTCCCGCAAGTTAATGCCATGAATGCCGACCCAGCAATTTTCTTCTTGAACGGGTTGTGGGCAAACCGCGTTAACTCCGACGCTCGGTTCTCCAACCATCCAAGATGGCTATCATCAGCGACTATTGACTGATCATCAATAGCGCTAGCGCAGCCAATTGCCATAATGATAAGCAAAGACACTGCCGATTTTACTGCACTGATTCTAACTGGAGAATTCCTAGGCGATAGTGTCGCCAGTACGTTTATCCCAAAACGAACATCCGAACATGTGCTGAGCAAAATATTGAGATCTGCCAAACACACAAAACTACTCAAGATCCGGTACGCAATCCAGATGGCCGATTTTGCCCCCCCCGAGGCGACCGTCCGCAACGGGTCAGTAGCAGAAATTATAGCTCAACATGTGCGACCGGCGGCTATGCGATGCTAAGCAGTCGCACGAACATGCGCCTTGCGACTTTCTCAGAACGGCCAGAACCAGTTACTCACTCAACTATGAGGTTCGGGGTTCAGTGCGAACGCAGCTACCGCTCAAATTTCACGTAACCGGCTTCACACCAAAAAGTGGCTGTTTCGTCAGGTCGGTTCTTGAACAAGTCACGAGTCATTTCGCAAGCCTCTTTATTGGACTCATGTCCCCAACGAGAGTCAAATGTTGCGACGTGTATGCGAGAGGATTCTCCCCCGATGTAGCTAGTCCTGTACAACGTATAAACGTCTTGCTCTTCAACTTGAGCATTCTCATGCGCTGTCGACGGCGCTGACGCAACAGCTAGTACTGCGATAAAAAATAGTATTCTCATTTCACTATCCAAGTGGTGGCCGGGACAATCAATAGTTGCTCTGAGTCAGTAGCAGAAATTATAGCTCAACATGTGCGACCGGCGGCTACGCGATGTGAAGCAGTCGCTCGTTCATGCTCCACACGACTTTCTCAGGACTGCCACAGGGAGACATTGACTCGACAAGCGCACAGCATTGTTGGGTTGAGTCTTCGCATTACTCAAACTTGTTGTTTTCCATGCCAACAATTGTTGATACGTCGTCGATTTCGTATTCCTTGACCGGCACATCGCCGACAAGGGTTCGAAAGTGCGCGAACCACGCCGACTTCAATTCGTCCAAGAACGAATCAGGCAATTTGATCGACTTAGGGCGTTCCATCGTTGCCCAAACGAGCAAGTCATCCTCGTAATTTGGATGCCGCGCAGTCATATTCGCAGTAAAAAAAATCACACCATTAATCGATGAATATCCACCACGAGATAGCGTGTTGGAAAGAATCCACTTGACTTGGTCGGGCGAGAGAAATTCGTGGCCATCGTTTACGAGCAAAAGTAGGCCGAAATGATCGACTAATTTTAAATGCTCTTTCGTCTGTCGAAGTTGTTTGTTCGCCTTCTTGATTACGCCTTGTATCGGTTTGCGAAATAACTCGAGAACTTCCCTAGCGAATTTGTCGGAAACTTGGTGGGCATCTATTTCGACCTCGCCATATACAACTAGATCGGTCTGTCCATTGTTCATATATTGGTTATATAGCGCGTGAATCTTTTCTTTTAGGTTTTCGTTTCGCGCTTGGTTCTCTTCTAGACATTTTAGCTCCGCCACAACGCATGATTCTGAAAAAATATAGTCCGCGTCATTGAAATTCGGAGACTCTCCGACAATTTCCGACACTCGCTTTCCACCTACCACAGACACGCATTTATCAAACTCCGCCTCGACGTTAATGTATGGATGTTTGGTGTTGGAGTGTCTCGATCTTTGATTCACGGCAATGATTCCGAACGTAGCCTAACTATAGTTCGTGTGTATAAATCAAAAAAAATATCATTCATGCAGGCATTTTGTCGAACGGTCGCTTCGGGTCATCTGCAGAAAGTTTACATGATTTTCGGTGACCGGCTGCAATGCGAACTAAAGCGGCCTGGCCATCACTTAATGCTCCAACTTCTCGATACGGCCAGAGGCAGCCGCTGGCGGGAGTCAAAATTGCGTTTGTACTATGAACCCTGCGGCAACTAGACCCGCAAATATTGCAAGCGAGGATAACGCGTGCTTTGTCGCGCCCCATCCTTTCGCGAAATCTGGGGTGTCAGCTCCGTCAGGGTTATTGAATCCGCCAGGACGAGCGTCTTCAATATTTGCAATGGAGCCGTTAATGAACATCGCAGCCGATACCCAGAAAGAAGCAGCCAACCACTTGGCATCAGTGAAATAGGCAATCGCACCACCAACCAACAACGCAACTACTATGTGCGCAGCAAGTGCTCTCCAATCGAACTTGGATTCGCCAGTCATTCAAGCAGCCCGCCACTCCACATCGTCAACTTCTTCATTCTGATCGAGAATTTTGCGAAGTGCTGAAAGAAGTGGCACTGCAGCCTCGACGGGTGCGCGATTCCGTCCAAACATGCTTTTCGCATGCGCTTTTAGGTAAATCAGCCAACGATTCTTGGTGCCGTCAACATTGCCACAGCATAACCAATACTCGTTGTCGTCAACGATATGCTCGACAAACCACCCCCAGTCCTCAAAATTGGGGTAAGCAACGAAAACGCCTTCGGCGGCAAGTTTCTGGCACACCCACCATGCCAATTCAGCTCCGTAGCACTCAGGATTTACCTGCAATTCCTCGGGCAAGATTGGTTGAAAAGCAGTAGAGCTAAACTCAACTTCGGTCTCCATTCCAACTCCCTCGTCAAACAATGCGACCGGCTGCAATGGGTCATTTGCAGACCTTTTCAATTCGCTCGATACTACTATTTGGGCGACTGTTTGTGGCGATCACCGGCCTGTCCCATTCTCCGAAAGCGGCCGTTCGTGAGCGGCAAGTCTTGGGGTCACCTTAATGATATCGAGTGACACATACTGACCGAATTCACCCATCTGGGCTCAATGTGTTACGACATCAAAAGTGACGGAGCTTAGGTGTCAGGATTTCCGTGATGACCAAAGACGATCAGTCGACGTCAAGATCATCGCTATCAAGTTTGTGCCCCCAGCCTTTCTTCGCGTTCAGGTAGCGGCGATTGTTGTCGCCGACACCGGTGACGTGTTTCACGCGTGTGATGTCGGTGAGACCATTCTGTGTCAGGTCCTCGACTTTTTTCGGATTGTTCGTCAATAGACGAAAAGGCTTACCGCCAAGGAAATACTTCAATAACGACGCAGCATCGCTGAAGTCGCGCGAATCGTCTGGCAGTCCGAGACTGCGATTCGCCTGGTAAGTGTCTTCACCGGTATCCTGGAGCAGGTAAGTCGCGGCTTTGGCCCACAGTCCGATACCCCGCCCCTCATGCCCCGACATATAGATGATCATGCCACCTTCTGCGTCGTCATGAATGCGCTCAATCGCAGCACGCAGTTGCGGTCCACATTCACAGCGTTCCGAGCCAAAAACGTCGCCGGTAAGACAACTGGAGTGCACACGAACCAGTGGATTCTTCCAGGTCTGCGGATCACCGATCATCAACACGCTGTTCACGGCCATGAACGACGCCAGGGTCGCAAAGGACTGCTGGCCGTTTTGCGCTCGCAGGTCGTCGGCGAGTTCCTCGATTTTGCCAAGCTCAGTATTGCGCACACAGGCGTACCACTGCACCAACAGCTGTGTCTCCGCAAGACTCACGGGCAACGGAATGGGACCGAGAATACTGATGGTGCCGGACTGCCGGGAAGCGCCCGCGGGGACTTGAACGCCGTCCCGATCGATCTGGAAAAGCGTTCCCTGCTCAGTCAGGCGTTCGCGGATTGCGGGGTCAATGTAGGTAAACATGCCGCGGATTATGCCGCATTCGCCACTATTTGCGACGTTCGACGCTTGTTGAACCGCTGGTCATTAACTATAATTGCTGACTTATGGGTCATTAACGAGCCAGCTGTGAGCAAACCGCGATACCAGCGCCGCAAACAAGACCGTCCACAGGAGATTACCGAAGCGGCGTTCGATGCCTTTGCCGAAAAGGGCTACGCCTCGACCCGCGTTGAAGAGGTTGCCAAGCGGGCCGGCGTCAGCAAGGGTCTGCTGTACCTGTACTTCAAGACCAAGGAAGAACTCTTCAAAGCCGTCGTCAGGAATGTCGTCGTACGACGCGTCGACGCATTGACAGAGATTGTTGAGACGACGGAACTGTCGTCCGAAGCGTTTATCCGCGGACCAGCGAGTACGTTTTTGAAAGAGGTACCGGGCTCGCCGGTCGCAGTCATTATTCGTTTGTTAATTTCCGAAGGGCCGCGGCATCCGGACTTGCTGGAGTACTACTACAACAATGTCGTATCCAAGGGCCTGGCTGTCATCAAACGAATTGTCAGTCGTGGCATCGAGCGCGGCGAATTTCGCCCAAGCGTGGTGGACGATCTCCCGCATTTATTCCTGGCGCCCGTCATGTTGTCAGTCGTTTGGCGATCACTGTTTGCAAAAAAGGCGCTCGACACCGACAAGCTGATCGATACCCAACTCGAACTATTGCTCACGCATATAAAGGCGTGAGTGGAGTCTTATGATGAAGAACACACTATTGATCGTACTCACCTGCGCCTGCTTTGTTGCGGCCTGCTCTGGCAAGGACGAAAGTCATCGTGTCGTCGGCGAACTCACATCCGACCGTGTGGAGTTGACTGCAGATTATGCGGAGCCGATTACACGTATTGCGGTACGTGAGGGCGCAACGGTGTCAGCCGGGGAGATTCTGCTCGCGCAAGATGACTCGCGGACTGTTGCGCGACTTCATGATGCCGAAGCAGCACTCAAACAATCGCAAGCCAGACTCGATGAGCTCGTTCGTGGACCGCGCAGCGAGTCGATTGCAGCGGCACGCGCGAATGTCGAAGGTGCGACCCAACGACTTGAATTCCGGCGCAGCGAGCAAGCCCGGTTACAGGAAATTTTCACGCGCGGCCTGGCGTCGAACGAACAGCTCGACACAGCCAATGCAGCGCTCGATGACGCGCAAGCTGATTTGAAGCTACGCCTCGCGCAATTGGAAGAACTACTCGCCGGTACGACGCTCGAGGAGCTGTCGCAAGCGGAACAGGCGGTCGCGCAGTTCAGGGCTCGCCGCGACCTTGCACAGATTGAGGTCGATCGTCATATCTTACGCGCGCCCGTCGATGGAGTTCTCGACAGCCGCCTGTTTGAAGTCGGCGAGCGACCGCTCGCTGGACAACCGGTGCTGATCATCCTTGCTGCGAAGCAGCCGCACGCCCGCGTCTACGTTCCGGAAAGCCTGCGCGCTAAAATCCGTATCGGCACGGCGGCAACAATCTACGTCGACGGCCTTGAGTCACCCATCGCGGGCACTGTGCGGACGATCGAAAGCGACGCGTCGTTTACGCCCTACTTCGCCTTGACGGAACGCGACCGGGGACGCCTGAGCTACATGGCAAAAGTAGACGTCGCGGAAGAGCGGGAGCGTTTGCCAGACGGTGTGCCCGTCGAAGTCGAATTCCAGCTGGATTAATGATGACGTCCGAGTTCGCCATTGAAGCACATGGCCTTAGCAAATCGTTCGGCGACCTGCGGGCCGTCACTGCACTCGACCTCAAGGTTCCGAAAGGCCAGATCTACGGGTTTCTCGGTCCGAACGGCTCGGGAAAATCGACTACGATTCGCATGCTGTGCGGGCTGCTGACGCCGACAGAAGGCTCGGCGACGGTCCTCGGAACAGAAATTCCGGGAAACTCAAGCCTGCTGAAGCCCCGGATCGGTTATATGACACAAAAGTTTTCGCTATTCGGCGATCTGACCGTGCGCGAAAACCTGCAGTTCATCGCAGAGATTTATTCCTATCCTCGACAGGAGCGCAGCGCACGGATCGGCGACCTGCTACAGAAGTACGACCTCATTCCGCGGGCCGGCCAGTTGGCTGGCACCATGAGTGGCGGCCAGAAGCAGCGGCTTGCACTTGCCTGCGCGGTGCTGCATCACCCGGACCTGTTGTTGCTGGATGAGCCGACCAGTGCCGTCGACCCGCAGAGCCGCCGAGATTTTTGGGCGAACCTGTTTCGGCTCGCGGAAGCCGGTACGACGATTATGGTTTCAACACATTACATGGACGAGGCCGAGCGTTGTCACCGTCTGGCCATCCTGGACCGGGGCATTAAGGTTGCCGACGGCACTCCTACAGACCTGCAAGCTCAAACCGGCATGAACATCATCGAGGTTTCAGCCGAAGATCCCTATGCCGCGCAGTCAGTTCTCGCGAAACTCAAAGAAGTCGCGAGCGTCACGCAGCTTGGGGTTCGGCTTCGTGTCCTGATTCCGGAACAATTTGGCGACCCGGTTGAAATCGTTCGCACAGTGCTTGCAGCGCATCAACTGCCCGCGCGAACGTCGGTGACGGAGCCAACGCTTGAAGATGTGTTTGTTGCCGTAACGATGAAGGCAGACGACGTCTCATGAAACAATCTCTTTCACGCCTTGGCGCTATCATCAAAAAGGAAGCCAGGCAGCTCAGTCGTGACCGCCTGACATTCGGTATGGTTTTCGGTCTGCCCATTATTCAGATCCTGCTGTTCGGTTACGCAATTAATACTGATGTCCGGAACCTGAAGACCGCAATCGTTGATCAGTCCGGCACACATTTATCCCAACAGTTTGTCGCAGAGCTGCGTGAGACGCAGGTTGTCAACATTATCGAGACGGTTTCGAGTCCGGCTGATCTCGAAAACCTGCTGCGAAGGGGAAGGATTTCAATTGGTGTGTACATCCCTGACGATTTCGACCGTCGGGTCGTGGATCGCACCCGATCCGCAGTTCAACTGATGGTCGACGGGAGCGACCCGACGATCCTTGGCGTTGCGAACCAGTTGCGCGCCATGACTATCGCTTTCGACTCAACACCGACCACTCTACCCCAGCAGCAACTCTTGGAAATCCGCCCCTATTACAATCCGGAACGGCGTACGCCGGTCAACATCGTGCCTGGACTGATGGGCGTTATCCTGATGATGACAATGATGCTGTTCACGGCAGTCGCTATTGTGCGCGAACGTGAACGCGGCAATCTCGAGTTGTTGATCAATACGCCGGTCAGTTCTGCCGAGTTGATGATCGGCAAGGTAACCCCCTACATCGCCATCGGGTTGGTACAGCTCGCGATTATTCTCGGTGCCGGCATGCTGCTGTTCGACGTTCCGGTGCGCGGCAGTATTGTCGATCTTTACATTGCCGGTTCGGCATTTATCGGCGCCAACCTCGCGCTCGGTCTGCTGATTTCCACCGCGACCAACACTCAGTTCCAGGCAATGCAGGTTACGGTGTTTATTCTGATGCCGTCGATCCTGTTGTCCGGATTCATGTTTCCATTCGATGGCATGCCGACAATTGCGCAGTACATCGGCGAGGTGCTGCCGACCACACATTTCATCCGACTAACGCGCGGCATCATGCTGCGCGAGGCACCGCTCCATGAACTGAGCAAGGACTTTTACTATTTGCTTGCCTTCACATTGATTGCAATGACGATAGCAGCCATGCGGTTTAGCAAGAGCCTCGACTAGACCACCGCATCAGCTTTCAACGCTTCGAAGTCCAGCGAAAACATGACAAAATAGAGGCCAGGTTCCGCAAATCATCGTATAAAGTCACCGCTGACGGCGGGTACCGCATCCGGAATCACCAGCAGGTATACTATGAACAGGAAAGTCAGAACTGGTGCCAAACGCGTCCTTTTCGCGGCAACAACCGCGACATATACAGCAGTTAAGACATCGCAATGCCCACGAGGCGGCTCGAACCGGTACCTTGAGCGGGCAATAAAGTTCGCAAATCGGCAGTCGTTCTGCTCCAATTATTAGCAATGAATAATCAATCAAGACAAACGCCCACCGTATTCATTGTCGACGATGACGCTGCAATTCGTTTTGCAATGGAAGCGCTGATGGAATCGGTCAACCTGCCGTACGAAATCTACGACTCAGCCGATGACTTTCTTGGCAAGGAATCCAAACAACGTCCAGGCTGTCTGATACTCGATATTCGCATGCCCGGACTCGATGGACTCGAACTGCAACAGGAATTAATCAATCGCAAGAACACGCTACCCATCATTTTCATAACAGGTCATGGGGACGTGCCAATGGCAGTGGAAGCGATGCAAAAAGGTGCTGTTGACTTCATTCAGAAGCCGTTTCGTGACCAGGAACTGCTCGATTGCATCCGCAAGGCGCTCGCGACTGACCAGAAACGCCGTGAAAGTTGCGAACGAGTTGCGCAGGTAGTGGACCGCCTGGGCAAACTGACGAAGCGTGAACGCGAAGTTTTCGACCTCGTTGTAACTGGCAAGCCGAACAAGATTATCGCGTTTGAACTGAATGTCAGCCAACGTACCGTCGAGATTCACCGCGCACGTGTCATGGAGAAAATGCAGGCCAACTCGCTGGCCGACCTGGTCAAGATGCACATGACGCTCTAGGCGTGAGCGTTGCGGCGCTCCGCGTCCTTCGCACATTCAATACATTCGTCCGCGTACGGGTATGCCATCACACGATTCGCGTCGATTGCCTCGCCACATTGCGTACACAGACCAAAATTCCCCTCATCTATCCGCGCCAGCGCGGCCCCGATCTTGAGGATTTCTGCACGCGCTTCATTGCCTAGTGCGTCGACGACTTCAGAATCCTCAAGCTGTTTCGCCATTTCTTTGGAATCAGCGTCAAAGCCGCGCTGCAGATTGAGAGAAATACGATCCAGGCGGCTACCCAGTTCGGACTTTTTCGCCAATAATTTCTGGCGCAACTCGTCAAGTGGCAATTCGGGCATGGTCTATTCCTGCAACGGCAATCAATTGATTATAATACCGCCTGATTGGCACAACCCACCCTACGTAGAAACCGATGCCTATTAGGCATCAGGCCTTATTTGATTGTGCATGGCAACGAGTATGGTGTTTCATTACCCCAGTACAATCCGAATGATCAGTCGAGTGCCCTTATGAATGAAATCACCAAGATCCTTGCAGTAATCGACCCAACCAGCAACAAACAACCTGCGCTCGATCGCGCGGCCTGGCTGGCGAAGGGTCTCGACACGGAACTGCACATGATCGTTGTTTACTACAACGAGTATCTGAGTGGAGACCGCCTGTTCGATTCGCCGTCGCTGAAAAAGGCCAGAACTGAGGTTCTGGAGCACCAAAAGCAACATCTTGAGAATCTGGCCAAGCCACTGCGCAAGCTCGGATTGACCGTTACGACCGATGCCGTCTGGGACCATCCTGTATTCGAAGGCGTCGTCAGGCAGGCCATTGCGACGAAAGCCAGCATTGTCGTCAAAGACACACACCATCATTCAGTGATCCAGCGCGCCTTGCTGAGCAATACCGACTGGAATCTCATTCGCACTTGCCCCATGCCGCTCTGGCTGGTGAAGCCACGAGACTTTTCCGCGAAACCGGTTTTCGTCGCCTCGATTGACCCGATGCACCAAAATGATAAACCTGCAGCACTCGACGACGAGATTCTGCTTCTCAGCAAGAAGCTCGCTTCGCAGCTAAATGGCGAAGTGCATGCATTTCACTCCTACGACCCTCGAATTGCAGTCGCTACCGCAACTGCAAATGCGTATATCCCGGTCTCGCTGCCCTATGACGAAATCGAGCAACAGATGCACGACGATCACGAGAAACGATTCCAGGAGATCACACAGTTTCACAATCTGTCTGCAAGCAAGAGCCACCTCGTCGCCGGCCTCACTCATGAAGAGCTCCCCCTGCTGGTAGAAAAAATAGCGGCGGACGTCGTCATCATGGGCGCGGTCGCGCGCAACCGATGGAAGCGACTGTTTATCGGCGCGACGGCAGAACGGACGCTTGAGCACCTGCCCTCGGATTTGTTGATTGTGAAACCCGACTGGTTCAAGACGCCGGTCGAATCGAAAAGCTTCGACGAGTCCTGATCCGCGCGCACAATCGGCGCCATAAAAAAGCGGCACCCCGCGAACGAGGCACCGCCCGTTACAGCCTTCTACCGCGCTCTAGTAGTCAGCCGTGAACATTATCCAGAACTTGTTCGTATCGGGGTAGGCGGCTGTATCACCATTGAACGCCGCAGCTTTGAACAAGATTCCATAGTTGCCATTGATCGCTGTAGCAAGCGACAGGTCGATTTCCGTACCGTAGTCACCGCTGCCCGTCTCCGCACTGAAGTCGTGATACACGCCGGTAAGATTCCAGCGGCCTGCCTTGAACTTTACGGTCGCGAACAGATCATCAATGCCGCCTGCGGGTGTCGTGAGAAACATATCGGCCCATCCCTGGAACGCATGTAGCGTTGCCAACGGTGTCCGAAAACTCATTCCCGGTGTAGTGCCTCCGCCAAGCGATTCAAAATCAAGACCCAGCGACAACCCCGGCTGCAGCGACCACGCGCCAGCGAGATGCAAATACTGCGCGTCGTAGTTGACCGGATTGTTGCCGGCGTCATCCTGCGTCGCGAATTCCGCCTGCACGGCGACACTGCCCTCACCTGCCTTCAGTGTCCCGACGATACGGACGCCCAGGGTCGATGTGGAGAAAGTGGCGACATCATCGTTATCAATAAAATAGAAATACGGTGACAGGGACCACGATTCATTGATCGCAAATTTCGCGTTCAGAAGATGGGCATCAACATCGTTGCTGCCAGACGGCACGTCGTCACCAAAGATGCGCCGAACGTTTGTGATATAGCTGTACGACAAGGCTGTTTTTGGCAGCGCCTTGCTGCTGACGGTCAGGCCGTCGTAGGTTTGTTCGTTTTGACGCCATCCGACACCTCCGACGAAGCGCTGATTGTCGAGCAAAATACGTTGCCGCCCCAGCCGTACACTTGAATTTTCATCGAACGCGTAGTCGATATACAACTGATTGAGGTCCGCACCTTTTGGATCGACGACTGCCGGGTATTGCGTCTTGTTCGGACTGTTACCAGCACCACTGTTAAAGTCATCCAGGATATGAAACACGTAGTCGAACTCAGCGAATGCTGAAAGGCTATTCCAGATGCCGGTGCGGTAATTCAGCCGTAGCCGAGCCGTCATCGCATCGGCATTTTCGAAAAAGCCATCCTGATCGACGTGTTCGTATCGCGCGCGAACACTGATGCCCGCCTTTCCGGAGGTGAGTGCCGTTTTGAAATCGCCACCCTCATCAGCCACGGCAGTGACTGATGAGGACAGCAAAACGGCTGACAACAAGGCTAATTTGGCACCGTTCATATCACGCAGCCCTAGTAGATATCGTGCAATGTGTTGTAAATATTGAACTTTCCGGTCGGCGTAACGATCTCGGGGCCCTTGATGACAGCTTTAAGCTCACGCGTCTTGTCATCCACAACGACAATCGCCGATTTCTCCTCTTTGCCGTTCCAGACCGAGAACCAGACCTCGTCGCCTGCCTTGTTGTATTCAGGTTGCACGACTCGTTTCGGTCCTTCGCCGAGATCCGCCCATTCCGAGATCGGCAGAACTTCAAACCCGGCATCCAGATTCTGGATATCGAATACCGCGATCGCCTGGCTTAATGATTCGTCGGGATTCAACGGCGCATCGACCCAAAGGTTGGAAGACTTCGGATGCGATTTAACAAATAGCGAGCCACCGCCCATACCGTCAACGGTACGAACGTTCTTCCAGGCGTGCTGCGGATGCCCAATCGGGTCGGTGCCGAGGAACGACAGGTTTGCATTACCCAATGCACTCGTCACCCATACCGGGCCGAACTCGGGGTCAATTATATTTGCGCCACGGCCCGGGTGGGGTGTTTTTGTAACGTCGATCAGGGCAACAAGCTTGCGGTCCTTCGAATCCACTACCGCGACTTTGTCGGACTGGTTTGCGGCCGTCATGAAGTAACGCTTGGTGCTCTCCCAACCACCGTCATGGAGAAACTTGGCCGCCTCAATGTCTGTTATCGACAGGCTGTCAATATCGCTGTAGTTAACCAACAAGATGTGTCCGGTTTCTTTAACGTTGACGATGAACTCCGGATGCTCGTGCGACGCGACGATTGCCGCCACTCGTGGTTCCGGATGATATTCCTGCGTATCAACCGTCATGCCACGGGTCGAAATGATTTTCTGTGGCTCCAGTGTGTCGCCATCCATGATGACGAACTGTGGCGGCCAGTAAGCACCCGCTATGGTGTACTTGTCTTCATAGCCTTCGTACTTGGACGTTTCGACCGAGCGGGCTTCCAGGCCAATCTTGATCTCGGCGACAATCTGCGGCGGATCCATCCACAAATCGATCATGTCGACTTTTGCGTCACGTCCGATAGTGAGGACATAGCGACCCGATGCTGATGGTCGCGAGATATGCACGGCATAACCTGTCGGTACAATCGTGACGATTTCTTTGGTGTCACCATCGATCAGCGCAACCTTTCCGGCATCGCGCAAGGTCACCGCAAAGAAGTTATCGATATTGCGCTTGTGCTGCGGACTCTTCGGCCGATCCTCAGGTTTGACCAACAGTTTCCAGCTGGCCTGCATTTCTGGCATGCCAAACTCTGGCGGTGCCGGTGGTTCCTGTTGCAGGAACCGCGCCATGATATCGATCTGCTCTGGCGTTAAGTCGCCGGACGTGCCCCAGTTAGGCATACCCGCAGGCGAGCCATAGGTGATCAATGCTTTCAGGTACTCCGTACCCTTTTCCCTGGTGATGTCCGGTGTAAGCGGTTTGCCGGTCGCACCCTTACGAAGCACACCGTGGCAGCCGGCGCAGCGCTCGAAGTAGGTCTGCGTCGCCGTCGCGAACTCTGCATCCGTCAGCGTGGGGCTGCCGGCAGTCAACATCTGCCGTGTGCGTTCGCCCGACATCGCGGACGGTGCGCCCTGGTATTGCATTTCGGCTTCGGTTGCGCCCAGGTGTCGCTGACCAGTGGAACGGTCCGTCTGTCCGAGTTCAACGCGTAGCGCAGCCACTTCTGCAACGCTGACAGCGGAACCTTCGTTACCCCAGGCGTTGAAAACGTAGGTCAATGCTGCCGCCAGCTCATCATCCGGAAGATGTCCAAGACTCGGCATGACACCGTTGTATTCAACCCCATTCACTGTGATCGGACCTGAAAGTCCGAATAGCGCGGCACCCATAACAGCCTTGCGATCACCCTTGAGGAAGTCGGATCCGGCGAGCGGCGGAAATGCGCCGGGAAGGCCCTTGCCCGTAGGCTGGTGACAGGCTGCACAATTTGCGAGATAGACCTTCTCGCCCTTTGCGATCAGATCACCTTTGCCCGCTGCCGATACTTCGGCAGTGTGAACAGCGGTATCGGCAGTCGCAGTGTCGGCCGGAGCGGGCTTCTCCGAGCAAGCCGCTAACAGAATTCCCATCATTGCCGCAGACAATACGACGCTCGTTTTATTAAGGTTCATGACATGTACTCCCCTGTCATTTTGATTTCTAAATTTCATTACCAGGCCACACCCAGGCTCAGGGATATGCTGCGTCCTGCCTGCGCGAGTGTTGCCAAAATCGGATCGTCGGGGCTAAGCCCGCGAACATCGGACCAGTTCCAGTAAGTCTGGTCTGCCAGGTTGTAAAGTCCGGCGCGGACGCTGATCTGCTCGCCCAGTTTTTGCGTCAACAAGAGATCGAAAACCGCATGGCCAGCGGGCTTGAATACCTCGCTCGCAGACTCATCTCGCCGGTCATAGGCATTCGTCAGGGTCGCTTTGAGGCGCACCTGCCGAGTGTCATCGCGTGAGAACCAGCTCAGGCCAAAAACACCCTGTGCCGGGCCGACTGAATTCAGTGCCTCTCCGGTCACTTTATTGTCGCCACGTGCGTAATAGGCTGAGCCATCGAAGCCGAAAGATTCATCCTCGCCAAAACGCAGGTCCCAGCCTGCCTCAAGACCTTCGATCTCTGTTTCACGAATATTCTGCGACTGAAACATGGTGTAGCCGCTAAGCGGATCGACACCCAGATTCACCTTGGATTCGATGAAGTCATCGTAGCGTGTGCGAAATGCGGACAAGCGTGCTGATGAACGCAATCCCTGCCAGCGGATTCCGATATCGATGCCGTCAGACGATTCCGACTTCAGGTTCGGATTCGGTATCGCTCGATACGCGAAGAACGGGATCTCGAGGCTGACATTTGCATCCGAATACGGTGGTGCGCGAAAGCCGTGGGAATACTGTGCATAGATGTCGAATTCCGGACTGGCTTTGAAAATCACACCAAGTTTGGGCGACAGGTCGGAATCATGGATACTAACCGGCTCATAATCTGGAAAGTCCTCGAGATACAGCACGTCCACCTCGGGTGAAAGATCGAACCGGTCGGCGCGAATGGCAGCGATCAGCGTCCAGTCACCAAACGTCATCGTGTCTTCGATAAATGCCGCTGTTTCCCGTGTCGTACTGATCGGGAAGTCGCGCAGCGGAAAGTCTTCGCCAAGCAGAATATTGGTCTGCTCGCCCGTGGTCAGGTCCGTCGACAGACCGTCTCGATACTCTTCGGTGATGCGCTCGCGATACTCGACGCCGAATCCCAGTCGATGCCCGACGAACCCACCAGCAAAGTCTTTCCAGAGGTTTAATTCAAGACCCTGTATTTCCTGGTCGTAAGAAAATAGTCGGTCAATGGACACTGGCGCACGCGCGGCCGCCCGTTCGTCGAGCGTTTTCTGTTCGACAGACGCAACTTCGTAGAATCCCCGAATGACAGCAGAATCGACCCAGCCACCCGCCTGACCAAATTCGTACGCAATGTTGGCGAGATCCATTGTCGACTCGTCATCACCCTCGAGCGCGGTCGTTGTGCGATAACGGCCACCGCCCAAAACAGAATTCAAGTCCGATATCGAATCCGATTGCTGATGAATGAATCCCGCGCTCCAGGAATGTCCCCAGCGATCATCGGCCACCAGTTTGAATAATGCGGTCTGGCGCTGGTATTCCTTGGTATCAACGCCACTGGGCGCCGCGGCCGAATCAAGCTCTTGGCCGTCTCGCCAGCTGAATCCCGCCAGGACTCCAAGCGTCGGGCCGGCGACTGCAAACAGGGTCTGCCCGTGCCGGCTGTTGTCGGCGCCGCGCCAGGTACCGAGGAATTCACCGCCGCTTCCCGAGCCACGAACCAGGTCCGAGGGATCGGGTGTGCGCACTGACACAACACCGCCGATCGCAGCGCTGCCATAGAGTGCCGATGCCGGTCCATGCAGGACCTCGATATCTTTGACCAGGCCTGCATCGATGAAATCGCGTGTCGCGTTTGAGAAACTGCCGGTGTCAAACTGGTCGGATAGCGGTACACCATCAACAAGAATCGCAACGCGATTGCCGCCGATGCCACGGATATTGACGCCTTCGGTGCCAAAACGGGTACCCGCTGCTTCGTAATCGATGCCTGGAATGTATCGAAACATGTCAGCGAGGGAGGTTGCCAGCTCATTGTTCAGGTCAGAGCGAGACAGCACCGTGACGTTGGCGGCGATATCGCGAATCGATCGCTCGTCCTTGTGCGCGACCACGACGATCTGGTCGATCGGACGGTCGTCGGGACTGCGGGCGTCGGCTAAGGCCGGGCTGCCGGCCAGAATGAAAATGCCCGCCGCTATGAATGCGCCAGGCACCTGAAAGAACTGTAAATGTGAGCGCATTAAGCAGGTTCCGGATGATGTAACCTTCACTCGCTACTGTGCCTGATACCCGCTACGAAACTATAGGTAAGTACACCTACCGCGCATCGGATGTCGCATACCCGCTGCAATCAACTAGAATGCATTTCTTTGAGGCCAAATGGATGCCCGATGAGCTATCTGACCATTAAATTCCTGCACCTGCTTATGGCGGCACTATCGATTTCCGGGTTTGCGGTTCGCGGATACTGGATGCTAACCCGATCCGACTTGCTGTCAAATCGTGTAGTCAGAATTGCGCCCCACGTCATCGACACGGTTTTCCTGCTGTCAGGTATCTGGCTTGCCTTTATGTTGAGTGCCAGTACGTTTACACAGCCCTGGCTGCTGGCGAAAATTGCCGGGCTGGTCGCTTACATCATTTTTGGCACAGTCGCATTGAAACGCGGACCGACAATGCGGGTCAGAGTTGTTGCGTTTGTTGCGGCTTTGCTGGCGTTTGCCTACATCGTTGGCGCGGCCCTGATGAAGTCCCCGGCGAGTTGGTTTGCCGCAACCTCGGGCTAGTCTGCAGGAACCCGGCCCGTCACGATGGCGTGGCGAGCAGCGGTCAGTAGTCGAACGGAGTCGACTGGTTTACTCATCAGCGTGCTATTTTTCAGCCGTCGCGCCTCGTCAACGACCTTTGACGTGTCGCCACTGACAATGAAGGCTGGAATATCTCGTTGGTAGAAACTACGAATCTCGCCGACCGCCTGCACTCCGGTCGATTTGTCCAATAGGTGAAAATCCGAAATTAGCAGCACCGGTCGTTCGTCGAGGTGTTTGACAAGGCTTGTCGCATCGCTTGCCGACGATGCGGTGGCAACCCGGTATCCCTCAGACTCGAGCATCAGGCACCAGGCATTCGCGACTGACACATCGTCTTCGATCAGGACAACCAGACCCCCCGGCGCCTGCGGCAGCGCTGGCTCGATCGTGTCATCAATAGTCGCTTGAACACGGCCGTCTGCCACGACGGGAACTGATACGCTGAAACAGGAGCCTCTGCCCGGCGTCGACTCGACCTCGACGCGGTGATCCAGCAATTGGGCCAGGCGCCGTACGATCGCAAGACCGAGTCCGAAGCCCTCGTTAATACGGCCCGGTGTCTTGCACTGGTGAAATTCCTGAAAAATCGCTTCAAGCTGGTCTTCTTCAATGCCGATGCCGGTATCGAGCACTTCGAGGTGACACTGACCATCGCGTTCGGTACAGCGCATTGTCACCTGCCCGTTGTTGGTATAACGAATGGCATTCGATACGAGGTTGGTAATGACTTCAGCCAACAGGTTCGGATCGCTGCAGACGATGGCATCGCAGGATTCGGCCGCAAATTCGAGCCCCTTGCTGCTCGCCTGTCGATGGAACTCGGCTGACAGGCGATCGATCAACCGCTGCATCGGAAATTCTTCAAGGTCCGGCTTCACAGCTCCGGCATCAAGGCGACTGATATCCAGCAGCGAGTTCAGGAGATTCGTCATGGCGATGAGCGACGACTCCTGACTGTCAATCATCTTCAAGGCACGTTCGTCTTTCACGGTGCGCCGCAACGCGCCATTCAGCAGACTGAGTGCTTGTACCGGTTGCCTGAGATCGTGGCTGGCGGCGGCCAGAAATGCACTGTTTGCCTTTTTCGCCCGTTCCGCTGCCTTCTGCGCAGCTCGAATGTCGATTTCCATCTGGCGGCGAATGCTGACATCGCGAATGACGCTTAAAACAAGACGCGTATCGCCTTTCTCGATCGGGCTGAGGCTGATCTCCACCGGGAATTCGCTGCCGTCTTTTCGCAAGCCGACCAGGTCCAGTTCCGGTCCCATCGGCCTCACCGTCGGAGCAGACATATAGCTCTTGCGGTGGGCGGCGTGGCCGCTCTGTTTGGCTGCGGGCAACAGGATATCGACTGTCTGGCCAAGTATCTCGGAACGCTCGTAGCCAAACATTATTAGAGTTTGCTCGTTGACGAGATCGATAACACCGTGGTCATTGACAATAACCATGGCGTCCGGCGCCGACTCCAGCAAATGCCTGAAAAACAAGTCGGAATTGATAAAATCGGGCGAGTCAGTCGACATTAATTTCGATCGGTTTTTGGCGTTCGGCATTCAAGCGTTGCTGCAGCCAGCCCAGTGCAACATCCGCGTAGATTGCGCAGGCAACATTATTCACAAAAGGATTGCCCGCATCGACTTTTTCGAGCTTGTCCTGCATACCGAAGAAAAACGGATGCGGTGACAGCAGGATGTCGCAGTCGAGCAAAGAAATTCGATCGGCACTTTCGATCAGCTGATTTGCTGCCGGCCCCGCGCCAAAAAAATATCCATCGGCAGAAACCGATGTCAGGCTATCCGCGTACACTACCTTGTAACAGGCGTCGAGCGCACAAGACTCCCAAGTCCAGCTAGTTCCGCCAGGTGTATGTCCCGGCGTGTAGACGGCTTCGACGCTCACTCCGTCGACGTTCAACACATCGCCATCTTGAACAGCGACAACATTCGATATCGCGGCAAATCCATTCTCGTTTTTTTCGGCGTACTGGGGATCGTCCGGCGGCAGCCGGCCACTGCTCAAAGTCTTGACGCCTTCCACGCTGCTATAAACGGTGGCGCCGGTGAGTCGCTGCAAGGCAGCAACGCCGCCAGCGTGGTCGAAGTGTGCGTGAGAGACGAATATTGCCGAGATTTTCATCGGGTCGAAACCGAGGCTACGGATATTGGCATCGATCAGCGCAGCTGATTGCGGCAGCCCCCCGTCAAACAGCAGCAGGCCGCTGTCGCTTTCCACGAGGATGGACGACAGTCCAGCCGTGCCGACGTACCAGGTATTGCCGTAGACTCGAAACGGCTGCTGCGGCAAATTCCAGTCATCGCAGCGATCGCAGGTGAACTCGGCGTCGGGTGCAAGCTGCTTGGGCCCGCAGGCTGCAATCAGCCCTAGGAGAAACAACGCAACGGCAACACGCATCATGCGAACGCCCTGTAAAACAATCGTGCCGATGCCAGCATCAAAAAACCTCCGAAGGAAATACTCAGCGTTTTTGGCGAAATCGCATGCGCAATTCTGGCACCAATCGGCGCGCAAAGCACAGTGCTTGGTGCGATCAACGCAAAACCAATCACGCTCACATAGCCTAGACTACCTGGCGGAACACGAGCGTCGTTCCAGCCAGCCAGTATGAAGCCGATCGTGCCGGGCAGACTGATGACAAGCCCCAGCAAGGCGGCCGTACCGACTGCGCGATGAATAGGGTGATTGAACGTTGTCAGCGTCATCACCGAAAATGTGCCGCCGCCGATTCCCATCATGCTGGAGACACATCCGATCATCGTCGGAATAATCGCAAGCAATGGACCACGCGGAATCTCGTCGGTCAAATTGCGGCTCTCTGGCAGAAACGTCATTTTCAGAGCGATCAACAACGCCAGTGTCGCGAAAATCATCGCCAACACGCGGCTATGCACCTGTGCCGCGATCCATGCTCCGGTCAGTGAGCCCAACAGCACGAAAATCGCCCAGCGTTTCACCAGTTCCATATCAACAGAGTCGCGCTGATGATGTGCCCGCGCGGACGACAACGAGGTCGGGATGATGGTCGCAAGCGAAGTCGCGACGGCCACATGCATGCGGATAGCCGGATCGACGCCGAGAAAACCCAGCACCAATTCGAGCACCGGAACGATGACGATGCCGCCGCCTATTCCGAACAAACCTGCCATGACACCGGCGGCGCATCCGGTCGCCAGCATCGCCGCGCCGAGGATGATCCATTGCTCGGGCATCACGGAAAGACTCAGGAATTCAACTGATCAGCGTGGAAATTCAGGTGCTCTTCGATAAACGTCGATATGAAATAGTATCCATGGTCGTAGCCCGCGTGGACTCTGAGCTCAAGCGGTAAGCCGCTGGCATCACAGGCCGACTGCAGCAATTCGGGTTTGAGTTGTTCCACGAGCCAGGGATCGTCAGCGCCCTGATCGACCAGAATTTTCGACCAGGCACTGCTGTCAGAAACGTTGCGCGCAAGCTCCGACGCGTCGTACTCCGCCCAGCGGCTCTTGTCCTTGCCGAGATAATACGACAGTGCTTTTTGTCCCCAGGGACTGTGCAGTGTTGTACATATGGGGGCGAATGCGGATAGAGATTTGAACATCTCTGGATTGCGCAGACCAATGACGAGCGCGCCATGACCGCCCATCGAGTGTCCGGTCAATCCGTGGCGAGTCGAGTCGCCCGGAAAATTGTCGAACACAAGCTGCTGAAACTCGCGGGTCACATAGCCGTACATTTGATAGTGCTTCGACCACGGTGATTCCGTCGCGTTGACATAGAATCCGGCGCCGAGCCCAAAGTCGTAGTCATCATCCGGATCATCCGGCACGCCATCACCGCGCGGACTGGTATCCGGCGACACCAGCATCAGGCCCAGTTGCGCCGCGACGCGTTGCGCGCCGCTTTTTACCATGAAGTTCTCTTCGGTGCAGGTGAGTCCGGAAAGAAACGTTACCACCGGAACCTTGCCGCTGCGGGCCTGGGGTGGCACGAACACGGCAAAGCGCATATCACAATGGTTGGTTTTTGACGCGTGCCGGTAAAAGCCCATTTCGCCGCCGAAGCAACCTGTCTTGCTTATCGTTTCAATAGTCATAGCGGCCGATTATGGCCGACGAGGCTCTGATTGGGCAATCAGCGTTTCTGAAAAACCAGTGTCCCGTTCGTTCCGCCGAAGCCAAAACTGTTGGACATGACGGTTTTGAGTCCGGCATTTTCGATTGTTTCGGTGACCAGCGGCGTTCCGATGACAACCGGATCCGGCTCGTTCACATTGATCGATGGCGCGATGAAGTCATCTTCGAGCATCAACAGGCAATGAATGGCTTCCTGTGCGCCTGTCGCACCCAGCGAGTGTCCGCACATCGATTTCGATGAGCTGTAACGCGGCATCTTGTCACCAAACAATTGCTGCATGGCCTCAACTTCTTTCGAATCACCAGCCGGCGTGCTGGTGCCGTGGGTATTGATGTAATCAATGTCACCTTCGACGGTTGAACGCGCGAGATCCATGCAGCGCACTGCGCCTTCGCCCGACGGTGCAACCATGTCGCTGCCATCAGACGTTGCGCCGAAGCCAACGAGTTCGGCGTAAATTTTGGCGCCACGTGCTTTCGCGTGCTCCAGTTCCTCGACGACCACCATGCCGGAACCCGCCGCACTGACAAAGCCGTCACGAGTCGCGTCATAGGGCCGCGATGCCGACACCGGATCATCGTTGTACTTGGATGATAACGCGCCCATGGCGTCGAACAGACAGGCCAGTGTCCAATGCTCTTCTTCACCGCCGCCTGCGAAAACGATGTCCTGTTTTCCGAGTTGGATCTGCTCAGCCGCTGCACCAATGCAATGTGCGCTGGTCGCGCATGCCGAGGTCAGCGAGTAGTTAACGCCCTTGATCTTGAACGGCGTTGCGAGGCAGGCCGATACTGAGCTGCCCATCGTGCGAGTGACCATGTACGGCCCGATTTTCCGTACGCCGCGATCGCGCAAGATGTCTGCACTCTTGACGATATTTTCGCTCGAAGCGCCACCCGACGCCGCAATAATACCGGTACGAATATTGGAAATATCGTTTTCTTCCAGCCCGGAATCGGCAATTGCCTGCTGCATCGCGATGTAAGCGTAAGCTGCCGAATCACCCATGAAGCGCAGCACTTTTCGATCAATGTGGTCTTTGAAATCGATCGTGACACTGCCCGAAACCTGGCTGCGCATGCCCATTTCCTTGAAACTCTCGTTGGCAACAATGCCCGAGCGCCCAAGCTTCAGTGACTCTTTAATCGCTTCCTTGGAGTTACCGATACACGAAACGGCTCCGAGGCCGGTTATTACGACACGCCGCATCATTGAATCCTAAAAGTTCTCAGTGGAAGTAAACAGACCGACCTTGAGGTCTTCTGCAGTATAAATTTCGCGGCCATCAACGGAGACTGTTCCATCCGCCATTGCCAACGTTAGCTTACGCGAGATCAGGCGCTTGATATCAATCTGGAACGTCACCCGTTTGGCTGTCCGCAGAATCTGGCCGGTGAATTTGACTTGCCCACAACCGAGCGCACGACCGCGCCCCTGGTTGCCACCCCAGACCAGGTAAAATCCAACAAGTTGCCAAAGTGCATCAAGACCGAGGCAACCGGGCATCACGGGATCGTCTTCAAAATGACAATCAAAAAACCACAGGTCGGGTTTGATGTCGAACTCTGCTTTAATTTCGCCCTTGCCGTATTTCCCGGTGTCATCAGTGATCAATGTCACGCGGTCGGTCATTAGCATCGGTGGCTTCGGTAATCGACCGTTGTCCTTACCAAATAGTTCACCGCGCGCGCACGCGAGCAGGTCATCATAGTCGTAGGCGTTTTTTCGTGCGGGCAACGAGTCAGTAGCAGCAACACTTGATTTAGTCATACGCCCCCCGGCGTTTATCAGGTCAGTAGCCCGGTCCGGGCATACATAAATCCCGATTTTACGCTGATCGCCCGTCGGGCAGTTTCGAAAACGCGCCATTAGGCGCCGTCAGGTTTTGTCGTAGTCCAGCAGGACTTCATCGCTGACCGGCGTGCACTGGCAGGCGAGGACAAAGCCATCGTCAACCTCCCAGGGCTCCAGGCCGTAATTCGTCGCCATCTCCACCGCACCGGAATTGACGTGAGTGCGGCAGGTCGCGCAAACACCGCCCTTGCAGGAATAGGGCAGTTCTATGCCATGTTCTGCCGCAGCGTCGACGATGTTGATGCCGGAACGCGGCATGTCGAAGCTTTTTTTGTGACCATCCATGACAATGGTAATCTTCGCGGTGTCGGTCTGGTCAGCAACCACAACCGGCGCTGGTTTTCCGGATTTGCGTGGCACGCCGAAACGTTCCGTGTGAATCTTGTCCTTCGGTACACCGAGATCGGCGAGCGTAGCCGCGACTGTTTCAATCATCGTGTCAGGTCCACAAACATAGGCGTCGTCTACCGATACTCCACGACCGAAGTGTTGCATCAGTTCCCGGACCTTTACTTCGTCAAGTCGGCCACTGGCGATCTCAAATTCCTGCTCCTCGCGACTGAATAAAAAGTGCAGATGCAAGCGCTCGGGATAGCGGTTTTTCAGCGCGTAGAGGTCATCGATGAACATCGTCGTACGTTGCGTACGATTGCCGTAGAACAATGTCAAGCGACTATTCGGTTCACCTTTCAGGATCGTTGCGATGATGGACAAAATCGGTGTGATTCCACTGCCGGCAGCAAAACCCAGCGTGTGCCTGGCCTTGCCCGCGTCGGGCACAATGTGAAACTGGCCGCTCGGTGGCATTACGTCGAGCGCGTCGCCGACCTGCAGGTCGCTGGCTGCAAATTCCGAAAATTGCCCGCCCGGCTGTATGCGCACCCCAATCTGAAGCGGCCATTCGTCTTTGGCAGAACAGATGCTGTAGGTGCGGCGCAATTTGCGGCCATCGAGCTCGATCTGGATCGGCAAGTGCTGCCCTGCCTGAAACTGAAATTCGTTTCGCAACGTCTCGGGAATATCAAAAACAATGCGAACGGAATCACGTGTTTCCTGTTGCTTGTCCAGAACGGTCAGTGAGTGAAACTGCTTCACAGGCACTTGAAATATTCGAAGGGTTCGAGACAATCGCGGCAGCGATATGCGGCTTTGCAGGCAGTCGAACCGAATTCACTAACGCGTTCGGTTTCTGTCGATCTGCACTGCGGACAGGCAACCGGTTTATTCGCTGACGGCGGTGCGATGCCATAGCGGCGCATTTTTTCGCGGCCGGCTTCACTAATCCAGTCGCTTGTCCACGGTGGTGACAGCACGCGCTTGACAGCAATGTCGTCGAGCCCGCGTTGTCGTAGTTCGCGCAACACGCTGGATTCGATAACCTCGGTTGCCGGGCAGCCTGAGTACGTTGGTGTGAGGCTGACGGTGACACCATCGTTCATATCGATGTCGCGAACAATGCCGAGGTCGAGAATGCTTAAGACGGGAATTTCCGGGTCCGGTACTTTAGCCAGCCACTCCAATACCTGCTCACGGCTAAGGTCAGCAGCTACCACGTTGCACCCGGAAAGGATCGCTGCAGGTATTGCATCTCAGCCAGCAAGAAGCCGAGCTGTTCCGTGTGACGCCCTTGCTTACCGCCGCTGGCCATCCAGCTATCGTCCGGTAGCGACAGAGTTGCCTCGGCCACGACGCTTTCGACGTCCTTGCGCCACAATCCGTGAATCGCTTCCAGGTCCGGCCCGTCGATGTCAGCGTTTATTGCCTGGTCAATCTCGTCGCCGGCAAACATCTCGCCGGTGTAGCGCCACGCGTAGTCCAACGACGTTTGTACTCGATTATGACTGAGTTCGGTGCCATCGCCGAGTCGCACCAGCCACTGTGAGCAATGTCGTAAGTGGTAGCGGACTTCCTTGACAGCACGCGCGGCAATTTCGCGAAGTCGCTCATCCGAACATCGGGTAATGGCGTCAAGCAGATGCACGTAAAATGCGTCGAACAGGAATTGTCTAACCAGCGCATCGCCGAAGTGGCCGTTCGGCTGTTCCAGCAACAGGAGATTGGCGAACTCGTGCTCGTCGCGCATGAACGCGAAATCGTCTTCGCTTCGGCCTTTGCCCTCAAGCTCGCCGGCGTAGGTATACAGCATGCGCGCCTGGCCAATGTAGTCGAGTGCGAAATTGGCATTCGCCAACTCCTCTTCAAGTTCCGGCTCAGCCGTCACCAACTCCACCATGCACTGTGCGAGTATCAAGGCGTTATCCGCGAGACGCAGGGTATAGGCAAGAACTGCCGCGTCATTGCTCACAGGTTTTCGACTCCATCGGGAATGTCATAGAAAGTCGGGTGTCGATAAATTTTGTCTTCAGCCGGTTCAAAGAAGGCCGAATTCTCGGCCGGGTCGGACGCGATAATTTGATCTGATCGGACAACCCAGAGACTGACCCCTTCGCTGCGTCGGGTATAGGTGTCGCGTGCGTTGTCGAGTGCCATCTGATCGTCGGGCGCATGAACGCTGCCAGCATGACGATGGCTCAAACCAGCCTTGCTGCGAATAAAGACTTCGTAAAGTGGCCATTCCTGTTTTGACATGTCGTATCCCCTTCAGGCCGCAGCCCGTGCCGCCTGCTTGCTCGCGTAGGCTTGTGCTGCTTCGCGAACCCAGGCGCCGTCGGTGTGCGCGCGCTGCCGTTTTTCAAGACGTTGTTTGTTGCACGGCCCATTGCCGGCAATGACATCGAAGAGTTCCTGCCAGTTGATTTCGCCAAACTGATAATGACCTGTCTCGTCATCAAAACGGAGCTCGTCATCCGGCACGCTAAGGCCGAGAAAGTCAGCCTGCTGCACCGTGACATCGACAAACTTCTGTCGGAGTTCATCGTTGCTAAAGCGTTTGATCTTCCATGCCATCGACTGCGCAGAGTGCGTTGACTCAGAATCGTTTGGACCGAACATCATCAACGATGGCCACCACCAGCGATCCAGTGCGTCTTGTGCCATTGCCTTCTGTGCTGCGGTGCCGAGGCACAATGAATGCATGATGTCGAAGCCCTGTCGTTGGTGAAAACTTTCCTCTTTACAGACGCGCACCATGGCACGCGCGTACGGACCGTAGGAGCATCGGCACAACGGAATCTGATTCATGATGGCAGCACCATCGACAAGCCAGCCAATTGCGCCAATGTCGGCCCATGACAAGGTCGGGTAATTGAAGATGCTCGAGTATTTGGCTTTGCCGCTGAGAAGGTCTGCAACCATCTGGTCGCGTGAGACACCCAGCGTTTCTGCGGCCGAGTAGAGGTACAGGCCGTGGCCTGCCTCGTCCTGAACTTTCGCCAGCAGGATCGCCTTGCGTTTCAGCGATGGCGCACGAGTCAGCCAGTTGCCCTCCGGCTGCATGCCAATAATTTCGGAGTGCGCATGCTGTGAAATCTGCCGAATCAGCGTCCTTCGATACGCTTCCGGCATCCAGTCCTTGGCTTCAATTTTTTCCTCGGCGTCAACGCGCTTCTGGAACGCGTTGAGCAACTCCTCGGTTTCTGCCGCGACGCGCCGGTCCTTTCCTGCCTGGTCCAGGCCTTGTGTGTACATACTGCTTACTCCGCTGTCGATAACACTAATGTGTCACGGTTTTTTAATCTTTTCAATGTTTTATGTATCACTTTTGCGCCGGCAACAACGCCTCACCGGTGGCCGCCGAGCGGCCGCGAAACAGGCTCACAAGCTCTTTGTCCTGATTGACGATCCTGATCGTGTAATAGCCTGTCTTGCGCCCACGGTATTCTTCTCGCGCTATCGCGCTTAAAACATCGCCGCGCTGCGCCGGACGCAGGAATTCTGCCTGGACTGCGGATGCAAGGGTGACGTCGTTGTAGGCATTGCAGGCAAATGCAAACGCCGTATCGGCCAGCGCGACCAGTAGGCCACCGTGACAAACACCGAAACCATTCACCATGTCTTCGCGAATAAGCATTGTCGCCACAGCAGCGCCCGCCTCTGGAATATCAACCTCAATACCCAATGCCTGGGAGGCCTTGTCGTTGATCCACATTTGCTCGCCACAGCGTCGAGCACGCTCCAAATCATCCATTACCCGCTTGCCTCACATGCACGGCTTGCAATCCGCCGAAACGCCGCATGAACGTCGCTGCCGGCAACGGTAACGGTCCGTCCGCCGTTTCCATCGTCGCGGTCAGGTAACGATCGGCTGCCGCATACAGCACACGATAAAGATTGCTGCACAACTGGTACGCAGCAGCCCCCTGCCAGTCTCCGGGCAATAGTTCCTGCGGCAACAACGGGTCTCGCAACATGATCTTGCGATACTCCTGAATGAGCAGAGTTCGCGCAATAAATGCCGTTTTTTCCGCGACCTTGGGATTCTTTTGCAGTGCTGCCATGAGCGGCCGGAAGGTTGCGACAAATCCTCGGTAACACTCATCGAGTTCCGCAAGATTCCAGCTGTTGTGCGCAAGCTGCCGCATTCCGGCTTCGTTGCGGATGGTCTGACCGGAGATAACGACCAGTTGCCCCGTGACCCCCAATCGCTTGATCGTGACGTCAAGATCGTCAAGGTCAGGCGCCGGGTGCGCGAGCACATTGGCCGACATCGCACCGAAGCCGAGCCAGCCACATTCTTTGCGCGCGGTTTCCTTGGTCGTCGTTTCGAGACCGGACAGCAACAAGAGGCACCACTGCCCGTTCCAGTCTGTTACCGGCGAGCCGTAAATTCGATGCGTCGCCTGATCAAATTTCACCCGGCCATCGGCACTGAGACTGTAATAGGAGCGCCGACCGATTTGTTCGGACTGCAGCCAGCCATCTCGTGCCAGGCGAAACACCGAGGTGCGGACCAGGCGTTCGGAGATTCCGAAATACGACATGGCTTCAATCAGGCTCCCGAGCCAGACGTTACCGCCACGAGGCGCGATAGCATCGCCAAACACGGTCGTAATCAACGAGCCAGCCCGGACCGTCGGCCTGGACTTGAACTCGTCTATCAATCGGCGACACGCCGTTTCTACTTTCATCAGGGGCCTGCTTGCTTTCGATCAGGGTGACCGTACAATCTGATACATATTTTTACAAATCTGGCTGACTTCTGTATGCAAAAAAAACTCGGCAACCTGGTATTGGACCGATGGGTCGACGGCGACGGCGACGGCAAGCTCCTGACCAGTGCGGTCAATGGCGAAGCACTTGCGCGCATCAGCAGCGCAGGTCTCGATTTTGCCGACATCTTGCATCATGCGCGTTCTACAGGCGGCGCCAACCTTCGCAAGCTCACTTTCCACCAACGTGGGGACATGTTGAAGGCACTCGCGCAGTACCTGATGGAACACAAGAAAGAGTTTTACGAACTATCCACTCAAACCGGAGCGACGCGCGCCGATAGCTGGGTCGATATCGACGGTGGTATTTCAACCCTGTTCGTCTTTTCGAGCAAAGGTCGCCGCGAAATGCCGAATGATCACGTATATCTCGATGGCCCACCCGAAAGGATTTCAAAAAACGGTACGTTTACCGCACAGCATATCTTCACACCGAAGCTTGGTGCCGCGGTTCACATCAACGCCTTCAATTTCCCTTGCTGGGGAATGCTGGAAAAGCTTGCGCCGACCCTGCTTGCCGGCGTCCCTGCCATCGTAAAACCGGCGTCCAGTACCGCTTACCTGACCGAACTGATGGTGCGTCGAATTAACGCCAGCGGTTTGCTGCCAGACGGTGCTCTGCAACTGATCTGTGGCGATGTCGGTGACCTGTTTGAGCACCTGAACTGCCAGGACACAATCGCATTTACCGGTTCGAAATCGACTGCAGAATTTTTGCAACAGCATCCAAAAGTAATATGCGAATCGGTCGCCTTCACTGCCGAAACTGATTCTCTGAATTCGTCGATCCTCGGCCCGGATGCCGTTCCCGGTACGCCGGAGTTTGAACTTTTCATCAAAGAAGTCACGCGTGAAATGACCAGCAAGGCGGGACAAAAATGCACCGCAATTCGCCGCATCATCGCGCCTGCCGCAATCGCCGGCGACGTCGTCGAGGCACTTTCGACCGCCCTTGGGAAGATTCGCATTGGAAATCCGGCGAACAAAGATATTGATATGGGCTCCCTTGCGAGCCAGGGACAGCGCGATGAAGTCCGTGATCGCGTCGCCGAACTCGCGCAGCAAGCCGAGTTGGTGTTCGGCGGGTCGGGCGACTTCGATGTCATAGACGCAGACGCAACGAAGGGCGCGTTCTTCATGCCCACCCTGCTGTACTGCGAAAAGCCGCTGACATCGAGCGCAGTGCATTCCGTCGAAGCTTTCGGTCCGGTCAGCACCGTACTCCCCTACGATAAGCTCAACGAAGCCATTGAACTGTCGAGGTTGGGCGAAGGCAGCCTCGTCGGTTCGATCGTCACAAACGACAACAATGTCGCACGGGAACTGGTGCTCGGCACCGCGGCCTACCACGGTCGTATGCTCATCATCAATCGCCATTGTGCTGCCGAGTCCACCGGACATGGCTCGCCCTTGCCGCATTTGACTCACGGCGGTCCTGGTCGCGCCGGCGGCGGAGAAGAAATGGGTGGCGTGCGAGGCGTCTTGCACTATATGCAACGAACGGCGATCCAGGGCTCACCACAAACTTTGACAGCGATCGGACATCGCTGGATCCAGGGTGCAGATCAGCTTGACCCCGGCGTGCACCCCTTTCGCAAGACATTCGAGCAATTGAACATCGGTGACACGCTGCAAACTGATGCGCGCGAAGTGACGCTGGAAGACATCCAGCATTTCGCTGAATTCACCGGGGACACCTTCTACGCGCATACCGATGAAGAGGCCGCGGCAAAGAATCCGTTCTTTGACGGCCGTGTCGCGCACGGCTACCTCATCGTGTCATTTGCGGCGGGACTGTTTGTCGATCCGGACTTCGGACCAGTGCTTGCGAACTATGGCATTGATGATCTGCGCTTCGCCAAACCGGTTAATTACGGTGACACGCTAAGTGTGCGACTCGCCTGCAAGCAAAAGACATTACGGGCCGACGCAGGTTATGGCGAGGTACGCTGGGATGCGCAAGTGTGCAACCAGCACGACGAGATCGTCGCGCAGTATGACGTCCTCACGATGGTCGCGACCGACGAGCACTGGGCGTCGGTTAATTAGGCCCTAGGCCTTAAACGGCAATGCGGTATCGGATTTAATTTCCTTCAGAACAATGTTTGAACGTACCTGGGATACGCCCGGCAACTTGAATATAAATTCATCGAGAAATGCGTTGTAGGCATCCATGTCCGCGACGACAACACGCAAATGAAAATCAGCCTCTCCGCTGGTGGCAAAACATTCGAGTACTTCAGGGTGCCGCGATACTTCGTGTACGAAATTGTCGACGTTTTCCTGTTCGTGCCGTGCCAGTGAAATATGCACCATCGATGACAGGCCGAAGCCCGCTTTCTGTGGATCAACGATGGCGGCATAGCGACTGATAGTGCCGTCGTTCTCGAGCGCCTTGATTCGTCGCCAGCAGGCCGAGGTTGACATGCCTACCCGCTCAGAGAGTTGCTGCATCGTAAGACGGCTGTCTCGCTGCAGCTCCGACAATAATTGCTGGTCCTTGCTCGAGAGCACAATATTGCTCCTGATTTAAACTAGTCGGTAAATTTTGCCATATTTTGTACGATTTTGAAATATTTTATCAGTTTAGCTCCACAAGCCGAGATGATTGGTAGCAACGCTCGGCAGATTTTTGAGACACTGCCGGACTGAGAGGAATACGAAGATCGCAATGCTCAAGACCACGAATGCATCAGCCTACCCGCTGGATAATTACGAGCTCGACGACCGCTATCGGCGCGAGTCCGGTCGCGTATTCCTGACCGGGACCCAGGCGCTGGTCCGCATTCCACTGATGCAACGTACGATGGACCAGGCGGCCGGATTGAATACGGCCGGTTTTGTCAGCGGCTATCGCGGCTCGCCACTGGGTGCCTTTGACCAGGAATTGTGGCGCGCCAAATCGTTCCTGGATGCCGCGAATATCGAATTTCTTCCCGCCGTCAACGAGGACCTTGCTGCAACGGCCGTGCTCGGGTCACAGCAGGTCGAAACCGATCCGGATCGCCAGGTCGATGGTGTGTTTGGACTCTGGTATGGCAAGGGCCCCGGAGTTGACCGATCCGGCGACGCACTGAAGCACGGCAACGCTTACGGCAGCTCACCGCACGGTGGTGTGTTGGTTGTCGCCGGCGACGATCACGGCTGCGTATCGTCGTCGATGCCGCATCAAAGTGACGTCGCTTTCATGACGTTCATGATGCCGAACCTGAATCCCGCGAGTGTCGCCGAGTACCTCGAATTCGGCCTGTACGGGCTGGCACTGTCGCGCTTTTCCGGCATGTGGGTTGGCTTCAAGGCAATTTCCGAAACAGTTGAATCCGCGAGGTCAGTCGAGCTGTCACCCTACCCGCAGTTCATCATTCCAGGAGATTTCAAGGTGCCCGCCGGGGGTTTGCATTATCGCTGGCCGGATTTTCCAGGGCCACAAATCGAGGAACGCCTGGAGAGCAAGAAAGAGGCGACGCTTGCGTTCGTACAAGCAAATCCGATTGACAGAAAAATCTACGACGTCGAAAACGCCCGCTTCGGAATTGTCACCACGGGCAAGGCGCACCTCGACCTGATGGAAGCGTTGCGACTTCTCGGAATTGACGAACAACATGCACGAAAAGTTGGCATCGACATATACAAAGTCGGCATGGTTTGGCCGCTCGAACCGCATGCTGCGCTGGAGTTTGTTAAGAACAAGCACGAAGTCCTGGTAGTCGAAGAGAAACGCGGCATTATCGAAAGCCAATTCAAAGAACATTTTTACGATTACCCGGGCCGTAAGCCGAAACGCATGGTCGGCAAACAAGATGAACAGGGCAAACGGCTTGTACCGTGGGTCGGCGAACTGTCACCCCTGCAACTGGCCGACATCGTAGCGCGCCGACTGGACAATGAGTTTGGCGGCAATAAATATACGCGCCGTGCCAAGGCGCTTGCCGACGATCGCGGCGCAGTTATTGAGATAGACGGTGCAACTCGCATTCCCTATTTTTGCTCTGGCTGTCCGCATAATTCGTCGACCAGAGTACCCGAAGGTTCGAAAGCGCTCGCCGGCATTGGTTGCCATTTCATGGCGAACTGGATGGACCGCGATACGGACGGCCTGATCCAGATGGGCGGCGAAGGCGTCAACTGGATAACACGCTCGAAATTCAATGGCGGCAAACATATTTTTCAGAATCTGGGCGACGGCACCTACTATCACTCGGGATCGCTGGCCATTCGACAGGCAATCGCCGCGGGCACCAATATCACGTTCAAGATCCTGTACAACGACGCTGTCGCGATGACGGGCGGCCAGCCGGTTGATGGCCCGGTGACAGTGCAATCCATTGCTCACGCTGTTCGTGCCGAAGGCGTTGATCGGATTGCCCTGGTTTCGGACGAGCCGGAGTTGTTCGAAGCCAGCGAGTTCCCGAAAGGCATCACGATCTCACATCGTCGAGAAATGGATGCCGTACAACGTGAGCTGCGCGAGATCTCGGGTGTCAGTATTCTTATCTACGCACAAACCTGTGCGACAGAAAAAAGACGCCGACGCAAGCGCGGCTTGATGCCCGATCCGAAAAAATTTGTCATCATTAATGAGCTCGTCTGCGAAGGCTGTGGCGATTGTTCCGTGGAATCGAATTGTCTGTCGGTCGTGCCCAGGGAAACACCCTTTGGACGCAAGCGTCAGATCGATCAAAACAATTGCAACAAGGATTTTTCCTGTCTGAATGGATTCTGTCCAAGCTTTGTCACCGTCGAAGGGGATGTTTCACGACAAGCGATGGGTGAACCGGCAAGCCCGGTCGTAACGTCACCGGACGATGCACTGCCCATGCCGAAACTGCCGTCGACGGGATCCTGTTTCGACTTGCTCGTCACCGGCGTCGGTGGCACCGGCGTCGTCACGGTCGGCGCACTGATCACAATGGCGGCGCACCTCGAAGGCAAAGGCTCCAGCGTGCTGGACTTCATGGGCTTCGCGCAGAAGTTCGGACCGGTGCTTAGCTACATTCGAATCGCGCCAACTCCGGCTGCCATCAACCAGGTACGCATTGAGCCTGCGAGGGCCGACACGCTGATCGGCTGCGATCTCGTCGTCAGCTCATCGCCGAAAGCGTCTCTGACGTACAGCAAGGAGCACACCAGGGCGGTTGTGAACAGCGCCGAAATGATGACGGCTGATTTCGTAATTCACCGCGACGCCAATCTGCGAGCAGCCGAGCGGCTTGAAGCCATAGGCAAGGCCATAGGACCGTCCAACCTGTCGACGCTGGATGCCAACAAGCTCGCCAGTGTGCTGATGGGCGATACCATTTATGCCAACGTCCTATTGCTTGGCTTCGCCTGGCAGCATGGATTGGTGCCGATCTCCCTGAACGCGCTCATGCGTGCGATTGAACTCAACAACGTCGCCGTCGACAGCAACAAACTCGCGTTCAGCTGGGGTCGCAAAGCAGCCGCTGATCCCGGCCAGATCGAAAGTGCGCTCAACCGGGACAAGCCTGCAATCGAATCTCTGGATGAAAGCATTGCGCGTCGGCGCGAGTTTCTCGTTGGCTACCAGAACGAGGCACTGGCAAAACGCTACGAAGCCCTCGTGCATCGCGCTCGCAGTGCGGAAGAAGCACTCGGCGGAAACGGCGAGTTTTCACAGGCTATCGCAAAGAGCTACTTCAAACTACTCAGCTACAAGGACGAGTACGAGGTAGCCCGACTGCATACCCGGAAAAACTTTATTAGCTCGGTGCAGAAACAATTCGGCCCAAAAGCCAAGCTTCGTTTCCACCTGGCTCCGCCCATTTTGAATTCTGGAACCGACGCCCGGGGCCGCCCCCGAAAAACCGAGTTCGGACCCTGGATGTTGCCGGTATTTCGCGTGCTGGCCAGCCTGCGGGGCTTGCGTGGGACAGCATTTGACCTGCTCGGGCGAAGCGCCGAACGGCGTATGGAACGTGAGCTGGTTCGGGAATTTGAAAACCTGATTGACGAAGTTCTGCCGGAACTAACAACGGCAAAATTGGCCGATGCCACCGACTTGTTTGGCCTGTATATGGACATCCGCGGCTACGGTCCGGTGAAGGAAGAGTCGGTGAGCCTGGTGCGAAGGCGGATTGCCGACCAGCTACAAAATATGGTTTCCCCAAGCGTTAATGCTAGAATCGCGTGAATATTTACCCCAAATTATGCAGAAATCTGCTGGAGTCGTTTTAATGAGTAAGATTACATTCGTATTGGCGAGCACCTTGCTGGCTATTGTCGGCGTAGGGAACGCGTATGCCGACGCTGAGGCAAAACAAGGCTACTTCTCGATCATGGGCTCGTACATGGATGACGATAAAGACCGCGGCGTGGACGACGCAATCAACGGCTTCACATTTGGCGGTGGCTATGCGCTCGACGAGGCGTGGAATATCGAGGGTATGTATTATTCCACAGAAGCGGACGCTAGCGGTGGAGCGCTCGGCAATCAAACCCTTTACGGCCTTGGTCTTGATCTGCAGCGGGTATTCCGACGGTCCGAGCACTTCAGCCCTTACGTATTCGTCGGTATCGGCAAATCGTATGCCGAGATCGACGGCGTTGGCGACTTCAACGGCGAAACGGTTTCTGGCGGCGCAGGATTCCTCATTGACCTCTTTTCGTCGAACGTAGCACTACGTGGCGAATGGCGAGCGCGCAAAGACACCGCGTCGGGACCAGCGGACGACTACAAGGACAATCTCTTTAGTCTTGGCTTTCAACTTCCATTTGGTCCGGCCACAGCCAAGTTTATCGACACTGACGGCGACGGCGTTGAAGACGGCAGTGATCGTTGTCCGAATACTCCGGCCGGCGCAAGGGTCGACAGTTCCGGCTGCGAGCTGGACAGCGACGGCGATGGCGTCAAAGATTCCAGGGACAGGTGCCCGGGAACACCGGCCGGTGTTCGTGTAGATGCGAATGGTTGCGGCGTTGACAGCGACGGAGATGGCGTCACCGACGGCAAGGACATGTGTCCGGGAACACCGAAAGGCGCGAAAGTCGATGCACGTGGTTGTGAGCTCGATGGCGACAAGGACGGCGTGGTTGACCGACTTGACGAATGCCCGAATTCACGAGCTGGCGCACAGGTTGACATCAAAGGCTGTGAGATCAAGGACAAGATCGAACTTCCCGGCGTCAACTTTGAATCAAATTCGGACCGGTTACTGCCGGGCGCTGAAAGTGTCTTGAACGATGCTGCTGCTACCTTGCACAAGAACCCGACAATTCGTGTTGATGTTGAAGGTCACACGGACAGCGATGGCGCCGCAGACTACAACGAAAGTCTGTCGGCACGACGTGCCACGACGGTGCATGACTACCTGGTCGCCCGTGGCGTTGCTGGTGATCGCATGACGGTTCGCGGTTACGGTGAGTCGCGACCAATCGCTGACAACACAACAAGTGTGGGCAAGGCGCAGAATCGCCGAGTTGTGCTTGGTGTTGTCGAACGATAAATTCGTTTGTTGAAATTGAAGGCGCGCAATGCAAATTGCGCGCCTTTTTCTATTCCGACTATCGTTAGTTTTGACCTTGGTCGATTTCAATTATTGCAGATCGCTTCTTAATGCTCTGCGTGTCCTCGTATCCGCCAAGCCACTTCAATAACTGCTCCGCCGGCATCGGCCGTGCAATAAAGTAACCTTGCGCATAGTCGCAGCCGAGTCGCCGAATAATCGCGTATTGCTGATCGGTTTCCACGCCTTCAGCGACAACCTCCAGCTGCATCGCCTTACCGAGCGCTACGATTGCCTCAACAACCCGGTTGTTGGCGCTTGATTCAGTAAGCTGCGACACGAAAGCCTGATCGATTTTCAATGTCTGGACCGGCAATTGCGCGAGGTAGCTTAGCGATGAATAGCCGGTGCCGAAGTCGTCAATGTGGATACCAACACCGAACGCCGCGAGGTCGTTGAGCATCGGCTGTGCAACCGTTAGGTCTTCCAGCAATACGGTCTCTGTCAATTCCAGGTTGATCAAAGTCTGGTCGATATTGCCACGACTCAGAATTCCCTTGATCAGTCCAACCAGGTCTCGGTTACGCAATTGATGCGCCGAAAGGTTGATGCTAACCGGGATTTTCCACTCGCCGTTCTCACGCCAGACAGCGACGTCGTGACAGACACTCCGCATAATCGACTCGAACAACAGGTCCGAAACGCCCATCTCTTCGCTCAGCGGTATAAAGTCGGATGGTGGCACAATCGAGCCGTCCGGTCGGATCCACCTTGCGAGCGCCTCAACGCCGGCGACGTCACCATTCTTCGTGCATTGTTGCGGTTGGTAGTGTGGGCAAATCTGGCCGTTTACGATCGCGCTACGCAGTTCGGCTTCCAGGTCAAATTTATAGCGTGCCCGATAGCGCATTTCGTTGTGGTAGTAGGTAATCGGGTCTTTCAGGTTTCGCATCGAACGGTGCAAGGCTGCCTCTGCACAGCGGAACACGCTTTTTGCATCCCGCCCATGAATTGGATGCCACGCGACGCCAATACTGGCGTTGAGGAACAGGTCCCGTCCATTAATCAGGAATGGCGCTTCAACCGTGTCGCGCACCGTCTCAGCCAGATCACGCATGGCGACATCGCTTTCGACACCGGGAACCAGGATCGCGAACTCATCGGACCCAAAGCGCCCGACAACCGTCTGCTGTTGGCCCGACCTTTCACAAAAGGTTCGACTCAGACGATTTCCTATCGAACGCAGAAGCTCAGTTCCGGCATCGTAGCCCATCGTTTCATTGATAAAGCTGAAGCGATCGATATCAAGCAGTACAACGACGGTATCACCCGCTGTGTCTTCGGCTTTTTCAATAAGGACTTTCAGTTCTTCAATAAGCAACAATTGATTGGGCAGGCGCGTGACTGGGTCGAAGTAAGCAATTTTCTGCAACGCTGCTGTTCGTTCCTCAACACGCTTCTCGAGTTCCTCATTCGCATTTCTGAGCGCCATGTCCGAATGCCACTTGCCACAAAGCGCCGCGGCGAGCTGTCGACACTCGAGCGCGTGAAACGGTTTCTTAAAAAAGAAGACTTTATCTGCCGGCGGTATTTCCCGGCCCAGATTCTCCGGCTCCGGACTCATCGAGCCTGTGACAATGACGATATTGACGTTCGGGTCGAGCTGGCGGATCTGTTTGGCCGCCTCGATGCCATCCATTCCAGGTGGCATGCGAATATCCAGGAAAACAATCGCATATGGCTGCTGTTTTCCGATGGCTGCCTCGACCGCCTCCACTGCCGCCTCACCCTGATTCCGGGAGTGCACTTCAAAACTTGCTGCACCGCGCTCGTCAGTTTCTTCTCCAAACAGTACTTTCTCAAGATCACTGAGTGTCTCGGTTGCACTGTCGGGCTCAAACTCGTTACCGAGGCATAACAGATATTCGCCAATTATTAGCGCATCGTCATCGACGACAAGGACCTTGTTTGTTGAGGGGCGATTGAGTTCATTCATGATATTGGAGCTCATTGCTTTTTGACCATCGCGATAACGTCATCAGCAAGCTTGCTAAATGACAGCGGTTTGTTGAAGTAGTGCAGTCGAATTGGCGGGGGTACACGACGCTGTAATTCGGAATATGAAACATCTGAGTAGCCACTGACGAAAACGATAGTCACGTCAGGATCGATCTGACGAATCTTACGGCCAGCCTCAAGCCCGTCAATTCCGGGTGGCATGCGCATATCGAGAATAACGACGTCAAACGGTTGCCCCCATTTCCTGGCAGCCTCAGCGACGTCTACAGCATCATCACCCTGACTGCAGGCCACAATCTCGAATTTGGGTTGGTCCTCAATATCGGACCCAGGATCGAAAAGCTCCGCCGTCAGTACATCGAGTGTCTTCATGTGAGTGGTGGGTTCTTCGTCGCCAAATGCGTCCAGATAACATTCGAGAACGCTCTCATCGTCGTCTGCGACGAGGACTTTGATGAATTCCTGATTCAGCTTTGTATACATGACTATCGAGCCTGTGCGGCTGGCAACAGCACATGAAAAGCCGCGCCCCGACCTTGCCCAGCGCTCTCCGCGAAAATCTGCCCGCCCATTGAGGCCACGGCATTGGCACACCAGTGCAAGCCAAGACCGGCATATTCGCCCTTGGTCTTTGACGTAAATCCACGGCGAAAAATCTGCTGTCGCGTTGCTGAGTCGAAGCCGCTGCCGTTGTCACGAATACTTACGCGTACCATTGCGCGCTCATTAACGACCTCAGCAATAGCAGCGAGCGATATTCTTCCCTCCGCGGTTCCGCTTCGTTTGATTGATTCGTATGCGTTCAAAATCAGATTGCCCATAACCTGCAACAAACCGATTCGATAGGCTTGCACGCGTTGTTTGTCGAGACCATCTTCGAGGAGGACTTCGATGCTACGCAGTTCATCGCGCGGAATAATATTGGCTGCCTCGTCCAGCAGTTGGTCCATCTGCAAAATCTCCGCGACTGGTGCCACGTTGGCGAATCTCTCCTGATCAGAAATGATTCCCTCGATTTGTTTTGCCTGAGCCGAGACTACATTCAGGTCTTCGATTGAGTTTTGGCTGACCGATTTGATGTGCTCGAATGATGCGGAGATATATTCGAAAAATTTGTTCTTGCGCTCCGGTGGACAATCCGGGCTACCAAGTTCAGTAATCGCGTCACCAATGCGCAGATTCTCTGCAACCTTGAAAGACTTCCGAATGCGCTCAAGTCCATTGATCATCGGCGTCATCGCATTGCGGATGTTGTGCATGATTTCAGCTGCCATATCAGCCTTGCCGGCTTTGAACGACTGATCGAGGAGCGCCTGTCGGGCGTCGTTAACTTCCATCGTCATGGAATTGAATTGCTGCGCCAGTGAACCAATTTCATCATCGCGCGGCATCACAATTTGGCGTGACAAGTCGCCGCTGGTGCGAAGTTCAACAATATGTTTCTCAAGTTTTTCGATCGGATGCAACACCATGTGGCGTAGCATGGTCCAGATTGCGCCGCACACCAGCGCGCCTGCGACAATCACCAGCAAAGCCGCGGCTCGAATGGTTTGGGAGCCAAGCGACGAAATACTTCTCGGTGTACGTGTTTGCAAGACCAGCACTGGCTCGCCGTGAATATCGTTCAAGCGCTGACTACCCAGAATGACGCGTTCTTTTGCGGCGAATAGAGCTTCGGCGCTAGCGTCATGGTCTGAATCCCACGCCGTCCAGTCGATATCGACTTCGGTTCGATCACGAAGCCCTGCCAAATGTTGCTCATCGAGAATTTGTCCCATGATCACGGCACCGGCAACCGGCCCCGAGTCGTCTGAACGAAGAATCGGCCGTGAGCTGATCATCATCAGCCCGAGCTCCGTTCGAACGAGACCCACCGTTCGGTCCTGATCGCTGCGGTGTTCTGTCAGTCCGATCGAGGCCGGAAGCCGGGGATCCAGAATCTCCAGCGTATCGATTGCAACCTCCTCGCCGTCGACCAGTATCTGGCCCCAGACGAAGCGTTTGTTGCTCGCGTATATCGCCATCATGTCGAGGTTCAGGTTGGTGAGCGTTGGACGATCCAGATTGGATTTCCGAAAACCTGGATTTAGCCCACTGACATAGAAGTAGATGTCATCCCACGGTGCCCAGTCGGCTGTAATGGCTTCGAGATTGTCAATTTCTGCACTGAGTGCAGCCTGTGCCCGGTGTAAGTCAGCTTTCGCCGCAGCCATTTCCAGCTCACCGAAAGCCGGTGCAATGACTGCCCGCAATATGGAATAGCTAATGAGCACAAAAACAGCGATCAGCAACAGCAGTGTCAGCGAGACCCTCCGTTGCAATTGACTGGATGACTGATAATTTGACATAACTTGATTATGAATCCAACATAACGCGACCGTGTGCCCGATCAGTGTACGATTCGTAGCCACCGACTGACGTGACGCAGCGCACTATCCAGCGATTCCTGTGCTACCGTACGCGCCGTTCGTGTCCTGAACATCCCGACTTACTCGAGCTAAAGCAGGCATGGCAATTCGAAGTTTGTGTATTACAGAAGACGCGGATCGGCCGACGGTCCAGACGTTCATCGGCATGCGGGATGCCGGAATCGACATAACAGTCGTCTGTCCCGCCGACCATCCGAACTATCAAATTCTCAAAGAAGCCGGCGTGCGCTTGATCGACATACCACTGCCCACGGATTTTGATAAGCAAGGTACGGCGAATTTGCGTGCAGAACTGATCCGCGGCAAATACCACATCCTGCATACATTTAATAACAAAGCCGTCACCAATGGCTTGCGTGCCGTCAAGGGATTGCCAATCAAAGTAGTTTGCTATCGCGGCATCGTTGGCGCCGTTGGCTTTCTCGACCCCATGTCATGGATGCGCTATCTGAATCCGCGCATCGACCGAATCATTTGTGTCGCCGATGCGATTCGGCGGCATTTTCTCGAGATGCACCCGGCGTTCCTGCGCATGCCGGCAACACGCCCGGTCACCATTCACAAAGGCCACATGCTCGAATGGTATGACCAACAGCCGGTCGACCTCGTGCGATTCGGCATCCCCAGCGACGCGTTTGTCGTGGGCTGTACGGCAAATTACCGCCCACGCAAGGGTGTCGACTTCCTGATTGATGCCGTTGAATTACTGCCCCGCGACATTCCGGTGCACTTACTCCTGGTGGGTCGCATGGACGCAGCAAAGCTGACGCGTCGTATCAACAATAGCCCAATAAAGGAACGCATCCATCGCAGCGGATTTCGAAGCGATGCGCCTGCGATCAGTGCAGCCTGCGATGTGTTCTGTATGCCGTCAACCAGGCGCGAAGGACTTCCGCGATCGGTTATTGAAGCAATGGCTTACCGGGTTCCGCCTGTTGTTACGGATTCCGGCGGCAGCCCGGAGTTGATCGTCGACGGTGTGTCCGGATTCAAAGTGCCGCCAAAGAATGCCGCCGCGCTCGCCGAGAAGTTCGAGGTCCTGTATCGCGACACGGAATTGCGCACGCGAATGGGGAACGCTGCGCGTGAACGAATTGGCAACGACTTCCGCAACGAAGATACCGTGAAAAAGACCATCGCCCTGTACGAGGAACTCGTTCAGGAGTTGGAGAGCTCCAGCGCACAGTAAGCGGAACCGAGCAATCCCGGTTCATCATGAGTGATTAACAGCGTCGGAATAGACTCCATGTAGGCGCGATGCCTGCCTTTGTCTTCAAAAGCGCTTCGAAATCCACTGCTCAGGAGTTGTTCCGGATAGCGCTTGCTTATACCGCCAGCGATATAGACACCGTCCACCGCACCGAGCGACAACGCGAAATCGCCGGCAACCTGGCCAAGCAACTCAAAAAACAGCTGCGTACTCTCTTTGGCTCGCGCATCGTTACCTTCCGCGCTGCTGCGGAAAATGTCCCGCGCTGAACTTTTTGTGCGTTCCTCACCATGAATTTGCGTCAGCGCCCAATAAATATTTTCAATTCCGGGACCGGATACCAGCCGGTCGACTGACACACGATCAAACTTGCCTCTCAATACGCTCAGTAGCTCGATCTGAACCTGGGTCCTCGGCGCGAAGCCGACATGTCCGCCCTCTCCGATGATCGGAATTATCGTTTTCCCTCGCCGTACCAGGCCGGCGGCACCGAATCCCGTCCCCGGGCCAACGATTGCAATATCAAATCGATCCTCCGGCAAGGCCTCGGCTTCCGGCAATCCGATAGTCGCAATATCGGCCGAGTCGAGCTGCAAGATCGAATGGGCTGCGGCTTCAAAGTCGTTCATCAGGCGAACCTTCTTGATGCCGAAGTCTTTGCCGATTCGATCGGCGTCCAAAGTCCAGTGATTATTGGTTATGCGCACCTTGTTACCGACGACTGGCCCCGCTGCAGCGAGGCAGATGACCGCTGGAGCAGCGGCCGTTACTTCCTGCAAGTATTGGCGAATTGCATCATCCGCCGACGCAAAGTCTGCGCAACGAAGCGTCAGTGCGTCGCTAAAACCTGCTTTCGTAGCCAACGCAAATCGCGCGTTGGTGCCACCAATGTCCCCGATCAACAAGGTCTTTTTCAAATCAGGCTCCGTCGAACAGGCTGGCTCCGGACTCTGCACTGCCGGCACGCTCTCGAAATGCGCCGAATAATTCACGGCCCATTCCCGCCTGCGGCGCTTCAATGATGACGGCTTCCCGCGCGTCGATATCGTCGTCCGTCTGTACCGACAATACACCGTCATGCGCATCGATAGTAATCATGTCGCCATCCCGGATCTTCGCGATAATCCCGCCAACCTGGGCTTCAGGGCTAACCTGGATCGCGGCCAGCACTTTTCCGGATGCCCCGGACATGCGCCCGTCAGTCACCAGTGCTACCTTGAAGCCGCGGTTCTGCAAGACGCCAAGATACGGCGTGAGTTTATGCAGTTCCGGCATGCCATTCGCGCGTGGACCCTGGCAGGAGAGGACCGCGACAAAATCCTGTTCAAGCTCGTCGTTGTTAAATGCCTCAACGAATGACACCTGTGATTGAAACACCTTTGCAGGTGCCGTAATCGAGTGGTACTGACGATCGACGGCCGACACTTTAACGATGGCGCGGCCGAGGTTTCCGGCGACCAGCAGCAATCCGCCTTCTGTGTCGAACGGCTTTGCGACAGGTCGCAGGATATCCTCGTCCAGGGATTGGCTTTGCGTCGCCCGCCATTGCAGTCGTCCACCTTCAATGCCCGGCTCTTTGCAAAAGTTTTTCAGGCCATGGCCAAGAATGGTGTTTACGTCTTCGTGCAACAAGCCATTATTCATCATCTCCGTCAATATAAAACCAAGTCCGCCCGCAGCGTGAAAGTGATTAACATCTGCTGATCCGTTCGGGTAGACACGCGCCATGAGAGGAACGGCCGATGACAGGTCCGAAAAGTCTTTCCAGTCGATCTGAATACCGGCCGCCTTGGCAATCGCAACGAGATGAATTGTATGATTGGTGGATCCACCCGTCGCCAACAGGCCACAAATGCCATTGACGATCGCTTTTTCATCAACAATGTTCGCGATGGGCATGTAGGAATCGCCAAGATCACTTCCTTTCAGCACTGTGGCAACCGCTTCATCCGTCAGGTGATCCCGCAGTTCGGTGCCGGGGTTGACGAAAGAGCCGCCGGGAAGCTGCAGGCCGATGAACTCCATCATCATCTGGTTGGTATTTGCGGTGCCGTAAAACGTGCAGGTTCCGGCGGCGTGATAGGCAGCCGACTCGGCAGCCAGTAGCTCATCACGGCCTATCTTGCCGCTGGCATACTCTTCGCGAACGCGCGCTTTCTCTTTATTTGAAAGGCCCGAAATCATCGGTCCGGCGGGTACGAAAACCACCGGCAACTGCCCGAACGACAACGCACCAATCAGTAAGCCGGGAACGATTTTGTCGCAAATACCGAGACACAGGACACCGTCGAACATGTTGTGCGACAAAGCAACGGCCGTGGACAACGCGATTACGTCGCGACTGAACAGAGACAGGTCCATGCCGTCCTGACCTTGCGTTACACCATCACACATTGCCGGGACCCCACCCGCAAACTGCGCCACCGCGCCACGGCTTTCGGCCGCTTTTCGAATTCGGTCCGGGTAAGTCTCGAAGGGTTGATGCGCGCTCAACATATCGTTGTAGGCAGATACAATCGCAATATTCGGGACGACATTTCCCGACAACCTGGCTTTCGTGTCAGTTCCGCAGGCCGCAAACCCGTGTGCCAGGTTGCTGCAGGAAAGTGTGCCCCGGGCGGGCCCTTCATTCGCGGCCGCGTCGATTCTGGCCAGGTAAGCACTGCGAGATGCTTTGCTGCGCTCTTGTATTCGGCGGGTAACTTTTTCAACAACTGGATTCATGAAAGGATTCTCTTGTGTTCGTGTCACGGCGCCCAGTAGAGCGTCAGTGAAACATCGTTTTGCTCCAACAGTGCCGCGATCGGCAGGCTTTGGTCGCCCGCCCTGGCGCGTTCGAACACGGCGCGTTTCTCGTTACCAAAAATCAGGATGAGAATCTCGTCACTTTTGAGCAGCGCCGCGAGCGTCATACTGACCCTCGGGTGCGGGCTGGCCGCTGTTCTCACTGGCAGATAAAAGCGTGTTGATTTGCGATCCAGCCCGATCCTGAGGTTGTCGCCGTCCGGAAACAGTGACGCAAAATGCCCGTCTGCGCCCATGCCAAGTAACGCGCAGGCGAAATTGTTCTTCGGCAACTGCTTTTGCAATGAATCACAACGCTCGTCAACTGACAGGTCTCCCTGGTAAATCGACAGCACACTGGCTCCCGCTGCTCTGTTTTGTTGTAGCGAATCTCGTAACAGTTTCTCGTTGCTGTCCGGATGATCGCTGGGTACCCAGCGCTCATCCGTCATCGCAAGCTGGACACGATTCCAGTCCAGTTGTTTTCGCGACAGGAGGTCGAAACACTGCACGGGCGTCGTGCCGCCACTCAGAACGACGCTTGTCCTATCGGCCTCACTAAGGGCCTTCTTAAGGCAATCCGCGATGTGTTCGGCTGCGGCAGCCGACGCATCTTCGCGCGATTCGAATAATTGCTCTGTCAGCATGCTAGTCATCCTGATGCCAGCTGCGTCCATCCCGGTCAAGCAGCACGGACGAACCGGTCGGTCCCCAGGTGCCCGCCACATAGGACTCAACTTTCTGCTTCGAGGCCTGCCAACTATTAATTATTCCGTCGATCCACTGCCAGGCCGCTTCGACTTCGTCACGGCGCATAAACAAGGCCGGATTGCCGCGCAGCACCTCCATTAGCAGGCGCTCGTATGCATCAGGGTATCGTACACCGAAGGTTTCGGCGAAACTCAGATCCAGTGAAACCGGTCGCAAATCGAATCCGCCAGGACCTGGCTCTTTCGCCATGACAGTTAGCTGCACGCCTTCATCGGGCTGCAGCTTAATGCGCAGCAGGTTTGGCGATACGTTGTATTGCTGCTCCGGAAAAATTGAATGCGGAACGTCCTGAAACTGCACAACAATCTCGGAATGCTTCGCTTTCAGTCGTTTGCCGGTACGCAAATAAAACGGCACACCGGACCAGCGCCAGTTTTCGATCTCGACTTTCAGCGCGACGAAGGTTTCAGTCTTGCTCTCTTTGCCGGCGAGCTCGTCAAGAAAACCGGGCACGGTACTTCCCTTGATCGAGCCTTCGCTGTATTGGCCGCGAACCGTATTGGCGCGGGCATCATCAACCGAAACCGGTTTGAGCGCACGCAGCACTTTGATTTTCTCATCGCGAACAGCATTCTGATCGAGGCTCGATGGCGGCTCCATCGCGAACAGGCAAACCAGTTGCAGCAAGTGGTTTTGCACCATGTCGCGTATTGCTCCTACGCTGTTGTAGAACTCGACTCGACCGCCAACACCCAGGTCTTCCGCGACAGTGATCTGCACATGATCGATCGCGCTGCGTCGCCACAGGGGTTCGAACAGTGAATTGCCAAATCGCAATGCCAGCAGGTTCTGTACCGTCTCTTTGCCGAGGTAATGATCAATTCGATATATCTGATTTTCGGCAAAGCACTTGCCAACGGCATCGTTAATTTCACGTGCCGATTCCAGGTCGCGGCCAACCGGCTTTTCGAGCACGATTCGGCTGGTATTCGTTATGAGTCCGTTTGACTTCATGCCGTCAGCAATCGCGCCGAACAAACTCGGTGCAGTGGCAAGGTAAGCGACGCGGACTCGATCATCGTTTCCGGCGAGCAGCTTCGTCAACTCGCCCCATGTGGACGACTCAAACGCATTGGTTTGCGCATAGAAGATTCGTTTTTTAAATTTTTGCCAATGCGCTTCGTCGAATGTCCCATCAACAAGTTTTTGTCTCAGCGAAGCCTCAACTTGCGCAAGATACTTCTTGCGCGTCATGGCGCCGCGACTGGCAGCAATAATGCGGCTGTCGTCGGTGATTTGCCCGTCGCAGTCGCGGTGATACAAAGCCGGCAGGAGCTTGCGCATGGCAAGGTCGCCGGTACCGCCGAAAATGATCAGGTCGAAGGTTTCTACAGGAACGAGCTGGGCCATGAGGCTTCCTTGGCAATTTGTGAAAGTTTACTACAATTTGAACGTAAAACGCCAGTTATTGTAGTATTTTCGCTGATCTTGCTGTATTTTTACTACATGCTCACTCAGATCACACAGCTGCTGCCAAGCTTGAGCCCGTCGGAAAGACGCGTCGCCGAGTGGGTGCTTCAGCACCCGAAAGAAGCCGTCGGCGCAACGCTCGCGTCAGTGTCGAGGGAGTGCAAGACCAGCGAGCCCACAGTACTGCGTTTTTGCCGGCGAGCCGGCATTTCCGGATTTCGCGAACTCGGCATTCGCCTGACCGAGGCGCTGAGCAATCCGGTCAGCTACGTACATCGCGATGTCAGCCCCAGCGACAGCTCGTCGGATGCGGTGTTGAAAGTCATGGACGCATCCATTCAGTCGCTGATCGATATGCGTGCCAACCTGTCCTCAATGCCAATTGACCGCTCTGTCGCGGTCATGTCGAAGGCTCGGCAAATAGCGTTCGGTGGTCTCGGTGCATCGGGCCACGTCGCGCGTGATGCCTGCCACAAATTTTTCCGGCTGGGTATCCCGTGTTCTCACCTGGGGGACACGCCGATGATTCTGCAGTTTGCCGCGATCGTCGAGCCGAATGATGTGCTGGTTTTGTTGTCGCACACCGGACGGTGGCCTGAGTTTGCGACGGCGGCAAGGTTGGCGACGGTACGTGGTGCTACGGTCATCGCAATCACGCACCCCGATTCGGAACTGGCGAAGGCGGCAAGCATTCTGTTCCCCTGTCAGTTGATCGAAGACACCAGCGTATATACGCCGATGAGCTCACGACTCGCACAGTTGGCACTGCTGGATGGGCTGCACGTTGCGCTCGCACTGGCCAGTGGTGACGACGCCGCAGAACGGCTCCGGATCAGTAAGGACGCATTGCACAGCGCTGCTGTCTAGTCCTTGAGTGGCAGCACGGTCGAGTACTTGACTCGACGCAACACAAACGTCGAACTCGCCGATCGCACAGCCTTGTGCCGCAGGATGCTTGCGTTCAGGAATTCGTTGTAAGCATCCATGTCCTTCACCACGACATGCAGTACGTAGTCTCGGTCACCGGATACTGAAAAGCATTCGGTGACTTCCAAAAGCGTTGACACATGTTGCTCGAAGCTGCGGCGGTTTTCATCCGTGTGCTCGGTCATCGCGACCAGCAGCAGCACCTGGATATTGAAACCGGCAATCTTCGGGTTCAGCAGCGCGACCTGCCGCTCGATCAGGCCGGCCTCTTCGAACTCGCGAATCCGGCGCCAGCACGATGTCCTGGACATGCCGACAAGCTCGGCCAACTCACTTTGCTTGCGCGTCGCGTCCTGCTGCAGGGCATTGAGCAGGCGGCGATCCAGCCGGGACAGCTTCATTTCGACATTTTTTCGCATATTCCACTAATTTTGAAACGGTTGTTTCGTGAAGCCTATCAAACTAGCGCATTTCGGACACCTTTTCTTGGTGAATCGCGCATACTGTCGAAAATAATTGCTGCATGAGGATACCAAAATGGCGGACCTGTTTGAAAACCCGATGGGACTCGATGGTTTCGAATTCGTCGAATTTGCATCGCCCAAACCAGCCGTACTTGAGACAGCCTTCACGCTGCTCGGCTTCACTGAAGTTGCCCGACACCGCTCCAAAGACGTAACGCTTTGGCGTCAGGGTGGTATTAACTTCATCATCAACAATGAGAAGAGAAGCCATGCCTATTACTTTGCGCAAGAGCACGGCCCCAGTGCCTGCGGCATGGCATTCCGTGTCAAGGATTCACACAAGGCGTACAAGCGCGCCCTCGAACTCGGCGCGCAACCTGTCGACATCCCGACCGGGCCGATGGAGCTGCGCCTGCCCGCCATCAAGGGCATCGGCGGAGCAAACCTGTACCTCATCGATCGCTATGCAGAGGGTCTCGCGATTTACGATATCGATTTCGACTTCATCGAAGGCGTTGATCGACATCCCGAAGGTTGTGGCTTCCAGCTTATCGATCACCTGACTCACAATGTTTACCGCGGTCGCATGGAGTTTTGGGCGGACTATTACGAGCGTCTGTTCAATTTCCGCGAGATCCGCTACTTCGACATCAAGGGTGCACACACCGGCCTGTTCTCAAAGGCGATGTCCGCTCCCGATGGCCTCATTCGCATTCCATTGAATGAGGAGGCATCGCAAGGTGTTGGCCAGATTGAGGAATACCTGATGGAATTCAACGGTGAAGGAATCCAGCACATCGCGTTGAGCTGCGACAACCTCTACGCCTGCTACGATCGCCTGAAAAAACAGGGCATCGAATTCATGACGCCGCCGCCGGACACCTATTACGAGATGCTCGAAGAAAGGCTGCCAGGCCACGGTGAATCGATCGACGACATGCAATCGCGTGGCATCCTGATGGACGGCACAACCGAAGGCGGCGAACCGCGCTTGTTGTTGCAGATTTTTTCGGCGAACATGGTCGGCCCGACGTTTTTCGAGTTCATTCAGCGTAAGAAAGACGAGGGTTTCGGCGAAGGCAATTTCAAAGCCTTATTCGAGTCCATTGAACGCGATCAGGTTGCTCGCGGTGTTGTCAAAGTGAGCGAGGAGAGCACGGCATGAAACTCCGGAAAATTCACCACGTCGCATACCGCTGCAAGGATGCGAAAGAGACCGTGGAGTTCTACCAACGCGTACTGAATATGGAATTTACGGTTGCCTTTGCTGAAGACCAGGTGCCCTCGACAAAGGAACCGGATCCCTACATGCATGTGTTCCTGGAATGCGGCATGGGCAATGTCATCGCCTTTTTCGAACTGCCGACGCGGCCTGACATGGATCGCGATCGCAATACACCGACCTGGGTCCAGCACATCGCGTTTGAAGTTGCAGACTATACGACGCTGCTCGCCGCGAAAAAACACATTGAGTCACAAGGGGTTGATGTTCTCGGTCCGACGAACCACGGGATTTTTCAGTCTATTTACTTCTTTGACCCCAATGGTCATCGGCTTGAATTGGTTGCGAACACCAACACACAGGAGCAAATTGATGAGCTCCGACGGGTCGCACCAGCCATGCTGGAAGAATGGAGCCGTACAAAAAAAGCACCGCGCCATGCCGCTTGGTTGCACGAGCTCGAATTTACAGGCGATGAATAAATGAAACTTGCATCACGAAAATCCGGCCGCGACGGTCAATTGCTGGTCGTATCGAAGGACCTGAAACGCTGTCATCCGGCCGGCAGTGTTGCGACCACGCTGCAGGACGCACTGGACAACTGGGGCAGCATCCGACCTGCCCTCGAGGCTATCGCTGCAAAACTGGACAAAGGTGCCGGCGAACCGTTCGATGAAAGCAGCTGCGATTCACCGTTGCCGCGCGCCTACCAATGGGCGGACGGATCCGCCTACGTTAATCATGTCGAGCTGGTGCGCAAAGCGCGCGGCGCAGATATGCCTGCCTCATTCTGGACCGACCCACTCATGTACCAGGGCGGCTCGGATTCATTCCTGGGTCCGCGCGACAATATTCCGGTCGCCGATGAAGCCTGGGGCATTGACTTCGAAGCGGAGGTGGTCGTTGTCACTGACGACGTTCCGATGGGTGTTTCAGCTGAAGATGCTATCGGTCACATTCAGCTGATCATGCTCGTGAACGATGTATCGCTACGAAACCTGATTCCCGGAGAGCTTGGCAAGGGCTTTGGTTTTTTTCAATCCAAGCCGTCGAGTGCTTTCTCACCTGTCGCCGTGACACCGGATGAGCTGGGCGACGCCTGGAAAGACGCAAAATTACACCTCCCATTGCTGTCGACACTCAATGACAAGCTGATTGGTAAGCCGCAGGCCGGCATCGACATGACCTTCAACTTTGGCCAGCTCATCGCCCACGCGGCGAAGTCCCGGCCCTTGTGTGCCGGATCACTGATCGGCTCAGGTACGGTCTCGAACAAGCTGAACGACGGGCCTGGCAAACACATCGCTGACGGTGGCGTCGGTTATTCCTGCATCGCTGAAATTCGTACTATCGAGACCATTAACGATGGCAAGCCGGCAACCTCGTTCATGAAATTCGGCGATCGCATCCGCATTGAAATGAACGACTCGAACAACCACTCCATTTTCGGCGCGATCGACCAGGTCGTGGAAAAATACCAGAACGGATGAGCATCAAACTTTACAGCTACTGGCGATCTTCGGCCGCCTATCGCCTCCGCATCGCGCTAAACCTTAAAGGACTGGCACACGAAATCGTACCGATCTCGCTGATGCCGGGCGTGTCCGAGCAACGCAGCGATGCGTACCGCAAAAGAAATCCACAAATGCTGGTGCCGTTTCTCGAAGACGGTGAGGTCGCAATCGGCCAGTCGATGGCGATGCTCGAATACCTTGAAGAACGTTACCCGAAGGTCAAATTGTTGCCCGCTGAAAACCCGCTGCGAAGCCAGGTACGGGCATTTTGTAACGCCATAAGCTGCGACATTCATCCGATATTGAACTTGCGCATACTGGAGTACATCAGGTCGGAATTCGCTGCCGATCCGATGCACAAATGGTACGCACACTGGGTACACGAAGGTTTTACGGCGCTCGAAGCGCTGGCAAGTGACGGCCCGTATGTTTTTGGCAATACGCTTACGCTCGCCGATGTCTTGCTGGTCCCACAGATGTACAACGCACGACGATTCAATGTGTCGCTCGATAACTACCCGAGGCTTGTCGCCGCGGTGGACCTTTGCAACGAAATCACTGCGTTCAAGGCCGCCATGCCAGAGCATCAGCCGGACGCGACTTAGTTCGCCTGACCTGTCATCGCGCTGGCATTTTTGTCCGTCCAGCTCTTCACCAGGCCTTCGCCCTCCGCCATCTGCTCGTCCGACATCTGGGCCACAATGGCATCCAGTTTTTGCGACGCATCCAGGTCGCGCAACAGGGACGCGATTTTGAACCACTTGTACGCCAGCACAGGGTCATAGCTGTCCAGGAAATCCATCGCATAGAATCGTCCGAGTGCAATCATCGCCGGGCTTACGCCCTGGTCGGCAGCCAGTGCATACAGTTTCATCGCTTCCACGTCGCTTTGTGGAAACCCCCAGCCATTCTGATGCATGACGGCAAGATTGAACTGCGCTTTGGCGTGTCCCTGCTCCGCAGCCAGGCTATACCATTTGATCGCCAGCGCGTCATCCATCATGACGCCAAACCCGTTACCGTACATTTGGCCCAGGCCGCACTGACTGTCGGCGTGACCAGCCTCGGCCAAGGGTTGCCATATGGCTAATGCTGTTTCGTAGTCACCGGATTCGAAGGCGGCGCGAGCCTCTTGCGCGTCGTCGGCGAACGTCGGAAACACGAATAGAAGCAGCACGGCGGATACTGAAATTTGCGCATGACGCATTTGTGACCCTCCCGTATTGACGTCAAAGACGCCTGAGTCGTCCCGGTATCATACTCGCTCGCCACGCAAATCGCGTAAGCCAGGTGTTATCTCCCGGCGGATTAAGTGCTGCGTTGGATAAATTCAGTTCGGATCAGGGTTGAACGCGGCATTTCGCCATCCAAAATTCGCATCAATTTTGCAACAAGGACCCGGCCGGCCTGGTGCGTATCCTGCCTGATCGTTGTCAGTGGCGGGCTGAAATACCCGGCGGACGATATGTCGTTGTAGCCGACAATTGACACTTGCTCGGGAATCTTTATTCCTGCATCACGGAATGCCGATAGGAATGCCATTGCCGCCGTATCATTGAATGCGAACACAGCATCCGGACTGGTTTCGACAACATCGAGATAGCGCATGGCCGCATCGTACGCGGATTCATAGCGAAAACTATGTAGCTCGATTTCATCGATGGCAATGGTCTCGCGGGATTGAGCGACCACGCTCTGCAAGCCCTCGCGCCGCAGCCGTAGCTCGCGAAACGATGTGTCGCCGACAAACAGGAAGCGGCTTCGTCCTTGATCCAGAAAATACTGGCCAGCCAGTTGGCCGCCGCGAAAATTGTCGCTACCAACGACACAGTAATTTGCCGCTTCATCCGCCGCACCCCAAACGACGATGGGCGCGCCCGTCATGGCGAACTCATTAAGCATGTCTTCGCGATGGCCCTGGCCGAGAATAATAAAGCCGTCCGCGCCACGGGAACCCAGGATCTGCTGGAAGGCCACTCCATCGTTGTGGTTCGGCGCGCACAGCAGCAAGTCCTGATTGCGATCACCGAGTGCTTCCGAAACACCAGCCAGCAAATCGAACATGAAAGGATCGGATATATGGTTTTGGCGATGTGAGTGAAAGTCGAGCGAAACGGCGATCGTATTAGTACGTTTCTGTCGCAGTTTTTGCGCATTGCGATTGACCGCATAACCGTGCTCGTGCGCTACCGTGAGGACATGATCCCGGGTTCGTTCGTTGACCAGCGGACTGTCGCTCAGCGCCCTGGACACGGTCGGTTTGGATACATTAGCAAGCCGCGCGATATCCGCCATCGTAATTGCGCGCTTTTCAGCCTTCCCCAAGAGTCACCCGCCTGTCACCTAAATTTGTGCCTGTCAGTTTGCAATATAGCCGGGGCTGAAATCAATTTCAAAATCATTGAAATGCATTTCATAAAATAGTACGGTTATCGGGCATACGAGATTTCAGGGCGGGTAAGTCTGGTATCAATAGGCTATTTCGGCCCTGCATCATCTGTTTTGTCCGACTTGATTCAGGGGGTATGAAAATGACTACTTATTTGCGAATGCGGCGAAAGCTGGCGTCCGTTTCATCCTGGCTTGCGATGGCCGCAATCCCGGGAGCATTGGTTCTGGCACCGATTTCCGTTGCCAGCGCACAAAATGAAGACGGGCAGTACGAAGAACAAGAATATATCGAGGAAATAATCACGACCGGTACGGCTGGCGGTGCCGAAGTGCGCAAGTTCGACGCGAGCTTTGCTATCACGACGATGAACGATGAGGACATCAACAAGTTCTCGCCAAAAAGCACTGCGGATCTGCTCAAGCTGGTTCCCGGCGTCTGGGCTGAAAGCTCGGGCGGTGTTTCCGGTGCCAATGTGTTTGTCCGCGGGTTCCCAGGCGGCGGCGATGCTCCGTTCTTCTCGCTTCAGGTCAACGGTGCGCCAATTTTTCCACCGCCCACTCTGTCTTTCCTCGAAAATTCAACGCTATTTCGCATCGATGAGACAGTCAAGCGTGTAGAAGCCCTTCGCGGCGGTCCGAACCCGGTTTTTTCGAACGGGCAGCCGGGCTTGACCACAAACTTCATCCTGCGCGAAGGCAGCCAGGATACCGAAGGACTTATCAAATACACGACATCGGATTACGACTTGAGACGTTTCGATGCGTACATCAGTGGCGAACTGGCCGACGAGTTGTACTACATGGTCGGCGGATACATTAGCAGTTCACCGGGCATTCGTGATTCGGGATTCAATTCGGACGAAGGTAACCAGATCACGATCAACCTGACCAAGGACCTCGACAACGGCTCGATCAATGTCTTTCATCGGCAAACAGATGACAGCGGTACCTGGTACCTGCCGGTCGCGTTGAACGTGCCGGGTGTGGACTCGGAATATAACCAGATTGGCGCGTTGAACCGGCAGCGGAGAATCCTCTTCGCGAATGATTTCGGGGATTCGGCTTTCGTGAATCCCGGGCAGCATACCGTCGACCTCGGCGAGGGCCGCGGCTGGGACGGCTCGATGACCGGTGGCTCGGTGACTTTCGAGATTACCGACGACTGGGAGATCACGGATCGATTCGGATACACGTCCGGTGACGCCGATACCTTGGGTCTCGTGCCAAATGGCGGCGCCGTGCAAGTCAGTGCACTCCTGGCCGATCCAACCGTCGCACCGCTTGCCGTGGTGACCGGACCCATAATGGGTCGAGTCAGCGGCCGCGCAATCGCCCCATCCGAATATATTCAACAATTCGGTGCCTGGGAAGTTCGCAAGGATATCGAGTCGTTCACTAACGACATCAGCCTTGCCAAAGCATGGGACAGAGGGTCGGTGACCGTCGGATTCTATTCGGCGAATTCGTCGACGGATGAATTCTGGTCGCTTGGCAATCATAAGTACGAAGTTGTGCAGGTTGGTGGCGAAGTTGTCTCGGGTATCGAATGTAACGACGACCCGCTGGTCGATAGCTGCGACTGGAATTACGATATTGACGCACGGGGCGATGCCACGACTCAGGCCCTTTACGCCGCGACCACCTTCGACGTCAACGACCGACTGACGCTCGATGTTGGCGTACGGTCTGAGAATCATGAGGTTGAATATTCTGTGGATGAAGGGCTCGACGGCCTGGTCACACTGGCCGTGTCCTTCGACGAGACGGAATTCTCGTGGACGGCCGCCGCGAATTACCTGTTCACCGATACGATGAGCGGATTCGCCCGCATCAATAGCGGCAGCAAGATGCCATACTTCGACGACTTTCGTGACAATCGGGATGCCTTCAACAGCGGCAACGACCTGATTCAGGAAGTCGACCAGTATGAGTTGGGATTCAAATGGGTTACCGACTATGTGAGCTTGTACGCAACGGGCTTCTTTACCGAAGTTGATCCGACCTTCTTCGTCGCATTGGCTGGCGGTGGGGCCGTCATTCAGACGCAGGAAGCAAGCGGAGTCGAACTGGACGCAATCTGGGCCTCGGATGGTGGTTTATCGGTGTCACTGAACGCGACAATCCAGGATTCTGAAATCAAGAGCGGTCCGAATAGCGGCAATGAGACCGCCCGTCAACCTGGTTGGCAATTGCGTCTGACGCCCAGTTACGAGTTTGAAACTGGCAATATCTCTGGCAGCGTGTACGGTACGCTCAGTGCGGTCGACGACCGCTGGGGAGAACCAGAAAACGTCAATCAACTGGACGGCTATGAAAAACTCGATCTTGGCGTCATCCTCCGAATTAACGAATCTTTCGTCGTGCAACTATCGGCGGACAACATCACGGACGAAGATGCGTTGACTGAAAGTGACCCGCGTACGATTTCGGCACCGAATGGTCGATACATCATGCCACGCACCTTCAAGTTCAGTGTTGGATACGAGTTCTAGCCAGCAATAAGGGCAGGTGGAGCGGTCCCTGGTGGCTGCTCCACCCACCAATAACAATAAAACCTAAATGCGGAACGAACGCCGCCTGCCGGAGCGCGCATGAACACATGGCTTGTCAAAACATCGCTGTTCGTCAACTACTTTGTGTTTGCGATTCTTCTCAACAGCGTTGGCACCGTGATTTTGCAGGTGCAAAACACGTTCGGCGTCTCGGAGTCTTCGGCGAGCGTGCTGGAGGCCTTCAAAGATCTGCCGATCGCAATTACGTCATTCCTGGTGGCGTCGTTTATTGCAAGAATCGGTTACCGTCGAGCGATGCTGATTGCGCTGGGTTTCATCGCTGCGGTCTGTTTGCTGATGCCACAACTACCGACCTTCTGGATGACCAAAGCGCTGTTTGCTGCGACCGGTGTAGGGTTCGCGTTGGTCAAAGTTTCAGTCTTCGCAACCCTGGGTTTGGTAACGTCATCGCGCAAAGAACATGCCAGCCTGATGAACTTCATCGAGTCTTTCTTCATGGTCGGCGTCTTATCCGGTTATTTTATCTTCAGCGCGTTTGTCGATGACGCGAACCCTGAATCCTCGAACTGGCTGGACGTCTATTATTTGTTGGCCGCGATGTCGATGACTGCATTTGCCCTGTTGTTCGTGGCAAGGATCGACGAGTCGGCCGTTCATAGCGATGACGCACCCGCATTCGCACAGGATTTTCTCGACATGCTGAGGCTTTGCATACGGCCGCTCGTATTGGTGTTCGTTATCAGCGCATTTCTTTACGTTCTGATTGAACAAAGCATCATGTCCTGGTTACCGACGTTCAACAGCAAGATCCTCAATCTGTCACCGTCCATCAGTATTCAGATGGCCAGCATCCTTGCCGCGTCCACAGCGCTTGGACGCTTTTCAGCCGGTATATTTCTGCGTCATTTTGACTGGCTGAAGGTATTGCTGTTCGGACTCTTGAGTGCCGCGACTCTCGTGCTGGTGGCATTACCCCTCGCTGGCGAAAGCTCTGGTGCATCGATTTCGAGTTGGGCGGCTGCGCCGTTCGCTGCATTTCTTTTCCCGTTGATCGGATTTTGCATTTCGCCGGTTTATCCGGCAATCAACTCTGTCATTCTATCGGCCTTACCGGCGCGCCAGCATGGGCCCATGGCCGGATTGATTGTCGTGTTTTCGGCACTGGGCGGCACGTCAGGCTCAATCATTACCGGTACCCTGTTCGAGCTGTTCGGCGGCAGGACCGCATTCTATTTCTCATTACTGCCAATCTCGCTGATTCTCATCTCACTGATCATTTTCAAGCGGCTGAGTGATCAGCAACAAGCGACCGAGCCGCGGCAGTGAAAATGCAGCAGGCACCCGATCAAATTTATGCGGAGCTTTTTGAAGTTGTGCAGTCCCGGCACGTATTCCCGGATTCGAAAACCTTCGTCGACGCTACTGCCCGATCGTCACCTGACAATATATTGCGTGCATTCCGGGCCAGGCGTGATGATCCGGATTTCGATCTCGCCAGTTTCGTCGAAGAGTATTTCAGTTTGCCGCCGGCCATGGAAGAAGTTCCGCAAGATGCGACGAGACTGCCGGTCGAAACGCGAATCGAACAGCTCTGGGACGTTCTTACGCGCGAAGCCGACGACGATGTAGAGCACTCTTCTCTAATTCCGTTGCCCAACCCATACGTCGTACCCGGTGGCCGGTTTCGCGAGGTCTACTACTGGGACAGCTACTTCACCATGCTCGGTCTCGCCGACTCCGGGCGAGTCGACCTGATCGACAACATGGTACAAAACTTTGCGTATTTGATTGACGAAATCGGATTCGTGCCGAATGGCAATCGCAGCTACTTTTGTACTCGCTCTCAACCACCGTATTTTTCTCTGATGGTCGAACTGCTCGCCGAAGTAAGGGGAGACGAGACCATCAAGACTCGATTTCTACCGCAGCTTCGTCGCGAATACGAATACTGGATGTCAGGTGCGAATACGCTCAGCAGAGATCATCCAGCAGATCGGCACGTTGTCGGCATTCACGATGGTTTTGCCAATCGATTTTGGGACGACGCCACGATCCCCCGACAGGAAAGTTACGCCGAAGACGTGGAACTCGCCGCGAATACGAGCCGAAACGCAGAAAACCTGTACCGCGACGTCCGCGCAGCAGCCGAATCCGGGTGGGACTTCAGCTCACGCTGGCTCGCTGATCCGCATTCTTTAGCGACGATCCGTACGACGAATGTCATTCCTGTCGACCTGAATTCGCTGATGTACAAGCTTGAGACGACGATTGCAGAGATTAGCGCGGCGGCAGGAGAACAAAGTGAAGCTAATCATTACTTTGAACGTGCCAAAAAACGCAGGCAACTAATACAAACTCTCTTTTTCGATGAGGCGAGCGGAATGTTTGTCGACATAGTGCACTCGGACTTGCGACCAACGGCGACGCTGTCGCTCGCTGCTGCGTATCCTCTATTCTTCGGAATCGCGACACCGGAACAAGGTGCAAGAGTCGCGCAAAGAATACACCGTGACTTTCTCCGCGCTGGCGGTTGGCTGGTCACACAGGAAGAAAGCGGACAACAATGGGATAGCCCGAATGGCTGGGCACCCATGCAGTGGATTACTTACTGTGGGCTTGAACGCTATGGCTTCCACAAGGAAGCCCGGATCGGTGCAATGCGCTGGGTCGAAACTAATATGACCGCTTACAAAGAGCATGGCCGTTTACTGGAGAAATACGACGTAACAGCCAACGGTCTGGCCGGCGTCGGCGGCGAGTATGCTGTTCAGGATGGATTCGGCTGGACCAACGCCGTGCTTCTGCGGTTCATGAACAAGCTTGGCAAAGTCCCTGGCGCAAACTGACTGTCGGCGCGACCCGCCTGTACATGCATACGCTGCCCGTATCGCGCGCATCGACCGGCACGGGGCCTTAAGCTGCCGGTCATGGCAATTCGCTGTGTGTTCTTGACGCCCAGCGTCGACCGGTCAGCAAGGATGTGATTTGACTAGCCTTTTTGATCTGCAGGATTGTACAGCGTACGCTAAACCGCTGCCACGGCGGCCTCATCCCATTAAACTTATTGTCGATTGTGTTACAACCGGAAAACAAATCTTACGGTAATCAGCGTTCAACGTGACAAGCAAGTTTGATAATCCGACCTCGCGTGATATCGCCGAAATTGCAGGCGTGTCGCAGGCCACCGTTTCGCGCGCCTTGCGCGACAGCCCGCTGGTTCGGGAGGATACCCGCAAACGCGTGCAACAGGTTGCTCGCGAGCTCAACTACTTTGTCAACCGTAATGCGGCCGGCTTGCGTACACAACTGAGCAACACTCTGGCGCTGTTATTATTTGACGAGACCGGTGGTGCCGATGCTGAGATAAATCCGTTTTTCCTTTCAATGCTGGGCAACATAATGCGTTCAGCGGCCAATCTCGGCTACGACGTCCTCGTGTCATTGCAGCAGCTGACCGACGACTGGCATATTGAGTATCAGGCCAGCCACCGTGCAGACGGCCTGATTCTTCTGGGTTACGGTGACTATCGTGACTATCGACCCAAGCTCAAAGCGTTGGCCAATGCACATACTCGATTCATAATTTGGGGGCCAATTGTCGACGATCAACCAGGGCACTCATTTGGTTGCGATAACGAGTCCGGTGGCTTCCAGGCAACCGAACATTTACTGAAGCTTGGCCGCAAGAGTATCGCAATAATCGGCGAAACTTCAGGTCGTAGCCCCGAGCTTGCGGCAAGGCACGAAGGATATTTACGCGCGCTTCGAGAGGCCGGAGTCATGGAAGAACCAGCGCTGCATATTGCGGCTGACCATTCGGAAGAACAAGGCTTCGATGCGGCGCAGAAACTAATGGCGAGCGGGCACCACTTCGATGCCGTGTTTGCCGTTACCGATCTAATCGCCATTGGTGTAATGCGTGGTCTGCAAAGCGGCGGGCGGCGAGTTCCGCAGGACATCAGCGTTGTTGGCTTTGATGATAGTCCGCTGGCCGCATACGTAACGCCGACACTGACCACGGTCCGCCAGAATACACAACTCGCCGGCGACGGGCTGGTGCGCGGCATCGTTGGATTGATTAAGGGCGAACCTGTCGAGTCCCGATTAATGGAGCCGAGCCTCGTTATTCGTCAATCCTGCGGTGGCTAGATGCTTGCAGCTCGTCAAGCGCATCGCGTATGCCCGGTATCGTCGGCACGTCATCCAGCAACAAAACACGTACAGAATGCGACCGCAATGACAGCGGCCCACCGGGGTTGATCGCCGCACCGGTCATTGCATCGCGCCAAGCTTGCCCGGCGACCCATGCGGAAATATCCAGCGCACGTGAGTCATCGCTCTTGTTCAACAAGACCAGTGCCGTTTCCGATTCTCCATCACGCCTAAAAACACGATAAAACGCGGCGGTGTCCTCAGCGAATGCCAGGTTGAGTTGAGAACCGCGTTGAAGGGCCTTGGAACGTTTTCGAAGATTCGCGATCAGGGCAAGCTCCTCTCGAATTCGGTGCGTCCCGGCGCGCTCAATGTTTTCACTGCCGAAATAATTTCGATTGCCATCGTGTTCTCCGGCCCCCGCCTGAAAACCGATCTCGGATCCGTAATAGACAACCGGGATGCCGCGACTGGTGAAAATCCAATTGTTGGCATCGACAAATCCGTCATCATCGGCATTCATCCTTGCAACGTCGTGATTATCGTAAAAAGTCATCAACTCGTATGGATTTTGATAGACACCGTCGTCCAGATGCAGGTATTCGAGCAGGCGCGTATACGGCGCACCGTCCGCGAACACCTCGTTCATCGCCTTTTGCCCGGGAAAATCGAGAACGCTGATGCCGCCATTTTTCGGGTAGGTGTGTGTCGCGATCTGCGCCGCATCGAAGGACCAGCTTTCGGCAAACATGAAGAATTCCGGCCGCTTATCCCGAATGCGTTTGCTAAAGCCTTTCCAGAATTCGTGTGGCATGTGCTTGATCGTATCAATCCTAAATGCGGCAGCGCCCTGATCGATCCACTGTGAGTAGGCGGTGACGAAGTAGTCCAGCACGTCCGGGTTCGACTCGTTCATGTCGGATAACTGCGCGAGATCCGGCTTCGTATTGTAAAACGCGTGCAGCGGGTTAGTTGGATCGAGTTCACTTGGGTGCAAATTCTGATGATCAGCAAGCAGCTTGCCGTCGCGACCATAGATTTCGCCAAATTTCGGCTGGTCGGTTGGCATCGTGTACGCGGGCGAACCGTGGTTGGTGACAATATCGAGAACGAGCTTGATTTGATGCTGCTCGCGCAGTATCCGCGTCAGGTCGGCAAATTTTAAGCTGTCAGATTCCAGATGTTCGTCGACCTCGAAGAAGTTGACGCCCCAGTAACCGTGATATCCCGATTTGCCGCGATCAGCGAATGCACCTTCGCCCGGTCTTGTGCTGCCACTGAATGCTTGATCCGGGTTGTCCACAATCGGCGTAATCCACAATGCCGAAAAACCCATTTCGGTAATGTAATCTGCATTTTCAACGATGCCTTTGAAATCACCGCCGCGGTAGCCAATATTGGCCGGACCCTTGCCCGCAAGATGAATCGGCAGGTCGAAGGTGCCGAATGCTTCACCACCCTGATCGGGATAATTATTCGTCGGGTCGCCGTCAACAAACCGGTCGGTGACGATGAAATAGACGGCCTCAGCAGCAAATGGCGCGGCTGTTCCGAAATACTCGGGGACCACCGACTCGGCTGCCGGACCACTAGGATCCGTGCATGCGCCAAGCAACAGCGACGCGATAGCGACATTTAGGGCTAAGGCGCGACGCACTATAGCGGCTCGGCCGATTTATCCACCAACAGCGTTGCGAATCCAGCAATGATCATCGACACGCCGCCGATGAAAAGACCGTAAATGCTTTGCAAGTCGAAAAACACACGCAGCAAGAGGCCCAGCAGGCTGGCGGCAACCAGCTGTGGAATAACGATGAAAAAATTAAAAATGCCCATGTAGACACCCATCTTGTGTGACGGCAGATTGCTCGATAGCAACGCATAGGGCAAGGATAGAATTGAGGCCCAGGCGACTCCAACGCCGATCATCGGAATCAATAATAACTTCGGGTCACTAATAAAGAAAAAGCTGATCAGGCCAATGCCACCCAGGGACATGTTAATCAGGTGGCAGGTCCGGCAACCGAGGCGGCCCGCCACGAACGGAATTGATATTGCCGCCAATGCAGCAAAACCGTTGTACGCCGCAAACAGAATTCCGTTCCAGTCCGCCCCGTCGTTATAAGCAGCCGATGTCACGTCAGTCGTACCAAAGTGATAACTGGTCACCGCGGACGTTCCGTATATCCACATCGCGAACAAGGCGAACCACGAGAAAAACTGGACGACGGCGAGCTGCTTCATCACCTTCGGCATGTGAAACAGGTCATGCACGACTTCGTACAGGCCATTGCTGGTCGCGCCATTGTTCTGCAGCATACTGACGACGATTTGCAATACGCCAAAAGCGGCGATACCGCCTGCGAGAATATAGAGTTGTTTGTCGAGTCCTAACGATGCGATCAGGAACCAGCCTGCCAGACCGACCACCAGCCAAACAATGCCCCCGTTACGGTACTTGTCGGCTGCCCGTAATGCGGAGTTTTCGAACACATGTTGCGGGGGCCGCGCCGCATCGAACGCTCGCAGCTCGTCGGGCGAGTATTCCTTGGTTCGAATAACGGTCCACAATACCGCCAGCAAAAAGGCTGCGCCGCCAAAGTAAAAAGACAGTTTGACAGACTCCGGAATTTGACCCGGCGCCGCCGTGTTCGCGACGTCAAACCAGTTCTTTAGTATCCACGGCAACGCCGACGCGACAATTGCACCGATTCCGATAAAAAAGGTTTGCATTGCAAATCCGGCGGTACGCTGTTTCTCCGGCAACATGTCGCCCACAAACGCCCGAAAAGGCTCCATCGAAACATTGATGCTCGCATCCATAATCCAGAGCATGCCGGCGGCAATCCAAAGTGAAGGCGAATTCGGCATGTAGAAAAGCGCGATGGATGCGAGAATTGCGCCGGCCAGGAAATACGGCCGCCGTCGGCCCAAGCTATTCCAGGTCCGGTCGCTCATATAGCCGATGATCGGCTGCACAATCAGACCGGTTAAGGGTGCCGCCACCCACAGCACAGGAATGTCGTCGATATCGGCGCCCAGTGTCTGGAAAATTCGACTGACGTTGGCGTTTTGCAACGCGAAGCCCATCTGGATGCCCAAAAAACCAAAACACATATTCCAGATTTGCCAAAAACTTAAACTCGGTTTTTGATTCATTATTTTTGTCCCGCCGCAGGCGCCTGGCCATATCATCGACATCGATGACCCCCGGCTATTGTAGCAAGATGCTGATTTTCCTCTGCTTATTGCAAACGTATTCATCCCCGGAAATGCAAGCAAATGACTACTATTGAACACAATTCAGTGGGGGCTGAACTGGCAACAGTTCTGTGTCAAATCAATGAAAAAGAAGCGAATCTTTTCTGGTTTACTTTGGCTCGGCATGTATGCCTTTGTGCTGCTACCGACCCTTGTGTGTGCGAACCCGGTCGATCGTGTTGAACCCCCATTCTGGTGGCAGGGGTTTGAGCACAAGCAACTGCAACTGCTAGTCCACGGCGATGGTATCGCCGCCTTCAAGCCCTCTGTTAACGCTGAGGGGCTTACGATCAGTCGTGTCGAGCGCGGCGACAGCCCTAACTACCTGTTCGTGTACCTCGATATCGATGCCACTGCTCCAACCGGCAAATTCGATATTACGTTCAGACAAGACAGTGACTCGTTTACTCACGTCTATGAACTGCGCTCCAAAAATACGGACCCGGAATTCAATACCGGTTTTGGCAGCGATGACGTTCTCTACCTGATAACCCCGGATCGCTTCGCCAATGGCGACGGTAGCAACGATAGCGTGGCCGGGTACAGTGATCTGCCGGACCGGGCTAATCCCTACGGCCGCCATGGCGGTGACATCAAAGGGATAATCGATCACCTCGATTACATCGCTGAAATGGGCTTTACCTCGATCTGGATAAACCCGGTTCTTGAGAACGCAATGCCTGAGGCGTCTTATCACGGCTACGCAACCACGGACTTTTATCGAGTGGATCCGCGCTTCGGTAGCAATGAAAACTACCGCCAACTCGTCGCCGAGGCGCGCGACAAGGGCCTCGGCGTTATCATGGATATGATCGCCAACCACGCCGGTAGCGGCCACTGGTGGATGGACGATTTGCCGACGAAAGACTGGATTAACTACGCCGGTCAGTTTCATCCAACAAGTCATGCTCGTACGACAAATCAAGACCCCTACGCGTCGGAATTCGACAAGCACGAATTTGTTAGCGGCTGGTTCGCACCGGCGATGCCAGACCTGAATCAAAGCAATCCTTTGCTGGCGGATTACCTTATTCAGAACTCAATCTGGTGGACGGAATATCTTGGCCTTGCCGGTATTCGTCAGGATACCTATCCCTATTCTGACAAGGTATTCATGACCGAATGGTCGCGGCGCATCATGCAGGAATATCCGGACTTTAATATAGTGGGTGAGGAATGGAGTCCCAATCCCGCGATTGTTTCCTACTGGCAATCCGGCAAGAAAAATCACGACGGCTACGAATCGTTTCTGCCAAGCGTCTTCGACTTCCCGCTGCAAATTGCACTGGCGAAGGTGTTGACGTCTGGTGAGCCACCCTGGGGCAGCGCCTGGACGCCCGCCTACGAAGTGCTCGGTAACGACTTTCTCTACCCCGACCCGTTTAACCTCGTTATTTTCCCCGACAATCACGACATGAGCCGGATATACACGCAGCTCGACGAGGACTACGACCTGTACCGGATGGCGATCGCCTACTACCTGACCATGCGCGGCATTCCGCAAATCTATTACGGTACCGAAATCTTGATGTCACACCCGGGTACCGACAGCCACGGCGAGATTCGCAGTGACTTTCCGGGTGGCTGGCCGGGCGACACGGTCAATGCGTTCACCGGCGATGGCCTTGGTGACAATGCAATTGCCGCGCAAGCGTTCATGCGCCGACTGCTGACCTGGCGAAAAACGGCGGACGTTATTCACAACGGACATCTGATGCAGTTCGCTCCGATTGGAAACGTCTATGCCTATTTCCGCTATAACGAAGACGATATCGTTATGGTGTTATTCAATCGTGACCGCGAGACGCAGACGCTCGACATGTCGCGATTCTCGGAACGCATTGGTACGCGTCGTTCGGCAACCGACGTCATCACTGGCGAGCGTTTGAGTATCACAGGCGACATGGTGCTGGAGCCACGTTCGGTTCTGGTGCTCGAAGTCGACGACTAACGAGGCCCTGTATTGAATAAAACCTATCGTAGGATTCTTGTCGCAACAGCGTTCTGCACGTTCGCGAACTCAGCGCTTGCGGACTTTGGCCATTACCAACACCACGAGCTGGACGGTCAGACGCTTGTTGTCACCACATCCATCGGTGTGCTGCGGATGACCGCGCTGAACACCTCTGCATTTGAAGTGCACTATATTGAAGATGGCGTGAAGCAACTGCCGTCGTTCGCACTCGGCAGCGGGAAAGCGAATGTAAAAGTGCGGCTCGACGAGCAACGCAACGTCGTCGAGTTTGCCGTCGACGGGCTCACGGCCGTGATTAGCAAGAACCCGGTCACGATTGCGTACCGGCGGGATGACCAGCCCCTATTCGCGGAGGAACATGGCTATTTTAACTACGCGACCATTCGCGGTTTTCGCTTCTCTGTGGACGATAAGGAAAAAATTCTTGGCGGCGGGCAACGCGTAGTCGGAATGGATCGTCGCGGTCAGCGCATGCCGCTCTATAACAAGGCGCACTACGGCTACTCGACCGAGTCGAACCAGATGTACTACAGCTTGCCGGCAATCCTGTCGAGCGACAAATACATTATCGCCTTCGACAACACGGCGAACGGCTGGCTCGACATCGCCAGCACCGAGAAAAACGTCCTGCAATTCGAGGCCGTCGCCGGCCGTACCGCGTACATTGTTGCGGCTGGAGATTCTTACCCGGATCTCGTCGCGTCATTCACAGACGCTACCGGCCGGCAGCCATTGCCGCCGCGCTGGGCATTTGGCAATTTTGCGTCGCGTTTCGGCTATCACAGCGAAAAAGAAACGCGCGATGTCGTTCGTCGTTTCCAGGATGCCGATATTCCGCTCGACACGGTCATTCTCGACATCTACTGGTTCGGACCCGACATCCAGGGCCACATGGGCAATCTCGACTGGGATCGTGAGGCATTCCCGACACCTGAAAAAATGATAAGCGACTTCAGGAAAGACGGCATCAAAACCATCGCCATCACCGAGCCCTTCATTCTCAGCACGTCCAAACTTTGGGGCGATGCTGTCGAGAACGGCGCGCTCGCCCGCAATGCGACTGGCGGACCTAAAACCTTCAATTTCTATTTCGGCAACACTGGCCTGATCGATGTCTTTAACAGCAAAGCACGCGACTGGTTCTGGCAGCCATACAAAATGTTATTCGACCAGGGAACCATTGCAACCTGGGGCGACCTCGGCGAGCCCGAGGTACATCCGGGCGACTCGCTGCACTTCCTGAGCGACGCCGGTATCGAGGCGACCGCCGACGAAATTCACAATGCGTACGGACATCGCTGGGCGCAAATGGTCTACGAGAAGCAGATTGCGACGTATCCGGATGTCCGCCCGGTTGTCATGATGCGTTCGGGTTTCATCGGCACGCAACGTTACGGCCTGGTGCCCTGGACTGGTGACGTGGACCGTTCCTGGGGCGGGTTCAAGCCACAGGTCGAACTCAGTCTGCAAATGAGCCTGTTCGGTCTGGCCTACACACATTCGGATCTCGGCGGTTTCGCCGGAGGCGAGGCATTCGACAGCGAGCTTTACACACGGTGGTTGCAGTACGGCGTTTTCCAGCCAGTCTATCGACCGCACGCGCAAGAACACATCGCGCCCGAGCCGGTCTTCCACGACCGCAAAACGAAAGCGCTCGCGAGGGATGCGATTCGCCTTCGCTACCGCCTGCTTCCGTATATCTACACACTGGCGTGGGAGAACACGACGACCGGAATGCCGCTGATGCGGCCCATGTTTTTTGAAGACGAGAATACCCCGGCGTTGATTGATGAAATAGGCTCCTACCTGTGGGGCGACGCTTTTCTTGTGGCGCCGGTGACCGATCCTGGAGTGAAAAGCGTTGATGTAAACCTGCCTGCCGGCAAGTGGTTCAGTTTCTGGGACGCCTCCGCGTATGACGGCGGGGTTGTGGCGAAATTTCCGGTAACGAAAGCGACCATTCCCGTACTCGTTCGGGCCGGCTCCTTCATACCAATGACCGACGTAGTCGCCAGTACGGAGCAATATTCAAGCGAAAACCTGAGCGTTCATTATTACGCTGACGAATCGGCGCCGACTGCCAGTTACACAATGTATGAAGACGACGGGCACAGCCGCAATAGTCTCGACGATGGACAATATGAATTGCTGCGTTTCAACGCTAAGCACGCCGGCGATACGCTTGATGTGCGCTTGCAGCGCGCGGGTGACGGCTACGACGGCATGCCGGAGAAACGTCAGGTAACGCTGATTGTTCACAATTGGGATGCAGCAACCCGAGCAATCACGATCAATGGCTGGGAATTGCTGATTGCGAAAAAACTGCCCACAAGTGGCGCTGGCGCCGCGGTCGATCGAAATGCTCGAACATTGACGATTCGCTTTAGCTGGCACCAGCCACGAGTCACGGTGAAGGTTAACCCGGCACCAAAAGCGAGCCGCGCCGGCAAGCCCGTCGTATACCAGGTATTCACGCGTCTGTTCGGCAACCAGAATACGACCAACAAATCGTGGGGGACAATTGAGGAAAACGGTGTCGGCAAGTTTAGTGACTTCACCGACACGGCCTTGCAGGGGATTGCTGAGCTCGGGGTCTCGCACATCTGGTATACGGGTGTGCCGCATCACGCCGTCATTCGTGACTACAAGGCTTATGGTATCAGCGACGACGACCCTGACATCGTCAAAGGACGGGCCGGATCCCCGTACGCGGTAAAGGACTATTACTCGGTTAATCCCGATCTTGCCGACGATCCGTCGAAGCGGCTTGCCGAATTCGAGGCCTTGATCGATCGTACTCATCGCAATGATATGAAGGTCATTATCGACATCGTGCCCAATCACGTCGCCAGGCAATACGAATCGACTGCTCGCCCGGACGGAGTCAAAAATTTTGGCGAAGACGACGACACCAGTGTCGAATGGTCGCGCGACAACAATTTTTATTACGTCGTTGGCGAGGACTTCAAGGTTCCGCAATCGCCAGAACCCTATGCACCGCTCGGCGGCGAAGCGCATTTACTGGCGGACGGCCAGTTCGGTGAATCGCCTGCAAAATGGACTGGCAACGGCGCGCGAGCACCGCAACCTGCGTTCGATGACTGGTTCGAAACGGTAAAGGTCAATTACGGCGTTCGGCCGGACGGCAGCTATGCGTTTGATCGCCTGCCGGCCGATGCGAGCACCTGGACAACGGAGCAACATGCCGCGTTCTGGGCGGACAAGGATGTGCCAGACAGCTGGGACAAATTCCGGGACATCGCCCTGTACTGGACCGACAAAGGCGTTGACGGGTTTCGCTACGACATGGCGGAAATGGTGCCGGTCGAATTCTGGAGCTATATGAATTCGTCGATTAAGACCGCTAACCCTGATGCCTTCCTGCTGGCGGAGGTCTATAACCCGGCGCTTTACCGGGATTATATTCACCTCGGGCGCATGGACTACCTGTACGACAAAGTTGGCCTGTACGACACGTTGCGCTCGATTATCGAGGGCAATAATGACACCGATGCAATCGCGCCCGTGCACGCCGAGGTTCTCGACATCGAAGAGCACATGCTGCATTTCCTTGAAAATCATGACGAACAGCGTATCGCGAGTTCGGACTTTGCGGCCGATGCGAACAGGGCGAAACCGGCGATGGTCGTATCGGCGCTCATCGGCCGCTCTCCGACGATGCTCTACTTTGGGCAGGACGTCGGTGAACCCGGCAATGGCGACCCGGGTTTCGGCGCAGCGACGCGCACGAGTATTTTCGACTACTGGGGTGTACCGGGTCACCAACGATGGATGAATGGTGGCAAATTCGATGGCGGACAGCTGTCGCCAGGCGAAAAAAAGCTGCGAGACTTTTCCACGAGACTGATGACGTTCAGCGCTGAAAGTCCTGCGGTATTAGGAAACTACACCGAAATCCACTCCGTCAATCGAGCCAATAGCAGCGAATACGACGGGCAACTGTTCTCGTTTGTGCGCTGGAACAAGGATGAAAGGCTAATCGTTGTCAGCAATTTCAGCGACACCAAGTCATACGATCTATCACTGCACGTACCGGCAGATATTATCGCAGCATGGCAGCTTGATAACGGACGCTACGCGCTACACGAAAAACTTTACGAGCAAAACCACAGTGAGCTCGTCGTCGATGGCGACAAGTCCAGTTTCCGAGTGCGACTGGAGCCATTGGATTCTGTTGTCTACAAGGTCGGGAAAGGCCTGTTCGGACCTTCGCTCGATGTTTCCACCTACATGAGCGACTGGCAGAATTCCGGCGTTAACGGATCACTGGTCTACTGGCCCGATGTCGAATCTCAATTTCTAAGCGATGACCGCCACGTTGAAATCTGGCTGCCGCCCGGTTACAACGATGATCCAGAGCGCCGCTACCGTGTCATTTACATGCACGATGGACAGAATCTTTTTGACCCGCGCATCGCGAGCACTGGAGTTGACTGGGGTGTCGATGAAGCAATGATGCGCGGCGTAAACGATGGGCTGTTCGAACCCGCTATCGTCGTGGGTTCATGGAGTTCATCGCGGCGTGCACAAGAGTACTCGCCGTGGCATGACGCACCGCAATACGCGAGATTTCTGATCGATGAACTGATGCCGCGCGTCAATGCCGAGTTCCGCACACAGACAGGTCCTGAGAATACTTTTGCGATGGGCTCTTCAATGGGCGGGCTGCTATCCTTTTATCTTGTCAAGAATCACCCTGATATTTTCGGCGCCTGCGGCTGCGTATCGACGCACTTCGCATCGTCAGAAAGTAATTTCAGTTCGCAACCCGACGCAGGCGACTCGACGCCATTCATCGTCAAGGACATTGCCGCTGGGGAGTCGGTCCGCGCGGGCGGGCGATTCTTTTTCGACTACGGCACGGAAACACTCGATTCGACCTACGAAGTTGATCATATGCCCGTGCGTCAATGGTTGCTCGACCAGGGCCTGACGGAGGGCGACGACTTTCAGATGCGCGAATACGCCGGCGCGGCACACACAGAAGCTGCCTGGCGCGCTCGACTCGGCGACCAACTCAACTGGCTGCTCGCAACGGACCAGGAATTTGTTCCGCAGTGGGCGAAATCTGCGATCTGGTATCAGATATTTCCAGAGCGATTCCGCAATGGTGACCCTTCCAACGACCCACAAGTCAGTGACCTCATTGGTTCGGACCCGGTCGAGCCGCCGAAGGAATGGCGAGTACACCCCTGGGGAAGTGACTGGTACGAGCTTCAGGACTACGAACAGGCGAATGGCGAACCCGAACTCTGGAAACATTTCCTGCGTCGCCGCTACGGCGGCGACCTGCAGGGTATTATCGACAAGCTTGACTACCTGAAAGAGTTAGGCATAAACGCGATTTATTTAAACCCGGTGTTCGATTCTCCCTCTTTGCACAAGTACGACGCCGCGAGTTACCACCACATTGATCCGAATTTCGGCCCCAACCCGCAGGCCGATCGCGAAATGATGGCGAAGGAAAACCCTCTCGATCCTGAGAGCTGGGTCTGGACAGAGGCCGACAAACTCGCCCTTAAACTCATCAAGGAAGCTCATCGGCGTGAAATCAGGATCATCTTCGATGGCGTGTTCAATCACATGGGAATCAACAGCTTCGCGTTTAAGGATCTGAAAGAAAACCAGCAGAGATCCCCGTACAAGGATTGGTTTACAGTTAAATCCTTTGATGACCCATCGAGCGGCACGACTTTCGATTACGAAGGCTGGTTCGGGGTTAAGTCACTGCCTGAATTCAAAGAGGACGAAATGGGTCTGGTATCGGGTCCGCGCGACTACGTCTTCAATGCAACGCGACGATGGATGAATCCAAATGGCGAAGGCGTTGCAAACGGAATCGATGGCTGGCGTCTGGATGTCGCTTACAACGTCCACCATAATTTTTGGAAGGCCTGGCGCAAGGAAGTCAAATCGATCAATCCCGAGGCGTATTTAACTGCCGAGATCGTGGCACCACCCGATGAGGTAAAGCCGTATTTTCAAGGTGATGAATTCGACGGCGAGATGAACTACAACTTCGCGTTTGCCGCAGCGGAGTTCTTTTTTCATACAGACGAAAACAAAATTGAAGCAAGCGAATTCGATCAGAAACTTGGAGAGCTTCGCGATACCTATCCGAAGGGTGTTGCTTACGTGACACAAAACCTGTTTGGCAGCCATGACTCCAATCGAATTGGCTCTCACATCGTCAATCGAAACATTGGAAATTTCCGGGATTGGGGTAATTATTTCGGATTATCGCAAGCGTCCAATACGCCTGGGTACGACGTCAGCAAGCCAAAGGCTGATGACATTGCACTACAAAAGCTATTCGCCATTTTTCAGATGACTTATGTCGGCGCGCCGATGATTTACTACGGAGACGAAGTGGGAATGTGGGGAGCGAACGACCCCGACTGCCGTAAACCGATGCTGTGGCCCGACATTGTTTATGACGACGAGGTTTTTCTGCCCAACGGAGAGTCGCGGCCACCTGACGAAGTTTCGATCAACGAAGATCTGCAAACGCACTATCAATCGCTGATTAAAATAAGAAACGACAACAGTGCTTTGAGAACCGGCCGCTTTGAGCCTGTCCTTATCGACGATAACAGGGAGCTGTATGGTTTCGTTCGTAAGGACAGCACGCAGGCTATTACAGTAATTTTGAATAACAGCGAACGAAATCAGGAAGTCGAGGTCCTGATAGCAGGGATTGAGGGTACTCAAACTGTAATCGATCTACTCGCGGTTCGAGTCTATCCGATAGAGGATGGCAGCATTAACGTTTCGATCCCGGCGAAATCAGGGGTCATTCTGACGGCGCAACCGCCAAGTGAGTCTGCGCCCAACTAGCCACACTCGAAATCGTCCGCACCGAGTGGCCGACAATAATCGGCCCAGCCAAATTCGCGCCAGTAGGCCTCAAGCCCCAATTCTCGCACCAGCGACTTGAACTCCGGTCTCTCGCGAATATCTGCGGTGACTCCCAGCCAGAAAGCCCAGGGGTCGGGGGATCGTTGCAGAGCGGCGAGCGCAAGCTCAATGTCGTGGTAATAACTCGCCCAAACCACGGTGTAGTAATCCGGTACCGACGAGTTTTCAAATGCGTTCCGCAACCAGCTCAACGCAATCTCGCGATCTCCAAGTCGTTGCGCCATCTCTCGATGCACGTTTTGCGCTCCCGGTTGCTCGTGCTCGATTGCTCGAGCGAGCCAACGGGTAATTTCATCTTCATCATCGCTGGCGAGGGCGGTCAATAAACCCTCGACACTGATCAAAGGCAGGGACCCATGGAGTCCGTAACCGCGATCAAGTTCTGCCAGTGCCTTTTCGTGCAGTCCTTGCGATGAATACAAGTGTCCAAGATACATAGTAACGGACGGATCCAGCGGATTGATTCGACGGACTCGCTCTGTCAGTGCTATCGCGTCATTTACGCGGCCCATCTTGGTGTAGAACTCTATGCGAATGCTCGAATTTGTCGAAGCTGCCTGGTTTTCGCTACTTTCAGCGAGAGCGAGCGTCGACTCGGTTTTCGACCAGCGTCCTTCGTCGATATATCGTCTTGCAGCTGTTCTGAGAATGTAGGGCGACGTCGGCGCCAGCTGCAACGCGCGATCCAGCGCAAGTTCAGATTGCTCTCGATTGACTGCGTAATCTTCGTTGGACAGGACGAGCCTTGTGTTGCGGTAAACGTCGGCCAGATACGCCCATGCCAATGCGAATTCAGGGTCCAATGTGATCGCTCGCTCGAAGTGCTCTGCCGCCTGCAACATCGCATCGGCATCAAACTCCCGATACAGCGCTATACCCAACAGAACCTGATCGAAAGCGTCGATATTGTCAGTGCCACCGACTATCGTTCCCAGCTCACCAACCTGCAACTTGATGCTCAATGCCTGGGCGACAGACTCCGCGATCTCCTCCTGAATCAGAAAGACGTCCTCGAAGGGTCGATCGAATATCCGCGACCACAAATGAAATCCATTGCTGACATCGATCAATTGCGCCGTAATCCGCAACTGCGTGCCAGATTTTCGAACACTGCCTTCAAGCACATGATTGACGTCGAGGCGCTCACCTATTTCTCGCAAGTCCCCGTTCCTTCCCTTGAAATAGAACGACGACGTTCGGCCCGTTACCTGCAATCCGCGCAGCTGTGTGAGGCGATTGATCAATTCTTCAGACAATCCATCAGCGAAGTAGGCCTGATCCCCATCCGGGCTCATGTCCACGAACGGCAGCACTGCGATCGTCTGGGCGCCAGTCAATGGTTCGATCGTCTCGGTGGTGGCCAACCATTGCCAGGCGAAGATCCCTAAAATAATCGACGCGCCGATTCCAGCCAGGCTCCACGTCGACAGTAGCCGCTTGCCTCGACTTGATTCGTTATCCAGTGGCCGCACAGGAGGCACGAGCCGAAAGCCCTTTTTCGGTATGGTTTCGATAACCCGGGCGTCACGTGCGGACTCGTCAAAGGCCTTTCGAAGTTCGACCACGCTGTGGGTAAGTACGTCGTCCGTAACAGCGGCGCCCGGCCAGACGGCGGCGAACAGCGCATCGCGCGTTATAACTGCGCCATCGGCACGGGCGAGACACTCAAGCACTGCCATCGACTTGGGCTTAACGCGAACCGCCTTGCTGCCGCGCTCGATGCGGCAACGCTGTGGTCGGACGACCCAGTCGCCCACACAAAAATCAGATTGGTCGGGCCGCATTCTTGATCTGACACGATCTCCGGACGGAGCTTCTGTTTCTTGTAGTCTTCTCTGATTCGGAGAAACTAACCGCAGTAGTAGCGATCGCCAATGTTCGGGATGCCGTCCCGACCGACCGACTGATTCGCGATGATAAACACCTTTTTCCCCGTCGCATTGCAGCGTCTCCGGTAGTCCCTGAATTGTAACTCAAAACCGGCACGCCGGTATTCCCTGTCCTCGCGTTGCACATCGGTAAGGGGGCTGCAGGCGGTTTGCACGAGCGCTGTCACAACAAGGCAGACGGCATATTGCGTTGTCTTTGTAGTCACGTTCGTCATGTTTCATCTCCGTGGACAATGCCCTGTCTGGGCGAGATGAAACAAGGTGCGCTAAGCAGGTCAATTTGAACGGAACGAAACCCGAACGCAACAGGAAAAAAAGGGGATCACATATAAATGGTCTCTACTGCACGTAGACGCGATACGACCAGGGGTCAAGCGTTAACTCAGTCGACGCGGTGATCTCTACCTCGTCGCCTGAGAAATACTCGGTATAAGCCCCTTCAAACGGTGCATCAGAAAAGCTTGAACTTTGCGTTTCATCAGAGAGATTGATGACAGCGAATACCTTGTCCTTCTCGTTTGCTCGAACAAAACTCAGTACTTTCTCGGGCTGCGTGTTCCAGACACGGAGCATCGTCGCGCCCCACTGACCGTTCCAAAGGGTCGTATTGGCTTTTTTCAATGCGAACAGTTTCTGGTATAGGTCGCCGATCGGATGCTCTCGCCACTCGATTGGATCTTTCTCGAAAAACTTCAAGCGTTTCGGATTGCCTGCTTCCTGGCCGTTGTAAATCAGCGGCATGCCATCACCGACTACTGACAGCACGATCGCTGCCTCAAGTCCGTCACCGTACGCTTCGAACTGAGTATGTTGCCAGGCGTTCGCATCGTGGTTACTGACATAAGTCATACGGTAGGCTTCGGGCGGGTAGGCCCTCTCGCGCCAGGAATAGTAGACAAACAGCTTGTCTAGTCCGTTGTGTCCATTGACAACTCCGTGAATGGCCTCCTGCCAGGTCCATGCGTAGGTCATGTCGAATGCTTCCGCATGCAAATCGCGCGTTTCCCATTCAGCCAGCATGAAGACCGGCTTTATCGCGTCCAGCTCTTTGCGCACGTTGTTCCAGAAATCCAGCGGTACGAATCCGGCGACATCACAGCGATAGCCGTCGATGCCAACGTCGCGAACCCAATACTTGAGCGCATCGGTCATGTACTCGCGCAAATCCGGATTACTGTAGTCGAGATCGATAATGTCCGACCAGTCCCACCACGGCGTAGGGCGAAAGTCGCCATCCCAGTCGCGCTCGTACCATTCGGGATGTTCGATATGCATCGGGTTGTCCCAGGCTGTGTGATTGGCAACCCAGTCCAGAATGACGTACATACCCATTGCATGTGCATCATCCACGAACGCCTTCAGGTCCTCCAGAGTTCCATATTCGGGGTTCACGCCAAAGTAGTCCTTAACGGAATACGGACTGCCGAGCGTGCCCTTGCGGTTCTTCTCGCCGATCGGATGGATGGGCATCAACCAGATAATATCGGTCCCCAGCGCCTTGATTCTCGGCAGCTGTTTAGCCGCTGCACGGAACGTACCCTCTTCCGAGAATTGACGCGTATTGAGCTGGTAAATTGACGCGTTCTTCGACCACTCGGGATGGGCCAGCTTCACATAGGATTGCGGCTCGTGGGGACTCACCTCCGGCTCAGTCGGCGCTTTTTGCTGACACGCGGCAAGCACTGCCAGTGTTGAGACAACCGTCAGTATCTTCATGCTCGAGTAGTTCATCTTGTCTCACAATAAAGCGCCAGAAATTCGTCGTGGCCGGGCATATTTGCCATAGGCTGCAGCTTCGTTTCTTTCGTTTTCGCCAGCTTGTCCAGTAACTGCTCGACCGTCAGTTTGCCTGCAAGTGGATGATAGTCCCGCGGAGTAATACCCTGACCCAGCATTACTTGCAGCCAGGACGATTCGAGAAATATGTCGAAATTGTCCTTGGTCAAGGTGCCGTTTGCCCTGAACAAATTTATCTTCTGCGTAATACGTTCTGGCACATTCATGTTTCGCACGTCACGCCAGAACTGGCTGTCATCACGTTCATTCAAGTAGTAATGCATGATGATAAAGTCGCGAATGTACTCGAATTCGAATTTCGACTGACGGTTGTACTCGTCGACCAATTCTGGCGTGACGCCCGCGTGCGGGAACAAGGTAATCAGACGTACGATAGCGGACTGAATCAAATGAATACTCGTCGACTCCAGCGGCTCCAGAAAGCCGCTCGACAGGCCGACGGCAACGACGTTCCGATTCCATTGCTTTTTGGCGCGGCCAGTTCTAAACGGAATAATCTTCGGATCGGCGAGAGTCGGAGACTCCAGATTACCCAGCAGAATATCAGCCGCTTCATCGTCACTATAGTGGCTGCTACTGTAGACGAGGCCATTGCCGTTGCGGTGCTGCAAGGGAATGCGCCACTGCCAGCCGGCCGAGTGCGCTATCGAGCGTGTGTACGGCACAGTAGTCTCAAATCGCTCGGACGGTATGGCCATAGCACGATCGCAGGGCAACCAATGGCCCCAGTCTTCATACCCAGTTTTGAGTTCTTGGTTGATTAACAGTCCACGCCCGCCGGAACAATCGATAAACAGATCACCCGCGACCGTCGCGCCACTCTTCAAAACAACGCTCGTAATATCACCGCTTTCGGAATTGACGTTGACTTGGTTAATCAGTCCTTCTGTTCGCTTCACACCCAGACTCTCGCTATAGCGCCTCAAGTATTGGCCATACAGCGATGCATCAAATTGATACGCGTATTGCATTTCCCAAACCGGGTCATTCACTTGCAGCTTGGCGAACTTTCCTGCTTCGGCGCAGAGGTAATTCAGGTCGTAGTCCCACAGGTTTGACGTGTGGCCCGCTTGCTGTGCCCGGATCCAAAAGTGATGAAAGTGACAAAACGCCTGACTTCGGCCGGGCGCCCCAAATGTGTGGTAATAACTTTCACCCTGAACGCGCCAGTTCTCAAACTTGATCGCGAGCTTGATGCTCGCCTTGGTCTCGCGTAGAAACTCGGCTTCGTCAAGCCCGAGCACGCTATTGAACAGTTGAATGGGCGGAATCGTTGCCTCTCCGACCCCAATGATACCGATAGCATCCGATTCGACGAGTTCGACTTCGATCTGGTCGGCCAACACTCTTTTCAGCATTGCGGCTGACATCCAACCCGCTGTGCCGCCCCCAACTATTACTAACTTGCCAATTCTATTCTTCATGATCGCATCGTCCGGGGTGTTGACTATCCGCGAATCTTACAACGAAAAAAACCCTGCCAGCATCGCCGGCAGGGTTTTCAGCCAATCATGCAATGGCTTAATTGAACTTATAGTTGATACCTAACAGGTAGTTGGCACCAAAACTTTGCGACTTCGTAACTTGGCGTGCATCGCTGTCGGTCTGCAACGTATCCTCATCCGACAGGTTTTGTCCCTGCAAGGAGATGGTCAGTCCGTCGAGAACATCGAAACCACCGAGTCCGAAGTCGTAAGCAATCTGCGCATCGATCAATTCCGCGCCTTGGTCGACAGTCGGCGTCAATGCCAGACTCAACTGAGGTGTCTCAGTCGAGAATTTATCACGCTTGGTCCAGGATACTCGAGCCTGGAAACCACCGCGCTCCCAGTAAACCGTGGAGGAATAGCTCTCCTCGGACAAGCCCGGTACAGGAGCGCCATTGTCCAATTTCCCGTCATACAGCGCCGCCGATGCAATTATGCCAAAGCCGTCAAGCGCTCCCGAGAATACGTGTAATGGCAGGTTCGTTTGTACTTCCCAGCCGCGCACGAAACCCTCAAGTCCGTCTGCCTGGGCGCTGACGACACCCAGGAAAGTCGCCGGCGTAATCGTTGCACCGGTAATCGGATCCACGGACTCGTGGTAACCCGGAACATAGAACTCCGTGAAATCAGCTATAAACGAGCCGTCGGCGTGCCAGTTCGTCAGGTCCTTGTAAAAGAACGCTACTGAAGTAAAGCCGTCGTCAGCGAAATACCAGTCATAGGCCAAATCGAACTGATTTGCTTCCAGCGGTTTCAATTTCGCGTTGCCCGTGCTGGCGCTCCACGGCCCGGCCGTCGGATTAGGGTTCGATACGTTCGCGGCATTGAAGTTGAAGTTCACCTGTCCATTGGGCTTCATCTGGTCAAGACGTGGTCGGCTGATTGTCGTTGATGCCGCCACACGAACATAATGCCCGTCCTGAACCTCGAAATTGAGGTTTAGGCTCGGCAGTACGTCCGTGTAGTCGTCACCGTCCGTAATTGGCGTGGCGTCCACGAAGCCTGACGGACCCACGAAGGAACTGAAGCCGCTACCCGTCTGATCGACGCTGATAACCTGCACGCCGAAATTACCGGTGACCGGGATGGTGCCAATCTCTGTGCCGAAATCAACCTTGAAGTAAGCCGTCAGCAGCTCTTCGTCGATCACATAGCTGTCTCCCTCGCGATCCGGCGACAGCAGTGCAGCGTCACTCACGGTGTAAAGGCCGCTGTCGAACAACCCGATGCCATCATATGCGACCACACTACCCAGACCAAAAGCTTCCAGGTCCGTAGCGCCGACACGAAACTGTTCGGGGACCGGACCATCGTCCGGCCACGTCGGTGCTGTCAGGTAGAAGCCACCGTTATCTTTGGATTTCGAGCGGTCCGAGTACTGCACGCCGAAATCAACCGCAGTCAAAATACCAAAGTCGAGGCCGCGTGAAGCCGCAAGCTTCACGGTGGTGAGCTCTTCGTCGAAAATTGGCTCATTGATAAAACCGTCCTGCGCCTGAAATGGCCCGATTGTTGAGCCATCCGACGCGGTGGTGTCAGCGAACTGCACTACATTTTGCATGCCGCCGCCCCAGGCCTGCGGGCCCGCAAGGAGTATCGTGTTGAAGTCGCTCAGGTCGACTGGTGCCAGAGTGGGATGGGGCGTGTAAAACGCGCCGTTTGGTCCCATCGTCCAGGAACGTGGAGCGGGACTACCCTGCGTCGAGAGGCCGGCACGACCAACGCCTGCGTAGCTTTCGATATTGGTAATCGTTTTGTCCACCTCACTGTGTGACACATCGAGTTCAAGTGCCCAGTCGTCATTGAGGTCGTATTCAATATTCAGACCGAACTGTGTCATATCCGCGAGTTTGCGTTCGCCGTCGTTGCGAATCACTGACAAGAAACCGGGTTCCATTGTACCGGCCGTCACCAGGCCATTTTCGACACTGGTCACCGTATAGGGCGTACCGCCCCATTCCGCACCACCTTCTTCGACGCCGCGAAAGACCTTTTCCTCACTGAAATCGATGTACAAGGCATCAAGCGACACTGTGATGTCATCGTTCGGCGCAAATTGCAGCACGCCGGTTATTGTGTCGCGCTCAAGAATTGCGGAACGTACGAAAGTATCGTGACCGCCGAGGATCTTGTCGCCGCAAGCCAATTGACCGCCGGTAGCGTCAGTCGCATTGTTAAAATTACCCGCGCCATCACAGGACACATCCGCATAACCCCACCCGCGGAACTGCTCTTCCTGGCTTGGTGATTCGGTCGTGGCCGCGGCCAGCGCGAGGCCGACCGTACCATTGGAAAAAGTGCCCGAATAGCTTAAGGCGAGCCGATGGCCATCGTCGTCAAAGTCTGGATTGGCTGAGTTGAGATCGTTTTGCTCGATATTTGCGTTGGCGACAAGGTATGGCGTCGCATCGAGTGGCCGCGTCGTTCGCAAATCGATGATGCCACCGATACCCTGAGTGGTCAGAGTTGCATCGGGTGTCTTGTAAACGAGTACGCCGCTGATAATTTCAGACGGATACAGGTCGTACTCCACGCCACGGTTGTCACCCATGCCCAGCAGTTCGCGGCCGTTCATTGACACGCCAACATATTCCTCGCGGAAACCGCGAACAGACAATCCGCTAGTCCGACCGTTGCGCCGTTCGCCCGACAATCCGGGTAGACGAGACAATGACTCGGCGATACTGGAATCTGGAAGCTTACCGATGTCCTCAGCCGACAAGGCCTCAACGATTGTCGCAGAGCCACGTTTCGTAGCAATCGCATCGACCAGACTCTGGCGGAATTTTCCGTATGTAACGATTTCTTCAATTGTGTCGTTGTCGGCATCGTCCTGTGCATGAACGGTAGCCGGCATGGCCATTGCCCCACTCAGTGCGGCTGTTACCGCCATCGAAATTGCAGTCCTGCGCGTCGTCAGGAACAAGTTCTTGTCCTCGGATTGAGAACACTCACTTGCGCGTTTCTTCGTTACCATCGGTTTCCCCCCGGCTTGGTATAGCGTTATTGCAGTACTGCGAACATCTTAAGAAGCGCTACGGGATCGGGCAATGCGATGCATACGTATTCAAAACTGAATACGTATTCATCTTGCGGCTGCGCCTGAGCCTGATTACTTTCCCAGCATGCCAAAACGGTCCAGTTCTGAGGTGTTACCACCCGGGCGACAGGCAGGCGTCGGCCTGCACCTGACGTCCTTGCCGGGCCGCTATGGAATTGGTGAAATCGGCGACGAAGCCTTTGCTTTCGTCGATTCCATACGAAAAATGGGCCTCGGCGTCTGGCAATTCCTGCCGCTCGGGCCGACTGGCTTCGGTGACTCGCCCTATCAGCCTTTGTCGACGTTCGCCGGCAATGAAATGCTGATCGATATCAATGACTTGCTGCGGAAAGACCTTCTCAGGGCTAGCGAAGCTGAAGCGCTGACTCGCTTGCCCACCGACTTCGTCAACTATGGCAATCTGATTTCCGCCAAGACCGCGCTATTGAAAACGGCCGCAAGTCGTTTCTCGACTCAGGCAAGCAGCAGCATGAAATCGGACTACGACCAATTCCTGAAACGCAACGAGATCGGCTGGTTACACGAATACGCGTTGTTTCGAATTCTGAAGTCCCGCCACAACGAACGACCCTGGCCGGAATGGTCACCGGAGTTTGTTCACTGCGAGGACGCTGCGCTGATCAAGCTCGAGCGGGAAGCCGTCACCGAGATCGACCAGATCAAAGTCATGCAGTTTCTGTTTCACGATCAGTGGCAACGACTGCGCGAGTATGCGCATCAGTCCGGCGTACAATTATTCGGCGATATGCCCATTTGCATTGCTCTCGACAGTTCTGACGCCTGGGCAAATCGTGAATTGCTGAGACTGGACGTGGATGGTCATCCGGATCGTGTCGCCGGCGTGCCGCCGGACTACTTCAGCGAAGACGGTCAGCTTTGGGGCAATCCCCTGTACGACTGGGCGATCCACGCAAAGACCGGCTACCGGTGGTGGATCGAACGCTTGCAGGCCACGACCGAACTTGCCGACATTGTACGCATAGACCATTTCCGCGGATTCGAGGCCTACTGGGCCGTTCCCTCAGACGCCAAAACGGCGCGGACAGGTGAGTGGGAACCAGGACCGGGCGATGCGATTTTCGATGCGATGAAAAGCGCTCTGGGTTCGTTGCCTATCATCGCGGAAAATCTGGGTGTCATTACGCCGGAAGTCGAGGCGTTGCGCGACCGGCACCAAATCCCCGGAATGGTCGTGCTCCAGTTTGATGTGACCGACAAAGATTTCAATCTCGCTGATGTACCGGAAAACTGCGTGTGCTATACCGGTACTCATGACAACGATACAACATCGGGATGGTTCCGCGGCAGCCCGGGCGACACTCGGACGGCGGACGAGATCAAGTCTGATCAGGCGGCGGTCTTGAAAATCACGGGCGGCAGCGGCAGCACAGTTTCAATGGACCTGATCAAGGCCGCGTTCTCGACGTCAGCGAACCTCGCGATGGCGCCAATGCAGGACTATCTTAGCCTCGGATCCGAAGCACGCATTAATACGCCCGGAAAATCGAGTAACAACTGGCGCTGGCGACTTGGGCAATCTCAATTGACAGACAAGATCACTGAATCGGTTGCTGAAGTTGTCAATGCATCCGGGCGAGCGCATCCGCATTTGTTTTCGTAGCTTAATTGCCAGCCTGGCTTGGCTGCTTGCGGTCGCTCAGGCACCGGCTATGGCTGCCGAAACCCTTGAGGAAAAACAGCCGCCGCTGTGGGAGTTTCAGCTCGTTGCATTCGGGCAAAATTTTCCTGCCTACCCGTCATCAGCGAATCAGAACACGACAGTGCTACCTTTGCCGTTTCCGGTCTATCGCGGCAAGTTCCTGCGTTTCGGTGAGGATCTCGAAGATCTCGCCAGCGGCAAGATCCTCGATAGCGATCGAATCAATATATCGATCGGCGTCAGCGCGAGCTTTCCCGAAGACAGTAAGAATCTGAGTGTTCGCAGTGGCATGCCGGACCTCGATTTTCTTATTGAGGCAGGTCCGGAACTGAAGTTTCGGCTGCAAGGCAACGAACAGGCGGACCGGGAGCTTAATCTTTCGCTGCAATTGCGTGCCGCAGTGTCCGTGGACGGTCTGGATACCAGGGGGCGAGGCATTGTTTTCAACCCTGAGGTCGAATACCTTGCAAGAGACCTGCTGGGCGACGGCAACGAAGTGAAATTCCGGCTGTCGTCGACCTGGGCGTCGGATGATTTCATGAATTATTTCTACGGCGTCGCTCCGCAGTTCGAGACTATCGAACGTCCGGCATTCGATGCGTCGTCGGGCTACCTGAATACGGAACTGCTGCTCGGGCTAAGGCGAAAACTCAGTGACCGACTCGAGTTTCGCGGCTCGGTTCGCCTGTGGGTAAACAAGGGTGCCGCAAATGATCAAAGTCCGTTGTATCAACGCGACTATGATCGTGGGATTCGACTCGCCCTTTACTGGACAGCATGGCAATCGAAGCGGCGTTAGTTCGCTGGGCCTGTCGCCAGTTTAATCGGCTGTAGTTCTTTCGCGACCAATTCCACTTCGCGCAACACGCGCAACAGGTTTTCGCCCGCGAGTTTTTTCAGATCCGCATCAGACCAGCCGCGATCAATCAGAGCCGCAAACAATCGTGGAAACCCGGAAACGTCTTCGAGTCCGATCGGCATGTCGAGCATGCCCCAGAAATCACTGCCGATACCGACGTGGTCGATTCCGGCTACATCGCGAATGTGTTCAATATGCAAGACAACGTCATTGAGCGACGCACGGACCGCACCGAATTCGGCATCGTAGGCTGTCCAGATGTCCCTGATTTCGCGTACCGTATCCGAAGCGGCATCGGTCGCCCACATTTTTTCCTCCATGTCCCAGACATCTTTGCGCAGAAATGACGGGATAAACGTCACCATGACGATGCCACCGTTTCTGTCCAGTCGTTTCAGTACACCATCGGGAACGTTGCGAGGATGATCAACCAGCGCCCTCGCGGCCGCGTGCGACCAGATCACGGGTGCCGCGGATGCATCCAGCGCCTGATGCATGGTGGCCGGCGATGCGTGCGCGATGTCCACCATCATGCCGAGGCGATTCATTTCGCGAATAACTTCAACGCCGAACCGATTCAGGCCACCGTGCGATTGCTCACCAAGTGCCGCGTCCGCCCAATCGAGAGTGACATTATGGGTCAAGCTCATGTAACGGATACCCAGACTGTAGTACATGGCCAGGTTAGTGAGCGAATTATTCAGTCCGTAGCCGCCTTCCATTCCCAGTAGAGACGCTATTTTCCCGTTGGCGAAGATGCGAACGATATCGTCCGCTGTCGATGCGAGCTCAAAAGTATCCGGATGCTCCTCGATAATTTTTCGGGCGATCGCAATTTGTTCGAGCTGCAGACGTGCTGCGTCCGCGGCAGCGGTTTCCCCGGGAATCCATGCCGACCAGAATTGACCACCAACTCTGCCCTCACGCAGCCGCGGAATATCGGTATCGAATTCGTTTCGATCCTGCAATCGAAACGCGGCGACATCGCCGCCCGTCACTTCACGAATCACCCAGGGCAAATCATTGTGGCCGTCGATCAACGGTGTCGATTTGAGAATTTCTTTAGCGTGATTGAGTGCGGTATCGGAAACCCGTTCCTCGCAGAAGACTGCGCCTGGCAACAGCAACGCGCAAACAGCGTGAACGAAAACTTTTTCCAACGTAGCGACCATTAGTATTCTCTCATCGAACATCGGTGCCCAGTTTAACTGCATAAGTGCGCTGGAACGACCATGGCAAGCGCGTGTATTTACGTATTGAATACGATCCGGGAAGGCATGAGACTTTAACGTGACAGACGAAGAGCGGGTTTTACCATGACATTTTCAATCCAGTTTTTTGGCGCAACCGAGCAGGTAACCGGTTCGCTGTATGTGCTGCGAACCGACCAGCACACGGTATTGCTTGAATGCGGGCTCATTCAAGGCTCGCGCAAGAGCGAAGCGCAAAACAAGGCGGATTTCCCTGTGCCAGTCGACGAGATCGATGCGGTTGTTCTAAGTCATGCGCATATCGATCATTCTGGCCGTATTCCACTGCTATTCAAGCGCGGCTACCAAGGCCCGATCTACACGCACCGGGGGACACTCGCGCTGTCGGAAATCATGCTCCCTGACTCGGGCTATTTGAATGAGAAAGACGCAGAGTGGGAAAACAAGCACCGCGAAAAGAAGGGGCTGGACCCGATTGAGGCCCTGTACACCCGCGACGATGCAAAGGCCTGCCTGCGCCTGTTCCGGGGGGTCGAGTACGGGGAAACCACGGAGATCCTGCCAGGCCTGTTTCTCAATCTGCACGATGCCGGTCATATTCTCGGCTCAGCCATTGTCGAAATGCGGTGCAAGCACGGTGACAAGCTCAGCACCCTCGTTTTCAGCGGCGATCTCGGTTATGCCAAAGCTCCGGTCATGAACCCACCAGCCCAGTTGCAGTCTGCCGATCTCGTGGTAATGGAGAGCACCTACGGCGACCGCATGCACCGCCCGTTTGATGAAACGATCGCGGAACTCGGGGAAGTGTTCGATAGTGCGCGCGCGTCACGTGGAAATGTCGTGATACCGGCATTTACGGTAGGTCGAACACAGGATCTTTTATACCTGATGAAAGAGCACGAGCATTCCTGGAGACTCAAGTCATGGCAGGTGTATCTTGATAGCCCGATGGCAATTGACGCGACCGAGGCCTATGCACGATACCGAGATCTTTACGGTGCGCAGCTGTTCAGCGGCGACTCAACGCTGCCGCCCTTGCCAAATATCTTCGCAACGCGATCAACCGAAGAATCGATGACCATCAATTCGATCAAATCGGGCGCAATTATTATTGCCGGCAGCGGTATGTGCACCGGCGGTCGTATCCACCATCACCTCAAGTACAATATCTGGCGACCGGAATGTCACGTCGTGATCGTCGGATACCAGGCCGACGGTACACTCGGGCGGCAAATTGTCGACGGAGCCGACGAAATTCGACTCTGGGGAGAAGAGTACAAGGTGCGTGCAACGGTACACACAATCGGTGGCCTGTCTGCGCACGCCGACCAGGCCGGTCTCGTTGACTGGTATCGGCACTTCGAAAGCAAGCCACCGGTCTACCTGGTGCACGGCGAGGAGCGATCGCAAATACCGCTCACCGAGCGACTCGAAACTGAATTACGGGCACCGGTAACGATCGCCCGCCAGGGGATGAGGGTCGATATCGGCTAGAACCTAACGGCTAGAACCAGTCGGTCAGAACGGCCCTGTTATTTGTTGCGGTAGAAGCCGAAATAGACAAACGAGGCGTTGGTTCGTTGACCAAGCGCAACATTCTTCGGCACTTTGTGGCGAATCGGATCCAGGCTTCGAAGATAGTCGGAGATCGCCGCCGTATCGTCGTCTGACAGTTTTGCATAGCCTGGCCATGGCATCACCAGTCCGGGTTTGTCACCGTGTTGGCCTCGTCCCTCACGAATAGCCATCGACAATTGCTCATCACTCCAGCCACCAATGCCTGTTTCGATATCGGACGTGATATTCGGTGGGAAAACAACACCCGGATAACGATTGTCCAGTGGCGACGTGTATGCGATGCCAATGTCTGATCCCGCCATATGACGGTCTGTGTCAGGATCCCCCTCGAGCGCACCATTCGTATGGCAGGTCCCACAGCCCAGCAGTTCGACCATGTACTCACCGCGCTTGACCCGATCGCGTTTATCGGGAGCCACGTCATTTTCGTCGATGCTCGGGGCGTCAAGAATGGTCGTCGCATGCACCTCTTCATAGTCGTTAAGCGGACCGCTCGATACCTCTCCCGCACAAGCCTGCACCGTCATGATGAATAGAATCAGAGTTAACGGGTTTTTCATCGCAAATACCTCAGAACAGCAACAAGGCACCATTGTCGCGCAATCTCCGGCCCCATGATATTGCGGAAACCCCATAGTGGAGCACACCAGGAGTGATGATAGTTGCCACAAACTACTGCGCTTTTCCCTTATCAAATACAGCAGGCAGGCATGCTATATCTGTACCGTAGATGTTTGCGCGCTGAAAGCTCAAGGGAGACGAAAAATGCTCAGGGAAATGCTCGGACTACTGTCAATTACGTTCTTTCTGCTCGCGACCGGATGTACCCGAACCGCGTCATCACCGGCCGGCTTTCGTTTGCCTGATGGCGACGCGGCTAACGGACGCATGGCGTTTCTGTACATGCAATGTCATCAGTGTCACACCGTCGCTGGCGAAGAATTTCCGGAGATTCCACATGCGGATCCGCCGTACGTTGAACTGGGTGGGACGGTATCAAAAGTCAAAACCTACGGCGAACTGGTTACGGCGATTATTAACCCGTCGCACGAGTTAGCAGCCGGATATGCGGCAGAAATTGTGTCCGAGAATGGCGAATCGAATATGTACAACTACAACGGGTATATGACCGTGCAGGAATTGACCGACCTCGTCGTTTTCTTGCAGCCACACTACAACGTGGTGACGCCGAAATACGACTATCGAATTTATCCCTAAACTTGCAGGAAAATGAACAACATGACCAAGAAAGCTACCGCACTCGCAATCCTCGAACTGGACTGTATACCCGACATCCTGATTGACCGGACAATGTGGATCGCGCGCACTTTTCATTACAAGATTCACCTGGCGCTATTCGAGCCGGACAGCGGGGCGATGTTCGGTGGTTTCTCGATTTCGAGCGAAGCCGACCGGCTTCGTAAAGAAATCCTGCAGACACAAACTGCCATCGTTGAGGACTATGCAGACAAATTGCGCAGCGAAGGTATCGAAGTGACAAGCTCTGTTCTGCGCTCGCGTCCGCTTGACGATGGCGTTCTCGAAATATCGGACAACCTCGATCTAAAGCTCGTAATTAAGGCAAGTCAAAACCACACTGCCGCAGAACGGAGCATGCTGATTGATTCGGACTGGCAATTGATGCGCATGTGCCCACAGCCACTGTGGTTGGTCCGGTCCGAAACAATGCCGGAAAATCCAGTTATCGTTGCGGCAGTCGACCCAAGCAGTGCTGACGACAAGCCAGCGGCGCTGGATCACGAGATTGTCCGAACGGCCAAGCTTGTGGCGGAAGCGGCTAACGGTGAGTTACACCTGCTGCATGTTTACGAGCGAATGATCGGGATTGGTACAGCTGCCAGGCGCGCGATCAACGCAAGCAAGTTGCCGATCGACGAGATTGATGCACGTATCAAGGCGGAACATGGAAACGCTCTGGATGCATTAGCCACAGACTGTAAAGTCGATATTGATCGCGCCCACCAACTTCCGGGACACACTCACGAAATTATTCCGGCGTTTTCCAGGAGCGTGGGGTCAGGGCTGGTGGTCATGGGGGTGCTCGCCCGCTGGGGCCTAAAGCGAATGATTATCGGCAGCACCGCTGAACGAGTCATCGACCGAATTGCCAGCGACATCTTGATTGTGCGGCTCAGTGATCGCCAAATGTACGACTAGGCATTACAACAGGGCCGCGGCTGCTCGGCTGCACGACGAATTCAAAGCTATAATGGCTGATGCCTGAAATTAGTATCTTCAGTTTGAGCATTTGCCTCGCGCCGGTGATCGGCGTTGCATGGATTGCACAAAAATGGTCGGGCCGCGGACAGGAAACCGCCGTTGCCACTTTCCGCATGCTTGTACAGCTTCTGGCGGTTGGTTTCGTACTTGTTTTTCTGTTTGCAGCAACGAACCCGTTGATCGGTCTGGCTGTTGTCATCGTAATGGTGATTGCTTCAGCGGCGATCGGAATCCGAACTGTCACCACCGAGCGGCGATTGGCATTCCTGAAAGCCAGTGCGGCAATTGCGCTAGCGGGTAGCGCCGTTCTCGTTTTTGTTTTGTTCGCAGTCCTCAAATTGCACGACCCATGGTATCAACCGCGTTTGATAATCCCGCTGGCTGGCATGATTTTCTCAAACGCGATGACCGCAATTACGCTCGCCGCCGAACGACTCGAAAGGGAGCTAGCCGGGAGATCGACGTACGAAGAAGCTCGCAGCGCAGCCTGGAACGCCGCCCTGATTCCGCAGATCAATGCGCTACTGGCTGTCGGCATTGTCTCGCTACCCGGCATGATGACCGGGCAAATTCTTTCAGGGGTAGACCCACTTACTGCGGTGCGCTACCAGGTCGTCGTCATGGCTATGATTCTGCAAAGTGCCGGGTTCGCAGTAGCACTCTATCTGTACTTGTCAAAACCGAAAACCCTGTAGTGAGCTCCGCTTAACGATGATACGAGCGCCTTGGCCTCGCATGGGATTGTTTCCCTATACTCGCGCTATGAACCACGCAAAATCAGGCCACTTTCTTACGTAGAAAATAGTCGATGGATATTGCTTCGGCGCCGTACTTGATGAGGTAAAGAAGCGATGCGGCCCAAAAAATATGCACACCCCAGGCGTCCGGGTAAACAAACGTCTGGATGACCAAAGTCATCATCAACAGGCCGATCGCGCTCACTCGAGTCAAAAGACCTAGTACGATTGCGATCGACAGGAAGAACTCACCGAATGTCGCCAGATAGGCCGACAGGTTCACCGGCAGTAGCGGCACAATGTATTCGTACTCAAACAACATGAACGTGCTATCGGACAGATTCCAGAACTTCCAGGATTGGCCGAATAAGTCCCACCCGGATATCTTGGTCTGTGCGGACGACCAGAACGTGTTGGCGATCGCAATTCTGGCAAACAATGAGACCAGCCATGCGGGAACCTTGTCCAACACCTGATTTATTCGCTCCAGCGCTGCCGCAATGACATTGCTCATAATCTTAACTCCCTACTATTTCTGTAAAAAATCCCTGTTGAATACACCAGGCAAAAACTTCAGACATGGATAAGTCCGAGTCCGATTCCTCGGCGCTGTGTATGGCAGATTCCAGGGGCTCTTCTTGCCGCAGCGCGTCAAGAAGCGTGTACGTTACGATGTCGATTTCATCACAATAGACGTCGTATTCTGGCCGGTGCACAGCCGTTGTTGAGCCGCCGCTGTCAAGGTCGATAATCTCATCATTCCCGTTATCGCCCTGATTCGCATTCCAAATTTGCAATACCGGAAAACGGGACTTGAGCAATGTAAGCGATGGGTGCAATACCAGTTGCGACCGGCTTAGTTGCTCTGGATCTACCGCGGAGAAGTCAGTAACAGACAGTGCCGGCACGTCTTCAGCGTGATACGCCTGATGGCGCGCGAGTTCCGTCTGGGCTACGTCGGGCAGATAGAGGAGTCCCGCAGTGTGTTCAAACTCCACCAGGAATTCAGGAAAATCCTTGCCGAAATTGACCATCGCTGCCGAATTCGGTGGGCGCTGACGCAGGTATTCGGTAGCCGTGGCGTTGAAGAACTGCTCGCCCACCAGGCGTTTGATGACGGGATAAAGGTCGGCTAGTGCATTGGTCAAAGAGTAGAAAACGTTATTCCGGTATATATCGAGTCGCTTGTTCTTGCCACCGTCCGACGAACCTTTGACACAGGGCAATATCGAGTCACCATCGACATCGAAAATCGCGTTACTGAACGCTTGCTGCAGATCGTGAAGACTCATCGACGACATATCAGATTATCTCGCCACTGCATTTGTTGTCGTGTGAATTGCGTCCGCAATCGCGTCGGCTTTAGCTGCTTCTCCGAGCAGGACGTCAAACTCGGGTATCTCCGTATCCCATTCGATCATCACAGGAACGCGCCTGCCAATATTTTTCAAGGCCAGCTCATGAAGCGCCCAGACTTCATCCGTGACGGGCGATCCATGATCATCAATCCTGACCTGTGTTTCGTCAATTTGTTGAATCGAGTGACCCGCCAGGTGAATTTCACCGACGCGATCCCAGGGTATGCGAGCAAGATAATCGCAGGCATCAAATCCCAGGTTGCATGCAGAGACGTATATGTTATTGATGTCCAGCAACAAGCCACAACCCGTTCGCCTTGTCAGCTCTGCGAGAAACTCCGGTTCACTGTAGCGATTGTCGCGAAACTCCAGATAGGACGACGGGTTCTCTACGAGGATCGATCTGGCAAGGCTGTCCTGCACCCGATCGATGTTTTCGACGATGGTCCTTAAGCTGTCATCGCTATACGGTAACGGCAACAGGTCGTTGTGAAATTTTTGCTTGAAATGGCTCCAGGCCAGATGTTCGGATACCTGCCCCGGTTGATACCGGTTGACCAGTCTGCGCAGCGCTTTCAGATGCTGCGCATCGATGCCGTCACTGGAACCGAGCGACATGCCCACTCCATGCATGGATAATGGGTAGCGTTCGCGAATTGCCGTTAGATACCGATGCGGCGGGCCGCCATCGCCCATATAGTTTTCCGGATGTATCTCAAACCAGCCAATCGACGGATGCTGATTGAGCACCGTTTCATAATGACGTGCTTTCAGGCTGACGCCACTTGTCGGCGGGATAGAATTCCTAATCAACTGTTGTACCCTGCCACTCAAGCGTCTGAAGAAGAGGGGCTGACGATACGGTTTACGTCAGCCCCTTGAAGTCAACTTGCCAGCTGATTTCCTATTTCTTTTCCGGCGTCTGCTTTGGTTTCAGGCTGCCACCGACCAGTTTTTCACAGCTGCCTGCTAAAACATAGGTCCACGCATTGCCCTGCGCATCGGTTGTGCTGGTTCCGGCACAGGTTGTACCAGGCCCGGCCGCGCAGTCGTTCTGGCCAGCTTTCGCAACGCCATAACACTTCTCTGGCTTGGCATTTTTGTTAGCGGCCATCGCTCCGGACGACAACAAGATCATCGCCGTCGTGACAACGCTCGTGATAGCAATAGTTCGATTGATATTTTTCATCGTTTGTTTCCTTTGTAAGTAAAATACTCAATGGTGATCATTCCAAAGGCGCACTCAACTCTCTACTCGTTTCTGGATCGCCAGTCCATGATTTTGTGTCTGATTCGACTTCGGCGGCGGCCGCACAGGCCACAGTCGAAGCGCGCCAATGCACCATCTCTGAGACCTTAGTTGCCGCTATCTGGAAAAGGTTACAAACATCGCGATCGTCAGCTTGCACGGAAAGGCTGCCAGAAACCCCTCCTGGACAGCATCTTCTGCCAATGCACGATCGCCTAACAGCCGCAGTGCAACGGCTAACATCCAACGGATGTTATTACGCACCAATTTCTCGGCTACTGTCGTATCGAGCATTTCCGCGGCGACCTGACTGACGCCGTTTCCTTTCGTCGAGCCACGCTGATGAGAATAGCGGCAATGATTCTTGGTGTACTTGGAGGTTTGATTGCCGGCGCACTCGGCATGAAGTGGCTTGGAGACTTCGGCCAGCTCAACGAGATGCAACGTGCGCTCGGTGGAGAGCAACTCCAGAACATGGGCACGGCAGGCCTGCTGATGATCCTCAGCCTGGTGCTCGGAGTGACGGGCGGGATCATGTCATGGAAGCACAAGTTCCTCGTTGGCGGAGTGCTAATGCTTCTGGGAGGAATTATTCCATTGTTATTTGCCAAGCAGGCAATCCTGTTCCTGTCCGTTCTTGTTGCGGGAGGCATCGTCGCGCTTCTCGCGCACTTCAAGTCGGGTGTCGCTGGCGAGATCACCAATGTCGGATAAAGTACCCCTTGGCGCAATCGAGAATCGCGCCAGGCGCTGCCCGATGGATTCTGATCCTCCGGAAATAATGATTCCATCTTCCTGAACAAAAAAATCCTCGTCGACCTTCTTACGAATGCCAACTCCCATTCTGACTCCAGCGACCGCAGGTGAAAATGAGGATGAAAAATGCGTGATCAAAAACATGCATGGTGCCAGCTTCCCTAGTCGGTATCAGGGCTTGCCTGACCCGACCAGAACAGACTCCCAAGTCGAGCCATCGGCAAATCGTTGCAAGGTTTTGAAAAGATAGGGCGACTGTTTCTTAAAATTCCAACGGAACTTGAAGTGTTACGGATTCGCTACTTTGTAAAATTGTCGCGACAACTTTCGGTCCGGAAAAGTCAAGGTGAGAAATGGATCCCGACTCCCCGCGCTGATCAGTCACCTTGGGCGCAAGCGAAGTTGCATCGACAAGATGCACTTGCCGCAGATCTTCGATACCGCCTGAACTTGATCGTGCGACTTCACGCCGCAGCAAGCGAACTCCTCCCTGCTCCCGGAAGTCGACGTGGTCGGTCCATTCTCCGTTTGCTTGTCTGCGCCCATCGGCATCAATTCGAGTAAGTTCAAAACGAGCCGTATAGGGAGTTATGAATGCCAGATTGATCCGGCTATCGCCGATGCGTAGTTCATCGCTCTTTTCGGGAGACATTTTGTTGGCGCTGGCGGTAGAGAAGATTGTCAGCAGCACAGTGAGTTGAAAAAGTGTTCCGGTCTTCATTATTTTGCTCCATAAAATTAATCATGAACGTCCTGTAGCCACAGCAATCTATTGCGGCCTCCTGGGCGTTCGTTTACCGCGGTCATCGCCTACACCCAGGTAGGCAAGCAACGCGGTGGTGACTTCAGTGACCAGCAATTTGTTGCTAAAGCGTTTGCTCACTGGCTGAAAAAGCAGGCCACTCTGAAGCGCAGTCACCGCCATGAACATCCCGACCTTTACCGCGTCAATGGGAGACGGGTGTTGGATTTCGTCGCTGCACTCGATCAGCCATCCAGCAATCAGGTCGACGATCGCACGTGCTTTTCTAATCTCTTCGGGCGGAAGCTCCGAACGATCGGAAAACTGCCGGGAAACCAGAGCACGTATTGGCCCGCGGTTTTGAATGTAAGACTCGGAGAGGATTTTTGTGAATGTATTAACGCGATCGGTGAGCCCCACGTCATGCCAATGTGGATCCGCAACAAAAGCTTCAATTTCCGCCAAGTGGCGCTCTTGCCGCTTCTCAATAAGGTATGGCAGCAACTCTGCTTTACTACTGAAGCGTTTGTAAAAGGCGCCAGTGCTGGTAGCAGCGGCGTCGACAATGTCGGCAACTGTAATTTCGCTAAACGTCTTATTCTTCAGCATCGCTTCGGTTGCTGACAGCAGCCGTTCCAGGGTTGCTTTGCTGCGCGCCTGTTGCGGTCTTTTTGGGCCGTTCGAACTCACGTTTTGCCTGGTCCTTAAAAGAGAGGATATATTCTCTTTATTGATTCTCGACCGGAAAAAAGAGAATTACAACCTACATTTGAGCCGCCCGAAAATTACGTGTCACGCGAAATATCGTCACCCTTTAGAACGCTGTATCGATGTCACTCTTACCCGAATCTTGGATTAGGGCCTGAAGGTCAATATTCGTGACGGAGTTTCGCCAGCATATCGTCCAGTTCATAAAGAACTGACTATTCTGAAAAAACGAATTGATAGGGGCTAAAACTCAACCAGCCACCGAGACGATTCAGCTGCTTCTGCGCCGCATCTTACCGACCTATGATGACAACCGGGGCCGCGCGTCGGTTACGGTAGACGTTCCAAATCGCAAAAGACAACGCCGACGACACTCCTGCAATTGCGAGCTGTATGAAGACCACAATAGCGAAAAGGCCCGGTTGCGTAAAAATCTTCGCATAGCGATTTGCTTCCTCGAGCGCGGCGCCAACTTTACCTGCATCAATCGCAGCCTGACGCAGGTACGTCTCAATCTCTTTTAACAAAGACGCATCGACAAGAGCGTTATATAGGACGACCGAAATCACGTAAATAACGGATGCAACTATCGTTGCATAGGAGCCAACCTCGAACATGGCCTTGAAACTGGCTCGCGGGTTATCGCGTCGAAGCTGACGAATTGAAATCCAGGCGACTAGCGGTAAGACTGCGTAAAAAACCCAGGTGAGTGGTGATTGAATTGGCACATTTGCGATGCGAAAACAAACGCCGAAAACGACCAACCCAAGACCATAGGTTGCACCCTGTCTTAGTGCAATTTGATTCAATCTGTCCATTACTTTCTCCTGTAAGCTGCAGTCTCTTGGGCTATTCCTGTCCGAGTCCAAAGAGTGTCGCCTGTAAGACGATGGCGGAGACCACAGCAACAAGCCCACTTCCAAAAAGACTAACCAGGCGACTCTGCAAAAAGCCGCGAAACAGCAGCTCCTCGCCGAACGCCGCCGTTCCCCACCCGATAACAACGACCATGAAGAGCAGGTATGGCAAGTTGTTGTGCAGGTCGCCCAGCTTGTCAAAAGCCGGTGCCGGCAACTCGAGTACATTCGCGACCGGTGTAACGATAAATGCGACCGCCATCGCCGTGACGATATACGCCGCCAATGCCATTAGCAGCGTAAACACAATGCTATCTGGCGGAACGAATCCAAGGTCGGACCATGTGATCCCCAGTTGACGCATGCGCAGAGTCGCAATAAAAAGAGTGGCTACAACTGCGATAGACGCCGGTTTCGGCACGCCAAGGCTGTCCAGCAAACTGCGAGCTGCAAGAAACACGATAATGGCCAATGACACGTCGAGGGCTGCATCGAAGCGAGTTGCAGTTGTGATCATCGGCGTGAGGCGCCAGTTAAACTGGCGAGCAAGACGCGCGTTGCGCGCTCGATTGTTATTCGATTTCCAAAACGCCCAGTTGGCGGAATGGTTAGAAGGCTGACGTGCGAACTCGCCATACACTTGAGGGTCCGAAGGGGCGCTATTTTCAAAGTCCTGGAATTGCATTTGAATAAAGCGCTATCGCTGGACAACGAGCAATTGGCGTTTTTATGGCTAAAAAGCGCGTCTTTGGATGAGCATAATACCGGTCCGCTCTTCGCCCGGCCGCAAGCCCGCCATAAAAGTCCCAGTTTTCCGATCCCGTCAGTCATCGCCAGCCCGCCGTAAATGAGAATTCGTATTCTCTTTTCAAATTTTGGCCAATGAAAAAGAGAATCGCAATCTACGTTTGCGGCGCACAGAAAACGCCTCCATATGACATGTTTGGCTCGACGGGCTTTTACAGTCACTCAGTACCACAAGAAATTTGATGCGTACGTTGAGTGTCCGCTCCAGGGGAGTGGTGACCGTCGATTTCGGCTATAACTCCGCTGACTCTTCATGGAGCGCAATACAATATGAACAGTGGACTGCCCCCGCTCAGACGGACATCGCTCCGCTGCAATTTGAAGCCTGTTCAAAGGCCTCTGGGCTGACGTCACCGAGATGGCTGTGACGACCGCTTCAATTGTAAAACGTTTCTACGAAATCGAAGATATCGACTCGGGCCTGATCTCGGGTTCGATCGATTCGGCTTCGTTTGCGTTCCTATTGTGCACACCATCCGCCGTCAACTGGCAAAATCGCACCGGTAATTGAGCGGGCACCATCACTGCACAGGAACAACACCAGCGAGGCGAGCTCATCGATTTGCACGAAACGACCCGTCGGCTGCGCGCTGAGCATCACATCGTTCACAACGTCATCTGCTGAAATCCCTCGTGCCCTGGCCGTGTCCGCAACCTGTCCTGCAACCAGTGGCGTTTCTACATAGCCTGGCGCAATCGCATTGACCGTGATGTTCTTGTCCGCCAGCTCCAACGCGACGACTTTCGTCAGTCCAGCCACGCCATGTTTCGCTGCAACATAGGCGGACTTGAATGGCGACGCGACCAGCGCGTGCGTGGAAGCAATGTTGATGATTCGACCACGGCGGTTGGCGAGCAGGTGCGGAGTCGCGCAGCGTATCGTATGGAAGCATCCGGACAAGTTCACTGCAATGATCGCGTTCCACTGATCGGTCGGAAAGTCCTGTACGGGTGCAACGTGCTGGATACCGGCATTGTTGACGAGAATATCGAGATGGCCAAATTCCTCAACTGCAAGCTCGATCATCGCCTCGATCTGCTCGACATTTGTCATGTTGGCATCAGAATAAACAACGCGGCCACTACCGGAGTCGTTCAGTAAATCAACTACCCGCTGAATGTCCGCTGCGGTACCGAGACCGTTTATGACCACATCGGCCCCAACTGACGCCAATGCCCGCGCTATACCAAGACCGATGCCGCTGGTTGCTCCGGTCACGATTGCACATTGGTCAATCAGCGATGTCGCAGGCATCATGTTGTCAGTGTTGCTTGCTGTGACGGCCACGCGGGATTCAGCTCACGTTCGCCAGAAACACCGATACCAGTTCGGCAAATTCTCCGGGTTTTTCCAGAAACGGACTGTGCCCGGTGTCCCTGAGTTCTACTTCACGCACTTGCCCCCCGCAGGTTTTGTAGCGAGTCAGTACATCGCGCATTTGTGCCACCATCGGTTGCGCCGGGTAGTCGATGTCGCTGCCATCGGGCACCAGGACCGCTGCGTCGAACAGGGAGTGATCGCTAACGATCTGGTCGCTGTCGCCGCGAACCCAAAGTATCGCTGGCTTATTTTCAATTTCGACAATGCGGCTGACATCGATGTACTTCGGACTTAGCGCATTCGTTGCCCCCCAATTCCCGGGCGCAACATGTGGCCAATTCGGTGACGACACGTGATCGCCGGGATATCGTCGCTCGCCGAGCTTTTGCTGGAGAGTCGCCGCAACCAGGGTCGCTTCCCGTTCAAGGCGCAATGGAGGCTTGACGAAATATTCACGTAACAGATGCAGCGGCGCCGCTGGAGAATCGGCGTTGGTGTTGCCCGACCGCAGTTGTTCCACGACTTCTGCATTGACAATGCCGGCGCCCGATCCCGCGAAGTCCGGGTTACTGGGCGTCCCCGTAACGTCACGCGTGCCGCCGAAACCGTATGGGCTGACCGGCGCAACCAGAATCAGCGAGTTAACGCGGTCGGGATAATCAAGTGCAAATTGCATGATTCCAGCGGCGCCCGCGGACCAGCCCAGCAAATGCGCCGAATCAATACGCAGAACGTCGAGCAGCGCTGCGAGATCGTCCGCCCAATCACCTGCCCCACGGCTTGCGTCGATCGGCAGGTCTTCGGTGTCACCGTAACCTCTCAGGTCCGGAGCAACGCAACGATAACTGCCCGACAGCGATAGCATCAATTCTTCGAAATAGGTCGCCGCGGCAAGGTTGCCGTGCAGGAAAACGATAACCTCGCTTTCATCGGCTCCAGAGGTCAAGACATGACTGTTGATTCGCTCAGTCTGTACGATCTGTGAATGAATACCCGGCAAATGCTGCAATACGCGCTTATTCGCAGATAAGGTCACTGGCTGAACGACCCAATCAGAATCGGTAGCTGCCAGTGAGGCTATACGTCCGTGGTGCGTTGTAATAACCAAGCTCAACGCCCGGAAACGCCGATAGATCAAACGCGTGGGTACGGTATTCCTTGTCGCCCAGGTTTTTTCCGCCGAGCATCAGTTGCCATGTGTCGTCTGCGGATCGGAACGCGATGGACGCGTTGTAGACCGAATAGCCGCCTTGCGCCAGATTCTCGCTGGAGTTGACCTCGAGATAGGTCTTGCTGCGATAGCCAATATCGCCGGCAAACGTCAGGCTGCCCGTTGACAACGGAACGTCGTGCGAGAGCCTTACAAATGCATCCCATTTCGGTGAGTTTACGAGTTCTCGCTGATCACTAACGTCGATCACCTGGTTGGTTGCGGGATCTACGCCGGCCAGGAACTCACCGTAGTCGGCGTCCAAATAGCCAAGATTCGCGCTGAGTTGCGTGCGCTCACTGAGCATGGCCGCAAGTTCCAGTTCTATTCCTGCAATATCCGCCTCGCCGGCATTTGTGAATACAGGAAGAATGGAGCTACCGTCTGCTGTCGCTTCGAAACTGCTGACCTGCAGATCCTCGTAACGTGTGAAGAACAGCGAACCGTTGAGCCGCAATCGATTGTCCCACCATTCGGATTTGACGCCAGCCTCAAAACTAATCAGTGTTTCCTCGTCGTAGGGCTGCAGTTGACCATCCGCCAGTCGCCCGTTAAAGCCACCGCTTTTGAAGCCTTCGGACACGGTGCCGAAAAGCTGCAGGTCATCGTTTACCTGAAATTTCAGCCCGACCTTGAACGAGAGGTTGTCGAAGCTGGCCGGATCGGGATCGGCACGCGGTCGCGCAACACCGACACCGGTACCCAGGCGAAGATCAGAACTTCTTGGGTTCAGAAGCTCTGGATTCGCGTAGCTGACCGCGAATGTGACCGGATCGAATAGGATTCCGGCGAGCGCCGTAAGATCGAAGTCCTCGATCGTGCGAGCGTAGTCTTTTTCTTCGTCGGTATATCGCAGTCCGATAATTCCCGTGAGACGATCGCTAAACGCGTAGTCGAGCTGGCCAAACGCGGCGTAACTGTCGGTACTGAATTCGCTGATGCCGGACGCTGCAATCAGAAAGTTGCTAAATACGCCGCCATCAAAAGTGTCGCCCTTTTCATTGAAATAGTAGACACCGCCGACTGCGGCTATGCGCTCACCGGTGTAGGTAAGCTGAAATTCCTGCGTCACCTGTATTTGATCATTGAAGTAATAGATGCCAAACGCGTTGACAGGGGTACCGTCCAGGTCGATCTCGGTACCGTATTCCAGTTCCCGGTAGGAGCTGATCGACTTGGCCGTCAGTTGATCGTTGACGTCCCACGTGACGTTGAGGCCGACACCTTTCGTTTCAGTCTGCTCAACAAGATTAAAATCCGCATTCACCGCGAAAGGATCGACATCGGCGGGATAGGTCGTCGTGGACAAGCCAAACGTGAACGGATCAACGGTGAGAATGCTGATTGGCGTCACTTTCGACGGTGTCCGGGAGCGGTCGGGGTCGGAGTCGGTAAAATCGGCCGACAATTGAATCGACAGGGTATCGCTAGCCTGGAAATCAAGCACACCCCGCAAGAAGAACGTGTCCTGGTCGCCATCGTCATTGCCGTCAAAGGCGTTATCCGAATAGCCATCTCGACTCAGCTTCGCGGCCGTCAGTCGCCCCGATAGCTTGTCGCCTATTATCGGCCCGCTTAAGGATGCCTTGATATCGGCACGGCCGAAATTGCCGACGCTTGCGGTTATGTTCCCCGACAACTCGTTGGTCGGCTGCGCCGACACATACTTTATTGCGCCGCCTACCGTGTTGCGGCCATAAAGACTGCCCTGCGGTCCACGAAGGACCTCGATGCGCTCGACATCAACGACATCCAGGAAAGCGCCTTGCGCTCGACCCAGGTAGATGTCATCGAGATAAATGCCAACACCGGGTTCGAAAAAGGCAATTGAATCAACCTGACCAACTCCACGAATATAGACAACCGCATTGTTGGCGTCGCCTACGTGGACGCTCAGGTTTGGAACCAGCGATTGCAGGTCACCAATGTCAGTCACTTGCAGTGCCGCCAGATCATCGGCGCTGTAAGAGGTCATCGAGACCGGCACTTCCTGGAGATTGGCGCTGCGTCTCTCTGCCGTGACAATAATCTCGTCGAGGGACGTAGAATCAACCGAGTCGTTCTGAGCAATGGCAACGAGCGGTAATCCTGCACCGGTCGATGTCACGAATGTCAGCGCCAGTATCCGCACACCTGCCCTTACTTGATTCATGTTGATTCCCCCTGCGATACGAATTCATCGGCGCCGCCCGCTTGTCAGCCAGCACTAGGGGCACACTATTACGGAGAATTTGCGGATTGCCTATGATCAGCGGGATCAATCAAAGTGGACAATTTCGCTCACCGGAAATCGGGTGGCGATTGCGAGATCAGTCGTTGGTATCGACTGGCTTAGTCATTTGACTGTATTGTTTGGGCGTCAAACCGTTCCAGGTTTTGAATGCTCGGGTGAAGCTGCGAAAGTCCGAAAAACCCAATTGTTCCGCGATTTCACTCGTGTGAAAGCCCTGCGCCAGGAGTCGTAGTGCCGTTTTGTTCAGCGTCGCCTTGCTGATCGCACGATAGCTGCTGTTTTTTTCGTGCAATCGGCGCCGCAGGGTCGCCACGCTACAGCCCAGGTATCTGGCGGTGTCGGCCTGGTTGAACATCTTTTTCCCGATCGCTTTTTCGACCTGGCAAACGATGTCGTGTTGTTGCTGATCAAGCGACGACATGGCCTCCACGGTCCGAACGACATCATCGTAGATTTCCTGCGACGACGGTGTGAGGCCGGGTGCGACGTCAACGGGCAGGTCCGCGGCTGACGCGTCATAAATTAATGTGTACGCGCCGGAGTGGTAGCGAATGGGCACCGTCCAGAAATCCATATGACGACTGACCGAGTGCCCCCGGTCTCTTTTTGTGTAGACCTTCTTCAGGTGAGAAAACAAGGCATCCGATGTGATCGATACCAACATGCAGTGCAGAAATATCAGCACGCACTCAAGCGTGAAGTGAATATATAGATCATCGTCCAGTCGGTATGGAAAGTGCTTGTCGTCGACAATGTAGACGATACAGCCATCACGTTGCTCGACATGATTATAGGCGCCGCCGTGTAGCATATTGTACGACGTGGCAATCATTTTCATTGCCTCGTACAAGGTGTCGCAAGACGACAGGCTGCCGACGATATAGCCGGTGGCGCCGGGCATCAAATGCCGCGACGACAGATTCACGGTCTCATCGTGCAGTTCGATCGTGAGCGCTTTCAGAATTCGGAAATAGTCGGCCAATGGCAGCATGGCTTGGCCGCTCGTCGAAGCCAACAGCGCTTCCTCACCCACGTCACGAAACACGCGTTGCAGCGTGCGCTTGGAGCAGGAATTCAGGATCGGATCGAGATCGCGGCGAGCAACGGCAAAATCCGATCGATTATTTTCGGCATCTCGCGGCATGATAGTTTCCATTCTACGGAAGGCCACCGTCGTTTTTCAATTACGACGGGGTGCTTGAGTGCCGCTGATCTCCGGGTGCTACGCATCGGCGGGCGGGCAAGTGCATGCAATTCGATGCGTGATCCGGAACCGAAAAACCCTGTTAACCGTTTGATTAACAGGGCTTTTTTTCGTTTGGTGGTGAAGGGTACTACGGCAATAACATCCTATCGATTTCATTTTATAGCTATTTTAGTTGCTAGATTCATGTCGCTGTCCCCCGCCGTTGCCCCACTTATTCCGGCTTTCTTCGGACCGCATCCGAGATCTCATCATGCGCGTCGAAATCGCCAAATTATGCTGTGTTTTATGCGTTCGTTACCGACCTATTGGACTCAAATGCGGGACTCATTGCGCAAATATCCGGCCGTTCGAGTACTCAGACCAACGCTAACTTTCTGTTACCCTTCTCACCGCAAGTCGAAATCGTTCGAACTCCGCGTCGGACTCCCCTTCATTCTTAAACCACACCCGCAGGTCTCCCCATTCGATTTCATTGTTCGCAGCGACGAGAATCGCCTGCTGGCGCGATTGGGTATCCTTCCACGTAATTGCAGCCGCAAGTCGATCCATAACCGATTGCGTTGGCGTGACAATCCGCAGAGCCCCAGCTGGTAACCGGATGGTAGCGCATTGCTCGTGTGTCACGTACAGATGCCCAAATGAAATTGGGGTCGGTGGAAACTCCACGAACCAGTCGACGAGCGGATGGGAATATTGCGACATTCTGGGAACGCCAGTGTGGACAAAGCCGAGCTCGGTCAGAATCGGAGATAAGTCGGCGACTAAGGCTGCGGTCACGAAGTCCAGATCTTTTGATTGATACTCATTATTTGAATAAATGGATACCGCCGCGCCGCCGGACAATGTCGCGACGATGCCGGCGTATTCCAATGCACTCGAAACAATCGCAGCAACATCTTCAAGCGTTGAATTCGCAGTGATGCTTGCCATTTAGAGTGGCTTTCCTCGTCGCCGTGGCCGCCGACGTTGTCGAAAATACTTCTTGAGGCGTTCCTCCGGAATTCCAAGATCCAATGTGCTTTGAAGCAATTGCCGCAATCCTTCCAGGGCTTTGTCGCGGGGATTCCAAGTGTAAACACGGCTGGTAC
>JAJFKS010000026.1 GCA_021773115.1 Woeseiaceae bacterium | reverse complement strand
TCGTGATAACGATGGCGTGAATGCGCAGATATCTATTGTGCAGCAGTTTTGATCTGATCTGACACAGTGTCTGAAAAAGCGGACCTGGAGCCACGCCAACCGTAGCTTGGAAGTGTCGATCAAAGGCTCGGCAGAAAACGGCAACTCCAACCCGTGACAGAAAGGGGCAGCTCAACGATATGACGGAGATCCGATGATGAAACACCGCCGGAGTATTCTCGTTTCCTGGGCAATGATCGCTGCGGTACCTCTCTGCAATACCGCACCGGCGGCGGCACAGGATAGTGTGTTCAACTTCGAGGTCACACCTTTTGCTGCGTATCGAGTCGGCGGACAATTTGATGAAAAGGACGGCGACGGCAATGTTGAGCTGAATGATTCCGACGCTCAGGGAATCATGCTCAATGTACGTGCAAACCCCAATGGGCAGTACGAATTTCTCTATGCTCATCAAGACACGGAGGTAGTCAGCCGAGGACTCTTTGTCAATGACCGGTTAATTGATTTAGATGTCGAGTACTTTCATTTCGGCGGCGCTTACCTGTTCGACGGAGACTCTGTGCGCCCATTTATCGCGCTATCTATCGGTCTGTCACGCTTTTATCCTCAGATTGAGGAGTTTGACGCAGAAAATTTCCTTTCGGCTTCTTTTGGCGCCGGTGTGCAACTGTTTGCCAACAAGCGATTTGGTGTTCGCCTCGCGGGACGTGTATTCACAAATTTCGTGGACACTGACAGCACTATTTTCTGCAGCAGCGCAGCTGGAGCCGGCGCATGCCTGATCCAGGTGGATGGCACGATGGTCACGCAATGGGAAGCTCGGGCGGGTCTGGTTTTTCGCTTCTAGGCCCATTCAACATTCGAATTGGCGGCTGGTTACAGCTTCGAGTCACTGGGCCCTCGAACTGCCGGACCAGTTGAGCCCCATCGTCCAGCCTCCGTCAATCGCAATTGCCTGTCCCGTGATGTTGCGTGCACAGTCGCTTAGCAAAAAGTCGATCACACCCGCCAGTTCGTCAATTGAAATAAAGGCCCGCTTCGGCATCGGCTTCAGCATGATGTTGTCCACGTCCTCCTGCTCGGGCATGTTGTGATGCCTGGCGAGTTCAGCGATCTGCCGGTCGACCGGGCCGGTTCGCTCATAGCTCGGGCAAATTGTGTTCACGGTGATGTCGTACCCCGCAGTTTCCAGCGCGAGCGCCTTGGCAAAGCCGATCAAGCCGTGCTTGGCGGCGACCGCGAGCGTGCCTCGCATGAGGCTCTGACAAATCGAACGAACTCTGGCAGCGATATTCATCGATCTTCGCCTCTTGGCATTGCGGCGAAAGGCATAACGAAAAATGTTTCCGGCCTCTTAAAAGAGTAGCCGTTTGATCTCCCCGGCGAGGTAGGTGCGGGCGCGCTGGGCGACATCGAGAACGCCGAAGGACAGGAAGGCGTGAATGGTGCGCTCGAAGCACTTGAACGTGGTCGGCACGCCGGCGGCTTGGAGGAGGTCGGCGTAGTTCAGAGCCTCGTCCAACAGCGGATCGCAACCGCCGACGATAATGACAGTCGGTGGCAGGCAGGTCAGGTCGGGTGCGAGCAGCGGCGATATGTCGGGATTGTCGGGGCGGTCGTCGGCGCCGAGGTACCAGTCGAGTGTCACGTCGATGCTCTCGCGCGTCAGCAGGTAGTCGCCATCGCCGTAGCTCATCCGCGATGGGTAGGCGCTGTGCGGGCGGCTGACATCCAGCACCGGGTAAATCAGGAATTGGGCCGCAAGCCGCGTGCCGTGCTCGATGTGCATGCGTCGCGCGGCAACGGCCGCGAGGTTGCCGCCGGCGCTGTCGCCCATCACGGCGATGCGCGTGGGGTCGAACCCGTGATCGGCGGCCACCGCGCGCGCCCAGGCAATGGTACGCAAGGTATCGTTGAGTCCGGCCGGAAACGGGTGCTCGGGTGAGCGGCGGTAATCCACGGACAGCATGTGCGCGCCGCTTTTAGCGCATAGCGCCTGCATCAGGCCGTCGTAACTGTCGAGATCGCCCATCGCCCAGCCGCCACCGTGCAGAAAAATTACGAGCGGCAAAGTGTACTCCGCGCTGTCCGCCGGGCTGTATAGCCGGGCAGGGACGTCGGCGCTCGCACCTTTTATGGCTACGTCGCGGCAGTTGCAGGGGTCATCCACCGGCCCGGCGTACGCAAGCCAGACGGCACGCGCACCTTCCCGTGCCAGTTCGATGTCGATGTCGGCGAACGCGACCGGCTCGGAACTGGCAGGAGGGCTCAGGCCGTCAAGCAATTGCGCCGTTTGCTGATCCACAGCCATTTCCGTATCGCGCCCGCCGGCCATATCAGTAGCGGTAGAAGGCACGAATATCGTAGGTTCGCGGCGCGCGGTAGAAGCTCAGTTGATAGCCGGGGAACTCCGACAGGTTGAAGCCCTGCACCGGCACCTCGCGATCGGTCAGGTTGCGCACGCCCGCGCGTACTTCCCAACGATCGTCATCCGTGCGCAGAGCGACGAACGCGTTGACGAGCACGTAGGCGTCGGCGGCCAGCAATTCGGAAGCGGTAATTTCGGTGTAGGTTTTGTCGCGATAGGCCGCATCGGCATGCACGCTGCCGCGCATCCGGGAACCGATCGCGTAGTCGTAGCTTACGCCGAGGCTCGCTGACCATTCGGGCGAGTTGACCATCGAGCGGCTGCTGACGTCCGTTACCACGCCGCCCACGAGAATATTGAACTCGTCGTAACTCGCATCGAGCCACGCGAGCGTTGCGTTCAAATCAAGCCCGTCCACCGGCCGTGCGGCCAGCTCGAACTCGAAGCCCTTGATGCTTGCCTCGGCTGCATTGGTGAACAGGCTTTGAAACACGCCGGTACCGGGATCGGCGCCGAACGAGGTGACTTGCAGATCGGAGTAATCGTTGTAAAACACCGCGCCGTTCACGACCATCCGGCCATCGGCCAGCATCGACTTGAAACCGGCCTCGTAACCCCAGACGGTTTCCGGATCGAACGGCTGGAACTGGAATTCGGTGCTGCCGCGCCCGTCGAAGCCGCCGCTCTTGAAACCGCGCGCAACGGATGCGTATAGCAGCGTGTCATCGCTGGCGTGGTAAGCAAAACTCAGCTTCGGCGTAACGTCGTCGAAATCCGCTTTGCCGACAATGGGCGTGCCCGGCAAGCCCGCGCCCTGCAGGAACGGCGGCGTGTTGTTAATGACGGATACGTTGATGTCGAAGAAGTTCTCGAACACGCGGCCCGATTCCTTTTCTTCGTAGGTGTAACGCAGGCCGAGACCGAGATCGAGTTTTTCGGTCAGCGCATAACTCAGGTCGGCAAACACGGCGATGGATTCGGTTTTCTGGTCCGTCTGCGCGAGCGCGCTGGAGGGGAAACCGAAGGCCACGACCGGGAAACCAAAGATGCCGGCCGAGCCGTCGTCGAAGCCGCTGAACGTAGAATCGTCGTCGTTGAAGTAGTACAGGCCGCCCGTCAGGTTCATGCGCTCGCTGTTGTAGCTTGCACGCAGCTCCTGGCTGAATTGTTTCTGCTGCTCGCGAACGAGAATGTCGAGTATAGGCAGCGGCGAACCGTCGGTGTCGAGGATGAGGTCAAAGTCCATCTCGCGCCACGCGCTGATGGACTCCAGCGACCAGTCATCCGACAGCGCCCAACTCGCTTTCAGCGTAAAACCATCCGAGCTGAGATCCGACAGGCCGTTCGCATTGACATCGACGACGTAGGGGTCGGTGCGTGGCTGGAACACAGTTGGCGTAGTCGGATCGCCGATCGGATCGGCGAAGCCGGTAACGGTAGTCTCGCGCAGCGGGCTGCGTGATGTGTCCGGCCTGTCGCGCTTGCCGTCGATAGTGAACAGCATATCAAGCTGGTCGTTGGGGAACCAGGCCAGCGCCGCCCGCCACGCGAGTGTGTCCATGTCACCGTCGTTTGCACCGCTGGCCTGATTAGTCGCGTAGCCGTCGCGCTGTGCATAGTGAACGGCGATCTTGCCGTTCAAAGTGTTGGCAACCAGCGGGCCGCCTATGCGTCCGTTGATAGTCGTGAAGTTGTAATTGCCGGCGCCGGCCTCGCCGTAAATTTCCGGCTCATCGGGCGGCGGCGTGGAGACAAACTTGATCGCGCCGCCAATCGTGTTGCGGCCGTAGAGCGTGCCCTGCGGGCCACGCAGTACCTCGACGCGATCCACGTCGAACAGTTCGAGCAACGCGGTTTGCGAGCGGGCGACGAACACGTCATCGACATACACGCCCACACCGGGATCGGCAAACGCCAGCGAATCGTTCTGGCCGATGCCGCGCAGGAACACGACGGCGTTCGCGCCATCGCCGCGATCGAAATACAGGTTGGGCACGGCGAACTGCATCTGCGTGAGGTCGTCGGCCTGCAAGGCAAAGAGGCGGTTACTGTCGAGGGCAGACACCGACATTGGCACGTCCTGCAGCGACTCTTCCCGCCGCCGCGCGGTCACCACAATCTCTTCCAGTGTAACGGCGCGCTGTGCGCGCGTGTCGCTGGCCTGTGCCTGGACTGCGGCTGGTGCGGTGAGGGCGAGGGTGGCCGGCAGTAAAACGGAAAGTAGGCGCGCCGGGTATCGGGCGTGACGGTGCGCAGCAGCAGTAGTTTTGATCATGCAGTGTGTCCCCCTCTGGTGGGCGCCGGCAGCCGCGAAGGTAGCTGAGGTCGCTTTGGTCAGCCGCCCGGGAGTCCATCGGAGGGCCGCTATGTTGACAGACCATAATGGCCGGCGGGCGACCTGCCTACGACCGATGCCGTCACAAGCAGTGGACAATTTCGCTCACGGCTCTCATTATCGTTCTCAATGCAAGAACGGCGGACGGCGAGGATGGCGGCAAACGTGCGGGATTCCAGCGATATTGATAAGCGGTTGACCGTGACGGCAAAGAACCTGCAGCCGTTGTTGACCCTGGCAGCGGATGCCCGCATTGGCCCGGCCGGGCTGCTGACCGAGGCGGGCTTGAGTCCCACGCTGATGGATGACATAGACACGCAGTCGATTGGTCTTGGAGATTATTTCCGCGTGTTGGAGACGGTGGCCGCGGCGGCCCACGACGAAACCTGGAAACTTTCCACACGACCGCTGCTGCCAGGGGCGACGACGTTCGTGCTCTCGCACTTGTCCGATTGCGGCACCCTGCACGAAGCGATGCGCCGCATCGCCCAGGCGTACAACCATTTGCACGGCGGCGCGTACAACCGCGTGGAGCTGAACGCAGACCAACTCGTTTACGTGATTGATGACCGCGATTTCCCGCACGCGATGCAGAGCGACGATGAGTACATTCAGTTCACGATGGAGTGCGTGCTGATTTTCCTGCACAGCATGCTGAGTCTGATATCGTGCGATAGCGAAACGCTGCAGGTGGCCAAGGTCCACACGCGCCGCGCGAAGCAGTCGGCGGAGGCGCAGTGCCTGCAATTCTGGAACGCGCCCGTGCGCTGGGAAAGCGATACCTACGCGCTGCGCTACGCTGCGGAAGCGGCTGCGTTGCCCGTACTGTTGCCGCACGGCGAGCCACCGAACCTGCACGCGATTTACCGCAAAGCGGTGGAGCTGATCGAGGCTCGGCAACGCACGGCAAGCGCCCAGCCGGACACGACCGAGCGGGTAGTGGAGGCGATCGAACAGGGCCTGGCCGAACAACGCAGGGCGGCGGCAAGGATGAGCATCAGCGTGGCGACATTGCGGCGCCGGCTGCAGGAGGAGGGCACGAGCTTCCGCGAGCTTCGCCGCGAGACCCTGAACGCCAGCGCCAAGTCACTGCTGGAGCAGCGCCGCCACATCGCGGACATAGCGGATGTGCTGGGATTTTCCGACTTCAGAAGCTTCAACCGCGCCTTCAAGAGTTGGAACGGGGTGACTCCGAGTGCTTATGCGGCGCAGTACTGGCAGCGGCGGCCAAGAAAAGGTTGATATTCACATAGAAATCCGAGATGGGCTTCATTACGGTGACGATTGAAAGATTGCCACTCCTTTCAGCGACCAGGTCGTGGGCCGCTGATAGGAGTTCCCTGGCTTCCAACTGGACGAGTCGGCCATGGCGGCCTGACTCAAACTAACGAGTCTCCGGAATACCCGGGGCGGTTCAACCAGGGCAGCGACGTACCTCGGACTAATATGTGACGATTCGCTTCCTAAGGAGTTGGAGGGCCTTAGACATTTATTTGCAAGTGATTGGTCAGCGCCTTTGACTTAACTATCGCGCCGAAGATTGTCTTGAGGGATATGACGTTTACCTCAGGGAGTGTGTCCCGCCTTCAAGCTCATCACCCGATTGAAAATACGCAACTTAACGCTTCAGCTCCCGCGCTCCCACTTCAAACCGGCGCTTCAAAAGTCCTTCACCTGAGATTCACAAAAAAGTCGCATTAACGACATGCTGGGGCCATAGAATCGGTCAAGAAGTCCATCATCCTCTACCGGAGAATGCCCCCATGCCACTGATTGACAACTTCAAGCCACGTACTCTTTCCCTTGCACTCGCCCTGCTAGCCGCTACCGCCCACAATGCCAGCGCACAGGAGGTCGCGCTCTTTCCCAGCGGCGATCCCGGCCTGCTGACTGATCCCTTCCTTCAGAACCCCAGCGCGAAAACCGTCAACGTGGTGTGGATGACCAATTTCCCCGGTGTCGAGCACAAGGTCCTCATCGACCGCAGCGGGGGGAACAGCGCCGCTCCGGCCCAGCCGGACAGCAGTATCCCGCGCGGCACCTCGCCCTATCGCGCCGAGACCGTCAAGCTGGAAAGGGTTTTTGAAGATGGCGCCTCCAAGCTGGATAACGCCCCTGGGGAGGTGATGCAGCGCAAGGTCTACCGTCACGAGGCGGTGGTCAGCGGGCTGCGCGCCGGTGAAGCCCTGCAGTACTGGGTACAGAGCCGCAGCGTCGCGGGCGAGACCTTCGAAGCCGGCCCCTTCCGCCTGCAGCCGCTGCCGGCGGCGGGGGCTCCGCTGCAGATCCTGCTCACCTCGGACCAGCAGGAGCGCTTCAACACCCTGGCTAACTACCAGAAAGTGGCGGAACTGTTCCCCGAACTCGACGCGGTGTTCTTCGCCGGCGACCTCGCCAACCACCCGCGCCGGGCCTCGGAGTGGTTCGACAACCGCCGCGCCGCATGGGAGAGCAACCCCACCGCCTCCCGCCCCGCCTTTTTCCCGGCCCTGCAGGGCACGTTTGAAAATTACGTCTCCACCACGCCCTATACCGGTGGCCAGATCCTGCAGAACACACCCCTGTTCCCGGCCATCGCCAATCATGAGGTGAGCGGCCGTTTCCGCCCCAACCAAGTGGTGGAAATCAACGGCAGCCCCCGCAGCATTGCGATCAACGACATGTTTGGCGACCCCCAGCCCCGCTGGTACGCCGAGTATCGCTACGACCAGGCGAAGGATATAGTCAACCCCGGCGGCGACCCTGCCCTGCGCGAGCAATGGATACGCGATAACTCAAACGACTTCGAGAGCTACCGGGAGATCTTCACCCTGCCGGACGATGGCCCCGAGGGCGAGTCCTACTACACCAAGACAGTCGGCGACGTGCTGCTGATCACCATGAACGTGTCGCGCATCTGGCGCACCTGGAACGTGGGCACCAAGGGCAAGTTCAGCGAGCACGACTACGACCTCAACAACCCGGAGGAGTGGGGCTTCGGCGAGCACATCTTCACCCCCTTCACCGACGGCAGCCCCCAGTTCGACTGGCTGCAAGGGGTGATGGAGAGTGAGGAGTTCGCCGATTCCCGCTACCGGGTGGTGATGTTCCACCAGTCCGCACACGGTCTGGGCGATAACTCGGTACCGGTGCTGACAGATCCCCAGTTGAGCATCGACTACATCGATGAGGACGGCGACACCAAAACCCGCCGGGTGCTGATGCCGCAGAACGTCGCCCTGCGCAAGCAGGTCTGGCTGGAGCAGGTGGAGCCGCTGATCGGCAGCATCACCGGCGTGCGCTACGAGTATCCCATCGACCAGGACTACTTCCGCCGCGATATCGAACCCATGCTACAGGCGGCCGGCGTGCAACTGGTGTTGCACGGTCACTCCCACGTCTGGACCCGGGCCAAGGCCGGGGATCTGCACTACCTGGAAACCTCCAGCGTCGGCAACTGCTTCGGCGCTTACTGGGAGCAGAAAGACGGCACGCCCTGGAACGGGGCCCTGCGGGCAGCGGGCTCCAGCTTCTGGAACGCGGTGGATGCCGGCGACTACGACCGCCGCAACTACCCCCGGACCGGCGACCCCCAGGATCGGGAGCCGATCCTGCCGACCCTCACCAACCCTATGCAGGAGTTCGGCGTGACCAGCGGGGCCGTACCCTTCGTCTGTAGCAACGACATCTCGACTTTCAGCATCCTCGACACCGCCATGGGCATAGTGCGCAGCTTCGCCTTTAAGGTGAGCGACCCCGGCGGCGATGTGCTCGAGTTCGACCGCTTCTCCCTCGATTGAGCGGGAGAATCATTAGAAGCCGGCGGGCGCCTCATTTGCAGTAGCGCCCGCCGTTCACCCTCAGGGTGTGCCCGGTGATGTAGTCGGACGCGAGGAAGGCCACCGACGCCGCGACGTTACGCGGTTTACCGGTGCGTTTCGTCGTAGCGCTGTTCTGGGCAAAGGGCTCCACATTCACCGGCGCTTCCCACAGCCCCTCGGTATTGACGAAGTTCGGCGGCACATTGTTGGCCGTGATGCCCCGGGTCGCGAATTCCAGCGCCAGCGCCCTAGTGAAACCGATCCCCCCGTCCTTGGAGGCCGCGTAGTGGGCCATGCTGGCGGCGCCGGTCTGGGGCAGAAGTGCCGATATTGAAGGTCCGGCCCCAGCCGGCGGCTTTCAACTCCTCGATTACCGCCTTGGTGCAGAGGAAGGGGCATTTCAGGTTGATCGCCATCAGGCTGTCCCAGGCCTCGTCGCTCAGGTCCTCGAACTTGCAGAAGGGGGAGAGGGCGGCGTTGTTGACCAGAATCGCGACCTGGCCCAGCGCGGCGTGGGTCTGCTCCACCGCGGCGGCGATGTCGGCGGTGGAAGAAGTATTGACGCATGAGGTGAAGTATGTATGATTGGCCTGCTTTATCCCGCTCCCCAGCGTGGGCATCCGCGGCTAGTTCCAATGCACGCTCACGAGTAGCCATAGAGTTGTATCCTAAAGCGTTATCGTGTGTGTGTCGTCCAGTCTGAAAACAGAATCGGCTCTGTTTGGAAGTGTCGCCAGATTCTCCCGCGTCAGGCGCTCATAAAACTGAATGAAACGTGTGATCTGTTCTTTATTCATCAGGCCGGATGAGTTCGCGGGCGAAGTTACGGCAAGCTTTTCTTCCTGCTCCAGCCTCCAGCGAAGAATCGCGTCGAAATTCGGGGCGCCAATGAATATCAGTGCATCGAGTTGGGCGAAAATCGGTTCGTATTTTGCTTTTAACCGATCATTGACGTATTGGCGCCAGATGCCGTCAGGATCTTCGTCGCGTTCCAGGGCATTCACCGGTCGCTGAAGTTCGGTGTTGGATTGGGCCACTGTTCCAACACACCACCCTTCAAGAATGACGAGCTCGATCGGGCCCTGAACGATGGGCCATCGCGCCTCGTCTGCACGGTCATCGACAGCCTTGTCGAATCGTGGCACGGCGATCCGCTCACTGTCGCCCAATCGCTGCAGTCGTTCGAGGTAATGGGCAAGCATGTCAGTGTCATGCGTACCCGGCACTCCACGGGTTGTGAGGAGAGGGTGTACTTTCCCGGCAAGCCTTTTGCGCTCGGCGAGCGTGAAGTAGAAGTCGTCGATCGACAGCACCGCGACGTTCCAGTCGAACATCGATTCTGCCGCAAGCCGGAGAAAATCAGCCAGCGTTGATTTGCCGGTTCCCTGCGCACCGTTGATGCCAAGAAAAAGCTGACGCCTGCCGCCGAGCATCGGTGGCAATCGCCTTGCGAGCGGCAGATAGAATTGTTCCGCAATGCGCCGGAACTCGGGGGGCAGCCGATGTTGCGACAGGAAGTCGGACATCTGTTGGTCGGAGATACTAATGAGCTTTTGTATCATTTCTGCCGTCGTTGCAATGAAATGTTTTGTGTCACAATGCCGGCCCCTGATAGCATGATGGCCGAATTTCGGCAAATGAAATCAAAAAACTCCGGTGGTGGTCAGCGTTTCGAGATGGGTTCAGACAGCAAGATAGTCCCCTTTCACAAATCCGACGTAGAGGCGGGTCCGGTAGCGTCAAAGTACTTTCGACGAGATACGTTCCAACCCAATACGGAAGCGGAGCGCGCGATTCTGGGGCTGGTCTTGCGACGTGGGCCCATTACGCAATTGGAAATAGCCAATGAAGTCGATCGGTCGCAGCAGACAGTGTCCCGTCTCATTGCACGCCTGATCGATCGCGGGTCTCTAAGGCAGGGAGAGCGAATTTCAAGTGGCAAGCGTGGTCAGCTAAGCACCTCTATCGAGATCGTTCCCGACTATGCCTATTCGTTTGGTGTAGCGATTCTCTGGGACGCGCTTGCAGTGACTGTTATGGACTTCTCGGGCGCTATACTGGATCAGCGCTCGACGGTAATGACCTTGATGACGCATGATGACGTCGTCGACGCACTCAGGTCCATGATCGATGAGTTATCCGAGCAATGGATACCCGATGAGTCGCGCATCTTCGGAGTCGGCGTTGGCATACCCGGCACGTTCATGCGAGAGACACGGCAGTTGAACACGCCGCTGATTCTTGAAGAATGGGCGAACATGGACATCGAGGCCGTGCTCGAAGATGATCTCGGCCTGCCGGTGTGGATCGAAAACGACGGCAACGCTGCGGCGATCGGCGAGAGTCTTGTCGGCGTCGGGCGTTGGGCAAAGGATTTCGTCTACCTGTACATTGCAACCGGACTCGGCGGCGGCGTCATCCTGGACGGTGATTTGGTGCGTGGGCAGTATGGCAATGCCGGGGAAGTCGCGCAGCTACTCCCGCCCGGTATTTATCCACATCCGAATCTCGAGCTGTTGCGCAAGTTGGTGTGCAAGCACGGGCAGAATATCGATACGGTCTCCGAGCTTGTCGATAATTTCGACGTGAATGGGCCTGGCGTGGACGAATGGCTTGCGCAGGTGCGTGACTCTTTATCCCTGATCGTGTCAGCCGCTGCCGCACTACTGGATCCGCAGGTAATCGTCATCGGTGGACGTATTCCGCATAGCCTGGCTGAGAAGATTATTCCGCACATCGAAATCTACGATCAAAGGCGGCGCTCGGATTCGCGGCCGCTGCCGAAAACGGTCGTGGCCGAGGCCGTCGGCGACTCCGCGGCGATCGGCGCAGCCGCGTTGATCCTGAACGGCTATTTCTTCAGCTAGGCAGCTGCAGCGGCCGAAATCGCACGGCCGATCTATATCTTATTGATTAATAAATGAATGTGGCCCCAGCCCTTTGAGCTCTGGTCATATTCGACCTCATTCATATCCCCAAGGTGAGTGAATAAAGCGCAATATTCATGCAAATAAAGCTATCTTATTCACTTAGGATGGGTGTATTGTTGAGCGGTAGTTACGGCCGCTATCCCACGAAGATGCGGGGTCGACGACCGATGCACTGCGATTTGTCGTCGCCATGAAATGACGTGTGTGGGGGCAAGTCGTCAACAACGTTGTAATGGGGGAAAATCATGCAACTTCACAAAGCAGCACTGCTATTCACTACTGTTGCGGCATTCGTCGCCGCGCCTTCAATCGGATTCGCCCAAGACGCGGATTCCGATGAAGTTATCGAAGAGATCGTTGTCACCGGTACTGGCGTCGAGCGTACGGAATTCGAAACGCCGCAGACAGTTACCCAGTACTCCGAAGAGGAGATTCGGCAATACAGTTCGTCGAGCCAGGCGGACATACTCACGCAGCTTCCAGGCGTTAGTGCCGAAGGTGGCGGCGGTGAGGTAGCAACGAACGTATTTCATCGGGCACTGCCATCGGGCGGCCAGTTTTCTTTTAACCCACTTTTGTACGATGGAATTCCGACGTTCACGACATTTGGTCTGAACTCATCGGCATTCGACGTTTTTTACCGCAACGACCTGGGAATCGAAAGGGCGGAATTCGTTAGTGGTGGTGTATCCAATCTGTTCGGGCCCGGATCCGTTGCAGGTATCATCAACTACATCAGCAAGACCGGCGGTCCTGAAAACGAGGGAACCGTGCAGATCGAAGCTGCTGAAGAAGGCCGCTTCAAGGGTGACTATTTCTTCAGCGGACCGTTGGGCAGCGATAACTCCGATACGTTTTATGCCGTCTCAGGTTATTACCGCTTCGACGAGGGCCCTTTGCAGTCGGGACTGGATACGCAAGGGTTTCAGCTGCGTGGCAATTTGAAGCGGGAATTCAGCGATGGCAGCGGTTCGGTCACCCTTTACGGCCAGGCTATTGACGATAGCGTGCAGTTCTTCCTGCCGCTGCCGCTAGATGGCACGTCACGCGAACGCGTCTCCGGCAACGATGGTGCAGAAGTTTTCACTATGAATACGGTGGACGCAATCGGGCTGTCGTATGACACGCCGGATGGCCGATTCACCACGCCAATTGCCGACGGGGTTCTTACGAAAGGAACGTCGATCGCCGTAGTTCTGGATAAGGACCTGACCAGCGACTGGACCCTGAATGCGAAACTCCGCTATGCCCGGTACGACCATCAGTTCAACCTGTTTCTCGACGGTGATGGTGTTGGGCCCAACACACCGGAAACCCAGGCTGAGTACCTGGCAAATCGTGGAGTCGATCCGCTTATCGCTGCGACGGCGGGGTTCACGTTTACCGAGACCGGGGCAGCGCTGCCGGGCGAATACCTGCTGTTCGGTAATCGCACGCTGGACCGCTGGCGGGATGCGAAAGATTTTTCCGCGGAAATCAGCGTCGGTCGAAATCTGACCCTGGGCGAGGCCGAGCATACGTTCACCTTCGGTGGATTCTTCGCAAATTCGCAGGCGGATGACATCAACTACATTACGACCTACCTCGGCGACTTCCGAAATGCGCCCAAGCTTGTCGATGTGACGTTTACTGGTTTCGAGGAAGACGCTAGCGGAGATCTTGTCGCATCGGCGAACCCGAACGCGATATTTCAATGGACGCAGAACGGCCTGGCAAACGCGAACGGCATGACTGGCAATGCCGACCGTAGCGCACGACGTACCGCGTTCTATGTCGCCGATCAAATCGAAAAAGACAAGTGGTCGTTCGACGTTGGTGCGCGTGTCGAGCGCCTCGATGGCGACGTCAAGGACTTCGGCAGGGCGAACTTCACGATGGGCAATGACCCATTGCTGAATAACGCGATCGAGCAGGTGAGTTTCACGGATGGCTCGCTCAGGGCCGGTACCGTCAGTGCTACCGAATGGGCGTTTTCCGCCGGAACCCTGTATCGGCTTAATGACACAGTGAACCTTTTCGCGAATGCGTCACGCGGATTCTTTTTTCCTCAGATTCGAAGCGTACCGTTTAACAATGGTGAGCTTGCGTCATACGAAGGCGAAATTATTGATGCGATCGAATTGGGCGCGAAACTGCAGACTGACAATTTCGATGGCTATCTGACCGTGTTCTACACGACCCTGGATGACCGGCGAAATGTCGATTTCGAAAACGATGGCATGGGTGGCGTGGTTGAGGTTGTAACGACCCAGTCGACTGAGGCCTATGGCATCGAGGCCAGCGGCACCTACCACGTCAATGATTTCTGGTCGCTCAACGCCAACGTTACGCTGCGTGATTCCGAGTTCACGAAAGCCGAGAACGCGGATGTCCTGGGCAAGGAAATGCGTCGCCAACCGTCAGAAATGGCCAATGTCGGCACCAGGTTCCGCTACGCCAACTTCGATGCCTCGTTGATGTACAACTATCACGGTGACAACTTCGCGAATGATAATAATACCGTGAAGTTGGACGCCTATAACCTGGTCCGGCTGGAGGCCGGGTATACGTTTGAATTCGACAGCGGCCAAACGCTTCGGGTGAGCGGCAACGTATTTAACCTTACCGATGACCAGGGCATCACCGAAGGCTCGCCGCGCCAGGGCAATTCCCAATCGGGCGCGCCTGCCCAGTTCTTCGTGGGTCGCCCCATTCTCCCCCGACGGGTGATGCTGAGAGTCACTTACGACTTCTAGCAACCGCGACGAGCAAGCAGGGACGCTATAGTGCGTCCCTGCTTCTTTTCGTCTTCAATGAACGGGGTCAGGAGTCATGAACGAGTCCCGGAATTCGCGCGACACAGAACGGCTCGGCTATCTGCAGACGCTTTATAGCGAAGCTGAAGCGGCAGAGCTTGCAAACGGAATCGAGTCCCTAATCGCGCAGTATGCGTCGAAAGTCGCGATGTCGGCCGAGCCCACGCGGCTCACTGAATCCGATGTGGCTCTGATCACCTACGGCGACACGCTCAATGAGTCGAATACTCCGCCGCTGCGGGTACTGCATCGGTTCCATCGGGAATACCTGGCGGGCATATTCGATCTGGTCCACATTCTTCCTTTCCATCCGTATTCTTCGGATGACGGATTCTCCGTTATCGACTACAAGGTGATCCGCGCGGACCTCGGTGACTGGGACGACATCGAAAACCTTTCGGAAGATTGCCGCATCATGGCTGACGCCGTGATCAATCATCTGTCCAGCCAGTCGCGGTGGTTTAAGGAATACCTTGCAGGTAACCCGGAGTTCGCCGACTTCTTTATCGACTGCGACCCGGACACGGACCTTAGTGCCGTTGTGCGGCCACGGATATCGCCACTGCTGACCTGCTATAACGATGCTTCAGGTCGCGACCGGCACATCTGGACCACGTTCAGCGCCGACCAGGTTGACCTCAACTTTCGAAATCCGTCGGTGCTGCTGGCCGTTATCGACGTGCTGTTTTTCCTTATCTCCAAGGGCGCGAGCCTGCTTCGACTCGATGCGGTGACTTTTCTTTGGAAAGAGCCGGGCACGGCCTGCGCCAATCTCGCGGGTACCCACGCACTGATCAAGGTCATGCGCAGCGCCGTGTCAGCGCTGCGAGATGATGTTGTGGCGATTACCGAGACCAACGTGCCGCATCGGGAAAACGTCGCCTATTTCGGTAATGGTTACGATGAAGCACACATGGTGTACAACTTCGCGTTGCCGCCGCTCATCGCACATAGCCTGATTCAAGGGGACGGACGCCACCTTAGCCAATGGGCAAAAGGGCTCACGTTGCCGAGCAATGAAGTCTGCTTTTTTAATTTTTCGGCCAGCCATGATGGTGTTGGCGTGCGTCCGGTCGAGGAAATACTGAACGCCGATGAATTGCAGCAGCTGGTTGACGCAACCCTGGCTGCAAAAGGAAGGGTCTCATCGCGGACAACGACGGATGGCAAGCGGCGTCCGTACGAACTCAACTGCACGTTTCTCGATTTGATCGCAAGGGCGGGTGAGCCGGAATCCGTCACGGTTTCCCGGTTCGTTGCAGCGCAAGCGATCGTGCTTGCCATGCCGGGTGTTCCGGCCATCTATATTCAGTCCTTGTTGGGTACTCGAAACGATTTTGACCTCGTGGAGGAAACCGGCCGTGCACGAAGCATCAATCGATCGAGGCATGATTATTCGACTATCGAGAGCAAGCTGGACGACAAGGATGGCCTCGCAGGCAAGATCTTCACAGCCCTGACGCAACTGATTCGTGTCCGACGCAAGCACCCGGCATTCAATCCCTACGCAAAATTTCAGGTGCTCGATCTCGGTGATTCGGTTTTTGCGTTATCACGTGGCGGGAAGTCGGACGGCCGGCGGGTCTGTTCGATTGTCAACCTGGCCGGCCAAAACGTCGAAGTACGGATTGCGGCAGAGCTTGCGGGCATTGATTTGCTGACGAACAAGCCGACCCCGGCGGGGAAACACACGCTGCCACCGTATGCTGTACGCTGGCTTTCGTCGTGAAAAATCAGACAAAGGAAGGAGCTATGGAATTATGAACACACTCGACTTCGCCGTGGTACTCGGCTATCTCGCAGGACTTCTTTTTCTGGGCTACTTTTTCAAGGAACAAAAGTCCAAGGAAGACTATTTTCTCGGCGGTCGGGAAATGGGCACGTTTCCACTGACGCTCTCGACGATGGCGACGCAGCTGTCGGCGATAAGTTTCATCTCGGCGCCCGCTTTCGTCGGCCTGCGAGAGGGTGGCGGCATGGTCTGGCTTTCCTACGAGTTTGCCGTCCCGCTGGCGATGCTGTTTCTGATGGTCTATATCCTGCCTGCTTTGTATCGATCCGGTGTCGTTAGTATTTACGATTATCTCGAGCGCCGCTTTGGCACGTCCACGCGATTCCTGATCAGTGCCGTCTTCCTGGTTAGCCGGTCCTTCGGCACCGGTATAACGATTTACGCCACAGCGCTGATCCTGAACAGCGTTATGAACATCGATTTTTACGTGGCGATCGGCCTTATCGGCGTCGTCACTATCATCTACTCGCTGCAGGGTGGCATGAAGGCGGTCGTCTATTCGGATACGATCCAGATGATCCTGATTTTCTTCGGCGTGATAGTGATTGGCTTGTTTGCGCTCAACGACATCGGCGGTATCGACGCCTTCCTCGCGAACGTGAACACCGAACGTCTTACGGTTCTTCGCACAGATTCATTCGGATTCTCGGGTGATGAATGGGGGCTCTTGCCGATGATTTTCGGCGGCGTTGTACTGTATGCATCCTACTACGGTTGTGATCAGACACAGGCGCAGCGCACATTGTCCGCCAGAAATGAGCAGACCGTCCGCAAGATATTGCTGTTCAACGGTCTCGCGCGATTTCCCATTGTGCTCATGTACTGTACGGCCGGCCTGATTCTCGGCACGTTTGCCGCCGTAACGCCGGATTTCATGGCGCAAATCGATCCTGCGCGACCCGACACGCTGGTGCCGCTGTTCATCGTCAACTATTTGCCGCACGGCATCATCGGAATTCTCGTTGTTGCATTGCTCGCGGCGGCAATGTCGTCACTTAGCTCGGTGGTCAATTCACTGTCCGCGGTGAGCATTGAGGACTACCTTCGATTGACTGGCAAGAAGTTAACCGAGGAGCGTTACGTTCGCTGGTCGCGTGTGACGGTGTTCTTCTGGGGAATTGTAATCGTCCTGTTTTCGATTTTCGGTGGCGATATCGCGCCGACTGTTATCGAAGCGATCAATAAGATCGGGTCAGTATTCTACGGCCCGATTCTCGCGACGTTCTTACTGGCGATTTTGTTCGACAAGGTGCACACACTCGGCGCTAATGTCGGGCTACTCACGGGGGTTGGAGTGAATGCCTATTTGTGGCTCGGCGCGCCTGAGATATTCTGGCTTTGGTGGAATTTCATCGGCTGCGTAGTGACACTCAGCGTGGCACTAGTCATTTCCGTGATCCGCCACGGTGAATCGTCAGAGGCACCCGGTCACGCCGAAGGCGTCGGCCACTGGTATCGGACGGAGACGACGATCCTTCTCGGTGCGTTCGCAGGGATGCTGGCGATTGGTGCCCTGGTACCGGTGATCTTCGGCTAGCGGCAAGCGGGCTTAGGCCGGTTTCGACAACCAGAAAAGTGCGGTTGCGGCGGTCCAGCTGAAGTTATCGCCGCCGCAGCCGTCGCCGGTATCAGCATCGAAATATTCCCAGAAGCCGGCCGCCGTAACGCAATCGCGGGCGGCATCCTGCAGCCGCCGTGCAATCGCGGAATAGCCATAGTCGGCGGCGCCAAGCGCAATCATCCAGTTGATATGAATCCAGACCGGCCCCCGCCAGTAGCGCTGCGACTCGTATCGCGGACTTGATGGATGCGTCGACGACAGCCCGACCTTTGTAGCACCCAACCACTCGTCAATAAGGGCGGCCATGGCGGCTGCTTGTTCCTTGTCCGCAAGCCCGCCGAACAATGGCAGCACCGTCGCCGTCGTTACTTCATCGAGTGCTTGCCCAGTAATCAGGTCGTGGTTGAAAAAGCAGCACCGTTCGCTCGACCATAGCTTGCTTATTGCAGACCGCGTGCGCTCAAGCTCGGTTTGCAACTCCTCAACACCGTCTTCGTAGTCGGCAATACGGCACAGCTCAATGAGATCAGTGCCGGCACGCTGCAGGATCGAAACGATACCCACGTCGATGACTTTGTAGGGGCAATTGTCGTAAATGTACTGGCTGTCAAAACCGTGGTCTTTGTAGAAGTCGACCAGGTAAAGGTAACGGTCGTATTCCGGTTTGTGAGGCCGCTGTTCGGCATCGACATGCCCAAGATCGCGCCGCTTGTAGACCCAACTGACTCCAGGCACCACGCCAAGCGGTTTGTCCCAGGCAGGACTGTTGTCCATACCCGACTCCCAGGGGTGATAGCTGCACACCAGCCCCGTGTTGCCAGGATCACGCTCGCGATACCACCATTCGTGGTAAGCCATCAGTTTCGGTAGTAGCGCGCGAAGGTTCTCAATGGCAAGCGATTTGTCCCGACACGCTTCGTACATGAAACGAATCGTCGTTGCCCATACCGGCGGTTGTGAGATGGCGCTGGACGGTATCTTTGTGCCGCTCCCCCAAACGTCGGGGCCCGGAAAGTACGACTCGGCACCCTTGTGAAACAGGATGTGCGGCACCGTGCCGTTATCCCACTGGCCACGAAACATCGTCTCCGCTTCCTGCCAGGCACGCGGTTCATCAATCGATATCCAGCCCAACCCCGTGATAGCCGAGTCCCAGCTCCATTGAAACGGATAAAGACCGTCAGTTGGAATCGTGTAACCGCCGCGGTCGTTCTGTCGCAGAATGGCGGTGGCGGCGTCTATGTCGACAGGCGGATGTTCGCGGGCTGTTTCGTTCATTGGCTGGTATTCCGTAGCTGAAACAAGTAGCTACCAGTATACTTCTAAGCCATGACACCCGTACTTTGTTTCGGCGAAGCGCTAATCGATTTTCTGCACGTCGGCAAAACAGATGCGGGCGGGTTGATGCTGGCTGATTTCCGACAATTTCCCGGCGGTGCGCCGGCGAATGTTGCGGTCGCTGTTGCACGATTGGGCGGCTATGCGAGATTCGCCGGGCAGGTGGGTGACGATCAATTCGGCCGGTTTCTTGAAGGCGCATTGTTGCACTACGGCGTTGATACGACTTTTCTTCATCAGCATCCAAGCGCCCACACGACGCTCGCATTTGTGTTTCTGGATGGGGACGGTGATCGCAGCTTTTCTTTCTACCGGGATAGAACGGCAGACGTGCTGTTCTCGATGGAGCAAGTGAGTGACGAGTGGTTCCTGGAGCATCCTATACTCCATTTTTGCAGCAACACACTCATGAACGAGGACATCGCGTCAGTCACAGAGCACGTTCTTGAGCGAGCGGCCGCCGCGAATTGTCGCGTTAGTTTTGACGTTAATCTGCGCCCGGCGCTATGGCCAGAAGCCTGTGTCGATCGCTCGCACTGCGAGAGCGCAGCACGATTTGCGGATTTCATCAAGTGCTCGCAAGAAGAGATAGAGTTTCTATCGAATCGCAGTGAGGACCGGTTCGTAGATGCGTGCCTTAGCGGCAATACCGGCTTGCTGGTTGTGACGGATGGCGCGAATCCGGTCCGCTATTTTACTCGTGCTCATCGGGGAACCCTGGACACGCCGAAAGTTGCTGTCATAGATACGACAGCGGCCGGCGATGCATTTACTGCAGGGGTGCTTCGTGCACTCAGTGCCGCGACCGATCTTGGCAGGTTGTTCGATGACCGTGACCAGGTCGAGTCGTTGCTTGGCTTTGCTATTCAATGTGGTGCGTTAACGACGACAAGGCCAGGCGCGTTTCCTTCTTTGCCAGTGTTTGACGAAGTGGCCGAGTTTTGGACGGAGCTCCGATGAACTATCGGTCCAGTGAATTCTTGCGGGACCACATCAAGAGCATTCTTGATTTCTATCACCCAACAATTATCGATCCGGCTGGTGGCTACTTCCAGAATTTTTTGGACGACGGGTCCGTGTTCGACGGCGATGAAAGGCATCTCGTAAGCAGTACAAGGATGGTGTTCAATTTCTGTAAGGCTTATGAATTATTCGGTGACGAAGAGTACCGAAGAAGAGCTCAACATGGTCTGGCGTTCGTCGAGGAACGGCATTGGGATCAGCGACGAGGCGGCTACGATTGGACTTTAAAGGGTGATCAGGCGACGAATCAAACCAATTACTGTTATGGGCTCGCCTTCGTAATGCTGATGCATGCTGCGGCATTCGAGGCGAAGATTGTTGATACGTCCTGCGCGATCGACGAAACCTATGAGATTCTCGAGTCACGCTTCTGGCTTGACGATGACGGCCTGTATGCGGATGAGGCAAGTCCGGACTGGTCGGACCTGTCGGACTACCGCGGCCAAAACGCCAACATGCATACGTGCGAGGCGATGTTGGCCGCTTTCGAAGCGACAGCGAGCGAACGCTATCTTGAACGTGCATACGCTCTGGCCAGGATGTTCGCCATCGATTTGGCGAGCAAATCCAACGATCTTATTTGGGAGCATTTCACGAGTGATCTGGAGGTTGACTGGGATTTCAACTGCAATGACCCGCGTAATCTCTATCGTCCCTGGGGTTTCCAGCCTGGCCACCAGACCGAATGGGCCAAGTTGTTGCTAACCTTGTACGAATTTCGGCCTGAGAACTGGATGATCGAACGTGGCAGCGACCTGTTTGATCAGGCGATCGCTCTCGCATGGGATGGCAAATACGGCGGTATTCAATACGGATTCAACCCGCAGGGCGAGATTTGCGATGACGAGAAGCACTTCTGGGTTCAAGCAGAGTCCTTTGCTGCGGCTGCACGCCTTGCCATCGCGACCGGACAGCAAACGTATTGGAATTGGTACGACCGGATCTGGCAATACGCCGACCAATACATGGTCGACAAACGTTACGGCGCCTGGTTTCGGGTTCTCGATCGCAAGAACAAGACATTGTCCAGTGCCAAGTCTACAGCCGGCGGCAAGTGCGATTATCATACGATAGGCGCTTGCCTGGATGCGATGCGAGTATTGAAATAGAATTCATATTCGATATCGTATCGGCTTTGGAATCGTGCGCGATTTTTGCGTGAATGAGTTGGGCACAGTTCTGCAGCGTACTGCAACTAGCGCGACAGAGGTCCCGGCAACCTATTGATAAATAGAGCACCCCGCATCATTTCTGAGGTCGTTTACGTCACTCGGAAAGCATTTACAATCTGGACTTCAAACCGCTGATTTATTCATTTCCTCCTTTTTTAGAGGTGGCCCCGGAAAATCGGACAGCGCTATAAGTGGATTCCAAGCCTGATATGAGCCATGTTTGTTGATTTGCAGTGAATATTGACCAGAAACCGCCGTAAATGTGCATCGACGTCTGACCCACGTCGTAAGCCTCTAGCCGTTGTATCGCGGGAGTCCGCGGCCAATCGGGTGGGTTATTCCTCGATGCAAATCCCGGGTCAGTTTTCGGTGCAAATCAACACGTCTATGAGCGTATATTTGACGGTCCGGCCGAGGTGTATGTGGAGTTTTACGACTACGTGATCTTCGCGGCAGATGGGTTTTTTCAGGCCGTCGGTCGAGAACGTGGCCAGTTTCGCATCGGGACCGAAACGATTGACCTAAGGATCCGCACATCGCGGACTTACGTGCTTGATAGCAGCCGCTACCGGCAACTCCACCATCACGGTTCGATTGAGGAGCCGAAGCTTCTCGAGGCCTACCAGAAGGCCGTAATCGCCGGAACCATCGAGTAAGCCGATGCCTTACGTGAATTTCAAACTGACCACTGAAGGCTTGACTGCAGAGAAGAAAAGGCGGCTGATGCAAGCGGTCACTGACCTGTTGCACGATGAATTGGGAAAGAATCCTGAAACGACGATCGTTATCATTGATGAGGTGGATACGGACAATTGGGGGTTAGGCCCCGATAGATCGGACACTTTAGAATAGGCATAGAACTGCCAAGTGAGGTGTCAGATGGCGAGAAAGAGATATACGCAGGAGTACAAGCAGCAGGCGGTAGTGAAGACGAGACGAGGCGGCATATCGTTGGC
>JAJFKS010000025.1 GCA_021773115.1 Woeseiaceae bacterium | reverse complement strand
CGTTTGACGGCTTCATTTGGCACTATTTGGTGCAGCCCTTCGGACTTGAAGAATGTGATGGACCGTTGCGGATGATTCCAGATACCGGCGGCCTATTGCTTACACCATTCCCCGGAGCTCAGGCTCTAGCGCTCAATGCTTTTGATCGCTCGACTGGTCTGATAATTGGCGCCGAAGCAAACAAAGTTGGCTTTGATCGGGATCCAGCCAGATATGAAACGGCAGCACGGAAGTTGCGTAAAACGTTGCTTCAACTTGGTTACTTGGATTTCGAGGATGTTCGGCGTGTTGCAAAAGCCAATCTTCGGAACACTGCATTTGCAATTAGATTAGGCAGCATCCTAAGTGCTCGGTTCGCAGAGATAATTGTCGATGAGGCGCAGGATTGCAATCCCGATGACCTATTGATTATAGAGTGGCTAAGGTCGAGTGCGAACATCTGCACCAAAGTCATTTGTGATCCACATCAATCCATTTACGGCTTTCGGGGGGGAGTATCGGACGACCTTTTTCGATACGCAGTGACCTTTCCGAAAAAAGAGCAGTTGCCACTGACCGGAAACTTTCGATCATCACGGCATATCTGTAATGCTGTCCACACACTTCGAGCGCCCAGCCAGCGTGGCGATAGAGATCACGCGCTGGGAAAATCGAAAGATTGCGACGCAAAAATTTCAGTATTGAGCTATTCCGGCAACGGCGTATCGAAGGAAATCGGCGCGGCCTTTATGGCGCTTGCAAGCGCCCACCGGTTCGTACCTGAGGATTGTCGCTTAATCGCCAAAACTCGAAGCACCGGGCGAAACGCGATAGGAGCCTGTACCAAAAAGGTCGGAAAATCTCTTAGTTTGAAGCTTGCGAATGCGGTCATGAAATTCCATCACGCGGAGACGCAAAAAGAACAACTGGACGCAATTAAGGATGCTCACATTGTTGCCCTTACAATTTCCGACCAAATGTTGGAACGCACATATCATCAAGTTTTGTTGGAGGACGAGCTGGACGATTTGAGCTGGCGTGGTCAGATTATAAACGTTCTTCGGTCACTTCGTTTCGATGCTGCTCAGGGTCACTCGCGAGATGAATGGATCGCTCGCGCGCGAACGGTACTTGGCCCCCTGTTGCCCGATGGTGGCGGTACAATCGCTCAAAAACTGCGCAATCAAGGGCAGCTCGACGACATACTAGGTTCGATTCCGACTCCGAAGCTTAGGGCACGAACTATCCATGAGGTCAAAGGAAGGCAGTTCGCAGCAGTATGCGTCGTCCTTACGACCGCCAAAATCAGCGGAGTTCTAACACATCTCGAAGAGGAGCCAGATCAGAGTAAGGCTGAGGATGCGCGCGAACTGTATGTCGCAGCATCTCGCGCCGAAAAGCTGCTCGTTTTCGCTTGCCCGAAAAGCCAGGCCTCCCGCTTTATTTCACACATCTCTTCGAGCGGCGCTGGAATAGAAGTGTCTGATATATAGCGGCTTACTCGGGTCGCGCTGAGCTTATCGACGACATGTGTCCAATAGTTAGGCTTCAACGGACTCCCCAACTTTTGCGGAATAGTTGGGCGTATCAGTACAGCCTCTATTACTAGTGATAAGGGCAGTTATTGCTTTTGCCCGCGGATCGATCCGGTTTCAACGCAATTCAGAAAGTGCGATTCCAATGAAACTGACCTTACTTACCGCTATCACTTTGCCTGCTAGAATTGCGTTCGAATCAGACTTTTTTTCTGAATAAAACTTTTGTCCTTCAAGTACTACAATTGATCACCCTCGAAGATATTCTAAGGTCACACAATGCTACTTTTCCTAGGTTCGGGCGTGTCAGTGGATTCGGGTCTACCAGGAGTGATTCCACTGACAGATACGTTGCTGAACGACGACCACTTTTCCGAAACTGCCCGGTCCGACAATCGGCCAGGCTCTATTCCCGAAGCACAAGCCCTATTGCGATTCTTGGCCGAGTTGGACGCACACTATCTTTCCTCGATTGCACCCTACGCGTCCAAGGGTACATACGCCTGCACAGGTGCGGCGTTTCGTGCATACACTAGCTATGAAGACCTCTTCTATCTCTGCAAACAGATTACTCAAAGTGGTATGGGCCTCGCCGATGATGCCACCACCGGGGCACTAGTTGACATTGTCGAACAGCGCGCGGGAAAGTTGCTCAACGGCGACGTTCCCAATGCCCGAAAAATCTACCTGTACCACCTCGCACAACGAGGGTCCGAGCTAATTGAACGAGTAGTTGCCGAGCAGTTACATGCCGATAAAGTGAAAGGGTTGGATTTAGTCCTTGAATTGGCGCTCACTAACGAAATAGCCCATCTAGACATTGTCACCTTGAACCACGATACGCTTGTCGAACAACTATTGACTCAGAATGGTGTGTCGTTCATTGATGGATTTGGACGGCCTGATGGAGACGTTCGCTGGTACAACGATTCGCTGTACGACAAAGTAGGAAAAGATCGTATACGTATCGTAAAGCCGCACGGTTCTGTCAATTGGTACTCGCCAACCGTCGAAGGAAAACCATGTCCTGCGATAGTAGTATCGAATTCGCTCGACAGCTGCCGAACGGCCGATGGTGCGCTGCTAGCTATCACTCTGAAAAAGCCATCGTTTCTGACTGGCGGAAACAAAGTACTGGCGTATAACAGAGGTATTTTTTCCGAAATGTTTCACCGCTTCCACCTAATGCTTCGGGAGAATCGGCGTATGGTGATGTCGGGCTACGGCTGGAGTGACCCAGGAGTCAACTTTCGCCTAACAAATTGGTTTGATTCTAGCCGGGACAATTCGCTGTTGCTTCTACACCAAAGGCCTGATTCGCTCGAGTCAAACTCATTACAGTTGGCGGAGTATTATCGAGCGTTGGTTGCGAACGGACAGTTGATTCGAGGTAATCGTTGGTTATCGGAAACAAAACTTTCCGATTTAGGCGCGCTCTGGGAAGGCCGCGCGGCGGATTAAGCGGCGACGCATATCCGAACAAAAAGAATAACTAGCGATAATGCCGCTTACCAACCGCTTGGTTCTGGATGGCCACTAATCGAGGAGCGCGCTGCAGTTGAGCTAGTGGACGCCAATAGAAAAGCTTTGTTACATGTCGCTGCTGTTGATCGAAACGTGAATGGTTTCGCCGACATTGGCTTTTTCGTCGCGGTTGTCCGTTTGCATCGTGGCGATTCTGACGCTGTCGCATTTGGGTGGGCTGGACACCAGCACTAGGCCGATCAATAACGCAGCAACGGAACATTGCGCTACGCCTGTCGCAATATCTTTTGGCGTCGATTGAATGGGATTACGGATGTGGTGATCTAACAAACTAGCGGCGGCTACTAAAGACTCTTATTCAGAATACTCGCTAGGGAACCCTTGCCCGCGATAATGGCCCTGCAGGTCTCCTCCATCTCGCCAATGGTTTTTTCAAGCCTTGGATTGATCGGGTCTTCATCCTCCAATCCTTCCCAAAAAACAGCTTCGTGCTTGCCGAGTCGGTCCCAATGCAGCTTCTGTTGTTCTTCGGTTCGAAAATGATCCTGTGGCCAGAGCCTTGCCAGCATACGTGCTGCGGATATTATCTCGTTCGTAATTTTTCGAAGGTCTTCGAAAGGCTGTGCCTCTGCTTGACCGATTTGGGCCATGAATCGGTATCGCGACGCATGTAATTTACTAAACAATTCCTGATATTGGTTGTAACGGTGGAAAACCACCGACGCGTTTTGTCTTGCCTTGAACTGCGATTCCGATTCGTGCTCAAGCCTCTCTACTTCCTCCATCTCATGTCCAAATCCCATCGGGCTTCGCATATGTCGAATTGCATCCGACGCCTCATAAAAAAAGTGCAAGCATATCTTCGGCTAATTCAACTTGCCTTTTCCCAATATGCTCCTTCCGCCAGGCCTGAAGCCCAGCGATGGCAACCCAAATTCCGATTAGAATCGAGACCTGACTCAGTACATCAATCCAGCTCATGACGCGTTTCTCACAAATAACACCTACTGAAAATCAGCAGGGATTGTCGATTCGATCACTGCGATCGTCTCCGGCGAAAACTCGAATGCCGTATTTACAAGCTGATCAATCTGCGAATCGACAATAGCCATTTCAGCCATCAACTCGTTAATACGCGCGCTTCTCGTTTGGAATCGCTCAAGCCAATCTTCCCGAGCATCTCCACGAAGTACGACACCATTCTCTGCGATTTCATTGGCGAAAACTTGCCAAGTGAGAGTCTCAAATTTCGCAAGGCGCTTTGTTGTTCCGGTCAGCCCGAAGTCTTGTATTAACAGACCGATGAAGCGTCTTTTCAGATCCAGCATTTCATTCGCATGCTGATTCATTCGCCTTACATGACCTACGATACTCTCTACCAAACTTTCCGGGGCATTTGGTATAGGAAGCGCTCGCAATTGCGGAGACTGGAACTGCAGATATCCACCGCTCATTCTCAATGAGCCGAAAAATTGATCGTAAATGAAAGCCATCGCCTTCGAGTTCAAGACGCCTTGCAAGTATTCAATAGCAACGGTGGGTTCAAAGACGCAGTTCGTGTTGATAGAACATTGGTTTCCATCATGATCCAAGGAAACTTCTGGCCGCAGCGCCATTTTCGCGAATATGAGTTTCGGCGCAGCGTATATACGCCTTCTATGCGCTGATAGTTCGACGTCACCCAGATTGATTGTTGGATATGTGTATGTGCTGCCTTTGGCCCGCAGCGTGCTGATTCCCCAATTCTGAATGTACCTATCTATCGTGCCCGTATTGATGAGAATAGTTCCACCTTCCGTGTTCTCACCAATATTGTCCGATAGCATGTCAGCCTCGCCCGCAGTTGACGTTGCGTTAACTTCTGCGATGTCTGTTAGGCGCGAGCAATGTTGAAGCACGTTCGTCAACTCATCGCTGTATTCCGACATGATCAATGAGAACATCTGGTCGGGCAATGCATCGAGTCCAAGTGCTGGAAGTTCTCTTTTGACCTCTACTCGCCCTGTCTCCGTGTCTCTAACTGAATAGCTTGTAGGTTCATCGGTATTTTCTGTGCGATGGAGTATCGAGACAATCGGGTAGACAGACGGGTCTTGAAAAACGCCATCTCTTGTTAGGTCCAACACATTGCACAGGTGCGTGCGCCCACGAATCAGTGTACGAATCCCGACTCCGTATGGTGCAGCGAGGTATTTGTTGGGCGTAATAAGCGCGATGTACCCGCCTTCTCTTGTGATCTCGATGGACAATTCCATAAAGAGAACGAAGAGGTCGTATGCGCCCGTTGCGGCGACAAATCGAGACTTCCAGTACCGTTTGGTCTCCGGAGTTACGTGCCGCGAGAGTTCTAGCATGCTTACATATGGCGGATTGGCAACAACAACATCAAATTCTCCATCTCCGATTGTCTGCCAGTTGAGTGCGTCGTTTGGAGCGTGTTCGGCGTTGTCGATTACCGAGTTCCCTACCCGAATATTGTCGTCAAGATAGGTTAGCGGCTCCCGCGGGTTTGCAGTCTTAAGCCATAAGCTGAGTTTTGTGATTTCGATAGACTCAGAATTGATGTCTACGCCGAAAAGATTGTTTTGAAGAATGTGTGTGTCCCAGCGGAACAGCTCTTGCTGGCCTGCAACTAGGTTGGATATCTCCGCATTGACCAGTTCTCCCTCGCTAAGAAGAAAATCGTATGCAGCAATCAGGAATGCGCCGGACCCACAAGCTGGGTCAACAATTCGAATCGCGGCCAGAGCATCCCTGTAGTTAGTCCAAAACTCAACGTGGCTGGCAATGTTGTTGTTGTACCGTACCTGACCTCTGTTCGGGCCTCTCTGAATCAGCTTAATTGACTGATAGTCATCGTCGGTCAAGTCAGGAAGTGCGTCCTGGCCAAGCTCAGCTTTTCTGGTAGCGAGAATTTGACCAACCGTCTCTTCAATCATATGCCGAGTTACGTAGCTTGGGGTGTAGTAAACACCTTCCGTGCGGCGTCGGCTTAGACGATCATCGAAGTCTTCATCTTCTGCCGCCGCAGTCAGTTCTTCAAGGTCCGTAATTGACTGCTCAAGTATGTGTCCGAGAACCTCTACGCTAACTTCGGATTGAAACTCGTATCGCCCAATCGCTTTGAATGCGTCGCAAAGTTGGTCGCTAATCTCGAGTTCACCGATCTCATGTTCTTCCCTGAACAACCCACCGTTGTATGCGGGAATTTCGACTGTAGCGCCATCAACTTCTAGCACACGCCCGACATCAATCGCCTGAAATAGTCCTAGAAAATTTTGCCAAATTGGAACTGGCGCGAAGGGATTGTGTTGGGCGTACGTGCGCTCTAGCGTATTGGGTGGAAGTAGACCGGTGTCCTCAGCGAATGCGATAAACAGGACGCGGTCCAAAATTGTTTGCGCTAGTTTGAGTATTCGTCGTGTTGACTTTTCCGGGTGATTTTCACGTATGTGAAAAAATAGCCTGGTCCGCAGTTCTCTATAGTCACCGTAAAGTGCGTTAGTAATTTCTTCCTGGACGTTTTCGCTTTCCTGCAATAGCTGCAGGGTGTAGCCGCCTAGAAGATTCTCCGCGCACAGCAGTGCATAAAATTTCGCGAACTCCTCAGCGCGCACCAAGTCGCGCAGTTTCCAAGTTTCGTATAGCGCGCGACCGTAACCGACAGCGTAAAGGCGAACCTCAAGATAGTTGCTAACTAGAACCCACCGGGCTCCGGGAGCGTCCATCGCGTATTCCCACGCCTGCTGTACCGGCGTTTTATTTCGACCCGGCATAACAGCATCTAAGTCGCGCATTTTCGCTGGCTTCAATTCGAACGGTGCTATTACGTCTGCTTGGCCGTTCGCGAAACGGCCAAGTGCGACATCCACCGCGCCTGAGCCTATCTGTTGTTCCGGCTGAAGCGTCCACTCATCTTGATTTCCAAATCCGACATATCCAAGAACGTCGATCAAGATTCGTTGCGTGAAGTGACCGTGAACCGCGACTTCAGTTTGCTGATGAATTGAACGATTCTCGATGGTTGCGGCCCAATCGCTAACTATCTGGGCATGACCCTCGGGAATTGATTCGGGGGCGTTCGCGGTGATCTGCTCGATAATTCTTGGGTGAAATAGTGGCACCTGCGTCCTTCACGAGTATCTTCGATCTTTGATTGTTGCAGTTCAATCGCGCACCGTCATCTTTCGAGTCATTCGGGATCTATAAATCTGAGCGCATCGTCCAGCGCAACCTGCCAAACGTCGCGTTGTTTGTCGACCGGGATTGCAAGTCGAAGATGAATTTGCGCTATTGGTGTGTTGAATTGCACCAAAATTCGAGCCAAGAACTGCCATTTCTTGGGGCTCAATCCTGCACGCAAATCGACACGCACTAGCGTTGTAACGCCCTTTCATAGAGCGCCAAACAGAACCGTCTTGTAGCATAGGGTCGCAATTTGTATATCGTACGACCTTGCTGCTGCGAGCATCAATGACCCTACTCGACTGATCGCATTCACCGAAAACGACCCGTTCCCTTCCTCCATCCAAGATGCCGAATATCTAGCGATAAAGGCCCTTCTCACTACTAATTGGCGTCGGACATTGGTCTGCTACGGTCAAAATCGTTTTGGAACAGTACCGTTTCTGATTATTACTACCCATCCATAGGAATCAGCCGGCACCTCGTCTAAGTACGTCTCATATACGACTGCAGCGTGTGCCTCAAAGGTAAGGTCAGGAGCTTCACCATTTCCGACTCCTTGCGCTGGAAGTCAATTTTGGAGTCACTGCCTAACGGCCAATTCGCAATTGAAGAACATCCTGATCATCCGTCAATAACCTCAGGACCTTCCCCGATACAATCCAGGCAACACCAAAAGCACTAAGTGCAATGGCCTCTACCCAGTATGTGATGCTCATGACGTCCATTGCCTCTGACGTCATGGTGAGTTTCGCGATCAAACCGAACAACATGCAAGCGATCATTACGCAGCCACACGCAAAGTAGATCTTGCTTCGGCGCCCCTTCTTGCCGCCCTGCGCTTTCGTATTTTGCCGAAATGGTCCAAAACAGAAGTAAGCCAATATTGCGAATAGTGTTGCTGCAGCGACCCAATGAATTGCTGGTCCAATCTCCCAATGAAAGGTTGAGTTCGAAGCGATAGCGCAATTGGCACAAGACGTCGGAAATATCGCGACGAGCGACGCGGCTAGACCGGCAACTTTGCTTGCGAATGCTTCGTTTATTCTGTGTCCGTTGTACATCCACAAAAATGTCGCGACGATAAGCAACATGCCCACGAAGACATCGCGTGCATCTGTGTGGTATGACGCACTAACAGAGGCGAGTGGTTCGCTCGCGACGCCACTTACGATCGGTGCCAAAGCGATTGCAATGATTCCCATAAACAGGCGCAACGCTCGGTAGTTAAATACGGGGCTAGAAGTGCGGGCTAACATCTTGCTCTCCTTTATATCGATCGCAAAATCTTGAACACGCGCTATTGCGCTTCGGCGGCATCGCTGTAGCTCGGATAGACCCAGTCATTCAGTTGGTAGCGACTTCCGTCGGCCGCGACAGAGATGTGAATTTCACCAACGATATCGCCATACACGTTGGGGAATCCGTTCGGCCAGGTATCATCGGAGACCCGAGTCGTTATGAATTGATCGGCGTAGTCGAGTCTCTCGACGGTCGTGTCCGCTGGATGACCATAATCACCACCGGTTGAATAAATAGCTACCTCTGGCTCAAGTGCGTGAAGCAAATCGTTGTTCGACGAATGTGCCGACCCGTGGTGATTGACTCGATACACTTCGACATCGGACTCGCGGCCGCTTCGTCGCCATTCTCGAATCATGTGACTTTCGACATTCGTGTATATCTGTGCTCTGTTTCCGAACTGCCTACGTAAGTGAGTATGACCTTCATCGCCAGGCGCCGATCCTGTTAGATCGCCACCGGTAAAGAGCTCAAAATCTCCAAGAGAAATTTCCAATGCGACTGAATAGTCATTCTCAGAAGCCTGCTCGGAATCGGAGAATAGATTTGGGGTCGAATTCTCTGCATGTGCCATCGCGCCGGCGTCGTTTACGCCTACACGGCCATCGGTTGCAACAACTTCAATGATAATACCTGTACCAAGATCAATATCGGCGGTACCAAAAGATGGCGTAATTCGTTGAGTGACAACCCCTCGGGACGTCCAATCGTCGATATGATTGAGAACGCCACAGTGGGGTGTCGAGCGGCCCGGTGTAAAGCCTAGTCCAGCGTCACCTCTATCAATGAGAGTACCTACGGTAAGGGGATTTGGTTGGTCGGCCAGCAACGCAAAAATCCCACTGGGATTGCCGCGAGTCGTACAGGGGCCTCGCCCCGGACTGCCGATGTGGTCTGTGTGAAAGTGTGAGATCACCAAGTAATCGACGGACAGGCTCCCAGTGATTTGTTCTATACGATTTCGAACATGCAAATACTTATCTTTCGGTCCGGTTAATTCCTCACCGGCGTCAACTAACAGCGTTCGTCGTTCGGGAGGCGGACCGATGACGAGCATCGAATCTGCTTGTCCGAGTGAAAATATGTATATTTCCAGTCCCGGATTCGTAATTTCGCTGGCGTCAAAATTCACCGGCCACGGCATGCTACTGGGCGCCGCTTCAATATCCGGTAGAATTTCTTCGTCGTGAGTGTTCGGACCGATCGTCGCCGGCAAATCTCCAGCGCGTAACCGCGCGCGGCTCTTATAAATCCAACCGGAGCCGGGCCGGTCTCTCAACATGACTCGGTAATAGCCATTTTCCAGGCTGCTTTGTACCAATCGCAAATAAACTGGATCCGTGAAATCGTCGGGGCGAATGTAGTCGAGCTGCTGGGACGCTGTATTCGATTCCTGGTAGACGTAAGCATTGCTGTATACTTCCAGATAGTCCGCGTACGTCCAAGAACAAAGGGCGATGCCAATCACCGCAAACACGAAACGGGCAAACACTAGTCCGCACCTATCGCTTTTACGCGAGCGGCTGACTTCGCCTCATCGATATGCTCCTTGTCTTTCCATGCATTGCTTTTCCATCCCATCCAATCTCTAAATAGTTTTACCGCGCCTTTGCTGCCTCCAGCCACGACTGCGGCGGTCACGAGGTAGCCAAAATAGCTATTGGATTCATTCGTAAACAAAATCGCCAGTGCATCGAATTTATAGCTGACGACGACGGCAAGCGTTACACCAAGAGCGATAGGCTCTTTTGCCCCCTTCTTGTCTAGCCTTTCCAATATCGGGCGCCACTCGAACAGAAGCGACAATGCGCGTTCGATAAAAAGTGCGAGCAAAACGATCATTGTCAACACCTCGACAACGACCTCATTGTTAATGCCGAACAGTAATGGGTCCATGAGGCCCTCCGCAATTTCCCAACGAATTCTAGATAATGGCCATGCGTCTCTGCCAAGAGTGGGAGTTCCATATTAAATATAGTCGAATGTACTCAATGTGCGAGGCGCCGAGGGGCTAAACAATGCATTAAATGATGGCCGTATTGGCCGGATTCGAACGATCTATGACAAGAGAATGTACGAAGTCGGCATTTTAGCGAGCCCACCGGTCTGGCTTCCTAAAACTTAGTCAATCTAGACTTCTAACTTTGCGCAAATCACTCGTTGGCGATGGAGCGTAAATCCGCACTGCTACAGTGCTAGACACTGAAGTTATTGTCACCTAACTGCGCAAAATGTATGAAATGCGCGGACAAGTAGCGAGTTCCTATAATTTTTAGTTCTTGGAGGAGGCATTGCCAAAATCTGCGTTTCAAAACTCTTGGGAATTCGGACTGAAAGGCGAGGTTCGATGGCCAACTCAGCACACTGCCGCGATGGTTTTTCACCTATAGCCCTTATGCTGGTAAAGTTAGCGGACAACTGAAATGTCGTTCATGTATCTAGGTGACGGGAGTAAAGAGTGAAGAAGAAAGAATTTCTGCGTGCCGTTGACACGCTAAAACTCTACCGTCGAGCCGAGTTGGTAGACGATACCGGCCGAAAATTAATATCGAATCTTTATGTAGACCCATTGCCAAATGACCACGTCCTTCAAACATTATTGCAACCCAACACCACATTTTTGATTGGCCGAAAGGGCACGGGGAAATCTACTATATTTCAGCGGGCGCAAGACTCTTTGAATGATGACAAAGCGTCCACATGGGCGTACATAGATATCAAGACGCTATATGAGTCTTCAACGTCGGAGATAGTGAGTTCTCTACCGAACGACCTTCAAAATGCTCTGTCTGGCGATGCCATCCGGCGGCTAAACGTTTTTAAAAGCTTTACGATTGAGTTAGTAACTGAAATCAAAAAGCAGATCGAGCAGCGAGTGAATTCCTCCGCATGGGGGAAAGTAAAAGAAGTGTTTTCTGGTTCAGCTTCTGAACTCTTCGAAAAGCTTGATGAATTTATCGACGAGCTGAAGCGAGATACATATCTCGATGTAACAGGCAGCGTGCTGCGACAAACGGAAGACTCGAAATCGGACCGACAATCTGGAACACTATCATCTGGCGTGTCTGTCAATACATCTGTCACGCCGTCCATTGATATGAAAATGCTCGTTGAACTTGTTTCGGAACTGGAACAACGCCGCAGCCAAAATTATTCCCAGATTTTTGTTCGAATATTTAACATCCGTCGTCTGATTTCAGACCTGCGGGAGATTCTAACTGCTCTCAATGTGCGACATCTCTATATTTTCATCGATGATTTTTCGGAATTGCCTCGCAACGATATGGAGGAAGTCGTCGACGCGATACTCGCACCTTTTAATAATTGGTCCGACGAATTCATAAAGCTAAAAATAGCTGTCTACCCGGGGCGCCTTTATGCTGGTGCAATAGACCTTTCAAAAGTAGACGAAGTATATCTAGATATTTATCGAGCTTATGGACGCAATGATGTTGCAAACATGGAAGAAAGGGCAATCGAGTTCACACAAAGATTAGTCACAAAGCGACTACAACATTTTTGCGGCGAGGCGCCAGACGTATATTTTGATACGGACTCTGACGAGTTTTGGCGAACGCTGTTTTTTGCATCGATAGGTAACCCTCGGATACTTGGTTATCTTCTTTTTTATTGCTATGAAACCACGATCTTGTATGGCAAACGCATAGGTGTGCGAACGATTCACAACGCTTCACGTCGATACTATGAGGAGAAAATTGACCATTACTTTAGATTGAACAAGTTCTTGCACGAAACATTTGAGGAGCGTTCGTCAATATACAGCCTAAAAGAGCTGCTTGAACAATTGGTGAAGCGGGCGAAAGATTTAAGAAATTATCAAGGGTCCAAGGTTTTTCGAGACTTGGAAGGACGACCTCCAACTAGCCATTTTCATATTCTTGGAGAGTACGATTCGGTTCTTTCGTCACTCGAGTTGAACTTTTTTATTACAAAGTACTTCGAAATGAAAGATCGCGATGGCCGCGAAGTGTCCATATATGCTATAAATTTCGGGCTTTGCCAGCAACAGACGATTTCGTTTGGTCGGCCGCACGGAAAAAGAGAGCACCGCCTATATTTTGTCGAGAGAGTATTCGACTTTAGCCCAATCATTTCTTCCTACATCAAAGTGAACCAAGAAATCGTCTGCAATAAGTGCGGCCACCGTCACAGCGCTGAGATGCTTCCTGCAATTCAAGCGTTTGACATGATGTGTCCGGAGTGTAAGTCGGGAACCTGCCGTATTGTTAATCTATCGCGGAAGTATGAAGAATTAATACGCTCGGTTTCTGAGGAGACTCTACTTCCCAGAACCGAGCTTGGGATCCTCAAGACGCTACACGATGAAAGAAAGGAGATGTTTGCGAAAGAAATTGCGTCTGAGCTAGACTGTTCATATCAGTTGGTAGGAAAGCGTGGCCGAAATCTAGCAGAGCGCAGCCTCGTAAGTCGAGACTCCAATCCCAGCGGACGACGCGTGTTTGCAATTTCTAGTGATGCAGTTGACACCTATTTTGCAAATGAGACTGAAGACGATCTCGATTTCGAGACACCCACTCCGCGAGATTCCGATCCAGGCGCCTGAAAAAGCATCTGTATGCCGCGACGCGTTCTAAATCTCGCGCGGAGTGAGAACTGCATCAATGTCAAAGCGCTCGTAGCCGTTTTTCCCTGCCACTTGTACTGTCGTACGCAAAATAGCTGTTTTGCGCAAAGTGGACGTCTACACATATTCAACGGGCTCCTAATATGTAACCGGCAGAGGAGTTATGATCGCCGGAGGAATTCGACGCGCGTGAAGAAGGAATTTGTTGCCCTGGGCGAAGTACGCGGCCTCTCAATCGCTATCATCCAATAGCCATCTCTTGTAGGCGCAAATGAACCTCCACCCTATTCCCCGCAGTAGGTAGCGATAACGTGGCTTCTTGTTATTCAAGGGCCGCTAGTCGCCTTTTAGCAACCGGCTTGAAGAAAAAATGTATGCCGTCGGAACCTACGGAACAGATTTTGTTCTCGTTTAAAGGCGCATTTGTGTTCATCCTAACCTGAGGAGTCGAGATGAAGCAGAGACCAGTAGCACGACCATCGTTGTCAGAACAGATCAAAGAGGTCCTGTTTCTAGAAAAGTAGGAATGTCTATCCCAAAGATAACGGTCGGAGGCGCGAACTCGACTCAGCGGGCGCCGTATTGTGCACGGACCCATGCATGTAACCGGTCAACCGCCTTCTTAGCTTGCCTCAGCCAGTCTGTGGCGCCGTCTGCGGCGGTCCTAACACAATCGTCACAATCGGGACTCGTCGAAATTAGGTCGACAACACCCGTAGCTCGACGTAGCGGGAGGTCGATGTTCTCGTGTATGTCGAAAAGCTTGGACAAATCCGATTCATCTGTTTCCACGGTGGTTAGATGATCTTCGGTCATGGTGGGTTCCTTCTAAAGCGGCTGAACCCTTTGTCTTCTACTCCGCCGTGGGCTCTAAGACCACAGACAATAGTCAAGAGTTTTTGCTCAGCGTTCCCGGAATGGACTCCTAAGAGTTCCTCGGCATTGATCTAATTGGATTTCCTTCGTATGTGATTGACAACCGACCAGACAAAGTTTGAGTACTATGCTTCGGCGATTTGCCAATACCCCGTTCGATAATCACTACTAAGCAAGAGTGGATATCCTTGATTACTCAGAGTGCTTCTACAATCCACGAAGAAGGTGAAAGCTGGAAGCACTCAAGCGGAAGAAATCGAACATAACTCAATCGTCCATGGCAACGGCGTAAAACCCGACCGTTTAGCTGCCATTCGCGTAGGCTCGATCGTTGTTGATCGAATGATCGTATCCGGCTGCGGTCATTCGTCACTCCGGTTTCACGCCTCAATAACGAGCGAAAAGGTGGCTTATCGCCACTTTGTTCGTGACTGCCAAATCACCATGCTGTAGTCAATTTTGCGGTATGATTAGGGAATGGAAATCGGACACATTTCGCACTTTCTAGCCAAGTCAGCTCGCCGACTTTTGCACTTGGTGGCGGATAGCCTTGTCACCGGTTCTGAGTCACCTGCCACAGAACGTCCACTAAGTGATGGTGCCGAATTCTCTGGAGATTATAATTTTCGTACAGGCAAGATGGATTGCGGAACGGATCCGTCTGGTTGGTATGAAGACGACCTGTAACTGAAGGTTACTTTTTCAACGCTTTTGACAGAACGGCTCTGCCGATCTGTGCTCCTTGTTTGCCGGCATCCTCTGTTGTGCGGCCCAACGGCGAGGCCGCCGTCGCTAATGATCTCCCTATATGTAGACCGGCCCAGCCCATTATGCCGCTCCACAACAACGGTAGTCCCAGATAGAGACTCATTGTGATCATGTTGAGCAGCATTCGCTTGGCATCGTGTTCGCCCGGGTTGGCGAACATCTGGAAGAAAATGTTGACGTCCGGGTACATGGCGAGGATGAGATTCTGATCAACCCATAGGGCCAGGTACCAAAGCACCGACCAAAACTTCACGGTGAATATGGCCATGGCGCCGGTCATCATCATCGAAATCGAGTAACGAGACAGTACGACCAGCATGGGAAGCAGCGCGTACATGCCGAGCAAGAGTACCGCTTGCACCATCGGCAAGCCCTGCAGTACTGCGGTCATGGTAACCGAGAATAAGGCTGACGCAGTGATCACACCACCGGTCGCCAGTCCACCTTTGATCAATCGTTCTGCATCGCTGATCAAGCCTGAAGTTCCGGTGTTATTGGTCACCAGATCGTTATTTGACCAGGATGGCGGGGCATTCGCGAGTACCACTCGCGCTACGGCGTCGTATTGTTTATCGGAAGCAAGAAACGGGGCTATGATAACGACGAGGCCGGACAGACCCCCTGCTGTCAGATCGGCTTCGGTAACGAGCTTTTGGCGAAGACCAATATCGCTGTCTGCCCACCACTCACTGCAATAGGGTTTGCCCCAGGTCGGGGGTTCAGCCGAATCGTATTCCGTGTCGCGGGCTGCAACGTAGTCCCAGCCAACGACGGCCGATGACGGCCTGAGTGCGTCGTAATAACCGGGTGTCTCCTGGTAGACGTGCGATCCGAGCCAATCCGGATCATCCGGTCCATAGGTCTGCAGCAAACCCGTAATAGCAGCTGATGTCGGTTGTGCTGACTGGTATTTGGAGCGCGTTGGTATGTAACACTCGCTGAAGAACCGACTGACTTCCTGGCGTAGACGGGGATCGGTAATGGTGGCCAGTCGGGCCTGTTGTTCGTAGGTTCGCATATCGGCAGCCGAAGGCAGACCTTCGATCACCGCATGGTTGATGCCGGATGAAGCGGCCAGCACGGCGTACCACCAGATAGGGATGTTGACGGTTTCCGGCGAGCCCGTAAAACCGGTACTTCCGAACGTACTCTGTGATGCCGCCACGGTTGCCGTTACGGGATCGGGATTGGTTAAGGTCGGTGGCGGGGAGTAGCTGAGTGTCGCGGCGTTCAGCGCTGTTAATTGCGCCGGTTGTCCCGCCAAGACAACCACCAGCAAGGCGATGAACAGTTCAATTTCCATTCGCCGCAGCGACAGGCCGGTGACGGTTCCGAACTCACCGCCCTCGGCAGGTTCTCGCCAGTTATCAATAAGAATGCCCAAAAAAGGCAGGAACACGATGCCGGTGCCCACCAGCACATCCCAGAGGATGCCGTAGAAGGTCCAACCGAAGAGTGTGGTAAAGAGTTCCAGATAACTGTCGACGTTCATGCGCCACTCCAGCCCATGGTCTGCAACAGGCGCCAAATAAGGTTTTGACCGAGCAGCAATTCAATGAGCAAGAGCCAGCCGATAATTCGCCAACGGAGCTCTTTGAGATCCTTGCTGCGCTCGATGCTGATCGCGCCTGACAGCTCAGTGGACTGAACGAGTTTTGGCCAAATCAGCGCGATCAGGCCGATAATCATCAGTCGAATTACCGTCAGTTTTGTTTTGTAGCCATCAAGACTCGCCTGCAGCGACTCCGGACTCGCGCTCTGAAGCGAGACCATGAGTAACGCACCGATCAGGATCGTTGAGACGATCGTGAATACGCACAAGCGCAGAAACCAGCGTCGTTGACGCATTGTTTTACTCTTCAACACGACCATTCTTTAGCGGTTGCGGATCGATCGGTGAAGTGCTTGGCACATTCAACGATGCCTGGCGACGGGCGGCGGCGCGCTGCAACAGCGTCACCACCGTGTCGGAGACAACTTCACGTCGCACTCGGGTCTCGAACAACAGGTTATCGATTTCCCGGTCGAGCTCGGCGATCGAGGTATCGGCGTGTTCGCGTGCCACCTGCGTCGCGTAGACCTCCGGCACTTGCCGGCCGGATAACAACAGGCGCCGTGCAAACAATGCCTTTTCGATGGTGCGGGCGGTACTGATTTCCGAGACCAGACGACCAATGATCAGGCTTTGCTCCGTTGCCGGCATCTCCCGAATGGCTTCGATGACCTGACGGGTGATGGCCACGCCGGGTGCGGTAATGCGTTCAAGATTATCCAGTGTCGGTGTACTAGCCCCGTTCACCAGGTCTTGCAGTTCCGTGGTGACGGCACTGCCCTCCTGGAACAGTTTTGGTAACAGTCCGGTACCGGGAACACTGTCTTTGCGACAGGTATCGCAGGTGGTGACGATGTTCTCGCCAACCACGTCCACCACCCAGTCCCGCGCCACTGAGGGCTCGGACCAGATTTCAGAAAGGCGTGTCGCGGCGGCCACCGGGATGGGGCCCGATGCATTGATGGGTCGATTCATGTTGATGTTGTAACCGGCCTCAACAATGTCGCCGGTGAAGCGCAGTTCCGGCTGCCCGGTGCCTCCAGCCTGCCCTGCAATCCAGGGAATACCGCTGTCGCCGTTGGCGGCCTCAACGGCTTCTTTAGCAGTGACTGCGTCATTGCCACCAATGCCCATCTGCCGTTTCCAGTCATTGCCCTTGGATAAGGTAATGAGATCGGCGTACGGGTTCTTGCCCTGGGCAATCTCGGCTTCCATGAGCTCGCAGGACTTGGTGGCCAGTTGCACGGTCTGCTCGGCTTTGAGCAAGGCGTTTTGAAACAAATCGTACAGTCCGGGGTTGGCGCGCTGCAGGATCAACGCCGGCAAGGCCGCAATCGCACTGGTCGCGGCGGCCGTCATCGCATCCATCATGTCGTCAACACCGGAACCAATATCGTTCAGGCTGTTCTTGACCGCCGCAACCGGATCAAAGGCTGCACAGCTGTAGCCGAGGCCAAGTTCTACCGACCCGCCGAGTGTCATGGCGGTGACTTTGGGGTTTGCGGGTACCGACACCGGTTCGGCGCCACCGATTTCGTAGTACCACAGACCGTCCTCGGTCGGTGCGTTCGTGCCCGCGAATGCACTGCTAGCCAGCAAGGTAGCTACGACCATCAGGCCAGGCACGAACCGCTTTATAATTTCTGGGTACTCCAGATTCATCGTGAGGTTCATCGCACAGCTCTCAATTTGGGAAAACAACCCAATCAATGTCGAACAGGAATAACTGCCCTTTCCGTTCGCAGCACTTGTAGGGACGCCACAGGTTCCAGACGTAGTCGCCCTGCTCGTCGACGCGTCCGCCTCCCCAGCCCGAAGCGCTGGCAAGGTCATTGATGCCGAACACCGCACAACCGGTCTCGTGCTTGGGCAGCAGCATTTGCCAGGTACCGGTGCGCCGGTCCTTCTCAAGCAAGGGCCCCGGTGGCCACACACGTTGATTTCTCGATGAGGGGTCGTTCAGGGAAAGGTAGATATGCGGCTGGCGCACGCGGGTAACGATATCGCCTGCGCGCTGCGCATTGATTGCGGCGGCTTTGGGCTCCTCGGCCTGCGTGGTCCATCCGGTTCGCGGGTACACACCACCCCAGGTTTGCAATGGCCAGTCACCCAATTCCCTGAGGCCGGGCGTGAAGCTCGCCGGGTAGAAGATCTCCGGGATTGCGTGGCGCCAGGACTGTGCGTCCAAAGCAGATTGAAAGTACGGCACAAACGCACGCGCTTGAGAGCCACATAGAATTTGTGGCAGGACGCCTGAGAGTAATTGCTGCGGGTGCCCAATGACATCGGTTTCCCGGAAGACGAGATTTTTGTGATCGCGGCGATCGGCAGTGCCCTCGGTGCGATTACCGGCACTGTCTATGGGTAGCGGGGACAGCCGCCCCAGGATGCCTTCGGCGGCCGCTTTTTGCGCGCTGCCCAGCACCGATCGAATTTCATTCCAGGGATTGCGCCCCAGTTCGTTGTAGCTACTGACCACAAAATCAGGGTTGTAATGACCAATCTTTAGCGATGTTTCAACATTGCACTCAAAATACGAACATCGCAGCCAGAAACACAAGCCCACCGGAGTCCATTGCATACAGGCAAAGCTGGCGTCCGCGGTCTTTGTGACGATGTCCGAGGTGCTAATCGATCCGGCGCGCGCAGTGGTCATCGAGAGCATCAGCGCCAGCCACAGGAACCTCCCGCACGATCGGATCATGGGCCTTCTGCCAGACGCCAGCGTTGAAAATGTTGCAGAGCACGGTACGGGTCGTGAATGCCGTAGACGACGAATGCCCTGTCGAAAACGATCGCCGGGTATTTCATCACGCCTTGCTGCAGTGCGATGGCAATGGATGTGGCAGCGTGTTCGAGTTCCGCGCGTTCATCCTTGCTCAATTGCTTCAGCTGAGCCAGTGCCAGACGTTTAGCCTCGCGTGGATCTGCCGGCAGTCCGTTTGAGAGTTCGTCTTTGAGAGTCTCGATGGCATCGAGCGTGTGAACACGAAGTGTGATCTCCGGGTGTTTTGTCGCAAACGCATCGAGCTGATTGGTTGCTTGGTCCGCTGTGATGAAAAGATCCATGCGTGTTGCGGGTACGGGATCATCGGCCTGGCTCTGTTGCCCCAGAAGCAGCGCCATTACGACGCACAAGGGAATGAGTAGTGATGGTTTTTTCATATCGGCCGTCCTGGCGATTCACGAACGCATATCGTGACGCGGGCCGAGGGTACGGGACAGGGAAAAGCGGATCAGGCCGTGTCGCGGTTATCGAGAACGGACTGGGACAGCAATCACTCGTGGCGATTTCGGGCGATGCGCTCGGCCACCACGTAGACCGCTTCAAGTTCAGTGTAGTTCTGCTCACGCATGATCTTCGCGCGTTCGGCTTTTTCGTGCTTTTCCGTCATCGCCAATGCCAGCGACAGCGGCGGCGGTACGTTTCGGAACAGCGCCTCAATGCTGTCGGCAAGGACGACGCCCTCCACGTACTTCCCAGGCTCTTTGCGTGTTGATAGCAGCAAACTCCGCTGTTCGTCACTGAGGTCCTTGAAGCGTGCAATCTGTTCGACCTCTTCTTTGGGCATGACCAGACACAGCCACCATTCCATCATGTTGAGCATTTTGCGGCTGGCGTCCGGAAAGTCCTCGAGGTTCTGCGTTGCGATCCAGAACCAGGCACCGAGCTTGCGCCACATCTTCGTGATCTTGACGACGTAGCGTGCCAGCAAGGGGTTGGTGGTAATGATGTGGCCTTCGTCGGTAATAACCAGTGTCGGCCGTGCGTCGTGTTGGTGTTCTTCGACCAGGGCATTGATGTGGCTCATCATCGAGATATAAGCCACCGTCAGCTGATCCTCGTAGCCTTCCCGCGCTAACAAGCCCATGTCCAATAAGGTGACATCCACCGCCGGCCACTTTGTACCGGGGCGATTAAAAAACTGCCCGGCCAGCCCGGAACAAAACAGCGCCATGCCATCCGCCATCTCGGTGGCGCGATTGCGCCGATACTCGGGCAGCTCGGTGTTGGCGCCAATGGTCTGCAGCGCAGCGACCACGTCTTCTGTGAGCACCTGATCCTTGCCCGCATCTCGCCCGGTGTTCGCGGCCAGATAAATGGCGTTTCGAATCAATAAACGATCGGCGCGGGTCATGCGAGCATCTTCACGTTCGTCACCGCCGGTGATCATAATGCGGGCCGCGATCTCCATTTCGCCGAGAATGTCGCGGCCAGCGCCTTCAAACTCGTCGTCACCACCATCAATGGCCAATGCGTCCTCTGTATACGCCAGGCCGCTTGCGCCGCGACGCAGCTTTATGGCATCGGCAAACGGCGGCAGACTCACGTCCGAGTTCGGATTCAGCGTTACCTGATTCACGGTGAGTCCGTGAAAGCGCAAGTGTTGGCCCAGCAAGGAAAACGAACCACCGGCCTCGATAATAAAAATACGCGGTCGGTGTACGGCCAGCATTTGTTGCAGCAGGTAAACCAGTAATGCTGACTTGCCGGCACCGGTGGGACCGAGAATCAACATGTGGGCATTTTTCTTACGATCATCCGAGTGCAGGGGATCGAACACCAATGGCTCGGCTCCGCGATTGAAAAACACCAGTCCGGGATGACCGGTACCGCGGGATCGACCGTACACCGGCAATAAATTGGCGGCGTGGCGCGAGAACACCAGCCGCGATCGGCGCCGGCGCCTATCCAGCGCCACATCGTAGGCCATCGGCAAATTGCGAATGTAGCTGTCTTGGGCGAGCAGATCGGCTTCACCACCAATGGGCTGCAAACCGCTCGACAATAGCAAGGCATTAACCCGATTCACATTGGCCCGCAACATTTTGAGATCATCGCCGCGCACATAAAAAGCGATGTCCAGGGGATAGAGATTGTTACCCTCGGCCATTTCACGCTCGACCGCGTCGGCCGCCTCGCGCGTCATCGAAGCTTCCGCTGAATCGCCGACGGCGGCGCATCGCACCTGTGCGATGTGGTTGCGAATTCGATGTTGCGGTTTGCAGCTCAAGGTCATCACCATCACCGTGTGTTCGGGCAATCGATCAAACAAGGCAACCACATGATCGCCGCTGACGCGTGCGGCGGTTATGTGTCCGATATCCGGTGCTCGTCTGAGGCCTTGTACGGTGACCACGGTGTGGGGAATTTCGTCGAACCACCAAGTGCCCGCTTCCGAGCGCGGCATCGACAAGGTGAGTTGCTCCGCAAATTCATATCCGAACGGCATTGCTATATCGCCGGGATAGGGCGCCATGGTCAGCAATTCGTCGAGATCCCCATTGGCCACCTCGGCGGCCGGGTTAAACCAGCGCAGCAACCATTCGTACAAATGCTGGCCGCCCGCACGATGCGCGCGGATACCAGCCGATGCCAGTGCCGCGATCCATTTCGCGGCAACTTCATTCAGGGCCCCCTCGACCTCAGTCAACGGTGGCGGTTTACCGCTGTTGATTAAACGCCGGTATAGCGTTGCGCGGACGATGCGTTGCTTGCCACGCCAGCGTGTGCCGGTGACGGTCTGATCAACGAACAGCCCGCCGGGTTTACTAATGCCGCTTAGGTGCGCTTGCATCATTGCCAGCTGGTGCTGCGTAAAACTGGTGGTGCGCAATCGCGGGTCGGGATAATCGCTCAAGTCTTGTGCAAACTGCCGTAGGCTCGGCTCGTCCTGAACGTAGACCTGCAACACCCACGGAGCACCCTCCTCTTCGGGTATGGCGTCATTCAGGGCGGACTGCACGGCATCGCGAAGCTCGGTCATGAATCTTTCGGTTCTGGCCTCCGTGCCCACCGGCTGAATCTCAAACAGTGCGCCGACGCTGACACCATCCTCCAATAAGAAGCATGCACTGTCGGCGTTGTACTCTACCCACGGCAGAAGATCGGTGAAGGAACTCGGCTCCCGATAAAGATCTTTGACCGCCTCATTCTGAAGCGCTGGCAACTTTGACATCGGCTAATCAGTTGCTTGAGTTGGTATTGCTGGCACTTCACCGGGCAAGGCGTACTCCACCTGTCGGTACATCGGAAAGGTGGTGGCATAGCCCGGTACCGGTACGCGCTCGGCGCCGGCCAGGTGGGGGAAGATGTACATCACCAGGCTTGGATTGGGCAGCCGCGGAAAATGGGTATCGAGCTCGTTGAAGACACCCCGCGTATAGCCGGCCAAGTCAACCGCGTCGGCATTGAGCGGGCGCGCCTTGAGCGCTTTGCGGACACTCGTTGGGTCGCGCATGCCGATGTCATTGAAATGCTCGGTGTAGATGGTCTTCATGCTGGCGCCATTACGCGGCAGAATGCTGTCTTTGCTGCCCGCACAGGCGGCAAGGCTAATCAAGACGATGAGATTGAGGGTTTGCTGTGGCATTGTCATAGCTGAGTCTCCTGCCTTGCGGATCAAGATCGATGGTGACTTCGCGGTCAACGTGAATGGCCAGCCTGGCACCGGCCTGCACGAAGACCGCGTCAAAACTTTGTGCCTGACGCTCAAGCAACCACTGGGCGATTTCCTGGCTACCACGGCTGAGTGTCTTGCCGAGGACGAATTCACTGGCATCGCCGCCGACATTGCTGGTAATTGCACCGCTGTCGCGCAGTACCGTGGTGGTGTTGGATGCCGCGGCAGCTTCCGCGGCGGCCTCCATCGCACCCACGCCGATGCGCTGTGTTAGAAATGCGGCGGCGTTGCTCTTGCGTAGACCACTCACGCACGGAATACCCTGCGCGTCGGAAATCCAGCCCAGCGGTCGATTGGCGTCACCGCCCTGGTTGTCACGATCATCGCTTGAAATGGTACGGATGCGGCCATCGTCGAATACAAAGGTGACCGATTCCAATCGCCCGGTGACGCAGGAAAGCGTCCAGTCGCCAACCGCTGTGCCGCTCCAGATCATGCCTTCGACGCCCGGAATCGTCAGACCGTTCGCGGCCAGGTTGTCATGGCCGGTGATCACCTTGAACGGCATGGCATCACGCACTTCGCCGCGTACCGGCACCCGACCCAGCAGCGCCGTCATGGCGGTCGCACCGAGCAACGTGGCATTCCGGGGTACGGTGTACGCAGGTCTTGGTGCACTGTTTACTGGCTTGAACCACTCGGATGAACGGTCAGCATCCAACTTGGGGATTGGCAAGAATCCACTACCTGATTCAGCAGTGCTTGAATCCAGCGGTTCGATCCAATGCCATTGATCCGTTGAGTCGTTGCCATTCAGGCCCAGTCCCACCGGAATATCGGATGCCCCGCTATTTGAAAAGGACGCGCTCATCGCATCCGACAAAGCATCGATACGCTTGCTAAGGGTGTGCAATGCCTTGCTATCATCCTGGGGCTGATCGCGTGCGGCGATTGCGTCGTCGATTCTGTTGCTCATGCGGTCTTCAAGGCCATCGCGATCCTGTAACAATTGCTCGTTGTCGCTCTGAAGCTCAACGTTGGCCTGGCGCAGTTCCTGCAGCTCACTGATCATGGCGGCGACATTCGCCGTTAAGGTTTCGATGGTATCCGCCGGTGTATCGGCATCCGGTGCCGATGCTCGTGGCACACTGTCGAGCAACACACTGTCGGCATCCTCATTGACACAGGATTTGTTCAGGACCAGAACCCATATCAGCAATACCATTGCCGCGAGGATCGGTAGCAGTCGATTTTGTTTGCTGATCAACATGATCTACAACGACGCTGCAAAGGGCTGTGCCGAGACGAGGTAAACCGCCGTGGTATCCGCATCACTGCCCGCGGGTAACAAGCGTGCGTGCTGAAACGTCGCACTCAGCCAGGCCCCTCGAAGCGTTCGTGGGTCGAGCGTCTGTGCTGTTGAGGTACGGTTCGTCAGTTTCACGGCAGTGACGTACAAGTGCCCGGCACGCCAGGCCACCAACGGATGGGCGATAATACGATTGCCCCGAACCAGTGGCACGTTTTGTTGCTGAACCGGTACACGCACAATGCCGGGCACTGCGGACAAGAGGCGCGGCGGTGCGTACAGTTGTTGCGACGCGTACCGTGTCAGGCTGACGTAGCCGTGCCGAGCGCCCTCGCTCACCGCTCCGCTTGGATTTTCTGACTCGCTTGTCTCATCGACAAACACGACCATTGCCGCTGAGGGCTTTACTTGCGTGTCCGCGCTAAGGTCAACGAGATACGTCTGTCCCCCGTCGATCTCGCGCACCATCACTCGCGTGCGGCCGAATGCCGCATTGGCCATCCAGTACACCGTGCCGTTGACGGTTTGTGTGCGCAGTAGCGATTGAAGCGTGGCCGGGATGCCAACACTTACGGGACGAGGAAAATGCACCATACGCTCTTTGCCGACACTCAAGGCGACTGCAATCGGTGCTTTTTGCCACTGAACACGCTCGGGCGGTAATGACTCGGCATTTGCCGTCACCGCGAACAATAACGCGATGAAGCTGTATGAAACGAGGCGATACAGTTTTAATTTCAACACAGTGACTCCTTACATGTGGCTACGGTGGAACGACCGCTTAGTTCGTCGATCCCAGATCAAGCTTTTTGGGGCCCTCGCCGGCAAAGCCGTCCAACGCCAGACCCCAGGGGTTGGCCTCGGCATCGACCGCGTAGCGAACCACCCGGATTGGGTAACGGATACGGGTATGCTTAATGGTCATGCCTTTGACGGATTCATTAAGCTCAAGATCGAGCCACACCACCCACACGTCTTGACTCAGGACATCAACCCGGCGTTCTTCATAGCCACTGTCAACAATCGCCTGCAGACTGCGGATGCGATGCGCCAGCTCGCCCTGTTTGCCTTTGGCTTCCATGTCTGCAATCAATTGACGGCGAAACTCCGGTGTCAGATACGGCGCAATGTGAAAGATCGCTTTGCCGTAGTCTTCTGCGCCATCCTCCGGCCAGCGATTGAGTTGCTGAAAGATGTAGAAGGCGAACGCATACACATTCGCCGGTGGCACCTCACCGAGTGCCATCACACTGCCGGAGCGGAGATCGGGCGGTATGTGCACCGTGATAGTGCCTGGCATGCGCATCCAGCCGATCCACAACGCCACAATGAACACCAGTTGCAAAGCAATCACGGCCCACAACGAGCGCAGGTGGCTGCGAACATTGTCAATTTCGTATCGGTATCGTTGCATGACGTGCCTAGAGCCACGGTTGGCTGCGGCCAATGGCCCAGCTGCCGTCACGGCAAATAAAAGGTGACCGTCGCAGCCCCAGTCTTGCGAGCCCCATCATGAATCGCTGCTGGTAATAACCATCCGGGCGACCACGCTTGATACGTTGAAATACGCTCGCTGTTACGACGACCGTGACTACGATGGCTATTCCGGCCAGTCCGAGCCCCATACTCGGGGCACCCAGCAGCCAGGCCAACAACACGCTGAGTGGCAACCACACGATGACCGACAAGGTGACAATCACGCCGAGCTCTGAGGACGAGCATCCTTTGAATATCGCCGGCTCGACATTGAGTCGGTCGGCAAGAATGTTGTTGGAGTTCGACATCAATTGCTAAATGACGCCGGCCGCTTCGGTCAGCAGATAACTCGCGAAGATCAGAACAATGGCCCCCACAATACCCAGCACACCGACTTCGGCCCACTCCGCTTTGCCCTGGCGTGCCTCGTTGAACTTCGCGAAGGCAAGGTAAGCAATCCACAAGAACCCCAGCACCGCGATGGCGAGACCCAATACCAGTCCACCGTCTTTGATGTAGCCCTGTATCAAGCCAATCCAGTCACCGGCCGCCGGTGCCGTACTGGGTGCGACCGGTGTTGGCAAGGCCGCTTTCGCGTCTTGCAGGCCGCTTAATCCTGCTAGCGTCAGCAGTAATTGTTTTCTGTGTATGAACATCGTTGTTACTCCAGGCTGTGCGAGCTGACCCGCATCGAAAATTTTTCGGGATAGACCCGAATTGGAAATACAATTCGCTCAACGCAAATAGAAACCCAATACCATCAAAATGATGCTGGCGCGTATCGCGCCCCAGGCGACGTCGAAGAGGCTCGCATTGCCGTCTTGCCAGGCACGGAAGGTGCCGAGCGTCACCCAAATGGCCCAGATAAAAGCCAGCAATAAAATGATTGACGCGATGCCAAGCAGCAATACCGTGGCACTGACGCCCGATGCGGCCTGAAACATGATTTGCTGGTTGGGATTCACCGTCTGAATCGCTTTTCTATTGGCGGTAGTCGCCGCGCAGTGGTGCGAGCGACCGCGGCTCGCCTCGGGGCGCATCAATATGTTCCTGAATACCGCGGCGGATACGCTCAAGATCTTTTCTCAGCCAGTCGTATCGAAATCGGATACGCGCATCCGGGTCAGCGGCGGCTTCGGCCTCCACGAGCAAAGGCTGCAGTACTTCGAGTTCGTGAACAATGCGAGCCAGTGACTCGCGTTCAGCGTCCGCATCTGCGTGGACAAGCGGGCTCGCCAACCCAAGAAGAAGGGTGTGAAGAAGAATGATCGTACGCATGGATCTTGTCCCATCGGTATTGATGCGAATGATGATGGGTGAGGTTTGTGTGCGCGGCTACCTGTAAACCGCGCAGGTGAGTGCCGAGGTTAACGACTTCGATCGAACACGACCATTTCGTCATAAAACAGCCACCGTGGTATCGGGGGTTACCGTTTCAATTCGGGTTGATACGCGACGGACGCTACGCTTGGTTTGCGCTACTGCTCAGCAGACAATGGCTACACAATGGTTGGCTGTACTGGCTCCGACTTGACAGTACACACGGGGTCGGAATTGATCGCGACCGAACGGTAGTCGTCACCATAAGCAGCCGTCTGTCAGGAGGGAACTTCTGACCCCGATTGACCGCTGACCAGCGCGAACTGCGGGTCAGAACTTGCCGCTGTCGATCACTTAGATCAGTAACCTGGTACGGACGCTAGCGGTGGGTGCTCTTGGACTGATGACGTCGAATTGCGAGATGACAAATTCGCTCGCAGAGAGCACCAAAATCGATCCCACATGCTGCCGCCGATTGCGGCAGCAGGCTTGTCGGCGTCAAGCCGGGAAGCGTATTTGCCTCGAGACACCAGAGCTGACCTTGCTCGTCCAGCATCATATCTACTCGACTATAGTCCTCAAGTTTGAGCGACCGGTGGACTTTCAGAGCTAGCTCTTGGGCTTTTTGTGCCATCTCCGGCGGAAGATCAGCAGGGAATGTTTCTTGCGCTCCACCTTCCTGATACTTACTCGTGTAGTCGAAAATCTCTGAGCTCAGAGGAGTAATCTCGCCAACTGCGAGAGCTTGATCATCGAGTATCCCTACCGTCAATTCCCGCCCAGAAACAAATTTCTCAATCATCACCTCGTCATCGTGCTGATAGGCATTCGCTATGGCGGTTTCGAGGTCGTTTGGATTCCGTACTACAGTTAGTCCAATTGTTGATCCTTGTTTATTTGCTTTGACAACGACAGGAAAAACTAATCGCGCATCTACTTCGGCCATAGTAGCTGGTGCCATAAACCAATCGGGGGTAGGTATGCCGGCCGCAGTGAATAGCCGCTTGGATACGTCTTTATCCATCGCGTACACGCTCGGCATGTGTCCGCTACCCGTGTACGGAAGTCCCGCGACGTTGAGCGCTGCTTGCACTGTGCCGTCCTCGCCAATCCCTCCGTGGAGTGCGAGAAAGTACACGTCTACGTCAGAAAGATCCGGTGAAGTCGTCAGCTCAGCCGTTCCAGACCGAACAAGAGCCAATTCATCACTTGCAGGAGGCAGTGGCTTGACCCGTGTCTCCAGAAGCTCGCGCTCAGCGGTTGCCCCAAGTACGCCTCTCGCAGTATCTACTGCCACCACGTGATGGCCTCTTAACTTGAGAGCCTTGAAGACTTCTGCCCCGCTCGCCACGGAGACATCGCGCTCGGCGCTATTGCCACCTAGTATCAATGCGATCTTAATGGTGTTTCCCATCGAATCTTGCCACCGCGGAAAAGTATAGATGGCCCACTACTCATGCGCTAGGATTCTAGCAGGCAATGGCGAGTTCTGACCCATTCTTCGCACCGACGTTGGAATTCTGCTTTTTTTCAAAAAAACCCTGCTGTTTACATGTCCGCTTTGGAGAAATCTTTGGGATAGCATTCGGCCAACTAGACCTAAAGCCGCGCGAACGAAAACTGTTGATTGTCGGTCAGTAGCGTAACTTCCAAATGCCCAAACTTGTTAACCGCGAACTCCGCCGGTATTGGCGCTTTACTCCCCATCATGTAGATGCCTACGCCAATATTGGTGCCGAAGAACATTTTGAGTTGGCCCTCGGACCAGGACTTGTCACCCTTGAGAACTTCAGAAATGAAGCCCACTAGCTGCTCCCCGGATTGAACGACGTCTATCCGGTAATTTTCATTACCCCATGACCCGGAGTTCGCGTGTCGCTCTGTAACTTCATATTGATCCCGGGTCTTTTCCCAAACGGATTGAATATTGTTTACATTCTTTAAATAGATCCCATACTGATCGTATCGATTTACAGCTATTGGAACCGTTGTGGTGGTTGTTCCGTATGTCGTGGCGGTACCTGAAAAGCTCCCGCCATTTGTCGTTCCACTTACGTATGTTGTCGACGTCGTAGGCGTTGATAAATTCATGAACGATGTTCGCGTCTCATCGAACTGCGCGGCAGATATGAATACATCCGCGCCAATAGATTTTGCATAGGATGACACGCGCTTCGGGTCTTCGTAAGGCCCATTGAACCCCGATTTTCCAACAATGAGATAGTCTGAATAGAGTAGATCGTAGATCTCGTCAACTGAAACGTTGCTATATTCGAAAACCATAACGCCACTTGTCGGGGAGTACTTCGTTGGCGAAACTTGATCGTAAAACTGAACATGCCCGAGACTGGCGCAACCCGTGACAACAAAAATGCTTAGGAAAGTTGCGAGCTTCTTCATTTCATACTCCAAATGAACCTGGTGACCTGCATTGGAGCATCTAGGCCCATCGCTTGTACATGTACCACATCACAAACAAACCAAATGACGAGGCCGTGATGGCGGCCTCATGAGACGTAAAGTCTCTCCTCTCATTGTCCGTATCAAAAGCCAAGGTCCTTAGTGCCCGATAGTCGCGAGTCAAACCCAGGTTTTTGGTTGCCAACCAGATGCTCTCAACTGAAAAGTATTGGCCGATCTTGCCCATTCAACCTGGGAACTATCAGCGGAACGTCCTGACCCTTATTCTCACCTGGTGGGAGATTAATCGGGGTCAGTATTTGCCACCTACAAGTATTTGCCAAAAACAACGGAGCCCATACCGGGCATTTCAATAGAAATTGTATTTTTGTCGATCACTTTATAAACGGCAGATAATCCCGACTCGCCGTGCACAATGACTTCACCTTCTCGAACGTCGTACGTCACCTTTTCGGCGAGGCCGCCGCACGTTTCCAGTCGTTTCTCGAATCTAAGCTCAGTACAAGGCATGAATTGAGCATTGCTCTGCCCTGGTTTTAGTTTCCAAGTGCCGATCAAGGGATTCGCCCTGGTACATCCGGAAAGGACGCCGGCCACGATAAGCAACCATGTTATTGTCGAAAGACGCATATTGATTCTGTTTCGATGAAGGCCCAACTACTTTACGACAATGTTGAGGTTGCGACACCTCCGTAGATCTCACTTTCCTATTTTGTTCTGACGTCCGTTGGCGGCAAGTTCTGACCCTTTCTTCGCATTCAATCTGAGCGGCTGCTTTTCCGCAGGAAATTTCGACGGGCGGCTTTCCGCCGAGGCTGTGTGAAAAGAGCTGTATTAATTCTCAAATCGGTGTTGCCTGAAAAACCACACGGTTTTTTCTGTCGCCAAGTGAGGTCACCGTTGCGGCACTTATATTCTCAAGCGGGATTTCGGATAAATAGATCGTCGCCTCAGCACGATCTGATTCGGCGACCGTCAAAGAGAGAGTCATTCAGGCCGCCTGCAGCTGTTGCAGGATCTTCGGCACGCCGAGAATGTTGATCGCGCGCCTGAGGTTGTAACTGAGCACATGCAGACTCATCTCGGCTTGCACGTTCGGTAGTCGTTTCATTAAAAAGTGCGTCGATCCCATCCAGTGTTTGATTGTGCCGTAGGGATGCTCGACCAGGCGTTTTCGCTGTCGCATGGCATCGGGATTCTTTTTCAGCAGCGCCTCAGCCGCATCCAGTGCGGTTCTTTTTCCCAGCGCTTGAGTCGCTTGGCGTTACTGGTCGTACACGTCGACTGCAGTTTTTCTCGCTGATGGTCAAGATCACACTGGCTGACGCTATCATCGCCGCACAATCGATAGAAGGCGATGCAGAAATGAAGACACTCTGCTATGAATGCTCCAACCCAATAACTCAAAGAGCCTTGGCGCACATCCCAGTTGTATTGCCGTACCCAACAGGTTCTGCAATCGCAGATGAGAACTTACCGGCCCGCTCGAGGTGGCTTGATCGCCCCAATCCTGCTCCACACCTCAATCACTTGGCAGGTTTCTGCAAAGAAGCGACCGTCGGTTAGGGGCCACACCGGCTGTCCGCCAAACACGATCAACTATTTTGACAGCACACGTTCGCGTCCTGGAACTGTCCCGCAGCCAAACGGACAACGTCCTAACAGTAGATCACTCGAGCAGGGAAATTAGTTTGTCAGTACCGTCAGAGGCGCCCACCAACAAATTGAAACTCCGCGCGCTAGGCGAGACCCGAGCAACTACGGTAATGTGGGCAATCACGAACCTAACTTAGGGAAAAATAGCAAAGAGACAATTTCCTAGGTTCGGCATGTGATTAAGTATCATCGAGTTATGACAGACGGAAAGGTCTTGTCATGCAAGGAGTTCTAATGGACCAATTCAATTCAGGCCTTGGCTGGGATGATCATGAGCTGATTGAGATCTACTTCCGAAGCCTACTAACAATATGCGATCTTCCAATGCCACGCTGCGCGGTCTTCAATGGATTGCGGATGTCTCCGTTCGTAAATCAGGACACGGATGTATGGCCATCGATAACTTCTGTGGAGCTCGAGAAGATCGCAGGGACGGCGGCGCCAAGTGAGTTTTTTCAATCGCTGATTGTCGAATCTGATCATATTGAACCCTCATCAAAATTCTTACCTGTTTTACGACATTTCGGAATCTGGGCGGGGGCCGCAGGGTGGTTCAAATATCATTCTCAACTTCGCTTTATAGAGCGATTCGTTCAAAGTCGAAAACGCAGGCAAACTCGAATTGAAGTTCAAGCGACATGGAATGGCGAGGATGCATATTCGCTGGCTGTTTTTTTAGATGCGTTGTGTCGCGATGTCGATATCGCCATCGTTGGTAGAGACATTGTAAAGCCGAACTTTCATGAAATGCAGTGGGTGAAGGCATTGTCGATTCCGAGCGAGTTGCATGACACACGGCAGATATATTTCGAGGAGGTGACGAATGAAGTTTGTAAGCTGAAACCAGTATGGAGGCGATTGGCCGCCCTAGAGACTGGCGACATGATGCTGGACAACGCTTATTGTGCGGATATAGATTGTCTGGTTATCAATGGTGTGCTTGGGCAGACTATTACTAGTTCTAAAGAAATCAGCGAAATGTTGCAGCGTGCGTCAAGATGTTTGGGCGAGACCGGCATCCTATGCATCGACAATAGCGCATTCGCGATAACGCACGAAGTGCCTCGGAGAAGGCTTCAGAATATTATTGTTGATCTGCTGGATCGCGGTATTCTCGCAGATGGCGGCCTTGTCTCACACCAATCTGGCCAATATGTGCTCACCGGGTGTTGATGCGACTGGAACTCGGACAAGTGTTTGTCTAAACTGTATGTGGGAAAACCTATCCAAATTGGGAGCGAGAAAATGACTGCAAAAGGATTGAGAAAGGCCCCGGAGGAACATGGGCGACGAGAATCCGAAGATCATAAGAGAAAAGCGTCATCCGATAAGATCCACGAGATTTCACTTGAAGGTATACAACTATCCGATGTGGATCAGATGGAAAATGACGCGGTCAAAGAAGCTTTGAAGTCGGTACTTAGAAAAGACCAACTTCCACAGTTTCATAAAGATCACGGCTCGCATAGCAATACTCACGAAGCATAGCGACACTCACAAATAGTCGTCACAATATCGATGTTCAAGAAACCGCGATTTTCGCGGAGGCGGTCGGCTGAGTAAACAAAAAAGGAATTCTGCTGTGGCAACGAAAGTTCCTTTTCACACGTTTATCCTAAAAACGGCGAGCAGATGCAATTTGAACTGCACATACTGCTTCGTCTATAACCTAGAAGATCAGTCTTGGAGGAAGCAGCCTCCACTGATGAGTGCTGCGACTGCACGAAAGACAGCCGAACGCATCCGCGAGCACTGCGTTTCAAACAATAAACCTTACGCAACCATAGTATTTCACGGAGGCGAACCACTGCTGGGAGGGGTTCGTCATTTGGACGTAGTGTTGGGAGCGATAAAGGACGTATTCGAGAGTTCTGGTATCGAGATCAAATTTGGAATGCAATCCAATGGCTTACTATTGACGCTCGAAATCGCAAAGTATTTGAGCGAGAATGACGTCAGTATTGGAATAAGCATTGATGGGCCTCCTGAGGTAAATGACGTTGCTCGAGTCGACCGAAGAGGTCGGCCCACAGGTAAACTACTAGAGCAGCGCCTCTTTGAGATCCTAAATTCGCCGTATAAGAGTGTAATAAGCGGTTTCCTGAGCGTTGTGAATGTCAATTGCGATCCGATTCCAATAATCGAGTACTTGGCAAAATTCGGCCCACCGAAAATTGACTTCTTACTGCCCTACGATACCTACGATAGGCCCCCTCCCGGAAAAACAGACAGCATAGACAGTACGGTTTATGCGAAATGGCTAATTCGAGCTTTTGACTATTGGTTCCTCAATATGCCGCAACTTCGGATTCGCGAATTCGACAGTATTATTAGGCAACTTTTTGGCGGATCGCCATTGGTTGAATCGATAGGTCTCGGAGTCGTCGACTTGATAGTTGTAGAAACGGACGGGTCGATAGAGGCGGTGGATTCGTTAAAAGGAACCTATGACGGGGCCGCCTACCTTGGGTACGACGTTTCTAGGAATAGCTTTGATGAGGTAGCGGCATGTTTGGCAGTCCGCAGCAGGCAGGTTGGTGCCGAATCCCTGTGCGAAACATGCAAACAATGTTCCATAGTAAATATCTGTGGCGCAGGATACTTGCCGAATCGATACTCGAAAGAGAATGGGTTCTTGAATCCGACAATATACTGCGCCGACATGCAGTTGCTCATATCTCATGTGCACAAATCCGTTTTAAATACTCTCGATCGGCAATTGCCGATGTACGCGAATGCATGATGAGAACGCAATCTTGTCGTCAGATTATCGCGATACATCGCGCATTTATCATGCTTTGCTCTTTCGTAGGTTGGTCCTTTGCCTCGGAGAAGACGATTCAATTGCAGTCAGTCGCCTGAAAGCACTCCTTGCGCATAATGCGCTTGCATCCGACGTCGCCGAGCGAGCAACACCGTTTTTTTGGCTGAACGTCTTTAGAATGTTTGGATGTCATGCAGATTTAATTCAAAAAGAGTGGGGGTCGGATTCTAAAGGGTTGCTTGCCAATGAAGAGGCAGTAGTTTTAGCAGCGCTGTTTATCGACTCTTTTGTATTGCAGCTGCCATCTGGATATGAGTTCTCGATTCACTTAAACCGCAAGTTGAAAGTGCCTTTCCCTAACCTGGGACATTTCGTCTGTCTTGATATTGGTGAGTACACAATTCGAAATGTCGAGAACTCTCTAGTCATAAAAAATACAGATACAAACTTCGCTCAAGTGTTGTCCGGCGACTCTCCAGATCGTCGATTGTCGAAAATTAATCATGAACAACACGGCGAGCTTAGAATAGTTGGGGCCGCAAACCCCATTCTTTTCGAGGACGCATACTACGTCGACATCTGTGAGAGCTCTAGCCGAGAAGTAGAGAAATTCGAGGTGGCGATCATTGACGCGCTCGATCTGATCAATGAAGCAGATAGACAAATGGCGAAGCACATACGCAACGACATTAAGTGGTACGTAAGAATTCGAACCGATGATCCGAAAACGCACCGGTCATTTACGTCGCCACAGCTCAAGGGTGTAGTTTTCCTCTCTGATGCTATCGATCGAATGCGCATGGCTGAAGCGATTATTCACGAACAGTCGCACGACTGTCTGAATCGATATCTAGACACGGAAGTCATCGTTCATGAAAATGATCAGCGTTACTACTCTCCATGGAGAGATGATCCAAGGCCCTTGATTGGTCTGATGCATGCGCTATATGTTTTTACGGCAGTGGCCCGTTTTTATGTGCATTGTGCGGCGGTTGATATTTTGGAGTGCGAGCGTGACTACATTAGAAAACGAGCACCGATCCTATACCATCGATTGGTCGTCGGGTTCTCACAAGTACCCCGAGGTGAATTAACTCAGCAAGGACAGAAATTATTGCGAAATTTAGAAGCTCGCAATTCAAGTTTCGGACGGGTATTTAAAGTAATAGAAAGCAAGGTGCCTCCGGAGGTTTTGGGGCACAGACAATTGTGGGCAACTACCAACGCACAAAAGGTGCAAATCGGGACTTAATAGTGGCAGATACTAAGACCGCGAAATACGATGCGGAGTGGTGGCAAGTTGGCACAGAAAAGCCACCGCTCAGCCAGTGCCCATATCCGCATTTTGTGGTGCCCGGTTTTCTGCCTTCTGCCGAGGGAAGGCGTCTGCTAGATTGGCTCGAGAAAGACGCGAAATGGGGGTTTCGCTCTATAAATGACTTCTACGAGACGTACGATTTGGATCTGCGCCACTTTGACCTACCTGCTTCATTGAGCTTTCTTACTGAAATGAGATTTCATGAATGGCTGCGGTCCTACTTCGGATCGGCTTTCAATTGCGGATTGGACAGTTGGGTGGATGTTACCGCTCAAAAAATGGTCACAGGCCAGAAGATAAAATTGCACACAGACTATGGAGAGTACGGCCAGTCTCATCGACTATTGATTCAAATCAACAGGGGGTGGACGATTGAATGTGGTGGTCTGCTTATGCTGTTCGACGAGGAGTTTCCGACAGAAGTAACCAATCGTCATCGATACTATAATCCGGAGCACTGTGCTGGAATCGGTTTCGAGATATCCCCGACCTCCTATCATGCAGTAAGCCAAGTTCTGTCGGGTACTAGATATACACTTTGTTTTTCTTTCCGAGAGCTGAGGACAACGCCAACTGACGCCCCACGAATAAAGTAGCCGGACATGCTAATGACCGCGAAGTCCCCTTGGCTGTAGTATTCATTACCGTCAAGAATTTTTGCGTAACCATATTCTAGGGAAATCGAAATCGGGAAATCTTGTGCATATTCTCGATACCACTTCTGTATTGGTTAAGCGGTACGCTCAAGGCCGTTTTCGGTTAAATTATTAGTCTCGATATGATGCCGGTGAACCAAAAATCAGCGAAGCCTGGAAACGATCTTAGGCTGTCAATTTTGCGTTTTCACACAGCCTCGGCCGAAAGCAGCCAGTCGAGAATTCCGAAAATCGTTTTTTGAGCGGCCGCTCTTGAGCAGACGTTCCGTGCAAGCGGTTACTTTTGGAATAGAACCAGGTGGTCTTGAGCGGCAAGTATTGGCCGAATCTTCTCTCCGGGCGAAAGGCTGCAATGGGTCGCAGATTCGACTGTTCGCTGCAACATCCAAACTTTTACTATTGAGGCGGGGATGTTGATAGTGGCGTACCGACGATCATAGCTAGCCAGGCGCTGGCCGCCACCAGGTCGCACAGTTCTCCTGCATTCCATGCCTCCCAGATTTGATCGGCCCATTCCTCGTTCACCAGCAGCGCTTCGATGTAGATTGATAAGAGCATCCATACAGCCTAAGCACATGGCTCATACCGTGCAGTGAACAAATTTGGCCAAAAAGTGCAGAAATGGCCCTCTGGCAAAGAAACTGCCGACATTTTTCAAGGAGGGTAAGGTCGTGCCCTAAGTTGGCATCAATAGCGGTCATACAATTTTCACGGCGGCGGGCAAGATGGCGAAACCAATCCAAGAAACAACGGCCCAACTGAACTCCAGCCAATCACAGCACCGCCTAAAGGTACTTCTTAAAGGTGCTGGCCGTAATACTGATGCTGGTTGCAAACAGGATCGCGAACGGCAGCACGATAAACGCCGGATGCAGGCTGAACGGCAGTGCCAGATAGAAGATCCAGGCACTCAGCATGAACATCCAAACGCTGTTCTTGGCGTAGTGGTACAGGTATGAGCTTTCGCGCCCGCCGCCCCAGCGGCGTAAGTCCCGTTGCACCAGCCCATCCACCAGGCCGATCAGACTGAACAATAGAAACACCGGTGTTGCCAAACACAAGATGGCCAGACGCACGGAAAACACCTGCACAATCTGAATCGCCGCTGTGACGAATCGCTCGATTGGCGCGTACGCTTTATGCAATTTAGGGCGAACGCCTGTCTCTCCATCGGCGGATGGTCGTGACAGCCATGCGGATAAGCGCAGTACACCCGTCAGTTCAAACAAGAAATAATGCGATCGCTCGGCGATTTTTCTGGCGAAGCGGCCGGGATCTGAAGTTAATACACTTTGCCGAAAGTCCTGATCCAGATACTCGATTTCCTGTGCCAGCATCTGGCGGCTGTGATTAAGCCCCTGCTCGGGCCACCAGAACACCATGCCGAGACCTTCGACCACGATGGAAACCAGCAACGACAACAGCAGCCAACGAATTGCTGAGCCGATACGACCGAATAGTGCCGCAATAAAACCTCTACGCGCGGGATGTGCCGCTGCATCATGATTGCGTGGCGGCGGCCTCGCCATTGGCATCCCCTTTATTCGCCATGCCCTGCCCCGTCTCCAGCCACCAGGTCTCGCGCTGTCGATACCAATAATCGTTGGTGATGTAGCTTCGCTCCATTTCCGTCGTGAGATCGCGAAACGCCTGCGGCAACACTGCGTCGTCGATGCTATCGGCCAGCGGCATGCGGAGTTTCCACAGCTGACCACCCGAGAGCATCGCAAAAGCCTGGCCTTTGGGCAGTGTTACCAGTTCGGACACGCCGAGCAGGCTGACCTCCGAAACACTGATTCGATCTTCGTTGCGTGATTTGAAATCAACGCCCGAACCTGGGTCTGATGAGTCATCTACGCCGGAGACGCTCATTAGGGTCAAAACATCGACATTCGGTAATTGATCGGTGAGCATGCGTGCCGTCGCCAATTCCTTCACACGCAGCATGATTAGCGTGTTGAAATTGCCGGCCACCTGCCCGGCTTTGGCACTATTGCCGAGGCGCGCCTCCACATCCGACCAGGTCTGTGTATAGGCTGTCACCTGAAACCCTGCACCACCGGCCTTGTTCAATAACGGCACGAATTCGTCGCCGATGAGCTCATTAAACTCATCGGCGTGTAAGGAGATGGTGGGTACACCGCCTTCAGTCCCCGGTACGCCGTGTTTGTAAATGTGGCCGGCCACGGAAACCAAATCAGCGAACATCGAGTTCCCAACGGCGCTCGCCACGGTGGTATCGCTGAGTGCATCGAGGCCCACATAGACGATGCCCTTGTTCCGGATGACTTGCAGCCATTCCAATACTGCTCGCTCATCCTCCTGGTCCTCCACGTCCGGGGACAGCAATTTCGCAATCTTTCCGGTGGTGAGCTTTTCCAACAACGGACCTACAGAGCTTACGATCTTGTCAAAATAGGTTCGGTCGTACTTGAACGCCGACATCAATCCATCAAGCACCGGCTCATAGATATCGCTGCCCTGCAGATACAAAGTAAGGGCGATCGCTTCGGCTTGGCGACCGCGAAGAGCGTGTGGCACATGACGTCCTGTGGCGCTCGCGGCCAGCTTGACCACTTCCTCCTGCCAGCCCGCTTTTCCTTGCTGATTCAATATGGCCTTTGCGTATTGAATAAACAGCGGTTCCATGTCGTTAATGTAACGCCGGACACGCTCGTAGTCGGGTCGCTGGCCCAGCGCGACTAACGCTCTGGCAATGATATTAACGAAACGCCAAGCGAACTCTTTAAAGGCCGCCGAGTTGCCCTCGCGGGGCAATTGATTGGCAATTCTCGTTGCGACTTCCGTGATGCGGGAGAAATTACCGATCGCGTTGTAGCGTACCGATGCCTCCGGATAGCCCAGGTGAAACAGGGCAAAATCCTTTTCGCGCCCGTTTCGTTTGGCTTCTGCGTACACGCGCTTCAAGAGACCGGCATCGCCTTTCGGGTCGAACACGATCACCACATCGCCGCGCCGAATATCCTGGGCGATCAAGAGTTCTGCTAATCGTGTTTTGCCAACGCGGGTGGTGCCGAGCACCAGCGTATGACCCACCCGCTCATCAAGGTCCATCCATACATCCTGCTCATGGATACCGACCGCATGCAGCGCCGGGTTGCCGCCCAGTAGTGGTATGGGCGCCAGTGGATTCCACCAACGGCGGCTGCGTAACAGCTTGGCCAGGCTGGACAAACACCGTGCCGACTCCCATCGCAGTTCCATGCGGCGCGCCCAGCGATACAACCAATGCGGCTGCACGTAGTGTTGCACTTCCGGACGCAGCGTATCGCGCAAGCGTTGCGTGTGTTGTTGCGTCCACAAAAAGCCGCGACCCAGAAACAGTTTGTGCCGGCTCAGCGGCACGCGATCAAGATACAGGCGGTAACTCGGCATTCTCTTGAGTCGTCGTTGATAGCGGATAACGTGCCATGCCTGCCGGGCGCGAAACGCCGCGAACACGATCAGGCACGCACAGACAGCGTAGCCGACCCCGTCCGGTAGCATTAGCGCCCACGGCGCTGTTGCCGCTATTAGAGCTGCAAGCAATGTGACTAACACCGACCACAGCTCCACTGGCGGGCGCAACAACGCATCGATGGCGTAGCGGCTCACTGCCAAATACGACCTGCGGATATGCCCACCGGGTAGTGACGAATACCCAGTGCTTTGGCAATGTCGGACCCGGATGCCGGTGTGATTGGTAAGCCATCTGCCAGATTCGCAATGGCGTCTAGATCCTCAATACTGCCTGCTTCAACCAGCAGGCCCATGGCACCCATCCGCTTCAGTGCTTCTCGGTTTTCTGTGAGCCAACGTTTTGAGATCGCATCCGATCCGATCAGAAAGAAGGAACGAGCAAACGGCACGCTGTGTTCTCTTGCCGTAACTTTTCCCGGCGTGAGTCCCGGCGAGCGAATCGGTAACAACGACTCAACATCGGCGGCGCCCAGTCGGTGCTTTTCAGTGTACGGCGGAACGGTATCGGGTTTGCCCGAATCCAGTGGACCGAAGAAATCCGATAATGGCCTTGCCTGACCGTTGTCAAAAACGACGGTCAGCTCGGCGAGTGCCACTGAGGTAGTGGCAAGCAGGCAACATACGAAAATACCCATAATCCGTCGTTTTCGGATGCAGAGTATTGGCATCAATCCATCCCCGGCAGTTCATGCCATAGCGCCATCACCCGGGCACGGTATCGTCGTGCACGCGCCTGATCTCCCGGTGCGTGGTAGCAACCGACGCTGGCCCACCAGTCGCGGCGTTTTCGGTAGCAATCTTTAAGAATGTCGGCGCCGACGCTGAGATTATGTGTTGGCTCCAGCGCCAGCCAGGTACTGCCCAGGCGTGCCTGATGATAGTGCCAGTTCACTTGCATCAGGCCGATATCCACTGAAGTCTCACCGGCGCGCAGAGACTCATCCAGTGCCCGCCAGGCTTCCCAGCGACTGTTGAAGTACACGCCTTCGCCGGCGATGTTGAGAGTCCACGGCCAGGGGCGACGGCCGCTGGTTGCTGAAATGGTCTTGCCACTCTCAGCGAGCGAGACGGCATAGAAAAGCCTTGCCGGAATCTCCTTGTCGGCGGCGATCCAACGATAGACCGGCGGAAGTAATTCCTCTGCTTGGCTGCTGGGAGAGGCTGCGAGCCACAGCAATACAACTGAGCATGCTTTCACAAAGAAGCGAGACATCAAAGCTCGGCATACGACAAAGCGGATAGTTGACCGTTGCGACGGACATAGAGCGCCGGTCTTTCAGGCGAATCGTTTGTTATCTTCTCAAGCGCCCCACCGTCATGATTCAGTGTCACGCGCCGTGATCCTACCCATGCGCGTTCAATGCCGTGATCTTCCGCCCAGGCGCGAATGTCGTCGTCGTCATTTCCTGGCACGTCATCAATGTAGATATCGATGCCGGCAACCGACTCCATACGACTGAGGAGTTTTACCAACATGGCGTCACAAGCCGGACATTTCACACCTGTGAAAAACAAAATGCGATCGTCCGGCTGCAGCTCGCTGGTCTTCTGCGGCAAGGTATGGAGCTTGCCGACATCGATAAGGGTTTGCCCCGAGAACAGCCGTTTCGCAGCTGTATCGTAGGCCTGTTGAAAGGCCAGGATGCGCTCGGCGTCGTCGCGCATCGCGCGTGCCCAACGTTCGGCAAAACGTTGCCGCTCAGCATCGTCTCGGGCGTGAATTCCCAGCACTTCAATGGGCGACAGATTGGCGGGGCTGATACTGCCGCGAATGCCAAGCAGCAGGCTTTGATAACGACGCCACTCGGTATCGGTTAGGCTCCAGGCAGCAGAGCGTTGCCGTTCGCTTTCCGACAACGGCGTGCTCGTCGAATCGATAGATGACGTGTGCGTTTTTTTTGCCGTCGTGTTCGACACGCTCTGTGCGAAAGCCGGGGTGAGTAACGATATGATCGTAAAAACTGCCAGCGTAAGCGCTGGCACGATGACTCCCGGGCGATTACTGGTCGGAATAGTCATTCGCACTACTCGCTTTCTTGATCAGCTCAAACGACACCAATCGATACGTGGGTTCAACCACCAGGCGGTGTGCGGGTCCTCCGAGAAGTTGCAGCGCCTGTCGCAAGTGCAGCGGCCCCAGGTGTCGTTGAACCGTTGGTAAAGGCATCGCGAACAAGTGGCTGCGGTTGGGCTCGGCCAACGTCGCACTGAGCAATCGATAGCCGCTGCCGTCGAGAAGATGTGTGACCGCCTGACCGAGCGTATTGATTTCCTCGGGAAATTCCACGTCGACGATGTTTGAGAGCAAATCAATTTGTTCGTCGCTGGGAGTAAGCACCATGGTTTGGTAGCGACCAACCTGGCGTTCACCTTCACCGGCATGGCTGGTTACATTGAGAAACAGGGCAAGCAGCCCGCTGGCGGCTAGCAGTGTGATTCGTGTTAACTGGGTACTGATTCGAGTCATCGGAGTTCCTGGGTGGTATGAATCGGGTGCAACTCGTTTGCGCACACTCAGCATCGCGCCAATGGTGGTGTGGCGATACCAAGAAAGCCTTCAGCTGAGTGTCGGGATTTGTTGCGCTATCGTCCGATGTAAACGGAGACGATCTGCTCGCGAACGTGACCAAGCTCACGACTGATGGTGAGTCGTGCAGCTTTGTCGATGCGCCGATCATTCAGACTCAGCGATGCGCTCTTCGGTCCGCCGGCAACCGGGCATGCCCAGCCCGTGAGTTCAAAATACCGCTGTTGTGCGTAGGCATGCCGCAGACCGTGCATTTTTGAAAGACCGGCATTCATGATCTGGCGTACATACACGCGTAGGTGCTGGATGTAACTGCGCTCAGCAGGAATTAACGAACCTTTGCCCGCCAGTTGCCATACCCGGCCAAGAATTTTTCTTTGTTCATCGGTACGAATCGGAATCACACGTGACTTGCCGCCTTTGGTCCAACTCGCTTTGAGTACCAGGCGATCGCCCCGGTCGGCAAAGCTCGGCCTGAATTTGAGCGCCTCTTCCCGACGAAGACCAAACGCCCGCTGCAACTCAAGACTCAAGTACACGTGCCGATCGGTGATTCGTGACAACTGCGCCGCCGACAGTGTTTGTGCCTTGGAGACCGCACTGACCATTTGCCGCGAGGCAATACCGTAATAGTCGTTGCCCTTGGCAACGGCACCTCGCCGATTGACCTTACGTGCCCACCAACGGATCGCTGCCAGTCGATTTTTGATCGTACCGACAGCAATCCCCTGCTGTTTCCATTTACTCACCAACGCCTGCACGTGCTTGGGCCGCAAGGAACGTGCTGACATTCCGCTAAAGCCGAGCCCATGCAGCTGGTTGGCGATTTGCGATAACAGGTATGCCCGTTTCGCTTGTGTGGCATGACTGCCATCCCGGTTGTGTCGACCGAGTTCTTTGAGCTGGTAATTCAGGTCTCTCACCGTGTTAAAGCGATTGGTAAGTGAATCTGACTAACCGACAGCATTCTCTGTCTGGCTGCGCTTGCGCGCTACAGTCCTGGGACACTAACCCCATCGACCTGAATCTGCCTGGTCGCAGGCAACGCTGATTTTTCCCCGTCGGGGACCGACCCAGCGCAATCCAGTTTGCCCGACATCGGGCGTTTCTTGATAATGGTGCACATCACCTCCTTTAAAGTTTGCGGTTTTTCCGCATTGGTTGGATTGCAACGACTTGAGATTGGCGTCGTTGCATGAATACAAGGCAATCGCCTTGCGTTAAGACAGATAAAGCAAAACTTCTGCTTTCATCCGAAGATGGACCAACGATTATTCAATCGCAGCGCTTTTCACGGTCCTGTCGCGCTTTGTTGCCACTTTGTCCGCAGTGGCCGCGGCTAAATTCGATGTCGAGGGTGCAGTGTAAGAACAGATAACCTCTGAGTAACCCGAAAAGCCCGCCTGGCTGCGGCGTACTTTCTGGCGCAGAGGCCCTCGTCACCAGTGCAACTGGTGACGAGGGCGCGTCGCAACGTGGACCGATCTGTGCCGGGTCCCGCCCGGCACAGATCAATAGGGATGGGTACAACCTTCGGAGTTCGCCTGACCACAGGGGCCCACAGCTTGATGCTTTCGGCACGGTTTCCTGCATCGCGAGTGTGGGGCTCGCGCTGCTATCGCCGCAGAATCTGTGGACTCTGTGGACAGCCGTTTGTGGGATTGAGGTACATCATGGAGGCAAGACGTGAGCGCGTTGGCGATCGGTCGATCACCGCGCTTTCTATCGCAACGAAATGCCGCGTGAGGTCGCAGCTTCGGAACGGACGCTCAGTGCATTGCCGAGCGAAGGTGCCACTTTATCCCAAGTGGCCAGGGGCAGGTTGCCGTCACGGCAATCGCTAATCTTCCTCCGGCAGCATGATGGTAATGACAGGTTCCCCGTCATCGTCAGGGCCGAGGATCAGTTTCAAGGTGAGCCGTTGGCTCTTGGTACTGCACCCATCGCGGGCAATACGCTGCAGCTCGAATAGCAGTTGCTGATCGCTGTTCTTCGCTGAACGAATCGCATAGGACGCCATGAAAAGCACATCCCACAAGCGCCCGGATTGATCCTGGTAGGTCTGCCGATCATTATCCGCATCGCTCCAGGCGACACAGTCCGACCAGGCAGCCGCAGTCAGTGCGACAGGCCAGTTAAATCCGGCCTCCTTGGCCATCTCGGTAGCATCCATTAAGACACCGTCGTCGATCGCCTGTGCACGGGTGTAGCTGTAGATAACTTTGCCAAATAGCTTGTCGCTGCCTGGCAATTTATTGCTGGATTGAGACATGGTGGTGCTCCTTGGTAAGCAAAACACCGGGTCATGCGCTCCTCCCTGCCAGGGAAGAACGCCTTCCCCGGCAGAGTGTGTAGATACACAGTTAAAGTTAAAGAATTCCACGAGCCGCCATCGAAACACTCTCACCGGCTGCCACAATAAAGTGGTCCAGCACACGCACATCAATCAACTCCAGTGCGCTTTTCAAGCGGTGTGTGATCCGTTCATCGGCCTGGCTGGGTTCAGCCACACCGGATGGGTGGTTGTGGAACAAAATGACCGCGGCGGCGTTTTTTTGTAACGCCTGCTGTACCACGACTCGCGGGTACACGGAGGTACCATCGATAGTGCCCTGGAACAGCTCACAGAGATCCAAGACACGGTGACGGTTATCCAGATACAAGCAGCCAAACAGCTCTGCTTGTTTATCCGCCAGCCGAAGCCTTAGGTAGGCCTGGGTGTCGCCGGGACTTCTTAAGGCGCGACCACGATAGTGGCGCACCGACAACACTTTCATTGCCAACGCCAAAAGAGAATTCTTTTCAGCGTCGTTTAGTGCTCCGGGCTTTAGTCCTCTGAAGCGATCCTTCTGCTTTGTCTTCTTAACTATGGCTTTCATCACTGATCTCCATTGAATGGCAGGTAGATCAGCCCCACACGGGGAAAAGATCCCCCGCTGGGTAGAAAGATGGCCGGGCAGTGTCAGTACCCGGCCTGGGTTTACATCAGGCAACACGTTGCTGCTGGATGGAGACCTTTTCGCCGTCAACTTTGGCCCACGCGATCTTGATCAAGCGGGCTTTCAGATTGACGCCAGTCTCACCGGCCTTGTCGCCTTGCTTAAAGGTGAATGAATCCGCCCTCAGGTCACTGAGCGTGAATCCAATCAATACCTTCGACTCGCCCTCGACGGCCGGCTGGAGCTCACGCACGGTGTTTTGCGCCTGCTCGCCGTACACGCCGCACTCGAAATAAGTGTGCTGGACGTTGGATACGCTGCCGTGGATGGCAGCAATGGTGACGGCCAGAAAGGGCGTACCCTCCTCCGGTGTCACCTGCCGGACACGGTTTAAGTAACCGATACCGGCGGTGTGAAGATCGAAATACTTGACGTTTTCGTTAGTGTTCATGACGCGTTCTCCTGCGATTAAGATTCAACCGGAGTGCATGCCTCCCTGACGGGTACATGTCCCGGCAGGGTGTGCGGCAATCATTTCGATTGCCTTGAAGATGGACCGACGGCGAAAGCCGCTGTACCTCGTTGTCGGTCCTTAGGTACTTATCACTGAAACCGCAGTGACCACGGATAAATTCTTTAAGAGGCATCGGGTTTCTCGCAAACGAATTGCAAGTACTTCAGCATGCCGCGCGCATTCGCAAACGCCGGTTGCTCGGCGATCAATTGATTCGGAAACCAGTCGGTGATGTGATGCGCCAGTGCCACGGTGCCACCACCAACAAATAGCACTCTGTCGAGTTCGATGCCGCTGCCAAGTTGTCGGCGCGTCTCTGTATAGAGGCGCTCCACGAGTTCCTGTTTGGCGGTCGCTACCTCGCTACTGACATCGTAATCGCTGCCGTAAAGCCGCACTGTTTGTTGCTTTACCGCACGTACGAGTAGTCGGTCAGCAACGTGTTCCAAATCAAAGCGTGCTTGCAGCGCTTCGGCGAGCGCCTGCTTTACATCCAGCAGGCCAAATTCAAACGAGCCAGACGAGTCGTGCAATATGCCCTGATCGCGGACCACCACGGTGTCGGTGGTGCGACCACCGATATCGACTACGGCAATCGGCACGGACACGCGCCGTTGATCAAGCGTCGCCTCGCCATCTTTCTCGACGATGACGTAGTCATACCAGGCCGCGAGTGCCTCAGGGATCACCCGATGAAAAACGATTTCCACGGGTTGTGCGTCGCCTTTCGGCAGCACCGGTTGCAGGAGGTTCTGTTGCTTATCCGCAATTGTGCTGCTGCGCTGATCGCCAGATCCTCGGTAAAAGGCGCTAATCGGTAGTCCGGACACAGCCTCAACATCAATTCCTTCCAGTCCGGCTTGTTGCAACGCGTGTTGCACGATGGCGCGATTCATACCGGAGCACGCAAAGCCTTCAAAGCGCGTTGATGCCGCATCCACATCGCCAACCGAGTACAGCGTGCCGTCCGTCTCATACTCGAAGATGCGTCGCTCAGTCTGGTTCAGCCAACTTATCTTAGAGCGTCCAATTTGCGCCCGCGAGGGTGTAACCAACAATCGACCACCAGGCAGCGCCAGTTTGGTATGGGCGTAACCGTCATCGATACCCACTTTCATGGCCTTTGCTTTTGCCGATTCTATGCCCGCGGGTTCAGTGCTCACTGCTTCCATATTCAATGGCTGATTCCTCGTTGTTTCGTCATTATTTGAACGACTTGTCCATGGCCACTCGATACTCAGCCAATCACTTTTCGCAGCGCGGCAAGCGATACCGTGTTGCTTATTGTCAGTGCCTTGCCTGCACCGAGATCGGGTGTTGTTCCTGATCGTGGCTTTGAGCTTTGATGATTGCTTGCTGATACCGATGGATGTGCCGCGACATTTTCGTTCCAGGGCACTTCGGCGCCAGGTTGCTCGGTGCGTTGTGACTGTCGCAGCGCGCGACATTCGCTCTGGAAACCTTGCACCAACAAACCACGCAGCCACTCCTTGCGCCGACTCTCAGGCACACGCATGAGTCTATTTAGGATCAAGGCCTCGAAGGCAATCGACAGATCGAGCTTGAAGGCGATTCGCTGACTGATCGGCGATACCGTGGCCTTCACGGCTTTGCCTTGCGCGGTGTCAGTGCCGCTGCGTGCTCGCCCAACAGTACCGCCTGAGGAACCTCACCCATGAGTTCAGCCGCTGCCTTGGCCGCTTTTATTCCGCCCCTTACGGCCTCGCGGTCGATACGAAGCACGCGGTAGCCATCCGGTACAGCGAACAAGCTACGAATGGCACCGGCACAGCCATCCAACGCACGCTCGGCAAGCGATTCGCTCATCAGACCTACCTGTTTTGCGGTCAGAATGGTGCGTGCCGTGGTATCAAACTCGGCAATGAGATGTGCACCCCAATAGGCGTACGGGTTGGCGAAATTGAGGGCCACTCGATAGGGATTGCTGGTGGTGACCACGCTTATCTGCAGCGCCGAGCGCTGCTCAATGCACTCATCGAGTGCCTTTTGCTCCTTTTTGATGCGGCCACGAGCGCGTTCAAGTGCTTCATCGATCTTGATGAGCCACCAATCGGCATAGGGATCGTCGGCGCGCGCCGCACTCCAAATAACGCGCAGACGGTCAGCAAATCCCACCAGACCAATAATGGCCGGTTTGTCCGGTGTCGCAGCACGACCGAGTATCAGCCGTTGTGCATGGTGGGACTCAACCGTCAGCCAGACCTCACCGCGTAATACCCCCGGTCCATTCTGCTCGACCGTTGACACACTGATCGGGTTTTTGCCCGGTGGCGAGTTCTGCTTCCCTTGCTCGATCATGCTCGGCTACCCGTGTTTAGATTGAGAGTGATTACAATCTATAAACAACCGCTTAGTCACAACACAAAAGCCCGTCAAGGAATGGCTGACTTATCGGTGGGAAGGAGCTACGTGTTAATGAGATTAACGTGTGTGGACCCAGTCCACACACGTTAATCTCATTAACACGCTCGATGCGCTGGTGCCACGACAGTGGCAATTGCTCTATTCGGACAGTTGTGCAAGCACGTCTTTCGCCGCTGTTCGTATCCGAGTATGGCGATGATGGGCCGACGCCTCAAGAAATGCCCGATAGTGTGGGTCAAGATGGATCGTGTCGGCGATCGGAAGTGGCGTGACATGTAATGCATACGCACTACCTTTTTGTTGGCCACCTTTGCGCCACGAGATACGACAGACCGTCATCCAGCGTCTGCAACGCAATATCGACAGGGAGCTTGCGACGGTTTGTCTTGCCGCCACATTCGCGCATCTTGCGAGCTCCAAATGAGTCGGTAGCACAGCGATTCCATCGGCATTGCACGCACGCGACATCAGCACCAGCCATATCAGTTTATCGACCGGCTCTAGGCCGCTATCTTCGATCAATGCCGACGGTAGTTCCGTGGAGTTTGGCTGCAGCAACACCAACGCGCGTAACCAAGTACCCTGGTAGCGCCGTTTATGCCGTGCCAGTGCCGCGGTAACAGACTGCCCCAGCGCACGCGTTTCAGGACGAACGTCGACACTCTGTATATTCATGTTGGTCTCCCGAATTCTTTGATTAGCTGCCATTGGCGGCGGCTGGCAGTTTGCCGTACTCCGTCCAACGCCTCGTCTGGCTCCAGATGGCACGCAAGGCAATACCGGTTTCCTTGTGCATGGCGAGATAGTCCTTGCCTTGCAATGACATTTCTTCTCGATCCTCAATGCGTTGCTTCCAGGTATCCCACAATGTCTGTGTTTCGGCTTCACTGGGCTCAGGTGGACGACCGCTGGTTGTTTCTACCACCAGCATACGACGCAAACGCGCGTACTCCCGTGCACCCATTCCGTAGAGTTTCTCCATCATGTCCTGCCCTGCATCTGCACTGATCAACAGCTTTTGCAATTCTGCTGATTTCCGGCGGTCGCGCAGTTCATCCACCATGGGCCAGTACACCTCACGCTCAAGTGCGATTTTCAAACAGTGCGCACGCAGCGTTTCAATGTGGCATAGGTCGCCGAGATTCATTTCACGCAATGCATCAACTTCCCGCGGTCCGAAGTTCATGTTACGCAACGCCGGCTGATCGCCCTCAGCGACGCAGCGAATGGCGTACTGCATTATTGCTGTGGTGAGCTCGGACTCCTTATTACCCATCATGTCGTACTGCTCCACAAGGGCGTATTCAGCAGTCTGGCCATGCGGTGTAACTCACGATAATTGTGTGCAAGGCAGAGCCAATCGCACCAGTCGTCATGATTGAGCTGCCGCCAGAAGCGTTGTGCGAGATGGGCGGGGTCCACGGTGCATACTTTGTCAGACAGGCACTGCTCCTCAGCCGACAATGCGGCAGGGTTCAAGGCAGACTTTTCATCCAGCAATGTTTGCAGCAGTTCAAAAGGCGCCACGCTCATTTCAGCAAAGGCCATAAGCTGCCACCACATGGTAGAGACTTCTGCCAACAGGTCGTCATCGAGTCGATCTACAACAGATGCCGGCGGCACGTCGCAGACGAGGAAGCCCAGACCGTTGTCACTGAGCGGCGCAATCAGTGGGCCGATACCGTGCCGCTCGGCGAGCCGTTGGGCCAGCGTGAAGGCCGTCTTTCTGAGGAAATCAATAGGGATGCGGATTCTTGATTGAACGCCAATGCGCCGAAAAAGGGCTTCATCGTCATGCTCGGGTGGCAATTCAATGGCTACCTCCGACGGTTCCTGGTGCGGATCTGTCGCACCCTCGTCGTGCAATGGATCATCGGGCGCCATGCCGTTGATCGGCTCCCCATGCGCACCGCCTTTGCGCCTGTTGAGCCTGGACTCGCGCTCGGCCTTTGACTCAATCGCTGGTTCGTCGCGTCTTGATACCGGAAAGTCCTCGTCGCGCTCCTGCTCCTCATACACGAAGTCAGGGATGTACGGCACGTGTCCCGCCAGGCGACAATCAAACTCCATGCGAATGACCTGAATACTGACATCGGCGGCTTCGGCTATCTCGTTTTCAATCGCTTGGTGCAGTGGCTCGAATTGCCAATCGATACTGTCGTGGCGCCGACACAGGGCCTCGAATGCCTCGTCAAACTCCGCCTCGGCGCCGCCGCCTCGAAGGCTCCAAATTTTTCGACCGACGCTTTCCAGGTTACGAATACGCTTCACTTGCGCTTTGCCGATACCTGACTCCAAAGCGGTGGGTAGCAGCGGTGCCAGGATCGATACCGCATAATCCATCAGAGAAATGAGCCCATGACTCAGGCTGTAGCCGTGCTTCGTCAAGATCGGTTCCAACTCCCGATGGGAAATGTCGCTGACGCCCATTTCTTCAGCAATGAGTTTCCCTGCCTCCAACACCGCCTGTGCCTTGTCGATGAAGGTCAGATTGCCGCGAAGCTCGTTTTCTCGCAGGTGAGCAAGCAACACGCTGGATTCCCGATCCCAGTCGACGATCCAGCAATCGACCGTAAGAAATCGTTCCTCGCCGGTGGTCTCGTACAGTTCCTTTAGTATTTGAAGTCGGGTATTACCGCCCGCTTGCACAATGTAATCCTTTTCGTCGGGCCTTCGGGTAATTGACAAGGCTTGGTCCATGCCGCTCGTCAGGATGGAAGCTTTGATGCGGTCGTATTCCGGGTTCTGGCTGCGTCGTGGGTTTTTCTCGTAACACTTGATGCGTGTAATCTGCACGCGTGAAGCGCCGGATACACTGCCGCTGGCAGCCGGCTCGCCAGCGTTCTGTTGCGAATTGACCTTGGTTTTTTTGTTTTTGGCCATCATTGTCCCTCAATTGGAACTCAAAGTTCTGCCGGTCGATTGTTCCCCGCGGCGCAAACAAACATCTCCGACTGGACACAGAAGGCTTCAACTAGACTGCAATCAACCACGACCCTGTATGAGATTCCTGTTTTCGCCAGCCGACATCGTTTCCCCTAATCGCCCGCGGCGGATATCGGCAGGATTGGTGGGGCGCTAGCCTTATTCTGCCGCTGGCGCGCCCCCTCCCATCGTGCCAATGCACTGCTTGTGTTTGCGTTCCTTGGAGATAGCGCTACGGACAGACCAAGGAATAGGGAAATATCCACAGTAAAAGACAAGCGCGCCGGCCTTAACAGGGAAAATCCCGACACTGGATGGCGGGGTTCCTCAATTTCTACAAATTCAATGGCTCTACCCATCAGAATCCCGTATATGGTCTACTGCGGACATATACGGTACCGTATAAAAGTTCTGCATCATACAAAATATCCGTATTTGGGCTTTTTCTCCCTTTTCTGGTCTTTGTCAGTGTGTTCTCGTACTATGTCATTCGATATCGATGATTAAATTTCCGACCAGAATTTGGTGGAGTTACTGGGTTTCCAGGACAGGCGCCCGCCGGGCACGCTCGATCGAGTAGAAAGAAGCAGGAGTGTTTGCTGTGGTTAAAAAAAGGTGAAGCGACCCAGAGAGAGCGAGCAGAGTAAGCCCTGCCGGGTCTATCGCAGAACTTTGACGCCCGTTCCCACGCGCGATCGAATGGACAATCCAGCGATGTCTCCCGGCGCGACCCTCAGATATCGAGATTTCCACACGGTAGCCCCGCTATTCTCGCCAGAACCCCGTACCAGACCGCTGGATCACCAATCTCTTGATTTGAAGAAAGGCTCCGATATTCTATGAGTGCGTCGAACAACGGGGTCTCGAGATGCTGAAGGACCAACGGTCGGCGACATTATCCGAGGATCCTTCGGATTATTTTGAAGGCAAGTCTCTAGACATACGCGCGATCATTCAAGATTGTGTCGAATTACCCACGGATGTCACCAACGCCGAGCCAACCAGGGTCGTTGAACGGATTCTCGATCAGCAACTTTTCTCTTTTCTGATCAGTGAATCCGCCTCGCAAAGCAATGACGCCGACTGGGCGATTCGGCAACGGCGTCGCGAAGAAGCGCTGTCGCCGTATATTGACAAAATACTGATCGGTGTTTTCGTTCACCTGCCAGGCGTCTACTACACCATCGAAGTTGATCCCGAGTTAGAACGTGTTGTTCATTGGGAGTGGCAGACGACCTGACCAACAGGCGAGCAATTTCTGCGCGATGCGCCCGGTCGCGAGCGGCTAGCTCTAGCCCAGATTTATCGTTGGATCAGAGGTAAGTCAGGGTCAGAACTTGCCACTGCAACTTGCACACGTATTACAGTGTTTCAACAAGAGTTGGCAACACAACGAAGAACAGCACGAGTATTCCGCCAATAGCCCACCGTCTCGCACTGCGGACTTCCTCCTCGGACTTAGTGGGAAATAACCACAACCACGCAGCATGTGCGGCCATGTAGATAATAGCGGTCCACCAAACTGCCTCGGGTGTTTGGTTGTGTGGCGCGGAGTAGTATGCGAGCACCACCACGAGAAAACTTGCTCCGACGAATGTCGCTAGTTGTTGTTCGGTAATTCTCGCTACTGGCTCGCCATTGGGCATCTCTGACTTATCCACGTCTAGGGACTTCGTCCATTCGACAAATGCCAAATAGGCACCAAATACGGCTATTCCGCGGGCGGCCCCCATCGCAGCGCTTTCCATGCCAGTCTTTGCAGACAACTCCTTCCAGGCCAAGTAAACGATCATAGCGATAAAGAACGCAATCACTCGTAGCGACCATTTCAGGAGCTTTCGGCCCGCTACTCGTGCCGGGGGCAATTTCGCCTGAATGGCCTCAGTCGTGCTATTGCTAGCATTGCTGCTAGGCGGGTTTGGCACAGACTGTGAAACGCCTTGTGATTCCGCAGAGGATTTTGAGAGCTGGACACCGCAATTTGCGCAAAAGTTGTCCCCTTCTTCTGCGCGGCTTCCGCATTGCGTACAAAACATCAGCGTAACCTCGTTGCCGGTCTATTCGGGTATCTTTGCGCAATTTCGCCTATTGCGCTGTGACCCAGGCCAAAGAAGTGACTTCATGTCACCTCAATCAACTTGGCAGACAGCGGCAATTCGTGACCCAGGGTTTCCACTACCGCTCGATACGCAAGTTACGTTTCAAATGTTAGGTTGCGCATCTTATGCAACGGCAACTCCCAAACCCGCCATTAGTGGAATTAGCGGTCAGAAGCCGTATTTGGCTCTGAGTTGCCCCGTCAACCAAGCTAATTCCTCGAAAGACTCAAGGTGGTCAACCAGTGACTGCCAACTTAATGAGCGCAGCATCTCCGGCACCTTGAGCGCGGCTCTGGCGGTGGCTATCTGTTTGCTAGCTAATCCGCCATCATAAAACGCGGGATTGGACGCGTCGTAGATTATTAACGCATGCGAGACTTGCGAATCGATCTTCCCATTTTCATGGACACACGCCGCCAGCAGATTACGGATCAGTTGATATGTGTTCCGCAGCGCACATGGGGATATATCCTGGTCATTCTTCCAGTAAAGAATCTCAGGAATGTAAGCCCAATACTCAACGCCGATCTCACTTAGCGAACATCGCAATTTTCTGTTCCTCTGTTGCGTATACGTGCCATCGCAATAATCCCGATCGTAATTGTCGTCAATTCCCTGCTTCAGTTTTGGCCTGGAACATGTTCCAAAGTCCGGCTCCGTCAATTTGCACTCAACCGCAATTCGACTCTCCGATTCAAACCAAACGTCCACGGAGGTGGATCGCGGTTCCCCGAGATGTGTCACGTTGTACTCGAGCTGCATCGACGTCCGATCGAGATCTAAGCCAAATGCCGGCAAGCCTTCCTCAGAACTGAGATCGTTGAGCAAGCCCAATGCTCCTCTAGCGGTGAGATTGCCGAAAACAGATTGGGCAAGCGCTTGCGAGCTTCGCATGCTCGCAAAATATTTATGACGCTCATTTATGGGTAATGCCGATACGATTGTGTTTCTGGTGTCATCATCGGTATCCGGCGAAATGAGAACGTTTTCGCTTGCGAATCGTTTTTGAAATACTGGGGGCCGCTGAACGTTCCGATTGGGCGATTCAAGATGATTCTTGTCGCCGCTCGACTCGGCATCAACGTAGTCCCAGAATTGCTGAATCAACTCGGATGTGTAATTGCTGTAGTCACTCATGTCTGTTCAGCCGCCATATAACTCACTCACGCTAAATACAGAATGATGACCGATCAATTGTGGGTCCTGACCCTTAGTTCCCATTCGAAAAGCAGTATCTCGCAAGCCCAAGAAATGGGTTTCAAGATTTAGTATTTTGTCGATCTCCATAGCAAGCGTACTCAGAATTGGCCACCATTCCCCTGCTCTTGGATGCTCCACGTATCCTGCCCAGTAATCTTGCGGCGCCATAACCACCAACCCGGGAGGCCGGTCATCGATTGACCTGTTGAACTTTGTGCTGGCTTCATTCGCGATCTCGGATGCATTTGCCTCGACTATGGCGCAGTAGGCAAGGGCCTCCAGATAAGCATGAAGTGGCGTATCACCGTAATTGCTGGTGGTTGGCCTAACCTTGAGTTCGATAACAGTTGCACGGCAACCGTCGATCAGGCCAAACAAGTCGAGCTTTCCTACGCCTTTGTCTCTTTGCTGTGCCTTAAGCGGTGTCTGGTAGTCGAGAATTTCCAATGTCGCGCCGTTCCGCAGCACCATCGGGTCACTAGTTTGCGACTCACCCCATAGTGCTAATGCGAGGTGTTCCTCTTTACGGTTTGAGATTTTCGACCTATTCGTTGGCCCGGAATGATCTACAAAATAGAGCTTATTGCAGTCATGACGCCGAGGCGCCGAATCACGGGCACGGGCATACGCCGCAACGAGGTAGTCTGGATCGAGTTGGCCTGCGACATCTGCGAAGGTTGAAATTCGTCTAACTTCCCGGTCTTTATAAAACTTGATCAGATCTAGAAATGTATTGGTAGGCGACGATTCCATCTCAGGAATCATACAGGTCATGCTGGGAAATTGAATTAGTCTCAGGGCCGCTTGTGGCCGATCTGGGCCCGTCGCGATTTCCGTAAAACAGACATTCGAATTGCAAGTCTTGGAAAAAGCAGCCGCTCAGATTGAATGCGAAGAAAGGGTCAGGACTTGCGATCCTTGGCATTCGTAAGATGCTGGCGAATTGACTCAATTGAACCGATTTTTTCTTCCGTCTTGATCGAATGATCATGATGTCGCAGTCGACCTTCTTTCTCGAGCCGCTCAAGGTGCGGTGGGCCGAATCCCCAGTCACTACCAGGTTGCCTTGGTACAACGTGTAAGTGAAAGTGTGGAACTTCCTGTCCGCTACCCATCCCGTTGTTCTGATACAGCAACACGCCGTCGGGCGAGTAAGCGTCCACTAGGGCTCGAGCTAGTCGTTTCGCCGCAGAAAGAATCGTAGCCCCTTCCCGTTCAGACAGGTCAAGCAATGTCGGAGCGTGTCGCTTCGGAATCACAATGCACTGCCCAATCTCGAACTGGCGGCCGTTTAGGAGCGTCATTGTCGATTCACATTGATCGATAATCTGCCACTGATGGCTAGCACCCTCTACGATTCGGCATAAGTAACACGGGTCGCCGTCGGGCATGGGAAAGTGATTGTTTCGGTCTTCGCTCATTTAGTGTCTGGGTATTGGGTTCGCGTTGTGCCGAAAAAAATCGACCATTTTTGATAGCAAGTAAAACAAAATCGTGCAAAAAAATGCGCCCGAGCTACATCTCTATAGATTCGGGCGCATCCCGTATTCGTCACCGCTCTGCCCGAGCGACGCAATTTGGGGCAGATTGGCGACGAATACACCGATTTACTCAGCATGTCGCTCCTGGGTCAGCTTCTCTAGCTGTGAGAACTTCCGAACAAGTATCGGTCGTTTCCAACCCTCGCGCTTGTCGAGTTACAAATGAAGCCGCCAGCAAGATCGTTTCTCGGCATTGGGATTGTAACAACAAGTGGTGGAAAAAGACCAAATACGGCATCTTCACCTAAAGTCAAACTTGACTGAATAGTTCGTTTTGCTGGCGTCATACCATACGGACATAAGCAGCCAGTCGCGTCAGCTCGCTACTTGTCCATTAGGAAACAGTCTCTACTACCTATGCGTCGATAACCTAGTCGCTGATAGAGCCCCGCCGCCGGGTTCCCGTCAGTTACGCTGAGAACCACGAACTCCCTGCCGCTACTCAGTTTTGCGTGGCTCAACGCAGCGACAGCGGCGGATGCGTATCCGCGACACCGGAATTCAGGCGGCGTGTACACACCGGATATTCGTATACCTTTGCCTGCGCGTCCGGACAAGGACAGAATTGTCTTGGCGCCAACATCGTCCCAGACATAGAGATCGCCTTCGGAAAGCTTTCGCAGCATGAAATCGGAGACATCAACCGGTGCTGGCTGTTCCTCTCCGAATGCACGACCCCATCTGGCAATCAGGTCCTTTTCCTCGACACCGCCCTTCCGTAGCTGCCCTGGAACATCTTTTGCTGGCCATATTAATTCGTCCAATCGATACGTGAGCCAACGCGCCTGAAATCGTCCGCGGTCGTTGCTCGTCTTGGAACATCGCTTTGCAAGCCATTTTGCGGTGACTTGCGGGGCCATGATGCGATGTGGCACACCGACTGCATCGACGATACTGCGGTGGACAGCCTCAGACATGCTCTCGGGTGTCTCTGAAATGCACAAACCGTCGGGCAAATTGTGGTTACCGCAGGCAACAATGTCACCGTTATCGTCTTCAATGGCGCCAAACCAGTAAGGGCCTGTGTACACAGGAGATTCGCGGGAGATAAGAGTCGCGGAAGAATACAATATGTTATGGACATCGCTTCGATCGAGCAGCCAAGTCTCACAGCGGCTCAGGAAGTGCTCCGCGTCTTTAAAAGTCACAAGTTTCAACTGCAGCGCCTTTCGTTCGACCAATATTAGTATTTTTTCCCCATATATGTTGCCACACATCGAGAAAGGATCAAATCAACGATTTCGAGTAGTGCGTGTCGCACTGCATCTGACATTCGCTTGGCGCCAATCAAGTCATGGTCAACATCCGTAAACTGCCATGACCTGAGCAGTCCAGAAATTTAGTGGCCGGCCGGCACTCCAACACCTGGGTGGCTGTTAGACGATCGAGCGGCCGGTCACGGGCGGCGAGTTTCGGGTGGAGCCGTGAGATCACAATTGGAAGGTACTGACCGCAACTGCCTCTCGAGCGCAGAAATGAGGAGCGATAAGTCCTGACCCGTTCTTCGCACTCATGTTGGAGGTCCGCTTCGCCCGAAACTTGCCGCTCAAATGTCTGCTTTAGGGAAGGCGTAATAGACAACAGTCGGCCAGCCACACGGCACTGTGCGTGAATCATTGGTGATTCGAGAGATCCCCGGCTTCATTCTCAGAAGAATCATCAGCACTTGCACGATTGTCGACAATAGTTTTCATCCGGCCAGCCCAGTCTTCGAATCCGCAATTTAGATAATGATCGAACACGTCTAGTGCGAGTGAATTGACAAACGCGAGGCTTGACCAGGCAGTTGGCTCGTCGAACCAAGAATTGGAGAATATACCGACACCAATATCTGCATCTGGCATTACTGCGACGATAGACGTCATCCAACCGCCGTTATGGATAATCGTCTTTCGCCCATGATGTTCAAAGGTATAGTGTCCATAACCAACATTAATCAATTGCGCGTTCGGATGAATATAGACTGACGGAATCCCAATGTTACTCATGTCGATAGGAATCCGCGGAGCTCGGATCTCCTCGAGAGACTTTTCACTTATCAGATTCTCGGTACCAATTGCCCCGTCGTTAAGACGAAACCGAATCCATGCCGACATGTCGGCAAGATTGGAGATAATCCCACCTGCGGGCGCATAGAGCGACGTTGTTCCAAGATTCTCCCATGACCCATTAGCCACCTGACCATTAGTCATAAGAGCGGGCGTCATAATATTCTCGACTTCAGCCGGAATTCCTACCCGCATTTCGAAATCAGTTGTACTCGTATAGCTAGCGTTCATTCCAATCGGCTCGAAAATCCTTGTGCGAACGAACTCTCCCCAAGTCGCGCCAGACACCCGCTCTACAATTTCACCCAGTAGAGCCATCCCAACCTGGCTATAGTTGTTTTGCGCCCGGAATCGGACTGACAACGGCGTAGATTCAAGCTCTCCAAGGAGGTCATCTATTTTGAATTCGGTATTCTGGAATCCACCGAGTGCATTGTCCGTCAGACCCGATCGATGGCTCAGTAAATCATCAATTGAAATATTTTCTTCTACAAAAGGATCAGGTAGTGCAAGTTCCGGAATGTGCTTCTTGACCGGGTCATCCCAATTCAGCTTGCCTTCATCGACAAGCATGCCAATTGAGTAAGCCGTGAAAGCCTTGGAATTTGACGCAATTTGCAAGTATGTCGCCTCGTCAATTTCCAGCATGCGCCCATACTGCCTTGTGCCATAGCCTTTCATCAGGACCGTCTGTCCATCTTTTACGACAACAACGGCTAGCCCAGGAACCTGCCAATTATTCGTTGCAGTCCTGATCTTTTGGTGCAAATCGGTAGCATTCTCGATAGCGTGAGAATCTGCAGGAGCACTATATGCGGAACACGTCATTATTGTTGTCAACCAGATTACAACAGCAATGCTCATTAACCTACGAAGGTTCATAGCGTCGCTCCTTATCAACGGCAAGATCTCGAAAAACGGTATCTCAAACCAAAATCTGTATAACGGCGGGTTTGGGTCAGTGAGGGACAGTTTACCCCAAATTCCTCGACCGGCTGCTGACCGAACCTTCGCCGCCGGCCGGCATCAGCATTGGCGACCGACGCGGTACGGCTAAAACCGGACATTTTCGCTACCGCGATTCGCCGAGAAACGCCAGCAATTCGGCGTTGAAGGCGCCCGGTCTTTCAATGTGCATTAGGTGGCCGGTGCGTTGAAGGATTACTTGGCGAGAGTTCGGGGCCGTGGTGTCGATCAGATCACCAACCTCTCGACAAACCGGTAGGTCGTACTCTGAAGTAATGACCAAAACCGGAATAACCAGATCACTCAATTGAGAGGCTGCGCTGGGCTCCAACGCGATTGTTTGACTTGGGTTGGCAAACGCCCACCATGAATACTCTGACCCGATGTTTCGCATTAACTCGTCTGCCGATTCCTCGAAGATCGATTCGCCAAGTATCAAGTCTGCGAATGCGTTGGAACCAGCTACTGCCCCGCCTTGCGCCACAGCGTCCGCAACCGCTCCCATTTGTACGAATAGGTCTTCAACCGCTTTGGAGGAATAGCCATTGATCCATGGGCCAACTGACACCAACGATTCAGTCCGCTCCGGAAACGCTGTTGCAAAATCAAACGCTACTCCCGAGCCCATTGACCAACCAACAATGTGGGCGCCATCAACGTGGAGATAATCTAGTAGCTCGGCGAGATCGGAGGAGTCCGAATACGGGGACCCAAGGACGGGTACAGATGATTTTCCGTAGCCGCGGACATCGTATCGAATCACTCGATAACGGGACATAAAGTATTCGAACTGATTATCCCAGTGACGGTGATCACCGGCATTTCCATGGATGAGCACCACGGCATCACCGTACCCACCTACTTGGTAATACAATTGGCCGTTTGCAACTGGGGCGAACCCGTCTTGATAGCTCCGAACTTCGCGAGAATCACATCCAGCAAGTACGGCTGTTAGAACGAGTATTGCAACAGCCTTTTTTCGATTCATAGGTTGTTTCCAATTTTTCTGACAGTCTGGTTTGGGTCATCTGCAGAAAGTTTACATGATTTACGGCGACCGGCTGCAATGCGAAGTAAAGCGGCCTGGCGATCACTAAACATTCCAACTTCTCGATACGGCCTATTCTGTTGAAAAACTCCGTTCCAGGACGACCCGAAAACTTGCAGAATAATTTTGCTCGCCAGACGCGCATCTCAGAGCTGCTTGTTCGGCTACTGTGGCGTCCCAGGACGAACTATCAGCTAATTACTACGTCCCATTCGTAACTACTGTAAGAAACTGGCCGCAAAACGCAAATGAAATTGTATCGCTTTTCAAAACAGAGTTTTTCAACAGAATAGGCCAGAACCGGTCACTCAGACCTCTAGCGGAGCCGCTGATTCAAACCTTAGTTCTCGTCAGTCAACCACTACGTAAAGGTGACGCGAACATCGCCATATGTCATCGTCGCCCCGGCGCCAGAAATCAACATACCGCCTGTTGTATCTCGTAATTTCACCAGTCTCCTCTAATTCGATTCCCGCCGTGCCGGAATATCGATGGATTGCGCTCATTCCGTCTGCGGAAAAAACCACACCATTGGACTGAACGTCCTCGATTGAGAACACGTATGAGTCAAAGAATGGCTCTAAGAACCCCCTAACAGCATCGTGACCAGAGTAACCTGGCCCCGTGTCGTCTCCGAGCCAAATGAAATCGTCGGTTATGAAGTCGAAATATCCGTCTAGATCGCCAGCAGCCGCTCCTTCAATCCATGCAGATGTTTGCGTTAGGATAGCCTGATAGTCGGCGTTTGATTGATCAGTTGTCACACTTGCAGCGGCCAGCTGCGACACAAATGTACCTAAATCTCCTTCGACCCAGCTTTCAGCAATCTTCCCGCCGGCGATACGATAAATGACATTGGCCGTTATCTCGATTGGACTGCCCGTTGCCGGTATATCACCGAACGGTCCATTGTGTGTGCCACGAAGAGTCTCGCGAAGTACTACTCGATCTCCCTCTGCTAGTAATTGGTCTATCGATCTAGACGCGTCTGGGAACGCCACGGCGAAAGCCCTCTCGTTCTCCTCAACAGTCTGACGATCCATATCAATACCATTAGGAAAATGTGCAACTACGTCGTCCATCCACAGCTGATCGTAAGCGGCAAAGTTCTGGGCATCAGTTTCGGCAATAAACTGCCGAACCAAGTTCTTATTTGCTTCTAGCTCCGTCTCAGACTCCGAGGCGCATCCTGAAACGAGAATCGCAACTGCGACCGACGTAATGACCGTGCAATTAGTGCGACGCATCGCATCCTCCCCTGCAATTGTTTTTGCCAAGTCAGAATTAGATTTATGACGAAATGCTGAGTGGCCGGTATGGGTCAGCAGCAGTATTACAGTAGTTTATCATTCGGCAGGCTGCTTTCGGGTACGAAGCCGTCACTCAGTTCAATGTTGGGGCCGTCCTACCGTCACCGTCAGGTACCACCGGATCAGCGAGCAACGCTCTGACTTCTGCAACCGAGTAAGTTCGCTTCGCTTCGACCTCGATCAGGCGTAGGTCAGCACTCTCACATGCGCCGCGAATGAGCTGATCACGCACGGCCCGATTCTCGGAGCGGTGGCTCTTGTCGTTCAGCTCGATCACAACACGTACTGCTAGTGTCTTAGGGTCAGTGAGGACGTAGTCGAAGTGCTTTGCGCTTATTTTATTGAAAGCTATTTGCCAGGCTGATCGGTCCGCTGCTTTTGAGACCTTCAAGACATCAGCCACGCGAACCTTTCCGAAAACTCGGTAGTCACTCGCCGCTGCCTGATCGAGGACACCGAGAAACGAACGTTCAGCTCGTGTGAACAATGCTGCTCGACGCTCATAGTTGTGCTGGTGGCCGGAACGTTGTCGGGACGAGAAAATAGACTTCAGCAGTAAAATTACTACCGCACCGACTGCAATGAGTACGAGAGTTTGAGTATCCATAGCTTCTAAGTTTATCACTCGACAGGCAGCTTTCGAGTGCTTACGAGTCGTTCAATCTCGGCAAGGGCGACGGGCTCCATCCGGCCAGAAGCGGACATGGAATCAGCTCATTACGAAAAAGGTTCGATACATCCACGTGACAAAGTAGATTACAAATACCACCGAAAATATCTCATGGTAGCGCTCGTTCGCTGTCTTGATTCCTATGGCACAGGCGACTATTTGACTAGCGTTGTAGACGAGGTATTCGGTACTCAAGCTAGCAAAATGATCGGCGCCCTTCGAATAAGTATCAACAAAATCCCAAAGCCAAATTGCAATGAGTAGACCGAAAATCCATCGACGATTTGAGTAGAAATAGTCCTTAAAGCTAGTGATCTTCTGCGTATCTGAAGGCTGAATCACTAGGCTGACAAAAAAGAGCAGCGTCGCGTAGACAATCACGACGATATAAATCGCGAGACTCCACTCGACGGTACCTAGACTAAATTCCCACCACCAGAACATCCCAATGAGTAAGAAAAGGTAAAACGTCCAGACAAGATGAACCCAATAAGGACGTGGCCCGTCTTTAGTCGTCACCATTCGACCGACTCCCCTCAGTATCTGAGTGAGAGCAAGACCGACGATAATTGAGACCAGGACAGCGACATACTCAAACTGCGACACAATTTGGCTCCAGATTATTCATGCCCGAAGAGTACTGGAGATTCACTAGTATGTCCGCTTTGGGTCATCAGCCGTCATGTTACAACAATTCAATCGACCGGCGGCAATGCGAATATTTGCGGCCGGTCACTATCCCGCGGGTGTAAGTTATTCGCGAAACCTAAAGTAAATTCTAGCGAATGTTTCCGCGGTAACGTGGAGTGGCTGCTCGCGCCCGAAGCAGCCACCGCGCAAGTGATTCGTCAACTTTCTCAGAACGGCCAGTAGCGGTCGTTCCAGGGGCGGCTTATTCGTTGGTTATAACACGATACGTCTTTGTAAAAGGAATTGGCAACCACAACATTGACCACGTCGCCAATGTTCGCCAATCACCACCGTCAGGGGCCTGTAACTGCGCTTCCACGCAGCGCGACCCTCGATAGTGCTCCAATATTCTGAATCTCCCCGATAGCCAACCGGTCACTGCTTGAACGAACTCGTCAACACGCTCGGCGTTCGTACATGGGAACCACTCACACTGAAAATGTCCCACCCCAAGTGTTAACTCATCGCCGTTTTGCAACGCAAGCCAAATTTCGTGTTGCACGCCGGATTGAAGCGGCACAGTTACACTCAACTCGACAGGAATATCCGCGTCCTCAACAGTCTCCACGTCCGGATACTTCGCAAGAATTTCCGCTATTGCATTGCGAGCGATCATGACTGTATCGAGCTTTTTCATGAAATTTTTATCGGCAGCAACCGCTTGCTCTTGATCACTTACACGCCATTCTCGTTGCCTGACAACTCTATGCAAGATGAACGCTGACGCTAAATAACCAAGCCCACCAATCACGGGCCGCGGCTCGCCCTGAAAGAAGCCGAATATTGCTATCGCGATGCCGATAGCGCCAAAAAAAAGGGCAACGAACTTCAACGCCAAAGGCGGGAGTAATCCACCGTCCTGTCTGCGTCCCCGACCTGTAAATGCTCGGAATGCCAAGAGAAGAAAGAAATACAGTAGCGGTGCACAAATAGCGAAGGCAATAGCCGCTGTCAAATCGAGATCACCGGGATCAAGTAGAAGAGTCTTGGCAAGATGAAATAGAATCCAGGCAGGCAAGAATGCGGCAAAGAGCAATATCGCACCTCCGAAGAGGCGAAATGCGACTTCAAGAAGGCGCTCCATCAAATGGCTCCCGTTTTGCATTTTAGAAAATGGACTAAAATTTGATCGGCCGCTTTGAGGCAGCAGCCGTCATTCTAGCCCAATCCATGCGACTGTCTCAGTTCGGCCATGAGCGGAAGTCACTCCTGCCGCAGCCTATCAATCGCACTACGCCTGGCAGCTTCTGCGTCAGTCTTCGTACTGAATTCGGCAAGACAGTGCTTATTTCCTCGTAATGTCACGCCAAATAAAGCCCAGTACTCGGCATCGTCTTCCCGATCAACGATGTTCTCTAGTGCGCCATACCATTCTCCGTGGGCGCGCCCACGCATTGGCTGGACTTCGAAGGACACGGATTTTTCCGTCATATCTGGCTATCGGACGAGGGGCCGGTATGGGTCACCAGCCGTCATTCTAACCCAATCCAGGCGACCGTCTCAGTTCGGCCACAAGGAGACGCTCGTACCGCCGACGTCTAAGGTGCAGATTGCCTTGCAGTCGAATCCTTCAGAGCAACCATTTTCTCAACTAGATCGTTCATCCTGAACTCGAAATCAGGATCAAGAGTGTGCATTCGATAGCGCCCAGAGAGACAAGCCTCCAGCATCCAACGGAGTCCGTCTGGTCGCCAAGTCGTGACGGTCGCAGGCATTATCCAAAATGAATCTTGGTCAAGGCCGTCTACAAGGGACTGCCAGTCCAACCCGCTCAGAATATGCGTCACTTCCTCGGTTTCACTTCCGCGTTCAAAGCTGCGGAACGTATAGTTGATGCGGTCATTGTCCTTGTTAACACGAACCAACGCCCTTACGCGGCTCTGTGCATAGTCAACCAATCGGATAGCTTCATTGTCGCCACCGCACTCGACTGCCAAGCTCGGTTCATCCTCGACGCCAAGCGCACGTAGACGAGAAGAACCGGGGTCGGTTGGCTCGGCAGAATAGGTACCGCCGCCAATAGCCAGACCAGCGATCAATAGCGCTGTTCGCGGCAAGACTTCTGTCAATTTTATTTGCAGATTCATGGAATCCGTTTGGTTTGATTCTGATGGCGACGCAAAGTTCGCGACCGTCTGCATTGGGTCAGTAGCAGAAATTGTAACTCAAACCAGGCGATCGTCGCCTTACGGCCAGAACCAGCCGGTCATCCCTCTCCAAGTTTCCTGCAATGCTGATCCTCGAATCGGTTGTCACATAACTTTTTGATCAGACCCGTTTCTGCTTTGATGAGATACAGCATCAAGACCTTTTTCGTCTCGGTGGAGTAGAAATATACCTCCCAAGCCGGATGATCTGGACCATCCGTTTCCGCTTGCCAAGTTATTGGCATTGCCGTCATCGTCACATCGAGTCCAAACTCACGAACCAACTCCTGAAGAGCCAGTATTGATGCGATCCGAGAGTCGTTTATCCATTGTTCCGAATAGCACTCAACGTTTTCGGATATTGGGCTGGGAAAGGTTATTGATCCGTCCTCTTTCTCTATAACGCCTTTGCAGTCGGTCCATTCCAAGCTATCGGCGACAGCTGGTCCGAAAGAGAGCATGATGACCAGACTAGCAGCGAGAGAAAGTTTCATCTCTTTCTTACTCCAGAGTGAGAAACAGGGCGGGCACCCAAAAATTTGCTCGATTTGCGACAGGCCGCTTCGGGTCGCCAACTGTTATTCTAACCCAATCCAGGTGACCGTCTCAGTTCGGCCAGGAGCAGCCATTCAACGGGATCCGCCAAGGTCTTCTTGGCCACTGAGCTCTTCGCAGTTCGCAGACGTAAAATCTAGTTCCATTTTGGGCATGTCATCATAGTAGGAATAGTGGGTGGAGCCGATGCCGGTCAATACACCAATATACGACGTATCTGGCGATACTTGAATTTCATATTCATTCTTGAACTTGACGACGTCCCAATGGTAGACGATCAACTTGTGAGGTCCGAATGACATGTCTATCGAATAAAACTCACCCAATTTCAGCTTACAGGTCTCTCCGTCGTCCAATTGAAAGTGAACGGGGAATCCACGATGATTCCGGTTAAAGAAGGTAACGGTGCCTGCAGATCGCTGCACCATTTCCGTTGGTCTAGCGGGTGTAGTGCCTACAGGTAGTAATTCGACCTCAAGCCGCTCCGGACTTAGCAAAAACTCCGCATCACTATGAGCATCAGCGGCAAGCCCGAACAAACCAACTATTGGTATGTACGAATTTCTGAATGCAGCATCATTCCTAGCGCGATTTATTCGGACGCGGTGGTCCTCGAATCCATCTAGGCTGAAATGGACAACGTGGTCAAGACCACGAGCCATCTCGACTGTCGCCGGCGTAACGGCTGTCATACCACCAGGCTCTATTTTGATAGTCGCCCCCGCGGGTTCTGAATCTATCTGGATTGTTTGCTCGGTGCCGTCTTTCATGGTTGCGCACCCGCTGAACACTATGACTAATCCGATTACAACCAGTCTATTCATGTCAAAACACCTGTTTCCGCTTCAACAGCAGAAATTATAGCTCAAGACCTGCGACAGGCCGCTATGCGAAGTGAAGCAGCCTAGCGATCATCCAATATTTCAACTTCTCAGTTCGGCCAGAAGCGGACGGCGCCACGGTTCGAATTCAGTTCCGATGGTGGACAGCAATTTGCTCGTTAGACAGCCTCAAAAAGCGCGCTGCGTTGTTGTACAAAATGTCGCGTTTTTGCTCTTCAGTCAGAAAATCTGCGGCTTCGATCATCTCGATGTTTTCCCCAATTACCTCTGGCCAGATCATCTGATCGGACCCGTACATCACTCGCTTGCCCAATCCGTTATCAATTAGGCTCTTTAGGTAGCGAAGGGCAACAGTTCGAGGTGTCAGGTGCAATATAGTCGAGATGTCAACATAGACCGATGGGTACTGATACATTAATGAGGTGACTTCTTCGAGGAACGGCCAACTGGCATTTTCTATGTAAATTCGAAGGCCCGGATACTTACCTAGTACTTTCGCGATTCTAAGAGGATTCCCCAAATGGATAGGGAAATCGGGCGACCCTCCAAGACCCGCGACGTGAACATGGACGGGTATATCCAATTCATGTGCCAGCGCCAGCATGGGATCGACAGAGGGATCATCAATCGGTATAGCTTCGTACTGTAGCGCAAGCTCGCCGAGGACTTGTACTCGTCCCGACTCAAGCAGTCCCTTCAGCTCTGTGTAGCTGATCTCGTCTGGACGCCAGATCGCAATTCCGGTCATGAATTTGTCTTCCGCACCGTCTGTCCACGACAAGACTTCGTCACGCTCACCGCTGACAACAGCAAGGACAACATTGTATTTCTCCATAGCTGCCAGGGCGGCTGGGCGCAACTCGTCAGGATCGTTCACCATCGATGGGAGGCCTTCACATGGCTGCGGAAAACAAAAACGTTGGTCAGCCCAGATACTCGTCTGCGAGTGCAAATGCATATCGATGACAGGCTGCCGCTTGTCCTGAGCTTGGATTGTGCCGGGCAAAAGTAGGAGAACTGATATGGAAAATAGTAGCGAGGTACGTTGCTTCATGTGCGTGCCTCAATAGAGTGGGTTACTCCATTAAGGATAGCAGCAGCAAGCAACGTCCGCTTAGGGTCAGTAGCAGAAATTATAGCTCAACCAGGACGACCGACGCCTCTCGGCCAATAGCGGAAGTTAAATTACCAAGTTCTGGTCAACCACTACAAATGTCGTTCGTTCCAAGTCCATGCACTTTTTGGCATCTTCCTGTGCCGCTTGACCTTCCGGCGCAGCCATCGCTTGTTCAAGGGCAGCAGCGTCGTCGTACCACATTTCAGCGATACCATCGTACAAAGGCTCAGAATCGTCTGGCCCCAAAACCGTGTGATGCTGGATATACCTGCGTAGACCGGGAAGTTTTCTAGCAATTGGCGCATGCGTTTCGCGCCAGTACTTGCTAAATGCCTTGGCATCCAAATTCGGCCTACGATGAACAAAAAACATCATCTTCAGCATAGCTTTCTCCCAAAATTGGAACGTGCATTTGTTCTAAAACGGTAAGGTCCGCTTTGGGTCATTTCCAGACCCCCAAGATACACGAAAATTGGCCGTTTGAGCGGCTGGAGTTGCCTGCTTAGCGGCCGCTCACGGGCGGCAAGTTTTAGGTGTAAAACCAGGAATCCTAAGCGGCAAGTATTGGCCGGCACTTGCCTCTCGGTGACCGTCTGTTTGGGGTCAAGCAGCCTTACATCGAATTACAATAGCAGTCATTCGAACGTCTGGAATCCGCAGCTCAAGAGCAGACGCTCAAGCGGCCGCTTTCGAGTTACAACGAGCGACTGCTACTGAAGCAGACGTTCGCATCGTAGATAAGTTCTCTGGGAGCTAGAACATGACTACCTACGAAATGGAGTAAAACTGGTTCACGATGCATTTCCAGACGCCACGAGTGGCATCGTAAGCCTCCCCCGAACTGACATAGGCTGAGGTTGGAATGTTCTGGCAAGATATTACTGCAATCGCGAAATCGAGGCTTTTTTTCAGATGATTTCTTAGCGCTTCATTTCTGCGGGTAGATTTGAGGGTAACTCTGAAACAAATAGTTATTGACAATCTATGATTACAAGAGCTTACGGGATACTGATGGCTCCGGGTCGGAGAACCATAAAGACCGCAGACACTTCGACTTAATTGTGCATCGGGCCGGTCCAAATTGTCGAAAAGATTTTTGGGTGTCCGGAGAATACTATACAACGCGATTGCCCTCTGCTGCGTCCAGCAACTGCCGATGGGTCATGTAAGTTCGACCACCATCTTTTGTCGTTCGGTATCGGCCGATGCGAACCCGTTCGTAAAAGGCTTTACGAGAAATAGCAAGCAAAATTAAACACTCGCCAATTGGATAGCGGGGTTTCGGATATAGAATATTTTCAGACATAGGACACCTCCCACACAGAAGGTGACAGCACTACACTGGATCAGACAGAGGAAACCCGACCGGGCTTCCGCTTCTATTTTCTTTTCCCTTCAACAAGACGATGCCGTGTGATCTGTGCACTCTGACGTTCGACGGTTGTTGCCAATAGAATTTTGGCACGGAGTTGAGGGCGGTCGTTTTGGCCCGACAGATATTGACGTACATCTGAACAGTAAAAAACCACTTCCAATGGCCTATCGACAACAGGGGCGAGGGCCACTCGATCAATTTTTTGACCAAAGAGCAAACTGTTCTGTAGGCGAATAAAATTCGACTGCCTCAGGCGGTTGGCCTGGGTGCGGAACTACCGAAGCACGCGACGCTGAACCACATGCTGGAGATCGAGCCAGTGGGACGCGTCTTAGACCGGAAGAAAAATTTCTCGTTCGAGGTCCTGTCCTGTTTCTAGGTACCCTTCGATCATGCGCTTGCATGATTTCACACTTACGTAGAAGCCGCTCTCATATTTCACATTTTTTTCACATGAAAGCGGACATATTTACTTAAGTCTTTGAAAAATGGAGCGGGAAACCAGGTTCGAACTGGCGACCTCAACCTTGGCAAGGTTGCGCTCTACCAACTGAGCTATTCCCGCGGTGGGCCGAGATTCTATCTTCTGACAGGCTTAAGTCAAGGTCAAATTGCGCCTTTCGTCAGCTCGAGGCCTCTTGATCGTTGATTATGAAGGGCCAAGCCGCCCGCAGGTAAATCATCATCGACCAGAGCGTCATGATAGCCGCCAGCAGCAGCAAGATGAATCCAACGGTATAAATCGGAATTCCGAACAAGGCGTTCTTGTAGACCATAAATCCGATACCGAACATCTGCAGCGTCGTTTTGATCTTGCCCGCCATCGAAACCCTGACGTTGGCGCGCTCGCCTATCGTTGCCATCCATTCGCGCAGCGCTGAGACGGTAATCTCGCGGCCGATGATAAACATCGCGATGATGTCCTCAAACCAGCTCGATTCAGCTTGCACCAGCATGACCAGCAGGATCGAAACCATCAGCTTGTCCGCGACCGGATCCAAAAACTCCCCAAATCGCGATGTTTGATTGAATCGCCGCGCAACCCAGCCGTCGATCAGATCGGTTACCGCGGCAATGCCGAATATGACGGCCGCAATTGGGCGCGCGTAAGGGATCGAGCTATAGAAACAAATGACCACGACCGGAATCGCGGCAATTCGAAACAGCGTCAGCATGTTCGCAAGATTAAGTTTCAATCATCACCCTGATGTTCATCAATTTTCAAGATGCAACGCATTGTATATGGTTTCCGCAAGTTTTCTGCTAATACCGCGAACTTCGATTAAATCATCGACACCGGCAGCATTAACGCCCTGCAGGCCACCGAACTGTCGCAGCAGTTCGCGGCGCTTTTTCGGACCCAGACCGGGGATCTCTTCCAGTTTCGACGTACGGCGTGCCTTGGCGCGTCGTTGCCGGTGACCGGTAATTGCGAAGCGATGCGCTTCATCGCGGATCTGCTGAATGAGCAATAGAGCCGATGAGTCAGCTGTCAGGTTGATCGGCCGCGTATCGCCCGGGCGAAACAATTGTTCCGCTCCAGGTCTCCGCGACGGTCCCTTGGCAATCGCGACTACGTTGAGCCAGTCCAGTTCCAACTCGGCCAGTACCTTCATCGCCTCGGACAGCTGCCCCTTGCCGCCATCGACAAACAGGATATCCGGCGTCGGTACCTCGCCTTTTTTTACACGCGCGTAGCGACGTCGCAATGCCTCGGCCATCGCAGCGTAGTCATCGCCGGCAGCGTCGGGCTTGAGATTGAATCGGCGGTAGTCACTCTTCAGTGGGCCGGCGGTGTTGAACACAACGCAAGACGCAACGGTCGCCTCACCGGACGTATGACTCACATCAAAACACTCCAGACGTTGTGGTGTCTCCTCCAGACCCAGTGCCTCGCCAAGCGCGACAAACTGGCGCTTAATCGTCGCATTGCTGGCAACGCGAAGATTCAGGCCCTGCTCCGCATTGGTACGAGCTATTTGCAACCAGCGCAGACGATCGCCGCGTACCCGTGAGCGAATCTGCACTTTGTGGCCAAGTCGCTCCGTCAATTCCTGTTGCAGCAGGTCGCCATCTTCAATCGCTGTTTCAACAATGATCTCGGCCGGTGCATCGCGACCCAGATAGTACTGAGCGACAAACGCGTTCAGGATTTTTTGCTTGTCGGTCTCACCCGGCAGTCGCGGAAAATGATCGCGACTGCCGATGACGGAGCCATTGCGGATAAAAATCACCGTTACGCAGTGAATCGCACTGTTTGATGCGAAACCCAGAATATCCAGGTCCATGTTATTGCTGCGTTTTACAAGTTGTCGCGCTTCGATTTCCTTGAGTTTCGAAATCTGGTCGCGGTAGCGGGCAGCCTGTTCGTAGTCCTGGAGTTCGGACGCCTCTTCCATGCGCTTGACGAAGGTATTGACCACGCTTCGATTCTTGCCGTCGAGGAACAACAAAGCCGCATCGATGTCTTTTGCGTACTGCTGCTTCGAAATCAGATTGACGCAAGGTGCAGTGCAGCGTTTGATTTGGTATTGCAAACACGGTCGCGTACGGTTTCGAAAAAAGCTATCAGAGCAATTGCGAATCAGAAACAGCTTTTCGAGTTCGCTCAATGTCTGGCGCACTGCCGAGGTACTGGGATACGGACCAAAATAGCGACCCTTCTTGCGACGTGGGCCGCGATGAAATTTTAATCGCGGATAGTCATGTTCCGTTGACGCATAAATATACGGGTAGCTCTTGTCATCCCTGAGCAGAATATTGAATCGTGGTTTGTGCTGCTTGATGAGGCTGTATTCAAGTATGAGCGCCTCGGCCTCGGTGTTGGCAACAGTAACCTCTACACGGGCGACTCGAGACATCATCGCCTCCGTTTTGGCCGCATCGTGTGTGCGATTGAAGTAACTGGAGACCCGCTTCTTAAGGTCTCTCGCCTTGCCGACGTATATGACTTTGTGTTTCTCGTCGAGCATGCGGTAGACACCCGGGCGGTGTGTTAGTGTCCGCAGAAATGCCTCGAATTCAAATGGTGTCTCGTCACTCACGCTGCGATTTATCCAACATCTCCCGCACCGTTGCAAATACCTCGTCGAACATCGCTTCAGTCAGGCGACGCGTGTTGGTGTTATAGCGGCTGCAATGGTAGGAGTCGAGCACCCGAAATTGACCCAGATCATGAAGTGCCGCGTGTCCAAATTTGTAATCGACTTGCCGCTCGCCGAGGGCTTTGATGATCGCACGGTGAGCGATGCCACCGAGTGCGAGCACAACCGAATTCTTCGGCAGCGCATCCAGCTCATTGGCAAGATAGACATTGCAGGTGTTGATTTCTGCGCCAACCGGTTTGTTGTCCGGTGGCAGGCACTTGACCGCATTGGTAATGCGACAGTCCCTGAGCGTCAGCCCATCATCGACCGACTCGGAATGATCGCAACTGGCGAAGCCATATTTGTGCAGCATCTGGTAAAGCAAAATACCAGCGTGATCGCCGGTGAACGGACGACCCGATCGATTCGCACCGTGCATTCCCGGTGCGAGTCCGACGATCAGGAAACGGGCTTTTCGCGCACCAAATGGCGGTACCGGTCGGCAGTAATAATCCGGGTAGCGACTTTGCACGTCGTCGAGAAATGTCGAGAGTCTCGGACAGGCACGGCAGTCCTTGTCAAAAATACCTTTGTCGATCAATCGAACTAATCGTCCATGTGGCGAATAACTGCGGCGCCGAATCCGCTGGTGCCAACCAGCGTAGCACCTGGAACCATTTGGTCGAGTTCCTGCTCAACGTCCTTTATTCCATGCGGCTTGTCTTTGCGTTTGGGTTGCTGAATCGCTCGGCGCAAGCGCGCCAGGTCGAAGGTCAGCTCGCTGTTCGCAATCGTGTTTGCCACGCCTTTCACGACCAGGTCCGTTGCCTTGTCCCAACCGATGTATCGCAACATCATGGCGGCAGACAGAATGAGCGATCCTGGATTGACACGATCTTTTCCTGCAAAGCCCGGGGCAGTTCCATGAGTTGCCTCGAACACGCCGACCGAGTCTGCAAGATTTGCACCCGGCGCAATACCGATACCGCCGACCTGGGCTGCCAGTGCATCAGAAATATAGTCACCATTGAGATTGAGTGTCGCGATGACATCGTAGTCTTCCGGCTTGAGTAGAATCTGTTGCAGAAAATTATCGGCAATCACGTCCTTGATCACGATCTCACTTCCGGTCTTGGGATTCTTGAACGATAGCCACGGACCCTCGCCGATTTTCTTGGCACCGAACTCCGTCGCGGCCAGTTCATAGCCCCAGCGGCAGAAGGCACCTTCCGTGAACTTCATGATATTGCCTTTGTGCACCAGCGTGACTGACCTCATGTCACGGTTGATACAATGCTGGATCGCCTTGCGAATCAGTCGCTCCGAACCCTCACGCGATACCGGCTTGATACCAATGCCGGAACTCAGCGGGAATCGAATCTGGGTAACGCCGAGTTCCGTCTGCAGGAAGTTGATCAGCTTCTGCACTTCCTCGGAACCGGTCGGAAATTCGATGCCCGCGTAAATATCTTCCGTGTTTTCGCGAAAGACCGTCATATCGACAAGGTCCGACTGCAGCATTGGCGTCTGCACGCCCGGAAAGTACTGAATGGGTCTCACGCAGGCATATAAGTCGAGCGTCTGGCGAATCGCAACATTCAGCGAGCGAATCCCGCCGCCAGTCGGTGTTGCCAATGGTCCCTTGATCGATACGCGATAGCGTTGAAATGCATCGAGCGTTTCTTCCGGCAGGAAGTTGTCTTCACCATAGATCTCGGCCGCTTTGGCACCGGCGTAGACTTGCATCCACTTGATCGCACGTTTGTCGCCGTAGGCCTTTTTCACGGCTGCATTGACCACGTCAAGCATCACAGGCGTAACATCGATACCGATGCCGTCGCCCTCGATAAACGGAATAATCGGAAAGTCCGGAACATTCAGGCTGTGGTCGGGGTTTGCGGTTATGGGCGCGCCATCGGCGGGCACATTGATATGATCGTAGTGCATGCAGTGTCCAGAGATCAGGGATTGGCGTGCATTGTACAGATCGCCGGGGACGACAAGAAGTGTTGATTATTCTGAACAAGCCGTATCAAGTCCTGTGCCAGTTTACGGATGCTGACGGTCGAAACACGCTGGCCGACTATGTCAGCGTCCCGGGCGTCTATCCGGCCGGACGCCTCGATTTTGACAGTGAGGGGCTCATGCTTCTGACCGATGATGGCCGCTTGCAGGCCCGCATCAGCCAGCCCAGGTCAAAAGTTCGCAAACGCTACTGGGCGCAGGTTGAAGGCACGCCGAGCGATGAGCAATTGAAGCGCCTTGTGGATGGTGTAAACCTCAAGGATGGCCCGGCCATGGCCGTGACGGCGAAGTGCATCGACGAACCTGACGGACTCTGGCTGCGCGATCCGCCGATTCGCTACCGCAAGACGGTCGTTGACCGCTGGATAGACATTACGCTCGCAGAAGGCCGCAACCGGCAGGTGCGACGCATGACGGCTGCCGTCGGGCTACCCACGCTGCGCCTGATACGCTGCGCCGTCGGACCCTGGACGCTGGAAAACCTGAGCCCAGGCGAATCGCGCCAGATCGACACCAATCAGGCCTGGCAAGCCCTTCAAAGATAAGGTGCCAGTCACCGTAACCCGAAATTATGGTGGCAGTCACCGTAACCCGGTTGTGGTGACTGCTACCTTATCTATGGTTGTGGTGACTGCCACCGTAATTAGGCGGGTTTGTCGAGGCCTGCGATGCGCATTGCCACTTCCATCGCCTGTTCGTAGTTAAGGCGTGGATCGACGGTGGACTTGTAGGCGCGTGCCAGGTCGGAATCCGTCAGGCCACGTGCGCCGCCGGTACATTCCGTAACGTTCTCGCCCGTGAGTTCGAGGTGCACGCCGCCGAGGTAGCTGCCCATGGACTCATGCACTTTGAATGCGGATTCAAGCTCCGACACGACATTGTCAAAGCGGCGCGTCTTGGTGCCGTCTGAGGTACTTTCCGTATTGCCGTGCATTGGATCGCAGACCCACAGCACCGGTGATCCCATTTCTTTCACCGTCCGGATCATGTCCGGCAGATGATCATTAATGGATTTCGCTCCGAAGCGATGGATCAGTGTCAGGCGGCCGGGCTCGTTGTTTGGATTCAACACCGTTACCAGCCCTTGCAGCCACTCACGCGTCATCCCGGGGCCGATCTTCACGCCAATCGGATTGGCAATGCCCCGGAAGTATTCAATGTGGGCACCGTCAAGCTGCGCGGTGCGCATTCCGATCCACGGAAAATGTGTGGTCAGGTTGTACCAACGTTCGCGACGCTCCAGGTAGCGTGTCTGCGCCATCTCATAATGCAGATGTAGCCCCTCATGCGCGGCATAAATATCAGCACGCTGGGTGCGATGAAATTGACGCCCCGACACGGTTTCGAGGAAATCCAGCGAATCCGAAATCGACGACACAATGGCGTGATACTCGGTTGCGGCGGATGAGTGCCCTACCCAGTCGAGATCCCAGTATTCCGGGTGGTGAAGATCGGCGAAGCCGCCATCAATCAGCGAGCGGACGAAATTCAATGTGAGTGCGGCTCGTTCATAGCCTCGCAGGATCATCTGCGGGTCCGGCGAACGTTCATCAGCATTAAAGCCACTGCGATTGACCAGATCACCGCGAAAGCTCGGCAGCGAAACACCGTCGCGCGTCTCAGTGTCGGCTGACCTGGGCTTCGCGTATTGCCCGGCCATTCGTCCGACGCGCACCACGGGCTTCTTGAGACCGTAAATCATCACCAGGCTCATCTGCAGCAAAATTTTCAGCTTGGCAACAATGTTCTCGGAGGTGCACTCGTCGTAAGTCTCGGCGCAGTCGCCGCCCTGCAGGACGAAGGCTTCGCCGCGCTGAGCTTTGGCAAAATGCGCCTTGAGATCATCAACTTCCCAGGAAGTCGTTATCGGCGGCAGCCGGCTCAGATCGCTAACCGCCCGGTCAAGCGCCGCCTTGTCGGAATAGATCGCCTGTTGTGTGGCCTCTTTGCTCTGCCAGCTTGCGGGATGCCATTCGGTTTTTGCCAGGGTTCTGCTCACGTTAGTGCCTTCATCGGTAGTTTATCGACTTCAAAATTTAAGGGGAGGAAGACGCGGACTATGCCACGCCTCATTAACCGCCTCAAAAGTTTCTCGTGCAATCAATGATTTATGGATTCTTTTTCGGGCGACGTCAGGGTCTGAATTGGCGCGTCCGGAAAGCGCATGGCGTGTCATGCCTGTTTACTTGCGAGCCGCCCACACAGGTGTGGAAAGCGTGCCGCGACCTAGGCACAATGCGCGCCCACGAGGAGAAACACATGCAAAAAGTATTGGATCAACTTGGACTCAGCGCGATTAACGATGGCACGTGGTTTGGCGCCACGGCATCGCGTGATGAATCGACTCAGATCATTGAGTCAATTAATCCGGCGACCAACGAACTGATCGCCAGCGTGCGCTCGACGTCCACGGCTGAATACGAACAAGTCATCGCGAAGGCGCAAGAGTCATTCAAAGCCTGGCGCAAGATTCCGGCTCCCGTTCGTGGCGAAGCTGTCCGTCGTATTGGCAACGCCCTGCGCAAGTACAAAGACCCCCTCGGCAGCCTCGTTTCACTGGAGATGGGAAAGATCAAAGCTGAGGGCGACGGTGAAGTTCAGGAAATGATCGACATCGCTGATTTCGCGGTTGGCCAGTCGCGTATGTTGTACGGCCGCACGATGCATTCTGAACGTCCGCAACACCGCATGTACGAGCAGTGGCATCCGCTGGGTATCGTTGGCACGATCTCCGCGTTTAATTTCCCGGTGGCTGTCTATGCATGGAATGCCTGCGTCGCGGCCGTTTGCGGCAACGTCAACATCTGGAAGCCGTCGCCGAAGACACCGCTATGCGGCGTCGCCGTGCAGAAAATCGTCAACGAAGCACTCGCCGACCTCGATCTTCCGGACGTGTTCTTCCTGATCAACGACGGCAGCAACGAACTCGCCGCCAAATTTGTCGATGATGAACGCGTCAACATGATTTCCTTCACAGGCTCCTGCGCCGTTGGCAAACACGTCGGTGAGCGTGTCATGTCGCGTATGGGTAAAAGCCTGCTCGAGCTGGGCGGCAACAACGCGATTATCGTTGATGAATTCGCGAACATGGACCTCGTGGTACCGGCGATTGTTTTCGGTTCGGTCGGCACCGCTGGCCAGCGTTGTACATCAACGCGTCGAATCATCGTGCACCAGTCGCGATTTGAAGAACTGAAAGCCGCGCTGGTGAAGGCCTATGGTCAGATACGCATCGGTGATCCGCTGAAGCCCGATACGCTGATGGGTCCGCTAATCGATGAATCCTCGATCGAACGCGTCGAAGCAGCCTGCAAGGCCGTTGTCAAAGCGGGCGGCGAAGTTCTCTGCGGTGGCGAACGCATCGATGGTCCCGGCAACTTCATCACACCAGCGATCGCAGTTGCAAAAAATGACTGGGATGTCGTGCAAACCGAAACTTTCGGCCCGATTCTGTACTTGCTGTCTTACGAAACACTGGATGAAGCGATCGCCATGCAAAATGGCGTTGTGCAGGGTCTTTCGTCGGCGATATTCACAGACAATTTGCAAAACGCCGAGTATTTCCTCTCAGCTGGCGGTTCGGATTGTGGCATCGCAAACGTCAACATTGGCACATCCGGTGCCGAGATCGGCGGTGCCTTCGGCGGCGAAAAAGAAACCGGTGGCGGCCGTGAAGCCGGCAGCGATTCCTGGAGGGCGTATATGCGTCGTCAGACCAATACGATCAACTGGGGTAAGGACCTGCCGCTGGCGCAGGGTATTAACTTCGACCTGTAGCTTCGAACTTGTTTTCGGCGCGGTTTTTGCGAACCGCGCCGGCTTCAAACACCTGTCCGCTCATCGCGATATACACACCCGGCTTCGCGATTTGCACCGTTGCGACAGCCATGCCAACGTTAAATACTGCATCCGTCGTGCGAAATCTCGCTGGTGTTAACGCGCCTGTCAGGACGATCGTCCGATCGGTCAGATCCTTCAGCACTTCGGCGGTTTCGGGCATTGTGTCCGTTCCGTGCGTAATGATGTAGTGCGAGGCATCGTCTTCGGCAATGAATTTTCGAATTATTTCGCGGTCCTCGTCGCCAATTTCGAGGCTGTCTTTTTGAAACAGGGACACGACGTCGTATTCGAAATCGACCAGACCGTCCGTCAGTATATGCTGCACAACAGAATCACCGACCTCGAATTCACTTAGCGCGTCGAAATAAATCTTGTCAATGGTGCCGCCGGTCGTAATAAAGCGGATGCGCATTTAGTTCTGGCCCGGATAAGCCGACGAAATCGGCGGAATCGAAACTGTAATCATTGCGCCGCCCATTTGCGACTGTTCAATAGACAACGTTCCGCCGTAGGACTGGGCAATATCCTTCACGACGGCGAGACCGATGCCGTGTCCCGGCGTCGACTCATCCAGGCGCATGCCACGCTCCAGCAAAGCCTCAGCGGATTCTTTGGGAATGCCCGGACCATCGTCCGAGACAATCAGTACCATTCCGCTCGCCATGGCCGGCGACTTTACTGACGGAACAACACTGATCTCGACGCGGCGCTTGCACCACTTGCAAGCGTTGTCGAGCAGGTTGCCGGCAAGCTCCAGGAAATCACCGCTGTCACCACGAAATTGCATTCCAGGTTCGACCGTGACGTTAATTTCCGGTGCCTTGTCACGGTAGACTTTTGCCAGACCGTCGACCAGGCGCGTAATTTCCCTGTTGACCTGCACCGCCTGCAAGACGAGCCTTTCGCGCGCTGCCGTCGCCGGTTTGCGCAACTGGTAGCGCACAATTTCATCCATGCGGTCGATCTGCTCGTTGAATCGCGATTCAAAATCTTCACGGTCGCTGTCGCCGAGCAATGCTCGCATGCCCGCCAATGGCGTTTTCAGACTGTGCGCGAGATTGTCCAGTGTGAATCGATAGCGATCGGAACGTGCGCGTTCGCTGTCGATGAGCAGGTTCATGTTACGAGCGACGCCGATCAACTCGGTCGGAAACTGATCGGAGAGTGATGCGCGTTCTCCACTCTCGATCGCAGAAATTTCCGTTTCAATTTTTCGCAAGGGTTTCATCAAGCCACGCAGCAACAAGGAGAAAGCGAGCAACATTGTCGCTGCAACGGCAGCAAACCAGCGAAACAGCTGACCTCGAAATCCCGACACCTGCGCGTTGAACGACTCAAGGCTCTCCGACACTTTAAAGACATAAGGACGGGAACTGCCGTCGTCAAACTCCCAGTCGACCGTGAGACTTAGCGTCAGAAGCGGTGTGTCATCGGCGAGCCGCTGGCGCTCGAACCGCTGAACGCCAATGGCGGGCATTGCACTGGCTGGGATATTGAACCCGAGTGCAGATTTTGAACGCCAGACACTATCACCGGCCGCATTTCGCACCTCGCCGTACAGGCCGGATCCGATCTGTGCGAAGCGGGGTTCGCGTAATCGCTCGGGAAGCGCCAGCTCACCGTCATCGTCCGGCTCGGCAGCCGCGAGTAGTGCGACCAGGTGGCCACCCAGAACGTCGCGCCTGGCCTGTTCGCCGGCTTCGGTAAACGCGGTATCAAGGACCGCAATGGTCGCGCCAAAAAAGATCAGCAGCAGCACACTGACGGAGATCAGTAGTCGGCTACTCAGGGAATACATGGCTTAGATCAGCCCGACTGGTTTCGCTCCAGCGCGAAGCGATAGCCGCGGCCGCGAAGCGTTTCGATGGGTTTGAGACTGTTGTCCGGATCCATTTTCTTGCGTAACCGACCGATGAACACTTCGATGACATTGCTGTCTCGTTCGAAGTCCTGGTCGTACAGTCGGTCAGTGAGCTCGGCTTTCGAGATCACCTGCCCGGCACGAACCATCAGGTACTCGATGATCTTGTATTCAAAACTGGTGAGTTCGATCGCTTGCTCGCTGACTTTGAGTTCCTGGCGCGACATATCCAGAGAAACCGGCCCCGCATCGAGTTGCGACGATGCCCATCCTCCACTGCGCCGCAACAAGGCGTTTACGCGCGCACTGATTTCCTCAAAATGAAACGGCTTCGCCACATAGTCATCGGCACCGGAACTCAGCCCGTCGACCTTGTCTTCCCAGCGATCACGGGCGGTCAGAATCAGAATGGGATAGGTTTTACCCTCCGCGCGCACCTGTCGAATAATGTCCAGTCCCGAGATGCCCGGCAGGCCAAGATCGATGATTGCCAGGTCGATGGGATATTCCTGCGCGAAATACAGGCCTTCCTTGCCGTCGGCGGCTTGCTCGACGGCGAATCCCGCCGCGGTCAGCTTCTGCGCCAGTGATTCGCGCAGGGTCACATCGTCTTCAATTACCAGTAATCGCATCTTCTTGTCCCTTTGATGATGTCGGAATTAGCGGCTGCGGCCGTTGACTTTGTAAGTCTTGACCTTGCCGTCCTTCTGCAGGACCTTGATGTGATGCACTTCGCGTCCGCCCTGCATCCTGGTTTCCGCACTGATCACCTTGCCGTCAGTACGGTTTTTCACGGACTGGATCGCTTCGGACAATGACATGCCACCGGACTGCGTGGCATGGTATTCAGCAGGCTCCTGATATTGGGCGTGCTGCGCTTGCAACGCTTCTTCAAGCTCAAAAGCGTGGGCGTCTGCCGCCGCGAACGTCGCGGCAGCGAATACCAGTAATGTCAGTGCCAATCGCATGCGCCAAGTGTCGTATGACGGCAATCCGATTGCAACGGAGCGCGTCACATCAGGTCTCCCGATCTAGCTCGCAGGCCGGACGTCGACACGAACCCGGATCTTTTTGCCAGGATCGTAGGGCATTTCGGTCAGGTACTTCTGGCCATGGTAACGATAGGTTACGCGGTAGCCATCAATGCGCTCCTCGCGGTGAGAACGATAGCTTGTCTCGCAGCGTTCAACCGGGCGAGCATACTGTTCCTCACCATTAGGATGCCTTTTCAGAGCGGTGTCGTTCCCGACAGCCGCGCCGATCAGGCTTCCGGCGATCGTCGCTGCATCATTACCCCGGCCGCTGCCAAACTGGTGGCCAATCACGCCACCAATAACGGCGCCAAGCAAGGTACTGCCGCCACGGCGACCGGCATTACGGTCAACCGTGTAGTACTGGGTTTCCTCCCAGCATTCACGCACGGGCGTCTTGACCGTCACGTAATTGATAATCGGCTCGGCCGAAATGACCTGCGCGTAGTCGTATTGTGCCCGGTCGCTGCGACCATACGAGCGATTGTAATCATCAGCAAGAGCCGTAGCTGAGCTGCCAAACAGCATCGCCGCGGACGCCAGGGCTGCGAGTTTCTGTTGGGTATTCATTGTACTGTCCTCGTGTCAAAAACTGGCGTTTTGCCAGCCTGAGGACAAGATTAGGTGAACGCCAATGAACCGTGGCTGAATGGCTAGCCGACGCGTCCCTTGGCCTTGCGCCAAAATTTGTCGAGCATCTCCAGATTGAAGTCCCGGAGGCGCTTTCCGGACTTCACCAGGTCACTCTCCATATCGCGAAAGCGTCGTTCGAACTTGTAATTCGCCCGGGTCAGGGCCTGCTCCGGATCAATTTTGAGGTGCCGCGCCATGTTCACGACCGCGAACAGCACATCGCCGAATTCCTCCTCCATGCTTTCTGCGGCACGCGTTCCAACAGCCGCTTCCAGTTCGCGCAACTCCTCCTGGATTTTCTCGCGGACACCTTCCCGGTCCGGCCAGTCAAAGCCGACGTCGCTGGCACGCTTGCCAAGCTTCTCGGCGCGCATGAGTGCCGGCAAGGCCTGGGCGATACCGGCCATGACGCTTTCATCGCCATCGCCGGAGCGCTCATTAGCCTTGATCTTCTCCCAGCTGCCCGCCTCGATGCCGGCTGCCCGCTCTGCGTCGCTGCCGAAGACATGTGGGTGCCGCCGGATCATCTTCTCGGCAATGCCGTCAATGACATCGTCAAAGTCGAACTGGCCGGCCTCCTCTGCCATGCGTGAATGAAATACGACCTGCAGCAGCAAATCACCAAGCTCGTCGCGAAGATCGTCCATATTCTCGCGGGCGATCGCGTCAGCGACCTCGTAGGCCTCTTCGATGGTGTATGGCGCGATACTGGCGAAATCCTGCTGCACGTCCCAGGGACAACCGTTTTCCGGGTCGCGTAAGCGCGCCATTATATCAAGTAATTTCTGGATATCAGACATAATTTATTGTTTTAAAAGAAGTTTTCTTAATGAAAGAATCATGAAGGCGGTCGCGCCCCAGATGCGTTCGTCCTGCCAGTGAAATTCAACCATCGGCACCTTCTGGCCGCGCGCATCCCACTGTGCATGCACGTCATTGCCTGCGTCCATCAGGTACGACAGTGGCACCTCAAAGGTGTACTCAACCTCTGTCGGATCGATCTTGAGACTGGCGACGGCCGACACCATGCCAACAACGGGGGTAACAGCATAGCCGGTAATCGTCGGCATGGTTTGCAAATAACCGAGCACTGAAACATGTTGTGCGTCAATTCCGACCTCTTCGCGGGTCTCCCGCAATGCGGTCTGCTCGAGCGTCTCGTCAAACTCTTCCATGCGCCCGCCGGGAAAACTGACCTGCCCAGCGTGGTGTTTCAATGCGGCTGATCGCTGTGTCAGCAGCACGGTCAGTTCCGAAGCACGCTCCATGATCGGAATCAGGACCCCGGCCGGTGTCAGCGTGCCGGAGAGTTGCTCACGCATCGGCGCGGGCCATTGGGCACTGCCGGGTGGCATGATGATGTCCAGAGGACCGGCCGGCAAAGCCGTACCCGCCAGCTGTGTTCGAATATCAGCCGGCGTCATTAACGCCCCGTTATTAATGCTTGATACCGCCCTGCGTCAGTTCGGCCGGATCCAGAAGTCGATCGAGCTCCTCGTCCGTGAGGTCGGTCATTTCGCGAGCGACATCTTTCACTGGTCGACCTTGTTTGTAGGCAGCCTTGGCAACCGCAGCACCTTTCTCATAGCCGATAACCGGATTCAGCGCCGTCACCAGGATCGGGTTGCGATCAAGCGCTCGATTGATGTTGTCGGTATTGACCGTGAATCCGGCGATCGCATTATCCGCCAGGCAAGCACAGGCGTTAGCCAGTATCTCAATGCTTTGCAGCAGATTGTAAGCCACGACCGGCAACATGACGTTCAACTGGAAATTGCCGGATTGCCCGGCCATGGCAATGGTCGCATCGTTGCCGACGACCTGCGCACAAACCATCGCGACAGCCTCCGGAATCACCGGATTGACCTTGCCCGGCATGATGCTTGATCCCGGCTGCAGCGCCGGCAGCTCGATTTCGCCAATCCCGGCAAGCGGGCCGGAATTCATCCAGCGCAGATCGTTGGCGATTTTTGTCAGGCTGACGGCGAGCACGCGCAATTGCCCGGAGGTCTCGACCGCGGCATCCTGGCTGCTCAAGCTTTCGAACTTCGATTCGGCAGAAACGAATGAAATCCTGGTTTGCTCGGAAAGCAGTACCGCAACCTTGCTGCCGAATCGCGGGTGCGCATTAATTCCAGTACCCACTGCCGTACCGCCCTGGGCAAGGGCCACGAGGCGCTTCATCGTATCGCGGAGTCTTTCGGCGCCATGGTCAATCTGTGAACGCCAGCCGTCGAGCTCCTGTCCTATCGTCACGGGCATCGCATCCATCAAGTGGGTGCGTCCGGTCTTCACAACGTCGCGAGTGTCATCAGCCTTTTTCTCCAGCACTTCCGACAGATGCGCGAGCGCCGGCAACAAATGATCGTGAATCGCGATCGCCGCGCTGACATGCACGCAGGTTGGTATCACGTCATTGCTGCTTTGCGACATATTCACATGGTCATTGGGATGCACTTCTTTGCCGAGTGCCTGGGTTGCCAGATGCGAAATGACCTCGTTGGCATTCATATTCGAGCTGGTTCCCGATCCCGTCTGAAATACGTCGATCGGAAAATGTGCGTCATGCTGCCCCTCGGCAACCGCTAACGAAGCCTTCTGAATAGCAACCACAATCTCGCTCTTGAGTAGTCCCAGCTCGGAGTTCGCGCCTGCCGCTGCCCACTTCACCAGGCCCAGCGCCGCGATGAACTGCCGCGGCATCGACAAACCGGAAATCGGAAAATTATCGACGGCACGCTGCGTCTGTGCGCCCCATAGTGCGTCCGCCGGGACCTGAAGTTCGCCCATGCTGTCCTTCTCTGTACGATATGCCTTGTCACTCATTGCCTGTCCTGCTCCGCTAGGCGTTTTCCGCCGTCTGGTCGTCAATAGTTCGTGTATGATTCGCGCTTTGCGCGCGCAAGTTTACACTGCTTTGTCCCACAGGAAACGCTCACGCCGATGAAAATCTCCACGATCAGGGCGCTATCGCCGGCCGACGGCCGCTATGCTGAGAAAGTCAGCAATCTCCGCGAGATTTTCAGTGAGTTCGGGCTGATTCGCTACCGGGTGCTGGTCGAAGTGCGATGGCTGCAAAGCCTGGCGGACGAGCCGTCCGTGCCAGAACTTCAACCCCTGACTTCCGTCATGAAGGATGTCCTGAATCACATCGTTGATAATTTTTCCATCGACGACGCCGAGCGGGTTAAGAAAATTGAGGCGACGACCAATCATGACGTGAAGGCGGTCGAGTATTTCATCCGTGAACGTCTGGGTAGCGGCCCCGAAACGGATGCGCTGAAGGACTTCCTGCATTTCGCCTGCACCTCGGAAGACATTAATAATCTGTCGTACGCGCTGATGTTGCGCGCCGCGCGCGCCGACGTACTGCTGCCCGGCATGCGTGATCTCCGCAGTAAGCTACTTAAACTGGCCAAAGACAATGCGGACCTTCCGATGCTCTCGCGCACGCATGGACAGACTGCAAGTCCGACAACCTTGGGCAAAGAAGTTGCAAACGTCATATCGCGACTGGACCGGCTGCAGAATCAATTTTCGAAAGTTGAAATCCTCGGTAAATTCAATGGTGCCGTCGGCAACTACAATGCGCACGCAATCGCGTATCCTGATGCCGATTGGCCAGCGATAAGCCAGCGATTCATCGAATCGTTGGGCGTGGCAGACAACCCCTATACAACGCAGATCGAACCGCACGACTGGACCGCCGAGTATTCGCACGCGTTAATGCGTTACAACACAGTTTTGATCGATTTTTGCCGCGATGTTTGGGGATACATTTCTCTGGGCTATTTCAAACAGCGGGTAGCAAAGAATGAAGTCGGTTCGTCAACGATGCCACACACAGTCTATCCGATTGTTTTTGAACATGCGGAGGGAAATTTTGGCATGGCCAATGCCATGCTGGGACATTTTGCTGAAAAGCTGCCGATATCTCGATGGCAGCGTGACCTGACCGACTCAACCGTGCAACGAAACTTCGGCACAGCGATTGCGTACATCATGATTGCGCTGCAGTCACTCCAGAAGGGAGTCGGCAAACTTGAGGTCAATGCGGAAGCAATCAGTGCGGATATCGCGGATGCCTGGGAAGTGCTCGGTGAAGCGGTGCAAACAGTTATGCGTCGCTACGGTATTCCTGAGCCTTATGAAAAACTCAAGTCACTGACCCGCGGGCAAACCGTCACCCGCGAGGTTCTGCTCGAGTTCATCAAGACGCTTGATATTCCTGAAGCCGAAATTAAGCGCCTTCTTGAGCTGACGCCGGAGCGTTATATCGGACTCGCGGCGCAACAAGCGCGCGGTATTTAAGTCGACGGCACCGTGCTTCGCCTGCCAGGCAAATTGACGGTGGAGTCATTCCTCAGCAAGCACTGGCAAAAACGTGCGCTGTTCATGTCGAATGCCCTGCAGCAACTTCAGCCCGCAATTACGCGCAACGAACTCGGCTGGCTGGCGACGCTCGAAGACGTTGAATCGCGCCTCGTGTTCGCGGAACGGCAAGACGGACGCTGTCGCTATCGAGTTGAGTCCGGACCGTTTGATTCGGCAACGCTTTCGAATTTACCAAAACGCGACTGGACGCTTCTCGTTCATGACGTTGAGAAGCATATTCCAGCGATGCGCGCACTTTTCAATATCGTGCCGTTTATTCCGCACTGGCGCATCGACGATCTCATGGTGAGTTTCGCTGCTCCCGGCGGTGGAGTCGGCCCACATCTCGATAATTACGATGTTTTCCTTTGCCAGGGCATTGGCGTGCGGAACTGGCACTTTACCGAGCAAGAACTTCCGACCGATCCGCTTGCCAGTGACGATTTGTCCTTAATCACTGAATTTGTTGGCACTGAAATTGACGCCGTTGAAGGAGACATTCTGTATTTGCCTCCGGGCACGGCGCACTGGGGAACCGCTCGGCGCGCCTGCATGACCTACTCTATTGGAATGCGTGCGCCGGAGGTCGCCGATCTTGCTTACGCCTTGAATATTCCAACGCCTGACGAGGGCGCGCTTTATCGCGACCCGGATCTGGACGCCAGCGAAGCGGTGCCCGGTTGGGTTTCGGATGCGGCGGCGAATCGCGCTTTGGCGCTGTTGGGGCTCCCAAGCAACCGGCGCGACCAGGTTTCAACGGCCCTCGGCCGATTCGGTACAGAGAACAAGGACTGGTTGAAGCCTGACGGCACCTCGCCCGACGAAACGAAGACATGGCTTGCCCACCTGCTTGCAGGGGGTGGTCTCGAGGTCCATGGCATGTCACAAATCGCGTTCGACGGTCGAAACCTGTTCGTCAACGGCGTTTGTTTCCCGCTGCCTCCGGAATCCGGTGCTGTCCTGAAAGAAATCTGTGCAGACCGTCAGCTTTCACGCAGCAAAAAGCGTGACCCGAAGTTAACTGAAATGCTGGCCTTTCTACTCACACAAGGCGCATTTGAGATACCTGAGAAAGTCCGACCATATGTGAAGTAAATTCGGTCTGGGACTATTTTCTCAACCTCACTCAACGTCAATCACCACGCGGGATGTGAATGATTTTCATCGGGATTTTCTGACCCAAAACGTGACGCAGTTGGCACTGAGCGTAGCGCCCGACGAGTAGTATGGCGAGACTATGGAACAAGCACGCGAAAAAGAAAAACGCTGGGTCATCTCAACCCGCGACGAGATGCGTCAGGCGGCTCTGGAAGTCGTCAGTGAGGCATCCCGAAAAGTATCCATCTTCACGCACGACCTCGAGCCGGGCATCTATGACAACCCCGAGTTTCTCGAAATCATCAAGCGCATGGTGTTGTCACAAGCGTATGCGCGGATTCGAGTGTTGATTGCCGATCCATCACGCGCGGTCAAGAACGGCAATAATTTTGTGCACCTTGGTCGACGCCTGAACACCTATATCGAGTTTCGACATGTACGCGAAGATTTGCGGACGCACGCTGAAGCGTTCTGCATTGCGGACGAAACCTCTCTCGTTTACCGACTGCAAGCGAACCGCTGGGAAGGCATCGTCGATACCTACGAGCCTAAGGTCGCAAAACTCTACAGCAAGATGTTTGACGAAATCTGGTTGGCGAGCGAAGTTGAGATGGAATTTCGCCAACTCGGCATCTAGCAGCCTGTTGATCGAAGAAAAGCCATGGGCCGACGCGCATTGGACTACGTTGCAGGCAAGCGACAGTCGGACGAGCTACTGACCGGGATGCTGCCGTTGCAGAACAACATGCATCGCGTACTCGCGAGTGCATCACTCATCTAATAACGTAACAAGCCGCGCGCCCGTTTCTTGTTAGACTCCCCCAACCCGCCGCGAGGCGGACGTGCGCCGAATTCCCGCCGTACAAAACAGATTCAGGATTCAATTCGTGCAACAAATCTTGCCGGCATGCATTCTGCTGTCAGCGATTACAGGTAGCGCATACTCCGCCGAAACGGAAATTGACGAAGTCGTCGTCACCGCGTCACGGCGAACGGTTGCGCTTGAAGAAATCTCATCGGCCGTCAGTCTCGTCTCCCGAGACGCTGTCCTGTCGGAAAAGCTGACGACGGACGCGTTAGCGACCCAGGTTGGCGTATTTCTGCAACAAACGACGCCTGGCCAGGGTTCGGCGATAATTCGCGGATTGAAGGGATCCGCAATTCTGCACCTGGTCGACGGCATGCCGCTGAGCAATGCCATTTTTCGCAGCGCACCAACGCCTTACCTGGCGCTTGTCCCGGTTACTGCTGTCGAACGAATTGAAGTGATACGAGGCACAGCTGCTTCGCTGTATGGCAGCCAGGCGGTTGGCGGCGTCGTGCAGGTCGTCTCTCGAATACCGCGGTTTGATTCCACCGACACGATAATTCGCCGTGCATTGCTGATGTCATTCGATACAGCTGAGCTGCAGAAATCGATTCGAGGAATTATCGACGTCGGCAACAATCGGCTGTCCGGATCTGTCAGTGCCGAGTACCTGGAGACCGGCAATCGAAAGACCGGTAGTGGCGACCGGGTCGCACCCAGCGGGTATTCATCGAGAGCAGCGCGAATTTTGCTCAGTGCTACACCGCCAGGCACTCAATCCTGGCTTTTTGACCTGCAATTTCTTGAGCAGCCCGGTACACCGCGAATCGACGAACTCGTGGCCGGATTCGGACAAACAGAACCATCGTCATCCGAATTCCTTTTCGCGCCGAATCAACGGCTCTTCGCGCACGTGCGGCACGGCCGGGATGACGGCGCATTCGGCCTCGACTGGCATTTCGACGCCGCCTGGCAGCGTATCGTTGACGACCGCGTCAGTCGCGATTATCAGGATCCGATCCGGGTCCGCGAATCAAATCGCAGCGACCTGTTTGCCATTTCAATTAACGCGGCAGGAAAACGTGGTGCTAGGTCGTGGATAACGGGCGTCGATATCCAGACGGACGAAGTTCGTAGTAGTCGAACGGAAGAAAATATTACGACGCTGACGTCGGCAGTCATTTCGCCGCGCTTTCCGGACGATGCCGGAGTCGATGAAATCGCCGTGTTCATAAACGGCGACTGGCAGGCAACCGAACGACAGTTATTGAATGGCGGACTGCGAGCGAGTGATGTGCACATCGATGTTCCTGCCACAACGGAGAACGACGCCGCGGCGATTGACGTGCAGCGACTCAGCGGCGACCTCGGCTGGATTTACACTCTCAGCGATCGCTGGCAAGTATCGGCAAACGCAGGTTTTGGATTTCGAGCGCCGAATATTTTTGATATCGGTACGCTTGGCAACCGGCCCGGGAATCGCTTCAATATTCCGAATACCGACCTTACCGAAGAGCAGGTCAAGCAATTGGACGTTGGCGTGCGCTGGCATGGCGACAGGGGAAGATTCGAACTTTCACTCTACAGGCTGGAATTTGATGACCGCATAACATCGGTATCTACCGGCGCGACTACCACTACCGGCCGCGATGTTGTGCAAAACATTAACGCCGCCGAATCGACCATTCATGGCGTTGAAGCCGGCTTCGACTATGGTTTTTTTCGGCGCATCAATGTTCGCGCAGTGCTGAATTACACGCGCGGCCAGCAACGTATCGCGTCATCTTCCCGAGAATCTGCGGATCGTATTCCGCCATTGAGCGGGTTGCTGAATATTCGATTTGAACGAAACGCGAGCTGGACCTACGAAACTCAACTGACGATGGCGGGTAAGCAGAATCGACTGAGCGAGCGTGATCGACGGGATGTGCGCATCAATCCGACAGGAACTTCAGGCTGGGCCATCCTCGGTGCCCAGGCTCGTTGGACGCCAAATGATCTGTGGACGATCAGGCTCGCGGTGGACAATTTGCTGAACAAGCCCTATCGCGTCCACGGCTCCGGGCTCGATGCACCGGGCCGAAATTTTTCCTTGACGATTCGTACAGCCTGGTGAGGTGTTTTCCGGGGCTAGCCTGTTTCGTCAACGCCAACAAACGCTCGCGCTTCTTCTTCTGAGATACCCGCAATACCGTCAATACTCGTAAGATTCTTTTCAACCTGGTAGTCGCGCAAGTCTTCCGTACTTTTCTTGGCCGCCCAGTTTTGTGAGGATGGGCGGTTGTCTTTGAATTCATAGAATGGAACGCCGTAACCACAAGAGTCGGATATTCTGCCAACACGAATACGAATAATCGCCCTTATCCCGACGCCCTGCACGTCGAATAATCTGGCCAGCTTATCGAACCCGCTATCGAGCGGTGTCACGACCTCGCCCGTGCCGTAAAAACGGTAAATTTTCGGCGGGCCCTCGAACGCGCACATCATGATGACAATTCGCCCGTTCTCGCGAATATGGGCAATGGTTTCCACACCGCTGCCGCCATAATCGAGATAGGCAAGTGTCGTATCATCCAGAACACGTAACGCATCATGCCCCTTCGGTGACACGTTGACGCGGCCACTGTCCGAGCGCGGTGCCGTGGCAACGAAAAACATTTTTTGCCGACCCATCCAGGTACGGATTGAAGCATCTATCCGCTCGAACGTTTTACCCATTGATCGCCCTCCTTTTGAGAATGATACACTCCCGCGCCTATGAGTGGCTCTATACAAAATCAGCTCGCAGGCAAGCGCGTTGTCCTGGGCCTTTCCGGTGGCGTCGACTCCGCGGTCGCGGCAATCCTGCTGCAAGCCGCGGGTGCCGACGTGCACGCTCTGCATATGACGAACTGGGAAGACGACGACGGCTACTGCACCGCCGCGGACGACCTGCAGGATGCCCGGCTCATTTGCGAGCAGCTCGGTATCCCACTGCATAACGTAAACTTTTCCCGGCAATACCGCGACCAGGTTTTCGAGTACTTCCTCGACGAGTACCGGGACGGCCGTACGCCCAATCCTGATGTCCTGTGCAACCGCGAGATTAAGTTCGGCGTATTCAGAGACTATGCCAAGCGATTGGGCGGCGACCTGCTTTCCACCGGGCACTACGCGCAAAGCGATGTGATTGATGGTCATGGCGCCCTGTTCAAGGGCGCCGACAAGGGCAAAGACCAGAGCTATTTCCTGCATGCCGTCAGTGCCGAGGCCCTGGCTGAAACCGTATTTCCGCTCGGCACAATGCAAAAAGACGAGGTTCGGAAAATCGCCCGCGATTCAGGGCTGCCGGTTCACAACAAAAAGGATAGTACCGGCATTTGCTTTATTGGTGAGCGGCCGTTTCGAGAATTCCTGAGCACTTACTTGCCGGCCAGGCCCGGGCCCATGCGGACGCCCGGCGGCGAAGCAATTGGCACGCACCAGGGGCTGATGTACTACACGCTCGGACAACGGCAGGGGCTTGGCATCGGTGGCCGCAATGACCGCAGCGAAGCGCCGTGGTACGTGGTAGCCAAAGACCTGGATGACAACGTGCTGATCGTGGCTCAGGGCGAGCACGAAATGCTGTTCAGCAAGCGGCTGATCGGGACGGACCTCAGCTGGATCGGCGCCGCGCCGGATGGTCTTGACGGCGAATTTCGTTGCACCGCAAAGGTGCGTTACCGACAGGTGGACCAACACTGCCAGATCCGACCATTTGGCAGCGATCGGGTCGAAGTTCGCTTTGACGAACGACAAAAGGCGGTCGCCCCTGGCCAGTTTGTGGTGTTTTATGACGGCAAACGCTGCCTCGGCGGCGCGGTCATCGACGAAATAGGGTGAGCGGACACCGCGCCCTTTCGTTATAATTCTCAACCCGCGGCCAACAGGCCGCAGACAATCCCTGATTCCGGAGAGAACACAATGACGGATAGCTTTGGCGCACGTTCTGCGCTTGAGGTCGGCGGCAAGCAATACGATATCTACCGCCTGGACGCAGTTACAGAGGGCCATGTCGACCGCCTTCCCTACTCGCTTAAAATCCTTCTCGAAAACCTGCTGCGCCACGAAGACGGTCGCGATGTAACTCGCGACGACATATTGGCACTCGCAAACTGGGACCCGAAAGCCGCTCCGAGCACCGAAATTTCATTTACACCTGCCCGCGTTATCCTGCAGGACTTTACCGGTGTGCCCGCAGTCGTCGACCTCGCGGCAATGCGTGACGCAGTCGTCAAGTTGGGTGGCTCTGCAGAAAGTATTAATCCACTGTCGCCTGCTGAGCTTGTTATCGATCACTCGGTGCAGGTCGACAATTACGGCGCTGCCAACGCGCTCGACCTGAACAACAAAATTGAATTCCACCGCAACAAGGAACGTTACTCGTTCCTGCGCTGGGGCCAGTCCGCTTTGAAAAACTTCCGGGTCGTTCCGCCGAATACTGGCATCGTTCACCAGGTTAACCTGGAGTATCTGAGCCGGGTTATTTTTGATGCCGAAAAAAATGGCAAGCGCACGGCGTACCCGGATACGGTCGTTGGCACCGATTCACACACCACGATGATTAACGGCCTCGGTATTCTCGGCTGGGGCGTCGGCGGTATCGAGGCCGAAGCGGCCATGCTCGGTCAGCCCATCACAATGCTCATTCCGAATGTGGTTGGTTTCAAACTCACGGGCAAGCTGCGTGAAGGTACGACGGCGACCGACCTGGTGCTGACCGTCACAGAAATGCTGCGTGACAAAGGCGTAGTCGGCAAATTTGTTGAATTCTACGGCGACGGTTTGGCGCACATGCCATTGGCGGACCGCGCAACGATCGGCAACATGTCGCCCGAGTTCGGTTCAACCTGTGCCATTTTCCCGATTGACGGTGAAACTATTCGCTATCTGGAACTGTCAGGACGCGATGCCGAGCAATGCACGCTGATCGAAGCCTACGCCAAGGAACAGGGTATATGGCGCAATGACGGCCAGCCGGATGCGCTGTACAGCGACACTCTGCAACTCGACATGGGAACTGTCGTACCCAGCATCGCAGGACCGAAGCGACCACAGGACCGAATCGCCCTGACCGCTGCCGCCGATGCTTACAAAGGCTTCCTTAAGTCCACGATCGCTGATCGTAAAGAAGGCGGCAAAGCGATTGCCAAGATCAAGGGCGTCGATACCGAGATTCGTGATGGCGCGATTCTGATCGCAGCGATTACCAGTTGCACAAACACTTCCAATCCAACCGTCATGATCGCGGCTGGACTGGTCGCTAAAAAGGCTGCCGAAAAGGGTCTGAACGCAAAACCCTGGGTCAAGACCAGCCTCGCTCCCGGATCCCGCGTGGTTACCGACTATTTGCGAAAGTCCGGTCTGCTCGACGATTTGAATGCGATCGGCTTCTATAACGTCGGCTACGGTTGCACGACGTGTATCGGCAACTCGGGACCGTTGATGCCGGAGATTGCTGAGGCCGTCACAAAAGGCAAGATCGTCGGAGCCAGCGTATTGTCCGGCAACCGCAACTTCGAAGGCCGCATTCACGCCCAGGTGCAGCACAACTTCCTGGCTTCGCCGCCGCTGGTTGTCGCCTACGCCATCGCTGGCAACATGGACGTTGATCTGTACAAGGATTCGCTGGGCAACGACAAAGACGGCAATCCGGTTTATATGAAAGACATCTGGCCAAGCCAGGCAGAAGTCCAGGAAGCGGTTGCCAGCAATATCGATTCCAGCATGTTCCAGTCCAGCTACAGTAGCGTCTTCGAAGGCGATGCCAACTGGAAAGGCATCGATTCACCGACTGGCGAAATCTACACCTGGGATGCGGCTTCAACCTACGTCAAGAATCCGCCCTACTTTGAGGGCATGAGCAAAACGCCAACCGCCGTCAGGAATATCGAAGGCGCTCGAGCGCTGGCCCTGCTCGGCGATTCGGTGACCACCGATCATATTTCGCCCGCCGGCGGAATTGCCGCCGACAGTCCTGCAGCGGAGTACCTGAAGGCGCAAGGCGTCAAGCCTGTCGATTTCAACTCCTATGGCTCGCGCCGCGGCAACCACGAAGTGATGATGCGCGGTACATTCGCGAATATTCGCTTGCGAAACCTGCTGGCACCGGGTACGGAAGGTGGCTGGACCCGTCATCAACCCAGTGGCGAACAGATGTCGATCTTCGACGCGTCCGTTCGCTATCGCGAGGAAGGCACACCGCTGGTCGTTATCGCGGGCAGCGAGTATGGCACGGGATCTTCGCGTGACTGGGCTGCCAAAGGCACGCTCCTGTTGGGCGTCAACGCTGTCATTGCGAAGAGCTTTGAGCGCATTCATCGCTCTAATCTGATCGGCATGGGCGTGCTGCCGCTGCAGTTCCTCGACGGCCAGGATGCCGCATCGCTGGGTTTGACCGGTACAGAGACCTATTCGATATCCGGACAAACAGACGCCAACGCCGAAACGGTAACCGTAAGCGCGACCCCGAAGGACGGCGCTGCAATTACTTTCCAGGCACTGGTTCGTATCGATACGCCGAAAGAGCGTGATTACTACGAGAACGGTGGCATCCTGCACTACGTGCTGCGACAGCTCGCCGCCTGATTCACGGCAACGTACCGGAAAATGCGGTGACCGAACGCACAGCGAAAAATATCCTGGCGGCCAGCCGATGGACGAAAGTTTTCGGATGGTCACTGGGCGTTGTGCTGTTAGTCATGATGGGCCTGGGCATCTACGTTTCGCGAGAGCCCGATATTTTCTGGGTGACTCGCTCAGCCGAGGCCGAATCAGCTATCGTCGGTCTGTCAACAACCGATACCTTGATTCGCGTTGCCGAGACGCTGCTCGACAAGCCCGGCGGCTACCTCACCAACGACAAAATCCCACCGAATGTTTTTCTCGACAATATTCCAAGCTGGGAGCTTGGCGTCGTTACGCAAATTCGTGATCTTGGACGCGTTATGCGCGACGACTACACCCGTAGTCAGTCGCAATCCAAAGAGGATGAAGACGTTGCGACCGGTGCGCCGCAATTCTTCTTCAACAACGACTCATGGCTTTTCCCGGCGACCGAATCTGAGTATCGCGACGGCATCAAGGCATTTGCTCGATATCGTCAACGGCTGCTTGACGGCGATCCCGATACGCAGTTTTACGCCCGCGCCGACAATTTTCGGGAGTGGCTATCGCAGGTCGAGAAGCGGCTCGGTAGCCTGACGCGACGACTGGGAAACAGTGTTGCGGCAAATCGCATCAATGACGATCTTGCCGGCGAGCCCGCGGCGGAAGCGGCAGGCAATCAGCCCGATACGTTCAACGTGCGAACGGGTTGGTTCGAGGTCGATAATATTTTCTTCGAAGCGCGCGGCACCGCCTGGGCGCTGGTACATTTTTTCCGCGCTGCCGAATTTGATTTCGCCCATGTGCTCGCCGATAAGAATGCGGAGGTTAGTGTCCGCCAGATTATTCGCGAACTTGAGGCAAGCCTCGATCCATTACGCTCACCGATGATCTTGAACGGTGGTGGCTACGGTTTATTCGCCAACCATTCACTGGTCATGGCGAACTACCTCGCTCGCGCCAATGCCGCAGTGATCAATCTTCGAGAGTTGCTCGATCAGGGCTAAGTCAGCGTTCGTTTGTCTGAAATCAACAGCCCGACGAAAATTGCGACGCCCGCCATGCACCAGACGACAACGGCACCTGTCGGTACATCCAGCACAAACGACAATACAATTCCGGCCAGATAAGACACCGCTCCCAGCAGGTAGCCCACGAACAGGCGGTTGCCACGACGGATGCCGGTGGTCGCCAGTGCCGGAATGATCAGGCTGGCAAACACCAGGTAGATACCGACAATCTGTACCGACGCGGTAACGACCACCGCGAAGGTCAAATAAAACACCAACGCACCGAAACGAGCTTGTAGCGTGAACCAGACGGCCAGCACGATTGCGTACAAGACCGCGATCGGCCACAACGACGACCAGGTGGTCCACAGTATTTGCCCAACCAGCAATTCTTTTAAGTGTTCACTGCCGTGAGGATTACCGGCAAGTAACAGAATGCCTCCAGTTGCCGCGAGTATGAAAAGTATCCCGATCAGCGGTTCCTGTATGCGGGGCCAGCGCTTCTCGGTCCAGTTCAGCCCGATCGCCGCCAGTAATGCTGCACTGATGGCTGCGATCTGCACTTCGATACCGTTTGGGTCCCAGTCCATTGCATGTGCCGCTATGACGCCAAGTGCGGCGACTTGTGCAATTGCGAGGTCGATGAAAATGATGCCGCGCTTTAGCACCTCCTGACCCAGTGGCACATGCGTACTCAGGATAATCAGTCCTGCAACAACCGCGGGACCAATGATGCTCCAGTCCAGTGCCGCGATCACGTCGTTGCCCCCAGCAGAATGTCAATGATGCGGTCAAACAGGCTGAACAGGTCTTTAGCGTCCTCTGTGCCGCCGACCGTCAGTGGCAACATCACTGCAGGAATGCCGGTGCGCGCGGACAGCCATTCCGAGGGCTTACTGTCCTGATAGGGCGAGCGGATAATGACATCGGCAGCCGTGTCTTTGAGCGTAGCGGTCAGTTGACTGAGATGGGCTGCGGTCGGAGGCAGGCCTGGAACCGCTTCAAGATTGCCGATTTCCTGCAAGCCAAGCCATTGTTCCAGGTAGATCCAGGATTTGTGGTGCGTAACGATTCGACGTCCGCGCAAAGGCCTGGCTTTCGCCTCCCAAATCGTGATCGCGTCTCGCCAACGTTTCGAAAAATTGCCGTATTTCGCTTCGTAAGCGGCCGCATTATCCGGATCAATGACTACCAGGCGACGATTCAACTCTGCCGCGACCGCCAAAATATTATGCGGATTCGTCTGAACGTGCGGGTTGCCCTGCGGATGAATGTCGCCCTGCGCGCGATCGATGTTGGGTGTCGCTCCGAGGCGCAATACGAATGCGCTGGCCTCCATGTAGCCTGGCTTGCCCGGCATCACTTTCGGATTATTGGCCTTTTGCAACAAGGAAGGCAGCCAACCCATTTCAAGTTCCGCACCACTGCAAATCAGCAGGTCGGCATTGCGCACTTTGGCGATCAGGCTCGGTCGTGCCTGGATGTAGTGCGGGTCCTGTAACGCCGTCGTTGCTGAGTAAGACGATACCTCGGCACCACCGAGCTCGTCGGCCAGAGCTGCCCATTCAGGCTCACAGGCGAAGACCTTAAGCTCTGCATGTGCCATGAAGGGCAAGAACAACAGCGTTAGCACTATCGAAGTTTTCATCATGTTCCCGTTCAAAACGAATGTGCGCCATGCGCGCCGATGCTGTGGATGTATTGCAGACCCCATTGATTTTCGTTCTGCGGCCCGGCCTCGTCTCGAGTGAACTGCACCCTGAGACGACTGAACTCGCTGTTCGCCCAATCCGCCATCAGACTGAAGCGACGCGGATCGCTGCTTCGCAGTGCGAGTGGTGTTGAGTCGAAAAGCGCGCCCGGATTGTCGCCGGACAGCGCGTCGATGCGGCCACCGAAACGCCAGCGAGGGATGGGCTGGTAGACGGCTTGTGCGTACCAGCCACTTTGATCGCCATTGTATGGTGTACCCGACAGGCCGGCTCCGGAGTACAGGCCATCTTCACTTTTTTTGAGGTACTCGCCCTGAAGGATTAAATTGCGTTGTTTCCAGTTGCCGTTCGGCGACCACTTCCAGACAAACTGAGCCATTAGAAGCTCCGAGTCGCCGCTGAACAGTAGAGGATCATCCTCGTCGCCTGAAGGACGCTCAATTGCTGTTGCATCGAGAAAGGAAATGCCAGCCAGCCAACTGCTGCTCGCACTGCTGTCGCCGCCAATATTGGCGAACAGGCTGTAGCTCCCGACACCGTCATGCGCCGCCGACGCGGCAGGATAACGGCCGCCACGCATCGCCTCGCCACCCAATTCAAGATAGGTATCCGTCGGCGCCAGCCAGCGAATTTGCACGCCGTCGTCGATCAGTTGCCCGCCCAGAAATGCCTGGTACGGCAACGGCTGGTCTGCGAAATCCCAGGCATGTGCGTGTTTGTCGTTCAGGTAGCCGATTCCTGAGAAGAAGCGCCCCAACCGCGCGCTAAATCCGGCCGGCAACGCCGTTGTTTCGACCCACGCCTCCTCGACTTCAGCAACAGCCTCACCGTCTTCCAGCGCCAGGGCGACCGTCAGCCAGGCCGAGAACTTGTCATCAACATTGGCATTCATGATGAGCTCGGTTTCACCCAGTGCCAGACCTTCGTCTATCGGTCCTGCCTCGCCACCGAATGGAAATCCTTGCACTGCGTAGCCGTCGGGGGAACTGGCATAGTTCCAGGCACTGCCCGAGAAAATAACGCCGATTGCCGGGTTGGCCGCCGAATTGCCTGGCGCAGCCGGTGTTGAAATCGCCGCCACACTTTGAGCTTGCTGTGCATTCTGCTCGGCGGCCGCCAGCCGCCGCTCCAGTTCCGCGATTCTCGCGTCGTAGTCAGCCCGCATCTCGCTGATGGCGTTCCGCAATAATTCCATTTCCGAAGGCTCTGCCAGAACTGTGTCCGGAAGAACTATAAGCAACGCCAGAATGGCGCTTTGGACCAAGTCGATACGCATTGCATCGCCCCTTTATATTCAATAAAAAGTTACTTGCCGCCGTCGAAAACGGCGCACTTGATTATTGAATAGGGCGCGGTGGGCCCCGTGCAAAGGACGTTTGCACATTTGACGTCGCGATGAAATTGGACGACAGCTCGACAGCGATTGTGACGCCATACGCCACTGGCTGGTTCGAGTCGGTGTTCGCCAGGCCATGTGATAACGGCGTATGCGCTAAACACAATTTGCATTTGACGATGTCGCCTGACTGGTGGGATGCCGCATGTGCCACAAATGCCGCATTGCAGAGCACCAGCAACAGCAACAGTGACAGGACAAATTTTCGGGGCATTGACATCATCGGCAAGCAGTATCCGTCAATATCACGTTTTTGACAATCAACACGACACTATGCATGCTGAATATTTTAGTCATAAAACACTCTAATAATGATCTGTAACATATTGTTAATATTAATAAATACCAACCCAGGTTGGAATACGTTTCCAGCAGGAGTTTAGATCTTTGTCGAGTCTCCGATAGTCACTCTCGAACTTCCCAACGAGGTTCCAGAAGCGCTTCGAGTGGTTCATATGCGTCGCATGACACAGCTCGTGGATCATGACATAGCGCTGGTGCGATGGGTCAAGAAACATCAGGCAATAGTTCAGGCTGATTGTCCCGGCACTGGAGTGGCTGCCCCAACAGGTGCGTTGTCCACGGACATGCATGGTCTTGAATGATGTGCCAGTCACCGTTGCCAGCGCCCGAAGTTGTGGCTCGAATTCGCGTTTTGCCAGGCCGGTCAACCAGCGCTTCAGCGCGTTGACGCAAAGGCGTTCATTGCTTGTCTGGCCCGTCAGCACCACTTTGTACGTATGGCTGCGATACTTCACCGTTTTCGCACCACGCTGTGGCTGGTATTCGACCATGAACTGCCGCCCTATGCCGTCCAGGCGAATCTGCCGTGGCAAGACAAAGGGCTCCGGCGTGTGTTCCGCTGCGAAAGACTCCCGAGACTTCTGGATCCAGTCGCGATGCGCCTCGACGAACTCCCGTACTTCGCCTGGACGAGTCCGTTTCGGCACAACGACTTCAACTCGACCGCGCGGGAAAACCTTGATCGACAGGCGCTTTGCGCGGCCACTCTCGCGCACAGAAAAGCCCAACATTGAGTCGGGCTCATCGTTTTCAGTAAACAGCGGTAGTTGATTAGCGGCGCTATGCACAGCCGCTATTCTACGGAAGTTTAGGGCTGCTCGCCGCTAAAGCGAACGGCATCATCCATTGACATGACGCCTTCGACAGCCCCTACCCTGGCCGTGTCGCTAATAAACAGCTCAACTTCCCGCTTCAGCACGATAACGCCTTCGACAACGGAGCCGGGACCGATCACAACACGCGGTTTGCGATTTCGCTTGTTCCCCCATCCCCAGTTGCTGGGCTTTTCGACGATCAGATCGCCTTTGACCACTGCACTATCGGCCAGATCAATATCGCCGCTTACGGTGCTGACATCTCCGCCAACCTCGGCGCCCGTCAGCTCAATCTGGCCGTTGACGTTGGCGACGTTACCGGCGACGCTTGATCCGCGGCCAACACTAATCTTGCCGTTTACAGCTTCGATGTCACCGGCGACGGTCGATTGATCACCCACGCGTACGGTACCGTTCACGGTGCTCAGATTGTCTGCCCTTACGTTGTCAGCGACTCGCACACCACCGTTGACCGTCGATGCATTCTCAATCGACGCACCATTATCGACGCGAATCGAACCATTTACGGTCTCGACGCCGCCAGTCACAACAGCATTCTCGCCCACTGTGATACTGCCATTGACGGAAGTTGCGCCACCGACTGTCTCGCCAGCTTCGAGCTTGATGCTCTTATTGACCGATTCCGCGAGCGCCGGAACGGCCAGTAGCAGCACAAGCAGGCTGATTGTAAACACCGTTTTCGTCATGAGTTTTGTCATTTCTTAAGGTCCAGTCTTTGTTCTGTATCCATTAGATACCGCTCAGAGGAGAATGGTTGCAAGCCTTCGGTCACAGTAGTGCCCAGACTGGCATTTCGTTACCCTTGCAGGATGACTATCGCGCTCGAAGCCCGCAATCTCAGGAAACACTACCCCGGCGTAGTCGCCGTCAATGGCGTCAGTTTTGCCGTTGAAGAAGGTATCTGCTTCGGACTACTCGGTCCGAACGGGGCCGGCAAGACCACAACTGTGGAAATTATTGAAGGCGTGACGCCGGCATCATCCGGCGAGGTCTACTACTACGGCGAGATTGCAGGCCAGAAGTTCCGGCAGGAAGCCGGTATCCAGTTCCAGAATACTGCATTGCAGGACTACATCACCGTCCGCGAAACCCTTGAGATGTTTCGCACGCTTTACGCACGGCGGGCAAATATCGACGACATCATCGAGCAATGCTCGCTCGTTGACTTGCTGGACCGCGACAATCGAAAACTCTCCGGTGGCCAGCGACAACGACTGTTGTTGGCCGTTGCATTGGTCAATAAGCCGCGGCTGATTTTTCTCGACGAACCGACCACTGGCCTGGACCCGCAGGCGCGTCGAAATTTCTGGGACCTGGTACAAAGTATTCGCGCTGGCGGGTCGACGGTCCTGTTGACCACGCATTACATGGACGAAGCACAGATATTGTGTGACGAGATCGCGATCATGGACGCTGGCAAGATCGTGACGCAGGGTGTTCCAGAGGCGCTGCTGCGCGAAAAATATCGCGGTTTGATTATCGAGCTGCCAATTTCAGACTTGACCGGCGACATGTCAGGCATTGAACATACGGTGCTTGAAAAACTCGGCCTGATCGAAGTCGTCTCCACGGATGTCAGCGCCAGCCTGCAACAACTGTCCGCGCACGTCAGCAATCTCAATCAGATCAAAATTCGGCAGCCAGACCTCGAAGATTTATTCCTCGACCTGACCGGCCATACTTTGCGAGCCTAGCGAAAATGTGGCAACGAATTTACGCAGTTTTTCAGGCCCGCAACCGTGAATTTCTGCGCGATCGTGCATCGCTGTCGTGGAACCTGATACTGCCAATCGCACTGATGTTCGGTCTGTCTTTTGCGTTCGGCAATGACCGCGATGCTTACACGGTCGGTGTACTGCAGGACGCCGCTGAGATTGACGTTGAATCGCACCCGTTCCTGCAAACCCGATTCATTCGGTTCGTAGCCTACAACGACGCCGAGCTCGCGTTGCAAAAAGTCGCAAGGCATCAGCTCGACTTGCTGGTCGAGTTTGGAGATGCAACGCGTTACTGGATTAATCCGGAATCACCGAAAGGCTATTTCGCTGAGATTGTCTTGTTACAGGCTGGCGAAAAAACTCAGGCCAGTATCAACAAGCAGCAGGTTGCCGGCGCCGCCGTGAGCTACGCTGACTGGCTGCTTCCGGGAATTCTCGGCATGAACATGATGTTCAGTTGCCTCTTCGGTGTCGGCTATGTCGTGGTGCGCTATCGCAAGAACGGATTTTTGAAGCGCCTGCGGGCGACGCCGCTTTCGTCTTTCGAATTTATCGCCGCGCAAGTCGCTTCGCGCATGATGCTGATCATGTTGATCACGAGCTTCATATACACGGGTACGCACCTGATACTCGACACCCGTATGGAGGGCAACTATTTCACCCTGTTCCTCGTAGCATTGGTCGGCGCAATCTCACTGGTGTCGCTGGGACTCGTTGTTTCTGCGCGTGTTACCAGTGAGGAACTCGCAGGTGGTCTGCTGAATCTGATTAACTGGCCGATGATGATGCTGTCCGGTGTTTGGTTTTCGCTGGAAGGGGCACCCGATCTCGTACAGAAAGCCGCAAATATTTTTCCGCTGACCCACGTCCTCAATTCAGCCAGGGCAGTCATGCTGGATGGAGCGACGTTGGCCGATGTAGCACCGAGTTTGCTCGCTTTGACCGCGATGAGCGCTGTTTTCCTTGCCATTGGTGCGAAGGTATTTCGCTGGCGGCAGTTCTAGCAATGCCATTCTCACTCGTCGACATTGGCGCCAACCTGGCGCACGACAGCTTCAACGAAGATCGCGACGAAATGATACAACGCGCATTCGATGCTGGCGTCAAAAAGATAATCGTCACCGGAAGTTGCGACGTCAGCAATGTTGCCGCGCTGCAACTCGCAAGCGAATCTCCGGGCAGCCTTTACTCGACTGCCGGTGTGCACCCGCACCACGCAACGGATTACACAGATGAAAGTGATGCCATGATTCGCCGCCTGATTCAGCGCCCGCAAGTTGTCGCTGTTGGCGAATGCGGCCTCGACTACTTCCGCAATCTCTCGCCGCGTGCGGCACAGCTCGATGCCTTCAGTCGACAGGTCGAAATTGCAAAAGATTCGGGCAAACCGCTGTTTCTGCATCAACGCGACGCACACGACGATTTTGTCGAAGTGCTCGAACCGTTCCTGCCCGATATTTCGCGTGCCGTCGCGCATTGCTTCACAGGTGAGGGAGAGTCGTTGCGCGAATATCTCGCAATGGGGCTCTACATCGGCATTACTGGCTGGGTGTGCGATGAACGCCGCGGCAAACATCTCTACGATATTGTCTCGACTATTCCGGACGATCGCTTGCTGGTCGAGACGGACGCACCGTATCTTCTACCCCGGTCGATCCAACCGAAACCAAAAACTCGTCGCAATGAGCCAATGCATTTGCCGGAGGTTGTTCGCGTGATTGCCGAAGCACGGGGACAAAGCGTCGAGCATGTTGCCGAGATAACGACAGCGAACGCTATGCGCTTTTTTAATCTGCCGTCAGACTAGCCCGGCTGCATCAATATTGACCGGTATTGCTCCAGGTCGGCGCTGGAAAAACAGCAGAACACAACTTCGCCAATAACCATTGTGCCTTCAACAGCCTCTGACACAGTCGCAATCGCAATCCCGGCAGCCTGATCTTTCGGGTACCCGTAAACACCTGTACTGATTGCGGGAAACGCAATTGACGAAATGTCATTGGCCTCGGCAAGTTTGATGCACTGTCTGTAACAGGATCGCAGAATATCTGCCTCACCCTCGGTACCGCCCCGCCAGACTGGTCCGACAGTCGCAATGACATGCCTCGCCTTGAGATTAAAGCCCGGAGTCATTTTTGCCTGGCCCGGTTCGCAGCCAGCGAGTGCGCGGCACGCGTCCAGAAGCTTTGGTCCGGCTGCTCGATGGATTGCCCCATCAACACCGCCCCCACCCAGCAATGATTCGTTTGCAGCATTCACGATCGCGTCAACATCCAGTGACGTGATATCGGCGTGTATCGCTTGAATTGTCGGCATTGTGGCTAGGGAGACTCTGACTAAAGCGCGCTGGCGTTCAGGGCACCTTTTCGGATCAACTCCCAATGTGGCATGAATGCCTCGATCTTGAACTTGGCTGAATTCTTGTCGGGCTCCCCAAATTCGCCGATAAGTTCATCGAGGTCGCAAACCAGCCCGGGAACGCCTTTCGTGAACTCGGCACCGTCCAGGAATAATATTCGCCCCGAGACCGGGACCTGGCGAACGATTTGCCTGACTGCAGCAATACGATCGTAGAGCGCCGGCTGCGGATTCGAAAACGTATAGCGACGTTCAGCATTGATGACTGTCCAGTCCTGCATCTTGTCGCCGCCGAAGACGATGCCCTGAACATCTTTAACTTCAAGTATCAAGAGCCCCTGCGTCGTTAGCAGCAGGTAGTCGATAATAATTTCGCCTTCATCGGCTTTGGGAATGACCAGCCCCTCAATACGATCAAAGCTAATGTCAGCAATAACGTGCTCGAGGCTGCCTCGATTGCGCGATACCACCCGGTATAGCAACCAGACAAGCAGCAACAATACGATCGCCGCCAACGGCAGCAGCCAGGGATAATTCTGGATTTCAGACAGATAGGACATAGATTGGCGTAATCCTAGTTGCCCGCCAGCGCAGCAGCAAGCGACTTGAGGTCCGCCTGAATGCGGGTGGCGACCGCCGGTCGTGACAGTATGTCCTGAAGTACGGCAGGCAGCGGCACGGACTCGCCGATCAACGGCTCGACAATGGTCTCAAACTTGGCCGGATGCGCGGTTGCGACAATGATCCAATCCTGTTGACGCGCAGCGGCATCAAGATGGCGCCAGGTGTGGCTGGCGGTCGCCGTGTGCGGGCAGGTTGCAAACCCGAACTCGGCAAAATCCTGTTTGATCGCAAGCCTGATTTGTTTGTCGCTTACCGAGGTCACAGCCATTTGTTCCCGCAATACACTGGCATCTCCGGAAAATTTGCGCAGTCGTTCCATGTTGCTGGGATCACCAACATCCATGGCTGACGCCAGCGTTTGCAGGCTGCTCTGCGGTAACCACTCATTGGTTTCGAAATAGTCGGCAATTGTCCGGTTTGCGTTACTCGTGAGAATGATCGGTCCAATCGGCAATCCCATCGCGCGTGCCATGACGCAGGCGAAACCATTACCCAGGTTGCCGGTTGGGATAATGAAACCGGGTTTGTTCCCGGTACGGCGAAAATGTCTCAGGCTGGCATCGGCATAGTAGGTGCTTTGCGGCAACAATCGCCCAATGTTGATGCTGTTCGCCGAACTAAAGCGATGCAATGAAGATAGCCTGGGATCTGCCATCGCCGCTTTAACCAATGCCTGGCAATCATCAAACGCGCCCTGCACTTTCAGCGATAGCACGTTGTCGCTCCAGCAACATAGTTGATGTTCCTGCCGTTCGGAGACGCGCCCATCGGGAAACAGCACGACAACGCGCATGCCCGGTCGCTTGTCAAACGCCGCTGCGACAGCACCGCCGGTATCACCGGACGTGGCAACCAGAATTGTCAGGGGTGAGGCAGCATTGCCTTCGAGTCGTGACAGGCAGGCGGCGAGAAATGCAGCACCGACATCCTTGAACGCCGCGGTGGGGCCGTGATACAGCTCCAGCATGGAAAGCTTGCCGCCCGGAACGGGCAACGGAGTGGTGGGGACAGGAAAGCTGTACGTCTCGGCCAGTATTTTCTCGATATCGTCTGCAAGTTCAGAACCGTCGAAAAACGGGCGCAGCAGATTTCCAGCGACAGCCTGTATGTCTTCAGCACTGTCGAAGTCACGGATATCAAATGATGGCAGTGTTGCGGGAAGAAACAGACCACCATCGCTGGCGATTCCCTTGCGCAGAGCCTCGTCGAGGGTAACGGGAGCAGCACCGCGGGTACTCAGGTAGTTCATGTGTCACCGACCAGGCGCGCCCCGGGTGCGTCCATTGGACTCACCCAGGATTGACAGGCAATGCCCTGAGCCCGGCAGGCATGCTCCATCGAGCTAGCCATATTGCGGGCGTCGCTGTGCTTGCATAGCGCAAAAATGCTCGGGCCACTGCCGGACAGACTGCAACCAAGTGCCCCGGATTTGCGGGCCGCCTCCACCACCGCGTCAAAGCACGCGACGTTGGCAGAGCGCTGTGGCTCGATGATGATATCCCGCAGTGAACGGCCAAGCAGATCGATGTCATTGGCGGCGCAGGCGGCGACAAAGGCCGCCAGTAATCCCTGTTGATCGATCCATTGCTGCATGGGGACACGTTTCGCCAGCGCTTTTCTCGCGTGCGCCGTATTCACCTGCAGATCCGGATGCAGCAGGACTGCACTGATGTCATCGGGGATGGGCAGACGCACAATATCCGGCAGCAGCACCTGGGGGCAAAGCACCAGTCCACCCACCAAACTGGGCGCAACATTGTCAGCGTGCAGCCCACCACTCGCAAATTTCTCGCCTTCAAGTGCGTAAGGCAGCAATGCCTCGACCGTCAGCGGCGTATCCAGCAAGGCATTCGTCGCAACCACCGCCGCGACAGCCGATGCGGCCGAGCTGCCCATGCCGGATTGCAACGGCACACCCTTGTGCACCTTGAGTTCGACACCCATACCGGCACCGTGAGCATCCAGCAAAGCCTGTGCTGCAATGGACGCCGTATTTTCGTTGGCATTCGTCGACAGATACGGGTGCAGCTCACCGTTGATGCCACGAACTTCAGCGACTGTAACCCCGGCACCGTCCGTTCGTCGTGCCATTACGCGATCGCCGACGTCGCTGAGCGCGAGACCCAGCATATCGAAACCAACAGCGACATTGCCGATCGATGCCGGCGCAAAAGCGGTAAACCACTCAGACATACCCTTCACCTGTGTTGAGGAAGTTGGCGAGTCGCAGCAGGTCTGCGAAAACGCCTGCAGCCGTCACTTGTGGTCCGGCACCCGGACCCTGAATGACCAGCGGATTCGCTGAGTAACGCTCGGTCTCAAATTGCACAATATTGTCGGTCAGGTTGATGTTGCTGAATGGATGGCTGGCATCGACGGCTTCAAGGCCGACGGTCGCTTTTCCATCCGCCTCCAGAGCGGCCGTGTATCGCAAGGATTTGCCATCAGCGACGGCTTGCTTGTACAAATCTGAGATCGTGTTGTCGTATTCCGGCAATTTCTGCAGGAACTCATCGACTGTGCATTCACGCAATGCCTCCGGAACAAGATTTTGCACCGGGAAGTCGCCCATCTCGATGTGTTGCCCAAGCTCACGCGCGAGGATGATCAATTTGCGGGCAACATCCATGCCGGATAAATCGTCACGTGGATCCGGTTCTGTGTAGCCACTCTCCTTCGCCTCACGGACAATGGCCGAGAACGGTTTTGAGCCGTCATAAACGTTGAACAGGTAGGCAAGTGTTCCGGAGAATATGCCGCGAATTGATCGAACATCATCGCCAGTATGGATCAGATCGCAAAGGGTCGTAATCACGGGTAGTGCAGCACCGACCGTCGTTTCGTAGAAGTAGTGGGAACTACCCTCGTTCGCGGCAGCCTGCAAGGCACGATAGCTCTCAAAGGGGCCGCTAAACGCCTTCTTGTTTGGTGTAATAACGTGGATACCACGCGACAGCCATTCAGCATACTTCGCCGAGATCGCATCGCTGGCAGTGCAATCGATAATGACGGCGTGCGGCAGATGGTCCGGGTTCAAATGCTGCTCAAAAACATCGAGATCAGTATCAACAGCGTCGGCTTCAAATTCACGCTGCCAGTTCGCGAGATCGATTCGTCGCTCGCCGAGTAGCATTTTCTGTGAACGCGCAATAGCTCGAACGCGCAAATCCATATTGAAACTCTTCGACAACTTCGCGCTTTGCTTTTCCAGTTGCTGCAACAGACAGGTGCCAACCGTACCAGGACCAATCAAACCGATCGACAGCGTCTTTGCTGACAAATAAAAGCCGGAGTGCGCCGCGCGCAACGCACGGGTGGCATCCATCGAATCGACAACGGCCGAAATATTCCTTTCCGAAGAGCCCTGCGCAATCGCGCCGATATTGATACCGGCGCGAGCGAGCGAACCGAAAAAACGCGCTGCAACGCCCGGTGTGCCCGCCATGCCATCGCCGACGACGGCGACAATGCTTTGCGCCGCCTTTATATCGACGCTATGTATTTGCCCGCTTTCGAGTTCGTCAGCAAACGCCTCCGTCACGACTTTGCGCGCGCGCTCCGCGACGTCATCCGGAACCGCGATACAAATCGAGTGTTCGGAGCTGGCCTGAGAGATCAGCGTTACCGACACGCCGGCGTTTTTCAACGCCGCAAACAGCCGGTCCGCGGTGCCCGGGACGCCGATCATTCCGGCGCCTTCCAGATTCACCAGCGCCATGCCGCCAATCGCTGTGATTCCTTTTATGTTGTCAGACGGCACGGACTGGGCTTCGATGCGGCTGCCAGGATGCTCAGGGTTGTGGCTATTGCGAATCATGACCGGAATGCCATTGTCGATAGCCGGGCCGAGCGTCTGTGGATGAATCACCTTGGCGCCAAAATACGCCAACTCCATCGCTTCGTTGTAGGTCAGTTTATCGATGACCTGGGCTTCCGGAACACGATTGGGGTCGGCGCTCATGACACCGTCCACGTCGGTCCAGATACTGAGTTCGGATGCCTTGGTCAATGCGGCGAAGATCGACGCCGAATGATCGCTGCCATTACGCCCCAGCGTCGTTTGCAGGCCTTCCTCATCAGCTGCAATGAAGCCGGTTATCACCGCGATACCGCTGAAGTCCGGCGGCAATGCTTTGTCCATTTTGAGTTGCGATTGATCCCAAAGGACGGTCGGTCCGAGATTGGTCGGACGAACCGTGATCACCTCGCGTGCATCCACCCACGCGCCGCCGCGATCGGGGGATATCTGTCCAAGCAGTGCTGCGAGCAAGCGCGCGGACCAGATTTCGCCATAACCTGCGATGACATCGCGGCTGCGTTGCGGCGCCGATTTGACCAAGGCAATGGCTTTCAGGACGTCGGCAATGTCTTCGGCATCACGACTCCAGGCGTCAAGCACCGGCACGAGATGATCGCCGTCCAGCAAGCCGCGAGCGGTGTTCGCATAGCGCTCACCAATCGTGCTGAGGGCGACTTCAAAATGCTTGTTGTCCTGCTCGGCAAGGACCGCGAGATTAATCAGGGCATCGGTCATGCCACCCATCGCCGAAACTACGACGCCGATTCGCGGCTCATCGTAATCGAGAACAAGTCCGGCGACGCGCCGAAAACAGCTTGCGTCAGCGAGGCTTGAGCCGCCGAACTTATGGATTTTCCAGCGTTTTTCCACCATTTCTGATATCGGTCCTGTGCGCAAAACGGTGCATGATAACGGCACCGACGCATCTCGTCGCCTGTTTTATGCGAAACCAATTGAAAGAAGTGGAAGTGGTGGGGCGTGTAGGATTTGAACCTACGACCAGTCGGTTAAAAGCCGAATGCTCTACCACTGAGCTAACGCCCCGTCACAGTTGCCGACGATGACATATGCCACCGGAATGCCGGCGGCATGATACCGGATAAGCCGCAAATAACAAGCGCCGGGTCGCGCAGTCGCTAAACGCCCTCTTCGTCCATGCGCTGCAGGCGCTGGCCGGCCAGCCTTCCGGCGGTTGTCTCCGGATAATCCGTATTCACGCGGCGCAGTGACTCGCGAGCCGCATCCCAGCGTTTCAGCTCGTAATTGCAGTAACCCATCTTTAACAGTGCGTCCGGAACCTTGCGCGACGTGGCGTATTGGTTGATCACCACTTCAAATTCCTTCAGTGCCCGGTCGAATTTCTGTGTCACATAGTAAGACTCGGCCAGCCAGTATTGCGCATTGTCGGCCAGTTCGCTCTTCGGAAACGTCACCAGAAACTGCTTGAATGCGGCCTCGGCAGGTTCGTATCGCTGTTCTTTGAGCAATTCCAGCGCGGCTTGATAATTGTCACGGTCGGAACCGCCTGGAACAGGCAGCTGGCCGGGAGGCAAGCTGCCGCCGTCCATGACGCTGACCGAATTACGAGCCTGCAAGGCGGCCTCAAGCTCCTGAATTCGGGTATCGAGGTCGACATACAACTGACGCTGACGCTCGCCGGTGCTTCCCGTCGCGTACTCCAGCTCCTCGACACGCCCCTGCAATTCATCGCCGCGACGCTCCACGGCATTAACCTGCTGGCTAAGGTTAACGAGGCTCTGGTTCTGCATTACACGCTCGATGTTCTGCAAGCGACGCTCCAGTTCGTCGAGTTTGACCAGCACCGGGTCTTCCGACGGCTGCGTCTGCAGCAGTTCACAGCCGCTGAATAGCAGCGCCGGTACCAACAACAACAGGGCTCTATGCTTCAAGTTCATCAGTCTAGTTGGTGTACTTGATCTCAACACGACGATTCCGAGCGTAGTCGCTCTCGGAACTGCCCATCGCTTCCGGACGCTCTTCGCCGAAGCTGACCGTCTGAATCTGCGATGCATTGACGCCCTGTATCATCAGCAACTGGCGCACAGCCTGTGCGCGGCGTTCGCCGAGTCCAATGTTGTATTCACGCGAACCGCGCTCGTCAGCATGACCTTCGAGCCGCACCTTCTTGAAGCTACTGTCATTCAACGCAATTGCGTGCGCTGCGACAATATCCTGATCCTGTGCGCGAACTTCGGATGAATCGAAATCGAAGTATATAATCGTGCCGAGTTCCTCTGCGCCATCCCACGGAATCTCTTCACCGCCACCGAAGCCGCCAGCGTCCGTGCCGCTCGTATTCGCACCGCTATCACCACCGTAAGTAACGTCAGTTGGTTCCGGATCCGGAACTTGCGTTTTCGGGCATGCGCTGAGCAGCATGCTCAACATGATTACTGCAAAAATCTTCAAATGAGACATCGTAGAGTCCTTGTGCCTGAAAGCAAAATCGTTAGTTAAATCAATAATTAATCATTGATACTTAAAGTTAAGTAATTTGTCAGAATCGTGGGAACGGTGACCATACCGGCTCACGTACATCTCCCTGTCCTGACGCCATTTTCTGCCGAATCAATCCGTCGGCCGACACGGTTTCCAAAACACCATCGCCGCGCAGGCGCGTAGCGTAAATCAAAATATCGCTGTTAGGTGCAAAACTTGGTGACTCGTCCTGCTGCCCCTCGGACAGTATCAGAAGGGCCTTTGTTTCAATATTCATCACAGCAATGCGGAAACTACCGCGGTCATTGTGCACCATTGCCAGACGTGTGCCGTCCGGTGACAGCCGCGGCCGCGCATTATAACTCCCTTCGAAGGTGACGCGCTCAGGCGTTCCGCCATTCGCTGAAATGCGGTAGACCTGCGGGCCACCGGCCCGATCGGACGTGAAGTATATATAGCGACCGTCGGGCGACCAGCTGCCCTCAGTATCGATCGCCCGGTGCGTGGTGAGCCGCGTAGACTCCCGCGACCGGATATCGATCACGTAGATATCCAGGTTGCCGTCCACACCACCCAGGGTCACGACCAGCTTGCGACCGTCTGGTGAAAATGACGGCGCACCATTGATGCCCGGCTTGTTGGACACCTGGAAGCGATTTCCCGAGCGCAGTGTCTGCACGAAAATGGACGATTTTGAGCCTTCGAACGACACGTAAGCGAGCTGGCGGCTATCGGGAGACCAGGCCGGTGACATGATCGGATCCTTGCTCTCCATGATCTTGTGATCATTTTCGCCATCCTGGTCGGAAACGATTAACGAGTATAGTCGCTCCGTGCCGCGTTGCTCAGCGGTAACGTAGGCGACCTGGGTGCCAAACACCCCTTTGATGCCCGTCAGCTTTTCATAAATCATGTCAGCCGCGCGATGCGCCGCGGCGCGCATCGTGCCACGACTGGCTGGCATTCGATAACCCACGAGCTGTTTGCGACCGAAGGTGTCGAACAGCTGAAACTGCAGCGTGTAGGCATTGTCGCCGGTCTGAGTGAGCTTGCCGACCACAACCGCTTCGACGCCAAGAATGGTCCAGTCGTCGAAGTCAACATCAGCGCCATCGGTCGGCTTTTGCAGCATGTCGGATTCGGGGATGGGAGCAAATCGTCCACTACGCTTCAGGTCGCTGTTGATAACTGCAGCAATGTCCAGCGGTATTTTCGGCGAGCTGCCCTCCCAGCCAAAAGGCACAATGCTGACCGGCGCAGGCCGGGCAACGCCCTGGACATCGATAACCAGCTCGGCATTTGCGCCAGCGCAGAGCACAAGCAGCATGAAAATTGATCGTTTCAAAAATTTCAGCACATTAGCCTCATAGGGTTTGTCCCGTTTTACTGTTGCTTGCTTAAGTTTAGCAAGATGTTTCTATCGAACAGATTCGGATTCGAAGGTTCCGGGAATGGAGACGACTTGTAAATAGCCGCCTCAATGGATCGTTTGACCGCATCGTCGCCATTACACGACAAAAAAGTGAGTCCGGTGACATCACCACCCGGTGCCTGACGCACTCGCACGGTGCAAAGCAGGTCCGCCCTGGCGCTCGCCGGCTGATCCCAATTGCGAAAGATTTTTTGCTCGATCATCGTTTTATAGACTTGCAGTTCGCCGGAGTCGACGGCCGCAAGCCTGTCGACTTCGGCGTCGATTTCAGCCTGGTGCACTTCCGCGTCAAGCTCACGACGAATGCGCTCGTTTTCTTCACGCTGCCGTTTGATATTCTCCTGGCGTTTTCGTTCCGCCTCTTCACGCTCGCGCTCCTTGCGGGCTTCCTCGTCTTTTTTGCGCTGCGCTTCTTCGCGCTCCTTTTGCTTTCGATCGGCCTCTTCTTTTATGCGCATTTTCTCCAGGCGTTCTTCTTCGATCAGCGCGTCCTGAACACGCTTTTCCTCTTCAGCGGCTCGACGCAATTCTTCACTGTTATCGGGCTCCGGTTCGGGTTCGGGTTCCGGTTCTTCGATGACCGGTTCCGGTTCGGGCTCCGGTTTTTTCTCCACGACAGGTGGCGGCGGAATTTTCGTTGTCTCGGCCACCAGCGTCGCGTGGATCGCCATCGGTGTTATCGGCGTGGGACGCGCCCAGTCAAAGGCTACGAACATCGTCCCCAACAGGCTGGCGTGCAGTAGCACGGACAGGCTGACCGGGACAAAATATCGGGTTTTGTGCGCCACTACTCGACCTACTCCGGAACCGGATAACTATCCAGCGGGTCGGTGACAAAGCCAATATTCTGTGCGCCACCCTGCTGCAACAGCACCATCGCGCCGACAACATTGCCGTAGGGCACAGCACGATCCGCTTTCACGAGAATCGGTGTCTCCGGCCGGTTTCGAAGAATCGCACCCACTTTGGCAACAACCTCTTTTCCCGAGGCCGGCTCATTCTCATTGTCCCCGACATCGATATAGAGATTGCCTTCGGTATCGACACTCAGAACCAGCGGGCGATGATTGGGCACGTCTTGTATCGGCTCAGAATTCGCTTTCGGCAAATCGACTTCAATGCCCTGGGTCAGCAACGGCGCCGTCACCATGAAAATCACGAGCAACACCAGCATCACGTCGATATACGGCACGACATTGATCTCGCCCATCAGCTTTCGCTTTTGCAGCGGCGTCGCCATCTTAAATCTCCTTCTTCGCGCGCGCGTGTCGTTGCAGGATGCTGGAGAACTCCTCCGAGAAGCCGTCGTAACGGTACTCAATGCGCACAACTTTATCCGCGTAGCGGTTGTAGGCAATCACCGCAGGAATTGCCGCAAACAGTCCCATCGCGGTAGCGATCAGGGCTTCGGCAATCGGTGGCGCCACAACAGCCAGCGTGGCTGATTGAACATTCGCCAGTCCCATAAACGCGCCCATGATTCCCCAAACGGTGCCGAACAGACCGACGTAAGGGCTGGTCGAACCGATGGTTGCCAGTGTCGCCAGGCTTTGTTCAAGCCGGTCAACCTCGCGCATTTGCGCAACGCGCATCGCACGTCGACACTCCTCGATCAATTTATCGTTGCTGGTACCCTCTGCCTGCAACGCACGATTGAATTCTCGAAAACCGGCCTCGAAGATGCTCGCCATACCGATGCTGCCACCCTTCGCGCGCGTTGCGCTGCGATACAGCGTGTTGAGATCTCCGCCCGACCAGAACGCCGCCTCAAACTCATCGGAGGCGTCTTTGGTTCGGCGAATCAGCCGCCGCTTGGTGAAAATGATGCTCCAGGACACCAGAGATGCGCCGACGAGCAACAATATGACGACTTGCACCGGAATACTGGCGTCCCACAGGAGACTAATGACAGACATATCTGCAGTCATGATAATTTTTCCTCAAATAGTGACGGCGGCACACGCTTTGGTTTCATCGTGTCAGCATCCAGATACGCTGCAATGACGCCGCCGCGAACCAGCAACTCGCCGTCCAGGCTGTTTCGGTAAATGTCTTGTATGATTTCAAAGGTCGCGCGAGTTTGCTGCCCAAGGGCCGCGGTCACAATCAGTTCGTCGTTAAGTCTTGCGGGCGATATAAATTGCGCCTTCGTTTGGGTCACGACGAAGATGCGACGTTCATCCTTCATCATTGCGACCTGATCAACACCCAGCGCGCGCAGCCACTCCGTGCGCGCACGCTCCATAAATCGAAAGTAGTTCGCGTAGTAAACGACAGCCTGCGCATCCGTGTCTTCGTAATAAACGCGCACGGGCCACTCAAAGGGTTTATTCATCATCGAAAGGCAAATCCTGAGTCGTCGAACATACCGGTGGCTTCAAGCCAAAATGCAGGTACGCATTCTTCGTCGCGACTCGACCACGTGCGGTGCGCATCATGAAGCCCTGTTGAATCAGGTAGGGCTCAAGCACGTCTTCGAGTGTGCCGCGCTCCTCGCCGATCGCAGCCGCGAGGCTTTCGATGCCCACCGGGCCGCCATCAAATTTCTCGATAATGGTTAATAGCAAGCGTCGATCGAGCGCGTCGAATCCATAAGGATCGACCTGCAGAACATCCATCGCATGTTGTGCGACTGCACCAGTAACGACACCGTCGCCCTCCACTTCGGCAAAATCGCGTACGCGACGTAACAAGCGGTTCGCGATTCGTGGCGTTCCACGCGAACGTGTGGCGATTGCTTTTGCACCAGCATCGTCAATCGGCAGGTTCAATATGCCGGCAGACCGGTGTGCGATCTGCTCCAGATCGACGGCGGAGTAAAATTCCAGTCTCTGCACAATGCCGAAGCGGTCGCGCAGTGGCGACGTCAGCAATCCCGCGCGCGTGGTCGCGCCAACCAGTGTAAATGGCGGCAGATCCAGTTTGATTGAGCGCGCAGCCGGACCTTCGCCGATCATGATATCGAGTTGGAAGTCTTCCATCGCCGGATACAGAATCTCTTCGACTACCGGGCTGAGACGATGAATTTCATCGACAAACAGCACGTCGTTCGGCTCGAGATTGGTCAGAATCGCGGCAAGATCTCCGGGCCGTTCCAGTACCGGGCCCGAGGTCTGTCGCAAGGTCACACCCATCTCATTGGCGATGATATGCGCCAGCGTCGTCTTGCCAAGACCTGGTGGTCCGAATATCAAAACGTGATCGAGGGCCTCTTCACGCTTGCGTGCCGCCTCGATGAAAATACTCATTTGCTGATTCACGGCCGGCTGGCCGCGATAGTCTTTGAGCGTCTTCGGCCGAATGGCTCGATCGAAAACCTTGTCGTCACCGCTCGACTGGCCAGTGCTGAGGCGATCGTGTTCGACGGTTGCCATTTAGTGTGCCGCCTGCCTGAGTGCGAGGCGAATGATGTCCTCGGCCGATTTATTGTCGGTATCGAGTTTCGAAATCAGATTGTTGACTTCCTTCGGTTTGTAACCCAGAGCGACGAGCGCATCGACAGCTTCATTCCGTGCGCTTGCTTCAACGGTCAATGGTGCTGCTTTGCCGCCGCCCGGCGCCGCGGCATCGATACGGTCACGCATTTCAATGATCAGGCGCTCTGCAGTTTTCTTGCCGACGCCGGGTATCCTGGATAACGCGTTTGAATCCTCGAATTCAACGCAGCGTCGAAAATCATTGGTCGACATCGCCGATAGAATTCCCAGTGCCAGTTTTGCCCCGACACGATTGACTTTCAACAAGGTCCGAAACATCAGCCTCTCGTCTTCCGTTGAAAAGCCGTAGAGAATTTGCGCATCCTCGCGCACCAGCAGATGCGTATAGAGAAACAGCTCGGATCCCAGGCCCGGCAAATCGAGAAAGGTCGACATCGGCGTTTCGACTTCATAGCCAACGCCGCTGCACTCCACAACGACTTGCGGCGCCAGCTTGGACGTCAACAGACCACGGAGTGATCCGATCATTGTGCACCCGCGATAGCTTTTCCGGTGCCGAGCTGTGCATTCAGGCGACGCTGGTGTCCGTGGCACAAAGCCGCCGCGAGTGCGTCAGCAGCGTCGGGTGCCGGTGAGCCGTCAAGGCTCAGAATTGACACCACCATATGCTGCACTTGCTCTTTGGTTGCAGCCCCGGTGCCGACAACCGCCTGTTTGATCTCGCGCGGCGCATACTCGAAGACTTCGGTGCCATGCTTGAACGTTGCGCAGATTGCAGCCGACCTGGCGTGCCCGAGTTTCAGGGCGCTGCCGGCGTTCTTGTGCATGAACACGCTCTCTATCGAAACAATGTCGGGCCGGAATTCATCGACGATATTGCCAATGGAGTCGAATATTTGTCGCAGCCGGTCGGCAAATGCACCCTCAACACTTTTGACCGTGCCGCTCGCGATGTAGACCGCTTTACCGCCGTCAAAATCAATCACGCCAAAACCCGTTAGACGGGAGCCGGGGTCGATCCCCAGGATGCGCCGCTTTGTCATTGCATCAGTCATCAATTTGTTTCAGCACGTCTTCGCTAATGTCGGCATTGCTGTACACCTCCTGGACATCATCCAGGTCTTCAAGGACTTCGAGCATCTTGATCATCGATGTTGCTTCCTTGACGTTGAGCTCGGCACTCGTCGATGCTCGCATCGTAACTTGCGCCTCTTCCGGTTCGATGCCCGCTGCGATCATTGCGTCGCGAACCTGTTCAAATTCACTGGGCGCGGTAACGATTTCGACGGAGCCGTCGGAATCTGAAACCACATCTTCGGCACCCGCTTCAATTGCTGCCTCCATGAGTTTTTCTTCATCGACCCCGGCAGGAATCAGCAGCTGGCCGACCTGGTCGAACAGATAATTGACGGAACCGTCGGCGCCGAGATTGCCGCCGTATTTCGTGAATGCATGCCGCACCTCGGCGACAGTCCGATTTCGATTGTCAGTCAGGCAATCAACCATAACCGCCGTGCCACCGGGGCCGTAGCCCTCGTAGCGAATTTCCTGGTAGTCAGCGCCATCAGTTTCGCCAGCACCGCGTTTGATGGCACGCTCGATATTGTCTTTCGGCATGCTTTGCCCTTTCGCTTTGTCGATGGCGAGTCGCAAACGCGGATTTGAATCGATATCACTGCCGCCCATTTTCGCCGCGACGGTGATTTCCCGAATCAGTTTCGTGAAAAGTTTGCCGCGTTTTTTATCCTGGGCACCCTTGCGGTGCTGGATATTCGCCCATTTACTGTGTCCTGCCATTGTGTCCCGCTCTTAAATTGCCCATTCATTCGCCGACCTGAATGCCCGGTCGAAACTGCGCGTATGATAGCGGGTATTGAGCGAACAGGCACACACGAGAATAGCGACAAATGTCGGCAAGCGACGTGGAAAAAAAGGCAAACAGCGACGAACCTGACGATATCGTCGCCGAAGTGCGACGCTATTTGGCAGGCTTGCCGGACAAACCCGGCCTGACGGCGGCGCGGCTCGAGGGCGAACAAATTGCCGCCATCATCGAACCGCTGGGATTGCCCGACGGAATCGTCGCAGCCGTTTACGCCTACCCCCTGATTCGCGACGATATTCTTAAATCTAAACTGTTACAAAACAAACCCTTACAAGATATATCTCGATACCTTCTCGGCTTGCAGCAACTCGACCAGTTCTCGCTGCCCGGCAATTGGCAGCCCGGCGACGCTCTCGCCGCGCAACAGTCAGAGGCACTTCGAAAGATGCTGCTCGCCGTGGTGTCTGATGTCCGTTTGGTGCTGGTGCGAATCGCCGAACAACTCCTGCGCCTTCGTGAAGCTCGCAATGACTCGCGCAAAGTTCAACAGGCGCTCGCCATCGAGACGCGCGAAATTTTTGCACCCCTCGCGAATCGTCTTGGTGTTTGGCAATTGAAATGGGAGCTTGAAGACTACGCATTCCGTTACCTGGATCCGGACACCTACCGCGAAATCGCCAGGGCCCTGAAAGAAAAACGTACCGAGCGGGAGCGTTTTATCGAGGCAGTCAAAGCAGAATTGCACGCTGAACTCACGCAGCATTCAATTCAGGCGGAGATTTCAGGCCGCCCGAAACACATCTACAGCATTTGGCGCAAAATGCAGCGTAAAGATCGGGGCCTCGACTCGCTGTACGACATTCGTGCTGTTCGTATCCTCGTCGAAGACGTTAAAGACTGCTACGCCGCGCTCGGCATCGTGCACAACATCTGGTCCTACATCCCGGGCGAGTTCGATGACTATATTGCCAACCCGAAAGAGAACGATTACCGTTCTTTGCACACCGCGGTCATCGGTCCCGAGGGAAAGACGGTCGAGATCCAGATACGCTCGCACGAAATGCACAATCACGCTGAACTCGGTGTCGCTGCCCACTGGCGTTACAAAGAAGGCGGCAACGCGCCGGCCGCATTTGACCAGAAGATACGGTTCCTGCGACAGCTGCTTGAACCCACCGATGGCGGCGCCGACCTGCTGGAGCAGATTCGCGATGATTTTTTTGAAGATCGTGTTTATGCCGTCAGCCCAAAAGGTGACATTGTGGAGTTACCGGCAAACGCGACGCCGCTCGATTTTGCCTACCACGTGCACACACAGGTTGGACATCGATGTCGTGGTGCCAAGATCAACGGCCGCATCGTTCCGCTGACACATCATGTGCAAAATGGCGATAAGGTCGAGATCATTACCGGCAGTCAGTCGCAGCCCAGTCGTGACTGGCTCAGTCCGAAACTTGGCTACATTGCCGGTGCTGGATCCCGCGCGAAAGTTCGCAACTGGTTTCGACACCAGGACCGGGATCAACACTTGCGCCAGGGCCGCGAAATTCTGGATCGGGAGTTGGCGCGCCTGAATGAAAAACGTGTCGCAACCGACGACATCGCAAAGAAACTGAAACACAAAGATACTGCTGCGCTGTGTATTTCACTGGGCGCCGGTGACCTGACCTCCGCGTCGATCGCCAGTGCCCTGCAGAACCTGCGTACAAGCAAACCGCCACTGCTCAAGCCGCGGCGCTCGAGCCGACGTAAAGCGACTAAACCGGATTCACCGACGGTCGCCGGGGTCGGTGACTTGCTGTGCAATTTCGCGCGTTGTTGCCGACCGGTGCCGCCGGAGTCGATTGTCGGATACATTACCCAGGGTCGAGGTGTCACCATCCATCGACAGGACTGTGGCAATTTCCTCGGTCTCAAGAAGCGAAGCCCGGAACGGGTGCTCGAGACCAGCTGGGGGGCGTCGGACAGCAGTGCCTACCCGGTTGACCTGAGCCTGCATGCCTTTGATCGCAACGGACTGATTCGTGACATCACATCCGTACTCGCCGATGAAAACGCGAACGTATTGAATATTCAGAGTCACACGGACAAGAAGTCCATGCAGGTCATCATGGATCTGCGTGTCGAAATTCAGGACTTGCCAAGCTTGAGTTCTGCGATCAACCGTCTCGAACAATTGACCAATGTCGTGTCAGTCAGACGCAAAGCCTGACCGGCACGCCCGGCACGCTTTGTGCTAAGCCTCAGGTTTGCGTTTCGCGATATCGGTCGCCAGCGCCATCATCGATGTCAGATCGGCCAGGTTCGACGGGACGACAAAAGTATTGCCCACTTTGGCGAGATTGCCGAACTGCTCGATGTATTGCTCGGCGATCCTGAGCTGCATCGCGTCCGGGCCGCCTTGACCAACAACGGCAGCAGCAACTTCACGTAAACCCTGCGCAGTTGCGGTCGCGACCGCCAGGATGGCTTCAGCCTCACCTTGCGCCTCGTTGATCTTCTCCATCTTCACGGCTTCAGACTGTTTGATCACGCGCTGTTTGTCGCCCTCCGCCTGGTTGATCTTGGCGTCACGTTCACCTTCTGACGTCAAAATAACCGCACGCTTTTCACGTTCGGCACGCATCTGTTTTTCCATCGCGCTGAGTACGTCATGTGGCGGGTTAATGTTCTTGATCTCGTAGCGCAATACTTTCACGCCCCAGGGATCGCTCGCCTTATCGAGTTCGGAGACAACGTTCTGGTTGATGGTGCCTCGCTCCTCAAAGGTGCGATCCAGTGCGATTTTGCCGATTTCGCTACGCAAGGTCGTTTGCGCCAGCTGCGAGATCGCAAACATGTAGTTGCCGATTCCGTACGACGCACGACCCGGATCGAGTACCTGCATGTACAGCACGCCATCGACACCCACTTGTACATTGTCATTGGTGATGCAGACCTGCTCATCAATATCAGTCGCCTGTTCCTTCAGCGTGTGCTTGTACGCAATCCTTTCAAGAAACGGAATCAGGATGTGAAACCCGGCATTCAGCGTTTTGCTGTACTTACCCAGTCGCTCGACAACGAAGGCGTTCTGTTGTGGGACGATAACCGCCGTCTTCGCCAATATAACGACGATCAGAAATACAACTACCAGAATTGCGATAAAGCCAGTGTCCATTTCGTTTCTCCCTGTCCTATTCAGCTTCAATGTGTAGGGTTAGTCCATCAACCTTGGTCACCTTGGCTCGTGACCCCCCGGCAATTGTCGCGCTACCCGAATTTCTTACAGTCCATTTCGTTCCGCGATACTCAAGACGAGTTTCCGATCCCACTGCCAGATCCTCGTCAACCTGCACCGAGTCGCCGGCAAGCGAATCGCGAAAGCCTTCGACGTTGCCACGTATTTTCTCGTAGAGTTGGCGTCGAAACGTGAACATCGAAATCAGCGACAGAGCGCCAAACACCGCCCACTGAACCCAAAGAACCATGTCAATGCCGAGCAATCCGGCCAGGCCGACCAGAGCGGCGGAGACACCGATGAAAACAAGATAGAACTGCGCGTCCACCGCGAACATTTCCGCACCCAGTAACACGGCCCCGATTACCATCCATTGCCACCAATCCATTGAATCGCTCCACAACCAAGCTAGTGCGCACTATATCGCGAAAAAGCGTTCGGTTGCAGATTGAAAGAGGCCAAGCGCGTCCCATTATGCGGTAAGATTCCGTTCGCCGAAAATAAACAAGAATCCGGGGGCACGGCATGCAGGATATCGTCGCAACAATCAATGCTTACATCTGGAGTGAGGGGCTCATTTACTTATGCCTCGGTGCCGGCTTGTTTTTCTCGGTCATGACCCGTTTTGCGCAGGTGCGGCATTTCAAGGAAATGATTCGCCTGCTGCTATCCAATAAGGAATCCGACAGGGGTATTTCTTCATTCCAGGCGCTGGCCGTTTCACTGTCCGGGCGCGTCGGTACCGGCAATATCGCCGGTGTTGCGGCAGCCATCGGATTCGGTGGACCAAGCGCCGTCTTCTGGATGTGGGTCGTTGCATTTTTTGGCGCGGCGACAGCGTACATTGAATCTACACTGGGGCAAATCTACAAAGAAGAGGACGAAGGTCAGTATCGAGGTGGCCCGGCCTACTACATCGAAAAGGCCATGGGGCAGAAATGGTACGCCTGGATCTTCGCCCTAACGACAATAGTCGCCGTTGGCGCATTGTTGCCGGGCGTCCAGTCAAACAGTATCGGTAACGCCGCGGAGCTTGCCTTCGGTGGCGGTTCGACGATCAACTTTCTCGGCGATAGCGTATCAACTACTAAAATGATTGCGGCGGTCGCAGTTGTCGGAATCCTGGGGTTCATTATATTTGGCGGCGTTAAGCGCATCGCCCACTTCACGCAGATCGTCGTACCGTTCATGGCGCTCGGTTATATCCTGATGGCGCTGGGCGTCATCGGCTATCACATTGGCGATCTGCCTGATGTGTTCGCCATGATCATGAAGGACATCTTTACACCGATGGCCGGATTCGGCGCCGCTATTGGCTGGGGCGTCAAACGCGGCGTGTATTCCAACGAAGCGGGCCAGGGTACGGGACCGCATGCAGCAGCCGCAGCCGAAGTTGATCATCCGGCGCAACAGGGGCTCGTCCAGGCGTTCTCAGTTTACGTCGACACCCTGTTCGTGTGCTCTGCGACCGCATTCATGATTCTGATCACCCAGCAATATTACGTCGAGGGCGTTACCGCTGCCATAAGCGGCGGCGTCGCCAGCAGTGATGTCATCATCAACAGCCCAGCCTTCACACAAATGGCGTTAGAGAGTGTCGTTGGTGCGTCGGGCGAAATCTTTGTGGCGGTCGCACTGTTCTTTTTCGCCTTTACGACTTTACTGGCCTATTACTACATCGCCGAAACCAACGTCGCTTATATCCGGCGTACTATCCGATTCCCGGGCGAGCTGACGATTCTAAAACTGGTACTGATAACCTCAGTTTTTTACGGAATGATTCGCTCAGCGGATGTTGCCTGGGCCATGGGTGATATTGGCGTCGGACTAATGGCCTGGCTGAATATCATCGGCATCCTGATTCTGTTTTTCATGGGCAGCCCTGCCGTCAAGGCGCTCAGGGATTACGAAAAGCAGAAAAAAGCAGGCGTCGAGAAATATACATTTGATCCAAAGGCCCTGGGGATCAAAAACGCGGGCTTTTGGGAATAGTCGTTGGCGCCCGGGCTTTGCGGCCCGGGCACCGAAGCCTGCACGACCACTACGGCTTGTTCGGGAAATTGAGTGCCCGATTATCCACGGCCAGAGACGCCTCGTGGAACGCTTCAGCCAGACTCGGGTGGGCGTGAATTGTTCGCTGAACATCTTCAGTGCTCGCCGAGAATTCCAGCGCCAACACCGCCTCTGCAATCAACTCGCCGGCCATTGGGCCGACGATGTGCACGCCGAGAATTTCGTCATCGTCTTTGGATGAAATCATCTTCACCATGCCCGATGTTTGTTCCATTGCCTTGGCGCGTCCGCTTGCGGCGAACGGGAACGAGCCAACTTTATACGCACGACCCGAAGCCTTCACTTCGGCTTCAGTTTTTCCGACCCATGCAATTTCCGGGGACGTATAAATAACGGATGGAATGACTTCGTAGTTCACCTCGGCGATTTCGCCCGCGATGATGTCCGCGACCATGACGCCCTCTTCCGATCCCTTGTGCGCGAGCATCGGGCCTCGTACGCAGTCACCCACGGCATACACACCCTTCACCCGCGTACGGCACTCATCATCAACGACAATGAAGCCACGCTCGTCAAGTTGTATACCCGCGTCTTCAGCAAATAGATTGTCCGTGTGCGGCCGACGACCTACCGCGACCACAAGTTGGTCAAATTCCGCAGTCTGCGAGCCGTTCGCATCGTCGTAGCTCACGCTGACGCCGCTCTTGCCGGCCTTGGCCGATGAAACTTTGGCGCCGAGTTTGATATCGAGCCCCTGGGCTTTGAAGTCCTTGGCGGCAACTTTTGCGACATCTCGATCGGCCATGAACAGGAAATCGTCCATCGCTTCAAGCACCGTCACTTTAGAGCCCAATCGAGCCCAAACACTGCCAAGTTCAAGACCGATGACGCCTGCACCCACAACTCCGAGGCGATTCGGAACCTCAGTCAGTTCGAGCGCACCCCAGGAATCGATGATCTTGTCATCGTCGAATTTTGCAATACCCAGTTCAATCGGTGTCGATCCCGAGGCGAGAATGACATTTTGTGCCGAGATTATTTCAACCTCACCATCGGCTGGTGTGAATTCAACATGCTTACCCGCGAGAAGTTTGCCGTGTCCAACCAGACCTTCGACCTTATTGGCCTTGAACAGCCCGGCGATACCACCGGTCAATTGACGCACGATCGTCGCGCGGCGCTTTTGCATGGCGGCAAGATCCAGTTCGATTGTGCCGGTCTTGATACCGTGCGTTTTGAATTCGTGCTGCGCTCGGTGCATTAACTCAGACGACTCGAGCATTGCTTTTGACGGAATACAACCGGCATTCAGGCAGGTGCCACCAAAGGCGTTCTTGCCATCCTTGTTTTTCCATTCATCGATACACGCCACCGTCTTACCCAACTGTGCCGCACGAATGGCAGCAATATATCCGGCCGGTCCAGAACCGATGACAATAACGTCAAAACTTCTGCTCATTTTCCAAATAGTCCTTTACTAAATTTACCGAGAGTGTACGGAATCAGACTTGCAACAATAGTCGCGCCGGATCCTCAAGTTGGTCTTTAATTGAAACGAGGAACTGCACCGCTTCCTTACCATCAATAATGCGATGATCGTAAGTCACAGCAAGGTACATCATGGGTCGTGCAACTATCTCCCCGTCAACCACCATCGGGCGTTGCTGGATCGAATGCATGCCAAGGATCGCGCTCTGCGGCTGGTTCAGGATCGGTGTCGACATCATCGAACCAAAAATTCCGCCATTAGTAATCGTAAACGTTCCGCCCGTCAGATCCTCCATGCCGATGGTACCTGCCTGCGCCTTGCCAGCCACCTCATTCAATGCAAGTTCGAACTCTGCAAAACTCAACTGGTCGACGTCTCGAATCACCGGCACCATCAGCCCGCGATCACTTGAAACTGCAATGCCGATATCAAAATAATTGTGATAAATAATTTCATTGCCTTCAACGGAAGCATTGACCACCGGAAATTTCTTCAAAGCTTCAACGGAAGCCTTCGCGAAAAATGACATGAAGCCCAAACGAACATCATGCTGTTTCTCAAATGATTCCTTGTAGCGCTTGCGGAGCGCTATCACCTCGGTCAGATCGACCTCGTTGAAGGTTGTTAACATTGCAGCAGATTGTTGAGCCTCCATCAGCCGCTCCGCGATTCTTGCCCGCAGCCGAGTCATTGGCACGCGTTGCTCTGTTCGCTCGAGTCCAATACTAACGGAGCTGCTCTCACCGGCAGGCGCCTGGTCGACCGGAGCCACTTCAGCACCGTCATCGGATTGCAGGAACGACATGACGTCTGATTTGCTTATGCGCCCATCTTTGCCGCTGCCGGACACCATCGTCGCATCCAGATCATGCTCATCGAGCAAACGACGAACAGCGGGACTGGTTTTTGCTGCGCCTTTCGCTTCGGTTTCAACTTTCGGTGCTGCTTTCTGTGCGGGGGCCGCCGCTACTTCTGCAGGTGCACTTGCCTCACCGTCTCCTTCCTCAATAATGGCGAGTACATCGCCTGCAACCACGGTTGTACCGTTTTTGACGATGATTTTCGCGAGCGTTCCAGAAGCCGGCGCCGGAACTTCCAAAACAACTTTATCCGTTTCCAGGTCCACCAGGTTTTCATCACGTACTACGGATTCGCCTGTATTCTTGTGCCACGCGACAAGTGTTGCATCGCTAACCGATTCTGGAAGTGGCGGAACTTTAATCTCTATGCTCATTTATGTTTTCCGTTTGGTTTTCTTCGGCTTGGCTACTTTGCTCGCCTTGGACTTGATATCGAGAGCAGCTTCAACCAATGCCTGTTGCTGTTGCACATGGATCTTGAATATTCCGGAGGCTGGCGCTGCGGCACCGGGACGACCGGAATAATACAGTTGTTGGTGATCTTGTAGCGGTTCCTGCAGTCGATGCTTGATCTGATACCACGCACCCTGATTCAGTGGCTCTTCCTGGCACCAGATTATTTCCTCGACGTGCGTGTATTGATTCACCAGGTTTGCATAGTCATCGATTGGGAACGGATACAGTTGCTCGATACGAATAATGGCGATGTCGTCAATGTCGTGGAGTTCGCGGGCCTCGAACAGGTCAAAATAGACTTTGCCGCTACACAGAACCAGCCGTCGCGTTTTCTTGACATCAATGGACTGAATTTCGGGAATGACGAGCTCGAATTTACCTGTCGACATCTCGTTGATTTCGGACACGGACATCTTGTGGCGCAGCAGGCTTTTCGGCGTCATGACAACAAGCGGTTTTCGATACTTGCGCACTTGCTGACGACGGATCATATGGAACATTTGTGCGGGTGTGGACGGGATACAAACCTGGATATTATGTTCGGCACAGAGCTGCAGAAAGCGTTCGAGCCTTGCTGAAGAGTGCTCTGGGCCCTGGCCTTCATAGCCATGCGGCAGGAACATTGTGAGCCCACACAGACGACCCCATTTTGCTTCGCCGGAACTGATGAACTGATCAATTACCACCTGGGCACCGTTCGCAAAGTCACCAAACTGGCCTTCCCATATCACCAGCGTATTCGGCTCGGTACTTGCGTAGCCGTATTCAAACCCGAGCACCGCCTCTTCGGACAGGAACGAGTCGATCACACGAAATGCATCCGGGCGCTCAACAATATGCGCCAGCGGAATGTATTCTTGATTGTTCACCTGGTTATGTACGACCGCGTGACGATGGAAAAAGGTGCCACGCCCGCTGTCCTGGCCAATCAAGCGAACATCGTGCCCATCGTTGACCAGCGCCGCATAGGCCATCGTTTCCGCAAACCCCCAATCCATCGGCACCTTGCCTGCGACCATCTTGACGCGTTCATCGATAATGCGTTGCACACGACCGTGTGGTTTAACACCCGCTGGCAGAGTCGTGATCAGCCTTCCCAGTTCGGCAACCGTCTTCGGACTAATTGAGGTATCCGCTTCAGCGTCCCACTCAGTGTGCAGATACGGTGTCCAGTCGACTGTATACGCATTGCCGATCATTCCGAGCGACGCCTCCTGAACCGGCTCGCCACGATCCAGACGATCGCGATAGGCGTCCTGCATGGCTGTCACGTCGTCCGCCGCAACGACCTGCCGCTCAATCAGGCTCTCTGCATACAAGGCACGGGTCGTCTTTTGATCTCTGATGCGGCCGTACATGATCGGCTGCGTTGCTGCGGGTTCATCGGCTTCGTTGTGGCCATGTCGACGGTAGCAAACCAAATCAATAACAACGTCTTTCTTGAATCTTTGGCGATACTTTAATGCCAGCCTCGTAACGAAAATGACCGCCTCTGGGTCGTCGCCGTTCACGTGGAATATCGGCGCCTCAATCATCTTTGCAACGTCGCTGCAATAGTCGGTCGAACGCGCGTCAGACGGTCGGCTGGTGGTAAAGCCGATCTGGTTATTGATCACAATATGTACTGTGCCACCGGTGCGAAAGCCATTGATCTGTGACATCTGGAATGTCTCTGTCACAACTCCCTGCCCTGAGAATGCCGCGTCACCATGAATCAGCAACGGCAGCACTTCCTGGCGCTCAACATCGGCACGGCGTTGCTGCCGCGCACGTACCGATCCTTCGACGACGGGGTTGACGATTTCGAGGTGCGACGGGTTGAACGCCAATGCGATATGCACATTGCCACCGTCGGTCTTCATATCCGCGGAGAATCCCTTGTGGTACTTCACGTCGCCGGAACCTTTCAGTTCGGCTAAATCATACTTGCCTTCAAATTCTTCGAACAGTTCCTCGGGTGATTTGCCTAGAATATTGACCAGCACGTTGATTCGGCCACGGTGTGCCATGCCAATCACAATCTCTTCGATGCCCGCAATGCCACCCTGGTGAATGATGTCGTCAACCATCGGAATCAGGCTTTCACCGCCTTCCAGCGAAAAGCGTTTCTGGCCGACGTAGCGCGTGTGCAGGTATCGCTCGATGCCTTCCGCCGCAGTCAATCGTTCAAGAATGGTGATGCGCTCCGCGTCGCTGAGCGTATTGGACGCTGCACCCTGCTCAAAACGCTTGCGAAGCCAAAGACGTTCGCGTGCTTTCGAAATATGCGCGAACTCCGCGCCGATCTTGCCGCAGTAGATACTTTTCAGCAGCACCAGGATGTCGCGCAACTTCATGCGCTCATTGCCCATGCCTGCAAGGCCACCGGTGAAAAATTCGGAATCCATATCGGATTCAGTCAGACCGAGGTAGTCCAGCTTAAGTACACCTGGCACTCGACGCTCCTGCAGGCCAAGTGGATCAATCTGTGCAATCTGATGACCGCGCAGACTGTAGACCTGGATCAGTCGCGAGACCGCTGCCTGCTTTTCGCCTGACGCTGCCTGACCGCCCGATCGGCTGACAATCGCGCCGGTTTTTCGGCCGCCGCGCGATTGATGCAGCAATTCCTCACGAATAGTTGAGTGAGCAATTTCCGTTTCAGCATCGCCCAGGGTCGTGAAATAGTCTCGCCATTCCGCAGCCACCGAGTCCGGCTTAACAAGATATTGTTCATAAAGCGACTCGATTGCGGTCGCATTGGCGCCAAACAGCGGCGTCGAGGCCAAGCGTTCTTTTAGAGATTCACTCATGTTTTCAGGGACTTACACTGCCCATTCGTCCCGTGGTCCGAGAACCATTGCTGGGGCAAAAAAAAGTGCGCTCGTACAACGCAAGCGCGCATTACACGGAATCTATTGCAGGCAGGTCTGGTTTACAACCTGTTGAAAAGATTGACCAGTTCGTAACAAACAAGGCATGCATAGGCGCTGAAGAAAACAGTCAGAATCAAACCGATACGAATGCGGTTCAGAAACCGCGCCTTGGCGAGAAAAACGAGTACCAGGATTCCGAAACCCGTCATGGCAAGTTTCGTACTTGTAAACAATGCGGTGCTTTGAGACATGACAGCCTGCATGACCGGATTCGCCTCGTACATCCCCAGTTCAATCAATTGCAGGGTCAGGAAGGCGTCGACGCAGGACAACAGCATCGTGCCGGTCGCCAGGAAAAACAACCAGGGATGGCCGCAATCCAGAAACACAACGGCATCATCGATTGATCGTCGGTGGACATGACGGCGTGAACGCGCATATCCATAGAGTACCGTTCGCCATGAAAATCGCCGGCGGTCATTATCCACACGGTCAATCAAAATTGCCTGACTCACTGCCATTCAGATTCAGTCCTTTTCATTGTTTTGGTCACTGCTTCTTGACGTAAGTTCCAGGTACTGCGCCACATCCAGTACGATCTGTTCGCCGAGGGTCGCGGCTGAAGGTTTTACACTCGTATTTATGTAAGACAGCTCGCCGGACAATTCATTGCCACAGGACGCAACAAGAATGGTCATCGCCAAAGTACAAAGTTTCTTGCTGTCGACTAACAAGGCTTTCCCGAGTGGATATCTGTGTGCTTCAAATATAAAGCATTTCCCAAACGCGTGCCTCATTGCGATTCATTTTCTCCCGGCGACGATTTACACCGTCATCTTGAGCGCAGGTTTTGTATAATTTGACGACCAAAAGGAGCAAAACGACTGCGATGAAAGGCTATACAGGCGTGACCGCCGACGGACAGTCGGTGCATTATGTTGACAGGAAACGCTGGCTCTGGATACTTTCCGTTGTCTATCCCATCCAGCCGTTGTTATTTCTCTGGTTTCACGCGCAGAGCGGAAATATTGGATGGCTTATTCTGCCATTCGTTCTCAACTATGGAATTGCGCCGCTGCTTGACTGGGTAATTGGTGAAGATCACAACAATCCGCCTGAAGAAATTATCATGCAACTGGAGTGCGACCCTTACTACCGGCGCCTCACCTGGATCATCGTCCCGCTACACTTCGTAACACTCATTACCGCTGCTGCGTACGCGACGACGGAGCCACTCAGCCTGTCGGAGTTCCTTCTGGTCGCGGCATTCTCCGGCATCATCGCGGGACTGGCGATCAACACAGGTCACGAACTCGGCCACAAGAATTCGCCGTTCGAGAAACTACTGGCAAGAATTGTGCTCGCGGTACCCGCCTACGGTCACTTTACAATCGAGCACAATCGCGGCCATCACAAGACCGTTTCGACATTTGAAGATCCCGCCAGTTCCCGTATGGGCGAGAGTATTTACAAGTTTGCGCTCCGCGAAATACCAGGGTCATTTGCGGGGGCCTGGGCCATTGAAAAACAACGCCTGAATAGCCGCGGCAAACCATCCTGGCACTATAGCAATCCGATATTGCAGTCCTATTCGATCACACTGCTGCTGGCGATCATCTTTTTTCTGTCGGTCGGATGGAAAATCATTCCGTTCCTGCTCATTCACACTGCCGCGGCCTACTGGCAACTGACGAGTGCAAATTATATCGAGCATTACGGTTTACTACGGCACAAGGGCGACGACGGAAAACTTGAACGTTGCTCTCCACATCATTCATGGAACAGCAACCATATTTTCAGCAACCTGGTGCTGTTTCATCTCGAACGACATTCCGATCACCACACCCACCCTCTGCGCCGTTATCAGTCGCTACGCCATTTTGAGAATCTGCCGCGACTGCCCAATGGCTATTTCGGCATGTACGTGCTCGCCTACCTGCCATGGTTGTGGTTCAAGCTTATGGACAAACGCCTGATGGCCTTGCCACATGTGAATGGCGATCTCGACAATGTCAATATCGACCCCGCTGCACATCCTTCAATTTTCCTACGCTGGGGCCGGGATAAAATGTCAGAGCCCACCTACACCGACCTGCCAGGTGTTTGACACGCAGATTGTTTTTGCTGAAAAACGGCAATTAGTGCTGGTGACGGCAACCTAGGCGTGAAGTAGTTTGGGACGAATGACTGCGTACCGAATTACTCGAACGACAATGGTCGCCCTGTTTGTTGCCAGCACTGCGGGCTTAATTGCGCGTACGATTCTGCAGCGGCAGCTTACGAACCAGGGCCTTCAACCCAGCTTCGCTGCAGACCTGTCGTTCCTCGTTATTCCACCGATTCTCATCCTGCTGTTGTTCCCGATTTGGCGCGTAGAAAAACCTTACATCCTTGCACTGTTCAGACGTGTGGATATCAATTGGGCCGTGGCACTACGTGCCGTGGCGATTGGTGCATTGATGCGTCTCACCTGGTGGAGTCAATTGATTGCTGGCGTATCACTGGGGTTCTATCCAGCACCAGAGGCAACACCGCCCACAGCACTGGCACTGAGTTTTCACTGCCCACCATTGCCAATTATAGGTTTGGGTTTTTTCGTCATGGCCTTGCTCGTCCCGCTGACTGAAGAGATCCTGCATCGCGGCTACGTACAGGAAGTGCTCCGCTACCGTGGTGCCGTTGTATCGGTAATTGTTTCTGCGATTGTTTTCATAATATTCCACCGATACACGTCATGGCCGTTTGCATTTTTTGCGGGCGTCATTTTTGGCATGCAATTCTGGATAAGCAAATCGTTATGGCCGTCATTTATTTCTCATGCGACGGTAAATGGATTAATCCAAATCGATTGGCGCTGCATGACTGGGCAATGGAATCCAGACCCAGATTCAATCCCTTTTCTCTTGCCTGGAATTATCGCGGGTACCTGCCTACTTGCGTCTATCATTGTACTGTTGGTTCTCATTCGAGGAATGGCTACCAGGACGCGCCATGCGCCCCGATAGCCGTTGCTCTAGAGTGCTTTTGCAATGCGTTCGATCACATGCGACGTGGCCGCTACCAGACCCTCGTAGATCTCAATTAGATCGTTACCAAGGCTCGATGGTTCGGTAACACCACCGTAGTTATTACCACCACCCGAACACTCGTCCCCGGCACCCGATACCATGCTCATTTCACTCAGTGTTAGTTCTCGCATTTCAATCTCCTTTTGATTTATTGCTTGCGCTTCCTGCGCTCCCTTAATGTATGCAGTGCAATACGTCGGCGCCGCACACAAAACTGCCGAAACCCTGAAGATTTGACATATTCCTGCAACAACTTGTGCTTGTGATGTGTCGCACAGTGAAATCCCTGCGCAACGTTTATTCTCTGAGCTGATTTCCTGTTTTGGGCAAAACCGAGATTCCAAATGTCTAACTTCAATCAAAAAGTGACGCTGGTCGCACTGTTGCTAGCTGCCTCGGGCACCGCGAATGCAGATTTCGGCGTCGGGTTTAAAGCAGGAACACTGGGACTGGGAATCGAGGGCCGATGGAGTCCCCTGCCCTGGCTCGACATGCGCGTCGGCGGCAACCAGTACGATTACGACACGTCAGGATGGCAAGCGGGTATCAACTACGATGCAACGTTTGCTCTGGACAATTACTACATGACCGGTAATTTTCGCTTTCCGCTGAGTCCGTTTCGTGTGACCGCGGGCGCATTCTCCAACGGTAATGAGGTTCAGATGGCGAGCTTTGATACGTCCGGCGCGGATTTTACAATTGGCAACGATACGTTTTCGACGGCCGACGTTGGTCAGTTGCAGAGCGTTACATCCTTTGACAGTACGTCACCCTACGTCGGCGTTGGCTACGATTTCGAAATTTTTGGCAAAGTCGGACTGAATCTTGATTTTGGCGTGCTCTGGCAAGGCGAACCTTCTGTCACGCTGATCGCAACCGGCTTCGATAGCGCACCGCAGTCAGTGCAGGATCAGCTAGGACCCGCAATTGAAGCGGAACGTTTGCAAATTGAAGACGAAGTCAGCGACTACAAAGCCTGGCCGGTTCTGTCACTCGGATTCGTATATAATTTCTGACTAGCTGCGGCGGTCCAGCCAGGCCGAAATCCCGATTGCCAGTCCAAAATATTTGGGTCGCAGGCCTGCAAGCGGAAATTTTCTGGCCATTCCACGAACGATATCGGGCAAATCCGGCTCACGTCCGGTCCCAATCCAGTCCGCCAGTTTCTTACCGGTCCACGTTGCGGTATTAACCCCGTTGCCATGATAGCCGTAGCCGAAATAAACACTGTCATCATCGTCGAGACGACCCACCGATGGACAGAATGATCCAGTCATGCAGATCAATCCGTGCCAATGGTAGTCAACTCTTAATGCCGACCACGCTGGCCAGATCGTTTTGAGCATTTCCTCCAGGCGAACATATGTCTTACGCTCGCCATCCGGGTGACCGCTGGAATGGCCTCGCCCACCAAACAAGAATCGCTTGTCTGGCAACAAACGGAAGTAATTGAGGATGCGGCGCGAATTCGCTGCCGTTTCCCGCGTCTGCCAGGCGTACGCGGCCAGTTGCTCCTCACTCAAAGGATTGGTCACGATTATTGCGCTGATAATGGGCATCGTACGGGCATAAAACTCAGGACGTAGCCCTTCCGGCATGAATCCATTGGTTGAGAAGATGACTTTCCGTGCACGTAGGCTGCCCGCCGCGGTGCGGATACGATGCCAGCCGTCGTCGGACTTCTCCCAATTTACGACCTCACTTTTTTCGTGAACGACGGCGCCGTGACGAAGCGCGGCGTTGGCAAGCCCAAGACAATAGCGCAACGGATGCAGGCCAAACGCCGGACGTGTAATCAGCGCACCGTATTGTTCGCTTGAATCAAAATGGCGTTCACGAAACGCATTGGCATCAAGCAATTCTGCCGACAAGCCCAATTGTTGAGTTGATACTTCGTAGTCTGCACGCAATCTATCAAACGCCCTGGGCGTATGCGCAACCTCCAGTTCAGCCGCTCCTTGCGCACGGAAGTCGAGCCCCTCCTGTTCACCAATCTGGCGCACAAGTTCCACCGCCTCGACCTGTGAGCGAAAGAACTGCCGGGTCTTTTCAACTCCGACCATCTTAAACAGATCACTGCGATGCACACCGATGCCACCCAGGCAACAGAAGCCACCATTTCTGCCCGATGCTCCCCACCCGATGTGTCCTGCCTCCAGCACCCGCACGTCGACGTTGTGATCGCGCGCAAGATGCAATGCAGCCGACAGGCCCGTGTAGCCGCCGCCAATGATTGCAACATCGCAGCTCTCGTCGCCGGACAAAGGCGGTGCATCAACAGCGATGTCGCTCGCCGTTGCTTCCCAGTAGCTTGCCTGCGGCGTGCCAAATTGATACAGATTGTCGTCGTAGAGACGCTTACTCACTGCCGCTCACGCGCCGCAATTGCCAGTATGGCGTCCAGGCTCCGATCGACGTCTTCTTCAGTCGTTGACCAATTGCAAACACTGATGCGCATGGCCGTTTTCTGTTGCCAGACCGTGACGCCGCACCAGCAAGTGCCGTCCTTTTGAATGTGATCAATGATCCTGCGGTTCGTGGCATCGTCGCCAAATGATACGAGTACCTGGTTCAGTACTACCTTATTCAATACCTCGTAGCCGGCTGCACTCAGACCGTCCGCAAATCGCCTGGCATTGCTACAGCAGCGATCAATCATTTCAGCGACGCCCTGCCGGCCCAGCGATTTCAATGCCGCCCAGACATCAACGCCGCGTGCACGACGTGACAACTCCGGTGTGAAATCGGATGGATTCCGATACGCGGTTTCCGTCATCAGGTAGTCGGCTTTAATGGCCATTGCGGACTGCAAGGATGCTGCGTCACGAACGAAGGCAACGCCGCTGTCGTACGGTACATTCAACCATTTGTGCGCATCTGTAGCCCACGAATCAGCGGTGGCAAAACCTGAGCATAGATGTGCCCTGTCCGGTGACGCCGCAGCCCACAGTCCAAAGGCCCCGTCGACGTGGACCCAGGCGCCTTTGGGTTTTGCCAGGTCACAAATATCACCGACTGGATCAAATGCCCCGGTATTCACGTTGCCCGCCTGCGTGCAGATGATGGTTGGCCCGTCGATCGCGGGGAAGCGTTTTGCATCGATGCTACCTTGCGAATCAACCGCAGCGCGCACGACGCGGTTACGACCGAAGCCAAGCAAGCCCAGTGACTTGAAAACCGTCGGGTGCGTCTCCTCGGATACAATGATCGTGACGGGTGGTGCCCCGATAAGTCCGTCCGCCTCGACGTTCCAGCCGATATCGGCAAAAACACGATGTCGAGCCGCGGCGAGCGCTGTGAAATTGGCGACCGTCGCGCCGGTCACAAACGAGGCCGCGCTGTTAGCTGGCAAGCCGAACAATTCGATCATCCAGTCCATCGCGACGCGTTCCAGAGTTGACGTTGCCGGCGTCACTTCGTGCATACCGACGTTTTGATCCCAGGCGGTGCTGAGCCAGTTCGTCGCAACGGTCACCGGAAGCGAACCACCGATAACAAATCCGAAATAGCGTGGCCCGGTCATTGCCACGGTTGCGGGAGACCCCAAACGGTCGAGCATCGCCAGGACCTCCCGGTCATCAGTTCCTGCTTCGGGCAGCGGCTCAACAAATTTTTCGACGTCGTCTACTGCATCAGGCGAAGGTGCAACGTGACGTTCACTGGCAGTTTCCCGATAGTCGATTGCGCGCCGTGCGGCGTCGTCGAGAAGAATGCGCAAATCGGAGCCCTTAGCCATTTGACTTGCCATGCGACAATAATAACGGGTTATTTCTGACAACGATCAGGGCCGCACATATGATTAATAGAAATGGAACCGGAACGAGCATCAGAGTATTCCAGCCAAAAAAGTGGATGACAGCGCCGGCAAGCAGAGAGGCCGTTGCCGATGTACCGAAGATCAGGAATTCGTTAATACCCTGCGCGCGAAATCGTTCTGAGGCGCTGTACGTGTACGTCAGCATTGTCGTGCCACCGACGTATAGGAAATTCCAGCTGACTCCGAGTAACACCAGCGCCCACCAATAATGCAGTAAGCTATGCCCCTGCAAGCCAACGAACACGGCCGCCAGCAAACCGAGCGCCCCGGCGAACATGAGTTTCATCACGCCAATCTTTTCGATCAGAAAACCCGTGGCCAGTGACGGTACATACATACCCAGCACGTGCGCCCGAATGACACTGGCCGTTTCTTCCAGAGAAAAATGATCTGTAACGTGCATGCTGAGTGGCGTCGCAGTCATGACTAAGGTCATCAGTCCGAATCCAGTGGTTGCACCGAGCACTGCAACGATGAACAACGGTTGCCGAATAATTTCACCTAATGAGCGTCCAGTTTTGTTGTCAGTCGACGAAGTTTGATCTCGTGGTGGTGCCATCATCTGAAACAACATCGCTTGCACGAAAAACATCGCTGCCAATACGATCATCGTACCGGCGTAGGGGATGCCATCGACCCAGAACTGGCCGCGTGTTGCCAGCTCCTTGCCAACAAACGCTGCGCCAATCGACCCAACCAGCACAAGCGATATCGCACGTGGCACGTACTTTTCATCAACGCTCTCGGCGGCTGCGTATCGGTACTGGTAGGTAAAGGCCATGTTGACGCCGAACAACATGACGGAGAGGTTGTAGAAAAGAAAACTCGAGTTTTTGAGCGCAAATACAGCGATAAACAGCGCTAACACGGCAGATAAAGATGCAATTGAAAAGCTGTTTCGCCGGCCAATCCGACGCATCAGCATGGTCGCGGGAATCGTTGTCGCCGCGATGGCAATCACCATGACCGACAACGGCAACGTTGCAAATGCTTTGTTTACAGCCAGCTGTGTGCCAATAATTCCACCGAGCGTAACCATCACAATGGACCCGGTCGTCGAAATTAGCTGGCAAATGATGAGGACCGATAGATTGCGAACTTGCATTCAGGTTACCGATAAGGAGTATTGGAGCGCATTCTCACACATTGGAGCCATTGTGGACACTCTCGACATTTCGGACGACATTCGAATTCCATTGTCCGAAATAACTATGACGGCAATACGTTCGCAGGGTGCGGGTGGTCAAAACGTCAACAAGGTGGCAACCGCAATTCATTTACGATTTGATGCAAGTGAATGTGCGGCGATCCCTGTTCGCATCAAAACACGCCTGCTTGCGATGTCGGACCATCGAATTACCGATGACGGCATCATTGTCATCAAGTCACAGGCCTACAAGAGCCAGGACCGAAATCGCCAGGCAGCCCTTTGCCGGCTAACTGAGCTGATCGCAACAGCCACACGTGAACCGAAACGCCGCATTAAAACCCGCCCGAGCAAAAGGGCGAAACAAAAACGGCTGGACATGAAGAGTCGCCGTGGCGCACTAAAGCGTTCCCGCCGCATCGTCAAAGACGATTAGCCGCCCGTGCACTTCACCCGATCGTCGCGAAACTCGCAGCCATTTTGTCGCCAATATTCAGTTACGCCGAGTCGCTCGAGTAATGGCATGAAGTCGGGATGTCCGTGAATCGCTTTCAGCTCAGGAACAAACAACAGGTCCATTTCAAATATTTCGCCCGGTTTCTCCAGCTGTTTCGCAATTTCCATCGCGCCATCAAGGTCTCCGAACAGGGTTCTCGCCGTGAACTGCACCTGTGCAGAAGCCGATGACTCGTTCAGAGCCAGCAATGCCTGCGGTATTTTTTCTGGATCGGCGAAACCATCAAATACAGGGCCGATCCAGCTGGTGTCTTCACTGGCGAGTTCCATACCAATGCTTGCAACTTCTCTGGCCAAATCGATGTCGCCATTTCGCGAAAGCAAGAAGGCATAGGCAAGCATGTGAGTTGGACCTTTGGCACCCAGGTGATTTGCGCGAACGAAATATTCCTGCGCTTTTTCGGTATCGCCGAGCCACGTGTAGGTGATTGCAGCGCGACTGTTATTGACCGCTGAGCGGGGGTCGAGTTCGAGTGCCCGCAAGGCCTGCTGTAGTGCGTCATCCATGCGCCCGACACTCGACAGCATGCGTGAATACCAGTTGAACGCGTTCGAATCGATGACCATGGCGTTTACCGCGCGCTGATACGCGAGTTCCGCTTCCTGCCAGCGCTTTTCCTTGTGATAGACGAATCCATAGATGGCACCGGCCGCATTGCCAATTACCGGATCGACGGCGACCCCCGATTCAATCACGGCCAATGCCTGGCGATTCATTTCTTCCGACGGCGATGACCGGTAGTCGGGCATCAATGCGTAGGCTGTCGCCAGCGCAAGATACGATGGCCCATATTGCCGGTCGCGTTTGATCGCGGCCCGGAACAATTCGATTGCCTCTTCAAGGCGACCCGGTTCGCCACGGTTTTCCAGCGCGTGCATGCCGCGCATGTAACTATCATAGGCCTCACTTCCGGGCCTGTGTCCTGTAATCAACGCGGGCGCCAGTTCGTCCCCCAGATTCGAACGGACGGCAACGGCGAGTTTTTCCTGCAAGGAAAACAGGTCGTCGGACATGCCTTCGACGCTTTCCGAATAATCGACCTGACCGTCCTTTGAGATAAAGTAGCTGACTCGAAGCAGATCGCCGCTTCGTTGCAGTGTGCCAACAAGGACACTCTCTACGCCAAGTAAGGTCGCGATCTCATCGGGCTCCATTTGATACCTGACAGCACCATTTTTGACCACGAAACCCTGCATGCCATGCAGCGCCTGAACCAGCGCGACTTTTAAGCCCGAGACAATGTACTCGTCGGAATCTCGGCCGCTAAGATTTTCGAACGGCAAGATGGCAATCGAACGAAGGGGCGGCGGCGTACTCGTGCGTACCCAGATCCCGGTGATGATCACAACAACGCTGAGGGCCAGCGCAACAGCGGCGACTCTCCAGCGGCGCAAACTCGGGCTCGTACTCGCCGCCCTGGCAGCGTGTTCTGGATTGGCTTCAGGTAAAACAACGTTTTGCAGCAGGCGATAGCCCCGCTTGTGCAGCGTTTCAACGTAGGTCGGGGCCTTAGCAGAGTCTCCAAAGCACTTGCGGACTTCACGAATTGCCCGATTGATCGGGTCGTCGGCAACGGCACGACCATCCCAGACCTCGCGGACCAGGTCGCCCTTGCTGACGAGCTTACCGTCGCGAGCTGCCAGCGCCAGCAATACGCGCCAGGTCTGCGGCTCCGGCCGAAGCACTTCGTCACCGCGCCGGATAAGGCCTTCATTTGGCAGTACTTCGCAGTCGCCAAGCGTAAACCCATCGCGTAATTCTTCAACCGTTGGCATTTTGCCTGCCCCCAATGCGATCTAACGCGCCCAGGCGCTGCCGTTCTCGCCAACGGACTGTAACGGTAAACCCAGGCTTGAAAAGCAATTAGTACATTGTTACCATGTTACCTCGATATAATGAATTAAGGTCAAACCATGCCCAAAACCCCGATCAAGCGAACCCAGACTGGCGTCCGCATCGAATCCTCGCTGCTCAAGGTCCTGAAAGGCGTCGCTGAATACGCCGACATTTCACTCGGCGACCTTATCGAAGGCATAGTCCTGCACGCGTTTGAAGGCAAAGCGCCCTTCTCGGCCGACACTCGGACGATTATCGAGCAACTCAAGGAAGTGTACGGCTGCACATTGACCGCGGCCGACAGTCACCGACTGGTGGAGTCCGACTAGCCCGTCCTAGGACAGCCCCTCAATCTGTCCGTCCTTGTTGACGCGAATGTCATTCGCGGCCGGAACGCGCGGCAATCCGGGCATGGTCATTATCGCGCCGCAGACAACGACGATAAATTCCGCACCAGCCGCCAGCCGGACCTCGCGGATCGGCACGACATGCCCACTGGGCGCGCCGCGCAAATTCGGGTCCGTTGAAAAACTGTATTGTGTTTTCGCCATGCAGATGGGGTATTTCGAATAACCCGCTTCCTGAAACTGCTCAAACTGCTCGCGGACTTTCTTGTCGGCAATGATGTCGTCCGCGCCGTAAATTTCACGTGCGATCGTTGCAGCCTTTTCCCATAATGGAATATCGTCATCATACAAAGTACGAAATTGTGCAGCACCACTGTCACAAAGTTTCGCAACATGTTCTGATAGTTCCTGAGCCCCTTTTCCGCCATCCGCCCAGTGCGTGCACTTAATCGCCTTGACGTGATACTTCGCGCAAAACTCTTGCACGAGTTTCACCTCAGCATCGGTATCGGCCGTGAAATGATTGATCGCGACGACGATTGGGACGCCAAACTTACCCAGGTTTCGGATATGTCGTTCCAGGTTTTTGCAGCCTGATTCCAGTGCTTTGAGATTCTCGGCGGCCAAATCACCGACCGCGATCCCGCCATGCATTTTCAGCGCCTTAATGGTTGCGACCAGGACCACGGCATCCGGCTCCAGTCCCGCCTTACGACATTTGATGTTAAAAAACTTTTCAGCACCGAGGTCCGCGCCGAATCCAGCTTCGGTGACGACGTAGTCAGCAAGCTTCAGCGCAGTGGTCGTTGCAATAATTGAGTTGCAGCCGTGTGCAATATTGGCGAACGGTCCGCCGTGCATGAATGCCGGATTATTCTCCATCGTTTGCACAATATTGGGCTGAAACGAATCACGCAGCAATGCGGTCATGGCCCCGTGAGCGTTTAGCTGCCGGACCGTAACCGCCTCATTGCTACGCGTATAGCCCAGAACGATGTTAGCCAGTCGGTTTTCCAGATCGGCCAGGTCAGTCGCAAGACAGAATATCGCCATGACCTCGGACGCCACCGTGATATCGAAGCCGGCCTCACGCACGACGCCGTTGTGATACCCGCCGAGGCCCGAGGTAATTGTTCGCAAGACACGATCATTCATATCGAGCACGCGGCGCCAGTTGACCCGCCGCGGATCAATGTTGAGTTCGTTGTCCCAGTGCATATGATTGTCGATTAGTGCCGCGAGCAAATTATTTGCGGCACCGATCGCGTGAAAATCACCGGTAAAATGCAAATTGATATCCGTCATCGGAACGACCTGGGCATAACCACCGCCCGCTGCGCCTCCCTTCATGCCAAAGCATGGGCCGAGACTCGGTTCGCGCAGACAGATCACCGTTTTCTTGCCAATACGATTCAGGCCGTCACCCAGCCCTACGGTTGTCGTCGTCTTACCTTCGCCAGCCGGCGTCGGAGATACGGCGGTAACAAGAATGAGTTTGCCGTTTTTTGACTTGCCGTTCGCCTTGATAAAGTCCGCACTAATCTTGGCCTTGTCGTGACCAAAGGGAATCAATGCTTCATAGGGAATAGCGAGTTTCGCAGCGATTTCCCGGATAGGAAGAATATTCGCCGCCTGCGCAATTTCGATATCACTTTTGACCGCCACGTATCACCTTTGCCATTGCCTTGGGAACTGGCAGCAGATTCTAGCGCAATCCTGGGTCTACGGTACGTCGACGATCTGGTGAATAGTGCCGCCGAAATGAATGACGTAGATTTCACCGTTGCTGTCTTCACCGAAGCCGACAATCTGCAATCCGGTTTCAGCAAAGACTTCAGGTACAACTCCGGCGGTACTGGAAGCAGGAATACCGAACAGGCGGCCGGAAGCAAAATCGCCGAACAGGTACCAGCCAACCAAGTCCGAAATTGCCGAGCCACGATAAACATAGCCGCCGGTAACAGACTGCCCGAGGCTCCGCCCATACTCTGCTATTGGCTCAACAAAGGTCGTAGCGCAGCCTGATGGCGGATCGAAACAATGGGCACCTTCGCGAACATTCCAGCCGTAATTGCTTCCGGCTGTTATGACATCGATTTCCTCCCAGCTACCCTGACCCACGTCACCAACCCAGAGATTTTGCGTGACCTGATCAAATGCAAAGCGCCAGGGATTGCGTAATCCCCAGGCGTAAATTTCCGGACAGGCGGTCATGCCAATGCCAGTGGAGCACACTGCATTCGTTTCAAACGGATTACCCGACGGAATTGCGTATGGTGAACCCCCGACAACATCGATGCGCACTATTGCGCCCATAATGTTCGTCGTATTTTGCGCGTTGCGGGACGGATCACCTGAACCGCCGCCGTCGCCGAATCCGATGTACAGATATCCATCAGGCCCGAAGGCGACGTCGCCGCCGTTATGATTGGTGGCCGGCTGCGCGACAGTCAGGATGACCTGTTCGCTTGCTGCATCCAGTGTAAGTCCGGCGTCAACCGAGGAGAATCGGGACAGATAGGACACCAGCGGTGATCCGGTGCGAGTGTAGGAAACGAAGACTTCGGGAATGGTCGGGTAATTCGGATGAAAGGCTATGCCAAGCAAGCCACCTTCACCCGATGCATTGACACGCGCACTGATGTCGAGAAAAACGCTCGACGACATTACATTCGGGTCATTCGCAAATACACGAATAACCCCGCCCTTCTCAACTACAAACCATCGTGATGAATCACCCGGTGCCTGCTTAAGCGCCAGCCCCTGGTTGAACGACAGGTTGCTGAAAACCCGTGCTGTTGCGATCGCTGGCGTGACGGCTACTGGTGGCGGTGTGATGACGCGACCGGGCGAGCTATCGCTGTCACCGCAGGCGGCGGCCGCGATCAGGACCAGGATCAGGATAGGAAAGTTTTTCGCCATCCACTCAGCTTAAGGTTCAATGAATCGCCTGTCACGATGTCTCCAATTCGCGACCCCTGTCGATATTCCACGGTTTTTTCGACCTGGGTCACGATAGTGTCGACCGAATCGACATATACTGCGGATATGTCGAAAAACTTATGAAATATCGACACATCGGGTGAATTCGTCGACAGTATCGACAGGTTGACACGATATGTCGATAAAACTTAATAATATCGACATATCCGCAGTATATGTCGATGGGATCGACACCAGCCTTGAGCCAGGGAGATCGTATAAGTGACTGATTTTAATCCAAAATTGCCATACAACGAGCTCCCACGCCTGCCGCCGCCGATCGCACAAATTGAAAGCACGGACATTCTGAAACGCTGTATCAAGGCCCGCGTCGCACTCGCGGAGCTCAAGCAGGCCGCTGAACTCATACCGAATTCAGCGGTGCTCGTGAACGCGTTGCCACTGCTCGAGGCCCGCGCAAGCTCGGAAATCGAGAATATTGTCACGACAACCGACAAGCTATTCGAATTTGCCGACATCGCCGAAGATCGCGCCGACGCGGCGACCAAGGAGGCACTGCGCTACCGAACCGCGCTCTACGAAGGCACGAAAATGGTCCAGCGCCGCATGTTGACCACCGATATGGCCATCCAGATCTGCAGCACGATCAAAGGCATGGAGCTCGATATTCGAGCAGAACCCGGAACCACGCTGAAAAACCGTATGTCCGGAGAGACGATTTACACACCGCCGGTCGGACAGCAATTGCTCATCAAGATGCTCGACAACTGGGCCGACTTCATGCAGCGTAGTACCGATATCGACCCGCTGGTACGAATGGCGGTGCAACACTACCAATTCGAGGCGATTCACCCGTTCGCGGACGGCAATGGCCGAACCGGACGAATCCTCAATATTCTGTTCCTGGTCGAACACGGATTGCTGGACTCGCCGATTCTGTACTTAAGCCGCTACATCATCCAGAACAAGGCGGCGTACTACCGACTCCTGCAACAGGTAACCCGCGATCAGGCCTGGGCGCCGTGGATCGATTTCATACTCGACGGCGTTGAAGAAACCTGCACCTGGACAACCGACAAGATCAAGTCGATTCGAGAGCTTATGCAGCACACCGGCCAGTTTGTGCAGGAAAGTCTGCCCAAGATCTATTCCTGGGAATTGGTCGAGCTGTTGTTCAAACAACCCTATTGCCGCATCGGCAACCTCGTCGACTCTGGAATCGCAAAACGCCAAACTGCCTCGGTTTACCTGAAGCAGCTCTGTGATCTCGGCATATTGCGCGAAGTGAAGTCCGGCCGTGAGAATATCTTCGTGCATCCGAAATACATCGAACTTCTGACGGGTGAAGAAAACGTCTGGGTATACTACGCAGGGCTTGAATCGGACAATTCGGACTTCGCCACGGCAATCGACTGACAATTGACGATTGCCATGAATCGCGATTCGCACATAAACTCTGCCGACAGTCAGGCAGGAGCCAGTATTTGAGTATCAACAGCTATCGGCTGTTTCAGTTTTTCAAGTACGCCGTTTACGCATTGCTCGCAATCAATGTCTTCGTCTTTTGGCGCGAAGAATTTCTCGCGGCTGTCCTGCAATTCCCGAATGGTGTTGAGGCCGCCCAGATCATCGCGTCGTTTCCGGCAGCGATCGATACAGCCGCCTGGGTGGTCCTGCTGCTGATGTTCGAGCTTGAAACCTATGTGCTCGAAGACGACCAGTACAGTCCAGGCGTCACCTGGTCGTTGCAGGGTGTCCGGGTGGTTTGCTATGTCTTTATCCTTTACGCATTTTACGGCTATCTGGCGAAACTCGGATTCATCTACGCCGCCACGCCACTCGCCGACGTTAGCACTCTGTGCGCGCTGGTTAGCGATGGCTGGTCCTATGCGGTTGATCTCGACGAATACGTCGAACTGACCACGGCCAACTGCGCGTCCTTTACGGACGCGAGTACCTTCCTTCGTTTTGACGCAATGCCCGCCGTCGTCGACCTGGCGGGCATGTCTGACATTCGGCACCTGGCCTGGGTAGATGTCATCAATGCCGCCGTCTGGCTGCTGGTTGTCCTGGTTCTCGAAATTGACGTTCGCTTGCAGGAACACGATCGCTACAAGGGTCTTGCGCTGCGTCTGAGCTACGCGGCCAAGCTTGTCCTTTATTCGACCCTGTTGCTGGCCGCAATTTTCTGGGGGTTCAAGGGCGATTTCGTGGATTTCTGGGACGCGTTCCTCTGGCTCGTTGCCTTCGTATTCATCGAACTCAATGTCTTTGAGTGGCGCCAGGAGGTCGAGGATGCCCGCCAACAGGAAGGTATTAGCCCGGCCTCATAGAACCGCCATGAATTGATCAGGCCATCGTCATTCAGTTTTGGGTCGCGTCGCGCTAGGTAACGGTCAGTCCGTAGGTGACGTAGGCGACCGACGCCAGGACGGCAGCAAGGAGCGCATAGGGCAGTTGTGTCAGCGCATGCTCCATCACACTGACACCACACGCCTGTGCGGACAGTACGGTCGCGTCCCCGTAAAAACAGGCGTGACTGCCAAAAGAGCTGGCTGACAGCAGTGCACCGATGACCAGGGGCGTTGGTACCTCCATCGCTGCCGCGAGCGGCATGACGATCGGGATCGCTATCGCAAAGACGCCCCAGGACGAGCCCGTCGCAAAGGCGATCAGAGCCATTGTAAGAAACACCACCAGCGGGAAAAACAGTGGCGACATGAGCGGTTCGACGGTCGCGATTGCGTATTGCGGCAAGCCAAGCTGATCGTTAACAGTCTTAAACATAAACGCGACCACGACAATCGCCAAAGGAGGCAACATTATCTTGAAGCCTTCGAGGACTCCGTCGAGGGCGGCGTAGGCGCCAATGAGTTTCAAGGCGACGACCAGCGGTATTGTCAGGAACAAGGTCGCGATAACGCCACGCAATAAATCGATATCGAAATACCAGGAAAAGCCAATGAGCGACAGCAATGGGATGAGAAATACCCACAGGTTGCTTTTTGGGTTGCCCGCTTCGTCGACGGGTCCCTCCGTGACTTCCAGCTGTTCGACTGGCTCCATCGCGAGCCTGCCCTGCCCGGCAAGCTCTTCGGCGATCCGCATTCGGCCCAGCAAGGGAATCTTCCCGGTGGCGACCAGCGGCACCAATAGCAGGGCGATGAACGGGTAGAACATGAAGGGAATACCCGATATGTACATGCGCATGCCATCACCAACACTGGCTGCTTTCGTGGATTCGAGGACCCCGGCAAAGAAAACAGCCCAGGTTGAAATTGGCACGATGACGCAGGTTGGCGCGGCCGTCGAGTCTACGACGTAGGACAACATCGCCCTTGAAACTTTGAATTTATCCGTCACTTTCTTCATCGAATTACCAATCGCAATGGCGTTCAGGTAGTCGTCGATGAACATCACCATGCCAAGGAACCAGGTGACCAGCAGCGACTTGCTGCGACTGTTGGCGTGGGTCGCCATCTTTCTCGCAAAGGCCGAGGCGCCGCCGGTCTGAATGAGGATGTAGATCAGGCTGCCCATTAGCCCACATACGGCGATAACCCAGGCGATGGTTTCGTCCTGCATTACCTCGAGCCCAATATCGGACAAACGGCCGATCACGTTCCCGGGCTCTATCAACAGGATCCCAACGACCACGCCGGCCAGCAATGCGGCAACGGGGCGATGGGTCAAAATAGCGGTCGCGATGACAACGACCGTGGGAAGTAGGCTGACGATGCCGTAGGATTCCACAAGCTACCTCTTCATTAGTTATTGTTATCGGTTCACATTGTGCAACAGCGGCGTTGCATCCTGTTCCGCAATAGTAATATATTGAGGCCAATAGTGAAGCCGATAACTTATTGGTTGATTTATCGTTTGGGGGAGAGTCTTGATGTCCAGAGTTTTGCTCGCGCAATCCAGCGTGAAAATTAGCCCTAGGCGATCGCAAATCGCCATGGCCGTATCCGTAGCATTGATGACGACAGTCGCAAGCTCGCCGTCAAACGCGCAAACGCTTGAAGAAATTGTCGTTACCGCAACCAAGCGCGACGAATCCGTGCAGGATGTGCCGCTGGCGATCACGGCGTTCTCCGGTGACTTCACTCGCAACGTCAATCTGGACGATATTAAGGACTTGATCGCGTTTACGCCGGGCGTAACCGGAAACAGCAAAGACAGCTTTATCGACGCAGTGAGTATTCGCGGCGTCCGAACCCAGGACTTCGGTGTCGGCGGCGATCCGTCTGCCGCATTCTTCAAGAATAATCTCTACGAAGGACGCAATGGCGTTGTCGTAACCAGCTTATACGACATCGAACGCTCGGAAGTACTTCGCGGACCACAGGGCTTTTTGTTTGGCCGCAATGCCATTGGCGGTGCCTTTAGCGTGCACACCAATAAGGCCGAAATCGACGGCGGCCGATCGGGATACGCCGAACTCGACTTCGCGGAACGTGGACATATCGTCGGCGAAGGCGCGGTGAATATTCCTGTCAACGACAATTTCGCGATGCGAATAGCAGCGTATTACTCCACCGAAGACGGTTATGTTGAAAATCAGGCGGGCGGGCCCGATCTGATCGCTCACGACAAAGTAGCGGTTCGCTGGTCAACAACCTACGCAACCGACCGTCTCAACATCGAGACCATGCTGGAATACGAGGACCGGGAACAATCCGGGTCGATTTATCGCGCAATCGACAACAGTCGACTCCAGGATATCGAGGCGGCAACCGGACTGACCTATACACGTCCGGTCGGCGGCCGAAACATCAGCAGCGAGCTATTTGACCCGCGCGACGACTCGACCATCACGACATTCGGTTTGCAGATTGACTACGAACTTGATTTCGCGACCTTCGAATCAACAACCGGCTTCAAAGATCACGATTACTTTTACACCGAGGACTATGACGGCACCGACCTGAATCTGGGTCACTACAATCAGGATCAAAGCGGCGACTACTTCCAGCAGGAATTCAAGCTGGTGTCGTCGGGTGACAATGCCTTGTCCTGGTATGCGGGCGTTTCGTTCTACCAGGAAAACATCGACGTCATGTTCGCCAATACCGGCAGCGAAGAGGCGTTTTGCGCCTACTACGGCGCCTACTACGGCTACACGGATTGCGCGAGCTACGTCGGCTATTGGTCCTACGTTTACGGTATACCGGCGTTCACGCCAAGTTCCGACGGCCTGCTCAATGAAACCAGCCGTGCGAGAGGCGACTACCAGGGGTGGGCGGCATACATTGATCTGAGCTACCAGATTAACGATCAATGGGATGCGAGCCTTGGCGTGCGCTATACCTACGATGAAAAGACGTTCTCGAACAATGTATTTCCGGTCGAAAGTGATATCGGACCGTACTTCCTGTACGGATTCATAACGGACGGCCCGATATCCGACACCAAGGATTGGGACGATACGTCGCCGAGGTTTATTTTACGTTACCGACCGAATGACGAAACCATGGTCTACGCGAGCGCGACTCGCGGTGGCAAGTCCGGCGGCTTTGGCACGTTTTCGGCGATCAACAGCAACGACCCTGATGAAGACACCTTCCAGTGGTACGGCGACGGTGCCGATGCGCCGTTTACCCAGGCGAACGGCTATCGTCCTGGCAGCTTTCGACCCGAGACTGTCTGGTCGTATGAGGTCGGCTACAAAGGCAGCCTGTTCGACAATCGTGCCAACTTGAATGTGCTGGCGTTTTACTACGACTATGAAGACTTACAGGTCAATTTCTTTGATGGCGGTGCGCGCGTCGGCAACACCGATAAGGCAGAGGGCAAAGGCGTCGAAGCCAGCATAACGGCGGCGCTCGGTGAAAACTTTGATCTCTATGCAAGCGCGGGCTGGCTGGATACCGAAGCATTCGGTCTGGATTTTGTTTGCGACACTCCGGGAGCCTGCGAAGGCAGCTCTTTGTTCTGGGCACCCGAGTTGTCAGGCTCCGTCGCATTAACCGGTACATTTCCACGCGGCCGCGGAGAATACTTCGGCAGTGTCGAGGTCTTCTGGGAAGGTGATCGCGGCCGCGGCTACGACAATATTGCAGAATCGGAAAACCCGGCCTACCAGGACTGGTCCGCCCGTTTTGGCTATCGCTTCGACAACAACTGGTCCGTTACCGGCTACGTCGAAAATCTGACCGATGAGTTGTACTACGATGGCTCAGCGAACAACAGTGCCATTGCACCCGCGTTCTTCTTCGGTCCAAGCCGGCCGAGAACGTACGGGCTTAGAATTGGGTATGACTGGGATTGATCGTGCCAATGCACGAATAATCGACGAGTTCATAACGATCGAGCAGCAAGCGCATTTTCTTGCGCTTGCCAGTCAATATCGAGCCGATGGCGTACTCGAGGCAAATCCCTCGGGTCCGTTGCGTTTTCGGCAAAAAGTGTACGACACCGAATACTGCGATGCGGAGATGCGGCGTCTTGCGGCCAAAGTCGTTGCAACATTTGCATTGGACGGCTACCCGGTCGACCCTTATCTCGGCTGGATTATTTCTTACATTGAACCGGGCGGTTTCATCAAACCACACATTGATCGGCAACCCCACTACCAGCAAACCGGCGACCGCCACTTACGTTGCAATGTGTTGGTTCAGGGCGATGACGAATCTGCCTATCCGCTGGTCGGTGCACAACGGCTGAAAGTTGGTGAGCGCGGGCTTTGGGCGTTTTTTGCATCTGAACATGCGCACGGAACGGACGTACTGCAGGGCGATCTCCCGAGAATTGTCTACCAGTTCGGCTTTTGTGTTCCGGCGGACTATTCGATGGACAATCTTGCGCGCTGATACCCATGACGGACTTTAAATCGCGCAGTTGGATTCAAAATGAGTTACGTGAAGGCTTTGTCGCGCTCGGCCAGGGGCGCCTGAAAGATGCATCTGCCTGTTGTGAACGACTATTGGCGCAACAGCCACGACTGGTACAGGCACATTTTCTGGTGGGATTGGTCGCGCTTGAGCTCAAAGACCGCAAGACAGCCGTCAGCGCATTTGGGTCAGTGACAAAATTAAAACCCGATCATGTCGCGGCCTGGGCGCAATTGGCCAGGTTATTCATGACCGACGGTCAGGTTGCGCGGGCGGACGCGGCTTTGGATGAAGCAGTGAAGCACGACACTGACGATCCAATCGTCAATGACCTTGTCGCAATCGTCTACGCATTAATGGGCGACCACGTCGAGGCAACTAAATATCACCGCAAGGCGAAGGAGCAAAATCCGGACCACATTCCCTTTACCGTGAACTATGCGAACAGTCTCGTGTATCACGGCCGAACCGCTGAAGCCACATCGCTACTGGAATCGGTGCTTGATCGCGAGCCATTGAACCCGCAGGCGCACTGGATTCTCGCAACATCCCGAAAGGCCGTCGACGATTCGCATATTCACGCGATGACCGCGGCCTTGCCGATGCATCAGAAAAACGACCGGGGCCTGGCCTTTCTGCATTATGCGATTGGCAAGGAATACGAAGATCTCGAATTGTGGCCGCAAGCGTTCGATGGTTTTAGCGCGGGTGCGGCGGCACGACGCAAGACGGTGGAATATGATGAAGCGTCAGAAGTCGCGTTTTTTGAAGCACTGGAAAACCGGCTGACGAATGAATGGTTTGATGATGGACGTGCAGGCTACGACACTCATGCGCCGATTTTTGTATTGGGACAGCCACGAACCGGCACGACCCTCATTGAAAGAATTATTACCAGCCACTCCGAAGTACATTCGGCCGGTGAACTGCAGCAATTTGGATTTGCTGTTCGACGCTTGTCGAAGTTTCAGGAACCCAAGCGGTTTTCCGCTGAATTGCTGTCACACGCCTTGGACGTCGATCCATTCAAGCTGGGTGAAATGTACATGAAGAGCGGCAAGAAGCTGCACGGCGATACGCCTCGTTTCGTCGACAAGTTACCGACCAATTTTGTCTATATCCCGTTGATCCTCAAAGCCCTGCCGAATGCACGAATTGTGCACCTCGTACGCCAGCCGATGGATGCAAGCTTCGCCAGTTTTAAGCAGTTGTTCGCCGATGCTTACCTGCACTCCTACCAACAGGATGAAATGGCACGTCATCACGTACGCTACTTGAAACTGATGGATATCTGGCGTGAGCGCTTTCCCGGAAAAATTATCGACGTGTCATACGAAGCTACGGCGAGCAACGTGGAGCCGCACGCGCGCCAGCTGATCGCACAACTTGAGTTGCCCTGGGAAGACCAGTGCCTGAAATTTCATGAACAGAAAACCGCGGTGTCGACCGCTAGTGCGGCGCAGGTCCGGGAGCCTGCACATACGCGTTCGATCGATCGCTGGCGGCGGTATGAAGAACAGTTATCGCCGATGCGCTCTGTATTTGATGCCCATGGCATAGAGGTCGGTTAAGTACTTCACAAGCCCGAGACGGTTTACTCAACAATCTCTATTCTTGAGTCGGATTTAACATGCTCAATGAGAGCAGGGTCCTTGTCCTGTAGCTTCAGCGAAACCAGCGTCAAATCCGAGCTCAGCGACATCAGGTAGGGATGCCAGCGGTCCTCCTTATCGCGACGGTAGTAGCCGGAAACCGACCAGCCGTCGTCCCCCGGATAGATGTACGCTTTACCAGCGACTCGATTGGGTGCCAGTGTGTCGGCGATCTCCACCGACTCGATACCAATCGCGCTGCGCAGGCGCATACGCGATGCTTCAACCACATTTACCTGCAGCGCGCGTTCCTCCCGGTTGCCTGGATCCGTAATCCAGCGATAGGCTGTCACGGCGATGACCAGTCCGATCAGCAGCGCAAAAACATACTGTCCAACACGATGACTCACTTCAATCAATACCCAGGTACTTATGCGTTTGCAGGCTCAACTTCCAGCGCGGATTCTGAAGACAGAAATCGATTGCCAGGCGAGTATTCTCGGCAGCATCCGGGCTGTCCATCGGCTGCAGGAAAAAGTGTTCAAATGCGAGCGCCTCAAAACTTGCCGGTTGTGCACTTTGCTCAACCTGTGGATAGACGAGCTTCAATTCATTGCCAGAATCTTGCTGTAGGCTCGCATTCGCTTTCGGACTGATGCACAGCCAGTCAATGCCGGGTGGTGCCGCAATCGTGCCATTGCTCTCTACGCCTATTTCGAACCCGACCGCGTGCATGGCATCGATCGCAGCGGTATCGAGCTGCAACAAGGGTTCACCGCCGGTGCAAACGATATAGGGGCGAGCGTTGCTTTCATCCACCGGCCAGTGCGAACGAACGGCGGTGGCGAGTTCGGTGGCGGTCTCGAATTTGCCACCGCCCGGCCCATCCACGCCGACGAAATGGGTATCGCAAAACCTGCATACGGCCTCTGCTCGATGCTCCTCGCGACCTGACCAGAGGTTGCAGCCCGCAAACCGCAAAAACACGGCCGGCCGACCAGTGTGTGCGCCCTCGCCCTGCAACGTGTAGTAAATTTCTTTGACCGAATACGTCATGACGCAGTAAGCAGTGGGTCTTCAATTCCCGCCTCAGCGAATCCACGAGCGCGAAGTTCGCACGACGGGCATGCCCCGCACGGCGGCCGTTGTCCGTTGTAGCAGGTATGCGTCATTGCCATTGCCGGCATTGCACCAAGCTTATCTGCGAGTTCAACCGTCTCACGTTTCGATAAGTGCATCAGCGGCGTGTGAATTTTGAATTCGCTGTCCATTCCGAGATTCAATGTTTTTTCCAGGGCCTTGATTGTTTCCTCCCGACAATCCGGGTAACCGCTGTAGTCTGTTTGTGCGACGCCAGTCACTATATTGTCAATACCCCGTTGATAGGCAAATGCGGCGGCATAGCTCAGGAAAATTACGTTGCGCCCAGCGACAAAGGTATTCGGTAAACCGGTTTTTTCCGTGACCTCGCCGCATACTGCGATTTTCGAATCTGTCAAAGCATCACCACCTATCGCGGCGAAGGTATCGATCGGCAGCACCCGATTTTCAATTCCCGTTAACGCTGAAAGTTCGCGAACACAATCCAGTTCGATGCGGTGTCGTTGACCATAGTCGAACGTCACGCTGCTGACATTTTCAGCACCGAACTCTCGTATTGCCCAGTAGAGGCAAGTCGTAGAGTCCTGCCCACCGGACAGCACAACGAGCGCCTTAGCCGTCATTTGCCGCCTCACGTCGTTTTGGTGCTTGCGGAACTTTTTGTTCGACAAGATACTTCGCAGTGAGCTCTTCGGATACGGTCATCAGCTGATCTGCCATGGTCTCGTCGTAGAGGTGATTGTCGCCGCCAATAATGACGGCATTGCAATCTTCGAAATATCGACCGCTGACTGCGCCAAGCGTCTCGTTGGTTGCCAGGTAACATCCAGTCGCGGCACCCGCCTCGACCGTTTTTCCTCCGACTGCAGCACGTACCTTCATGCCGAATCGCATCACCGGGTTGAAGTGACGTCCGATCTCTGTATCGATTACGCCCGGGTGCATCGCGTTTGTCGTAATTCGCGTGCCGCGCAGAAGTTTCGACAAGGCGAGGGAAAACAGCACGATCGCAAGTTTCGAGTGCCCATACGCCATCAGGTCACCATAGTCATTGCTGAGCATCAAATCATCAAACAAGATCCCTTGTCGCGGTGCATGAGTGTATGCGGTGCGGCTGGAGGTCATGACAATTCGTGCCTGATCTGCAATATACAAGCGGTCCAAAACCCGGTTCACGAAAATGAAGTGACCGAGGTGATTGATCGCGAAATGCTTTTCGACAGCGTTAACAAGCTGACGCTGGTTGTCACCACCCAGATAGCCCGCATTGCAAATCAGCATGTCGATAGGCACTCGCATACCGCGGATGTGTTCCGCGCATTCGACCACTGATTCAAAATTGCCAAGATCGAGACGCGCCGGAGACGTCACACCGACAACGCTTTTGCAAGCTTCAGTCGCCCGCTCCATCGAACGGCTCGTGCCGATAACAAAGGCCCCGCGAGCCGCCAGAACGCGCATCGTCTCCAGCCCGATACCCGACGTGCACCCGGTTACCACGGCGTATTTGCCTTTCAGATTCAGTCCCGCGGTGACCTGCTCAGCCGTCGACGTTTCGTCGAAGCCACTGTCCGGCACGCCACCAACCGGCAGGCGACTTCGACCACAAGCGCCCAACTGACTCGCCGCCAATGCCGCGCCAGTAACGCTCAGAAACTGACGCCGATCAATTGTCATCCGAGCCTCCGAACAGAGCATCGAGGGCATTCTGTGCGGCGTCCTGTTTCGATTTTCGATCCGGATCAAATGCGTGTTCGTTCGGCTTGAACCAGTCACAAAAATTGGGTCGTTCCTTTTCTTTGACGTCCTCAGCTCCATCTTCCCGGCATTGCCGTGGAACGTGCGCATCGAAATGCACACACATTTTGCAGACATGCAGATCCGCCGAGCATTGTGGGCACTGGTCGCGCCGCGACAATGGCAAAGAAAGCGCCGCGAGAGACTCGCCGCATCGATAACACACCAGGTTGTGGCTCACTCCGGTTCCCCACGCTATTGGGAAATCGGAGTATAACGCCTTGTCAGTTCATCTGGCTCGGAACGAATTCGGTCATGACGGCTTCTTTCAAGATATGCGGGGGCAGCATCCCCTGATCAAGAATGAAATCATGAAATGCCTGCTGGTTGAAATGCTCGCGAAGTTTTAGCTCGGTCTGCGCGCGTAAAGCCTGCATTTTGCTGTAGCCATAATAATAGGCCGTCGCCTGTCCTGGCATCCGGTAGGTGTAACGTTCGACTTCGTTCTGCGCCCAACTCTCGCCAATGGCCATGTCATTCATGATGAGACTCTTCGCTTCCTCCGGTGTAATCAGTCCGAGATTGAGCATTGGATCCAGGAACATGCGACCTGCCCGCATCAGCCGATACTGCAGGCTGATCATCTGTCCTTCCAGTGGCAGATACGGGCGAACGATGGCCTCAGCATACAAGCCCCAGCCTTCAACATTGACGCTGTTAAACGCGAATACCGCACGTGTGATCGACACACCCGATTCAACGATGCTGGAGAACTGCATCTCGTGTCCGGGCCGCGCCTCGTGCGCCGTCAATGTCCACGCTCCGGCCTCGTAGGTATCGTCTGTCTGCTCCCAACTGCCGTCTTCGTTCTGCGTCAGCAGTGGAATCACAAAAAACGGATACTCGCCGGTGTTGCCAATCAGTCGTGGCGGCTGCAAATGCGGCGCCGGTTGGGCGGCCGTTTCAGCAGCTGATGCAATACGAATGCCAGCATCTCGCTCTGGCAAACTGATCAACTTCTCCCGAACAATGATCTCTTCAATGTCACGCAACACGGCGTTGTAGTGATCGAGTAACTTGTCACCGTCGATCGAACCATCGCGTTTCAGCAAAGCGATAACCTCGCGATAATCTGACGTCTTGTAGCCCTTCTCGGCCGCGATCAGTGGAGCCAGCGCTTCCATTTCGCCACGGATGTCCATGTAGCCCTTGGTCGCCTGTTCAATCAGTTCTTCCGGTGACGCATCGACGCCCCAGTTACGCAGTGCATCCGCATACAGATCCGCGGGCAAGCGGAAGTCCTGCCGTGCGCGTGGCAGGATTTCAGCGCGCACGAAATCACCGTAATCGCGCATCTGCGTCGCAAGAACTTCGTAACTCTCTTCCCAGCCTTGCAGATCCGTTCCCGCCAGTAATTCCTGAATGCCGTTGATCATCGTGTCGGCACGTTCGAGATCCTGTTCAACTTCACCGCGATAGGGACCGACAAGCCCCTCGACGCCGAACCGTTCACGAGTACGTGCTTTGGCCTGCTCGGTAAAGGGCTCGTAGCCATCCCTTATGCCGGCATATTTTTCCAGCCGGGCGATGGCAGCCGGATACCGGTCGCGCGAATTCTGCGGATCGATGATGCCGCGGATACCGAAGAAGACCGTTTGGTTGACATTAAAGTACGGCAGCATTTGGTCGTGGTTCAGGTCAGCGCTGCGAATACTGTCCTCAATCGCCTGGATCAAAATACCGAGATCCTGCCGCACCTTACTGTTCGACTCCTGCCTGAGCCGGCCTTGCAGTTCATTCAGCAGTTCCCTCGACATCTCTTGCGAGCGTTCATGGGTGCCAGGCCCGAGATCGGAAATGGCCTCGTCCAAGCCGTCGACACCCAGCTGTCCCGCACCTTCGGGGCTCAGTTTCGCGAGAACGTCAAGAACAACTTGCGCGTGCTCATTACTTTTCTCAACCCAATCTGCCGCCGGAGCGGGCGCGGATAAAGTCAGTGCCATTAAGGCTATCAGGCCCGTCGTCGATAGTTTATGCATGCAATTTTCTCCCCTGTCTGAGTGTATCCATGACTAGATGCCTGCAATCGAGAAATGGTTTCAGGTTGGGGACAGTACTCTCCATTGTTGTTGCCAATCAATACGACTAAAATGCCCGGACACATTAATTCGGGGAAGACACATGAAAGCGGCAGCGATGGTCAAACTGGTTTTAGCCGGCATCTACTTATTCGGGTTGGGCGCCGCTTACGCAGCTGTATCCGAAAATGACTCAGCAGATGTCTGGGCCGTCGTTGAAGAAGTCTGGAATTCGGATGAGAACGGCGACAAAAAATGGCCGGACAAATTACTGGCTGCCGATTTTGTCGGCTGGGGCAAGAGCTCACCTGCACCTCGCGGCAAAGAATCGACCAAGATGTGGGATCGGTTTAGTGAACAAATGGGCAAGACGGTCGCCCATGAGCTGTACCCCCTGTCGATCATCGTGCACGATGATGTCGCTGTCGCACATTATTTGTACACGGTCGCGTTCCAGGACCAGGAAGGCAATATCGAGACCAGCAATGGCCGCTACACCGATGTTCTGGTTCGCACTGACGCAGGCTGGAAATTCCTCGCCTGGCACGGCGGCCAGGACGACTGACTGGGCTTGCAGCTGGTTAAGGGGCGGTTCAGCTAGCGTGCGTTAGTATTGGCCTCAATGTAGACAGGTCCGCGTGAATTTGGACCCGGAGGCCTTATGAAAGCTCAATACAAGCTCGCAATTTTCCTGCTATTTCCGGCAATTTCGCTGGCCCAGGTGCCAGTGGACGATGACGGCAATGTGATCGGCCAGTACGAGGCTGAATCCGACGCTGTGCTGATGTCGGCAACGGAACTGGAAGAACTCGTCGGTCCGATTGCCCTGTATCCGGACGACCTCCTGGCAATTGTGCTGCCTGCTTCAGCCTATCCGCTGCAAATTGTCGAGGCGGCCCGCTTTCTCGACGCCTACGAAAGTGACTCCAGTCTCGAGCCGGATGAAAACTGGGATGACGCCGTCGTTGCGTTAATCAACTACCCGGAAGTCGTTGAATTATTAAATGACGATCTTGACTGGACCCTGCGCCTCGGCGACGCCGTTGTCGCTCAACAGGCTGACGTCGTGTCAGCTGTTGAGTCTTTCCGCGACCGCGCCTATGCGGCGGGTAATCTAAAGAGCGACAAGTATCAGACGGTCTCTGAAGATGATGGCGTAATTTACGTCGCGCCAGCCCAGGAGGACGTCATCTACGTCCCCTACTACGAGCCCGCACGCGTCGTTTACTACCAGCCGCAACCGGTCTACTACTACTACCCGAGACCTTACCCGGTGTACTACTACCCGTATGCGGCCGGGCATCATTTTTCCCACAACGCGTTTTGGGGTGTAACGACCGCGTTTACGATCGGTTGGTCGTCACACAGTCTGAATACCTGGCATCACAGCTATATCGGACATCCCTACTACGGACGTTCGTATTGGAATCACTGGTACCGTAGACCGTCAATCCAGGTCTACAACACCTATTACACACACAACTACAACCGCTCCCGCAATTACAATTCGCACGGCGATCAGTGGCGCCCGCGCGAGCGACGCCGCGAGTATGTACGGCGTGAAGGATATGTTCGCAGCGACCGAAACGGCCAGCGACGGACAGTCAACCGAACACGGGACACTCAGCCCATCGCATTTCGCGAGCGCGATCAGCGCGTGTCTTCGCAACGCCAGGTCGCCAACCTTCGGGAAAATGGCCGACAGAATACGGCCGTTCGGCGACAAGAAAGACAAAGACAGGACACGACAGCGCGTCCCCGGCAAAGACAACGCCAGGACACGACCGTGAGCCGGAGTCAGGATCAGCAGCGCGAAATTACATTTCGCCAGCGTGAATCACGACGACAGGATCCAGCCGTTCGCCCAAGCGTCGCACAACGGCAAAATACACCGAGCGTTCGTTCTCCCAGGACGGAACGCCGGCAGCCCGTTGCTCAGTCGAGAAATGTGCAGCGCGAGGCAAGCACTGTCAGGCGCCAGGAATCGCGTCCCGCACCCACATCGGGTCAAACGCGCCCGGCGGTCCAACAACAGCGCCAGCCCGAGAAGCGTATTCGGCAGCGAACGCAGCCACCGCAGCAGGCACAACAGCGGAGCGCGCAACGCGAAACATCGCAAAAAAGCGACCGCAGTGGCGAATCACGAAGCCGCTCACAAAGCCGCTCACGGCGCTGATTTCACTGCCAGCCGGGGGGGGAATGGAATTAGTCGTCCTTGCCGTCCCGGAAGGCTTCCTTCGTGAGCTCCCAGGCCACGTAAGCGACGCATGCCGCTGAGAAGATGCCAAGGGCGACCAGTATGAACGGCAGATAGTCTCTCATCGCCCCATACTATCACTGTCGTCTTTCGCATCTTTGAGCCGCCCTGCCCGGCGCAAGGATTCGCGCAAAACGAATTCGATCTGCGCATTCAAACTGCGTAGATCATCTTTCGCCCAGCGCTGCATGGCATCCAGTGTCTTGGAATCCATTCGCAGCGCGAATGATTTTTTCGCCGCCATAGCCGGTCCCGGTTCAGGTTCAGGTATACAAAGAGCCGGTGTTTACAACGGGTTGCGTATTCTCTTCGCTGCAAAGAACCACGAGCAAATTGCTAACCATCGCAGCTGTACGCTCTTCATCGAGCTTCACAACCTTATTCACTTCCAGTTCTTTCAACGCCATTTGCACCATGCCGACGGCACCACGCACGATTTGCGCCCGTGCGGCAATGATTGCGGATGCCTGTTGACGTCGCAGCATTGCATGTGCAATCTCGGCGGCGTATGCGAGGTGTGTGATGCGCGCTTCAATGACAGTTACGCCCGCTTGCGAAAGTCGGTCCTGAATTTCCGAGACGAGCGCCGTCGCGATTTCATTCTGATTGCTGCGCAGAGCAATCGTCTCACCATCATGCGGTTCATAGGGATAGCTCGTACCGAGGTTGCGTAGCGCCGATTCGCTCTGGATCTGTACGAACCCGGCGTAGTCATCGACCTCGAACAGCGCCTCGGCTGTATCGAACACTTTCCATACGACGACGGCAGCGATCTCGATTGGGCTACCGTTGGCATCATTAACTTTGAGCGTGCTGCTTTCGAAGTTCCTGACACGCGTTGATATGGAAACTTTTGTGTAGAACGGGTTCGCCCATCGCAGACCGGGTTCGCGTGTGGTACCGACGTACTTGCCAAACAGTTGCAGCACCTTCGCTTCGTTCGGGTGCACCATCATGAATCCGCCCCAACAAACAAGCACCAGGATCGAGGCCACCAGGGCAACAATAAACGTCGGTATTGACTGCGCCTGAAGGGCCGACACGCATGCGTAGCCCAGACCCAATTGCGCTGCAAGCAGTACGAAAATCATCAAATAACCCGATGGGACTACTCTTTTGATCTCTCGATTCACATTGTTCTCCTTGTTCCTCGTTGGCTTCGATCTTGAGCCAATTTGATATCATTATGATATCATTTTATCGAAAAATCAAGAAAAACGGTGGCATTGACGCTTTCGAGACGGGTCGTATGGCCTATTGACTAAACGTCGATTTTGCCCAGCGCAATCATCAACAATGTGAAAGCGAGTAACAGCACCGCACTCACGCCCACCACCAGGCTAAACATAAAGATTCCTTGTTCCATTTCCGTCCTCACAGAGTGTCCCGGGCCGTCCCGGATCATGCCGTCAATATACCCAATGGCGTGGCACAGTTATACCAACGTGAAATGCGTTACATTTTCGTTATTTCTGCTATACAATGCGAGGTATGGCAAAAACCAAGGTATCGACGCTTAATTTGCGCATAGAACCCGCGATCAAAGAGGCGGTCCGCGAGGCCGCCGCGCGCGAGCATCGAAGCATTGCCAACATGGTTGAAATGTTAATTCGCAGACACTGCAACAAGCGCGGAATCACGATTCCGGAACAACGTGACCTTTCCCCGGGGACCCCCAATGGATGAACGCATGTTGAAAGCGATGGTTGCGGCAGGCGCCATCAAGAACATCAACATTATCGCGCGCGGTGCCCGCTTTCACATTGAAGCGAAAACGCCGAATGGGCCGATTACCGCGGAAACGCGCAAGGGCAAAATTCGCACCTGGGTGACGTTGGACGCGGCGGCCCGATGGGTGCGTAACCTCGGTGTCGGAGCCGCCGCAGTAAATCTTGCGCACTGGCAGCCCGCTCAGCGCGAATTATCGGTATAGATTAGTCCGGGGTGTCGTTGCTACTGGACGGCCACTGTCCGCCGAGCGGAAAAGGTTTCTCATCGGTGTTGAACGTCAAGTAGCAGATAATGCCGTAGATATAACTCGCCAGACTCTGCCCAACCTCCTGCAACTGGCGATTGACCGCACCGCTGAACAAAACCCAAAAGAAACCCAGTACCACAACCATGGTTCCAACGAAACTCGCGATACTGACAAGTACGCAACTGATCAGCATGAACAAGGCACGCCACCAGGTTGCCCTGGATTTCAGATTTTGCTCCAGCGGACTCCCGGTCGAATTGTCATCGGCAATTGCATGATCTGCCGGCGGGTTGTCATCACTCATTAATTTGCTCCTGTACGGATCCCTGCATATTGTTACAATCTTCCGCCGCCTGAACCAGTGAAATAATTAATATGATACATCGAAGCCTGACAACACTCGCCTCACTTGCACTAATTGTTGCGTGCAGCGCTCCGACGCCACCCGACTTCGCCAAAGATGCCGAACGTATCGCGATGGACAGCATCATTGTGGACACGCATATCGACGTCCCATACCGGCTGGCAGCGAAGCCAGCGGACATTTCCATCGCAACCGAAGACGGCGATTTCGATTACCCGCGCGCCGTTCGCGGCGGCTTGAATGCGCCGTTCATGTCGATCTACACGCCGTCATCACTGGAAGCCGAAGGCGGATCAAAGGAAGTCGCCGATTCGCTGATCGAAATGGTCTACGGCTTTGAAGAACAGTGGCCGGACAAGTTTGCCGTCGCCACATCGCCGGCCGAGGTGCGCTCGCAATTCGCCGCGGAACTCATATCCCTGCCACTGGGGATGGAAAACGGCTCCCCCATTGAGGGTGATCTTGCCAATCTCGCCGACTACTACGATAAAGGCATCCGGTACATCACATTGGCGCACGGTCTGTCGAATCACATTTCCGATTCGTCTTACGATGATACTCACCAATGGGGTGGCTTGAGTGACTTTGGCAAAGATGTCGTCAGGGAAATGAACCGGCTGGGCATCATGGTCGATATCAGCCATGTATCGGACGACGCGTTTTGGCAGACGATCGACATCAGCGAAGTACCGATTATCGCATCGCATTCATCGGCGCGACACTTCACGCCGGGATTTGAACGCAACATGAGCGACGAGATGATTGTCGCACTAGCGAAAAAAGGCGGCGTCATTCAGATCAATTTTGGTTCGACGTTTGTCACTGCGAAGGCGCGCGAATACAGTACGGCGAGATCCGAGGCCAGCGAGCAATGGCTGGTGGACAATCCTCAGTACACTGAGGCCGATTCCCATCAACTGTTTCCCGCTGTTTATGCGGCAGAACATGGTCCGCTGCCGTATGCGAGCGTTGACGACGTCCTCGACCACTTCGATCATGTCGTTGCCATCGCTGGTGTTGACCACGTCGGCATAGGATCGGATTACGACGGTGTCGGCGATTCACTGCCGATCGGACTGAAGGATGTGTCGTCTTACCCGAACCTGATCAAAGGCCTGCTGCAACGCGGTTACAGCGAAGCGGACATTCGAAAAATTCTCGGCGAGAACCTGTTACGTGTGTGGCAGTCCGCTGAAGACTATGCAGCGACGAGATCCAATAAGACGTAACGCAACAACACTTGATAACTGCTCGGATCAAGCTTCATGCCATCGGGCAGTTCAAGTGTGTGAATGGGTTCGTCCGCAACATTGCGCACTTCCAGAAAGTGTCGACCGCTGTCGCGGTAGACCTGGTATTTGACGTCGCGGTGCGCGTCGAATTTGAGTTGTACCGACGCCTCGGTCCAATCGAGAATTGTCGCTCTGGCCATGTCGATCTCCATCTGATTTCTTGATGAACACAGTGTTGCAAGCGCTGTGCCAATCCACGGCCGGGAATCAATATCGAGGCATGCCCTTTTATATCAAAGGCTTAGCAGAGGCCCACCATAAGCCTGCCACTCTTAACTAACGCATTTTGTCAGTAACTGACGCACGAATCCGCGATTTGGCGACAAGCGTTTACCATAATTTCGACGACTACATAGGCCAGAAGTAAGCAATTGCGGGTACCGATACGATGACGATCAAAATCTCCAACGGCAAACCCATACGCCAATAATCACCAAATCGATAGCCGCCGGGCCCCATGATCAACGTGTTGTTCTTGTGCCCGATGGGTGTCAGAAATGCGCAGGATGCCGCCACTGCCACGCCCATCAGGAACGGATCGGGATTAACATTCAATCGATCCGCGATTTCCACGGCGATGGGTGCTGCAATGACTGCGGTCGCAGTGTTATTCATGACATCGGACAAGGTCATCGTCACGATCACGAGCAAGGTCAACACAACGAGCGGAGAGTAGCCGGTCGACAAATCAACAATTCCGCCCGCGATCAACGCCGTGCCACCTGTGGACTGCAAGGCGCCGCCAATCGGAATCATGGATCCAAGCAGTACGATGACTGGCCACTCGATCGACGTATAGACATCACGAATCGGAACAATATTCAGTAACACGTAGAGGGCGGTGACACAGCCGAGCGCGACTGGCAGGTAAACCAGTCCGAAACTCGCGACAGTGATCGCCGAGGCGAATAATCCGACCGCCCACCACGCCTTGTCACGCTGGATAACGCTGTGTCCGCGGTCTGCCAGCGGCAACAAGCCGAGTCGGCCTGTCGCGATATTCAATTGTTCGTCGGTCCCCAACAGCAACAGCACATCACCCGCCTGTAATTCCAGTTTGCGGACATTCTCGCTGAAGCGCTTGCCACGGCGGGAAACACCGACCAACGCAACCCGATAGCTGTGCAACAGACGCACGGACCGCGCGGAGCGGCCGGCAAGACGTGACGACTCCTGCACCACCACTTCATTGAGAATCAAATCCTTGTCGTCGAGCTGGCCCTCTGCCTTTCCCACGTATTCGAGGCCCAGATTGCCCAGCGCTTCTTCAAGGCTGTCAGGACTGGCTTCGACGACCAATACGTCGCCTTCGCGAATTTCTACTGCGCGTGCCATGCCCGGCATGCGCCGACCGCGCCTCACCAGACCGACGATCTCAACATCACTACGACCGGCGGGTTCGTCCAAATCACGAACCTGTTTGCCAATCACCGACGAGCCCTCGGGCACGCGGACTTCGTTGATGTAATCCGCGAGTTTGAATAGCTCCCTACCTGCATCGGCCGCCTGCCGTTCGGCTGGCAGCAAACGCCAGCCGATCAAAGCGACGTAAGCAACGCCCACAACAGCACAAGCCAGACCGACCGGTGCAAAATCGAACATATTGTAGGGCTCACCGAGTGCATCGCCACGAAACGCGGCGATCACGATATTCGGCGGTGTTCCGATCAGAGTAATCATGCCGCCGAGAATTGATGCGAAGGACAGCGGCATTAGTGACAGGGACGGGCTGCGCCCTGCTTTCTTCGCCGCCTGCATATCGACGGGCATCAGCAAAGCGAGCGCCGCAACGTTGTTCATCAAAGCCGAAAGTGCGGCGGCGAGAGCCGACATGATTGTTATATGCGTCGACAATTTGCGCGACGCGTCAATGACATAGCGAGCCACGAGTTCGATCGCGCCGGAATTGGACAAACCCCGGCTGATGATCAATACCAACGCAATAATGATCGTAGCCGGATGACCGAAACCCGAGAAAGCCTGCTCTGTCGGCACAATACCTGTGAGCAGCGCGATCAGTAGCGCAACGAACGCGACCAGGTCGTAGCGCCATCGTCCCCAGATCAGAAATACGAATACGAAAAACAGCAGCGCAAACAGCGTCGTCTGATCCGCCGTCATTGCCTACAACTCAACCGATGGCAGGAACGGTTTTACCCCGACCGCGTTGTAGAGCATATCGGGGCGATAAAGGGTATCGCCCTTTATGACCAGCACCGCCCGTCGGATCGCACTGATGTCGTCGAAAGGATTGCCATCGAGCAACACCAGGTCAGCATCCTTGTTCACCTGGATTGACCCCTTACGATCAGCCACGCCAGTGATGCGCGCAGAATCCAGGGTTGCGATACGCAGTACATCCGCAATCGGTATGCCCGCCTCGGCATACAACTCAATTTCACGATGTATGGTGAATGCCGGGATATTGTCGCTGCCCGGCACGATTTGAATGCCATAGTCATGCAAGGCTTTTATCATCGCCGCCTGACGTTCGGCCGATCGCAGCCAAGCTGATTCATTGCCATTCTTGTTCATTTCAACGTTGTACATTCCCCTGACGATGCTGGGCGGCAGGTGATCGACGACCGCGGCGTAGCTTGGATCCGGCGTCCCAGCCAGGTGACGTAAGGAGGTATCAAAAATTGCGGCGGTCGGGTCAACCGAAACACTGTTTGCTTTCAGTAATGCAAAGAAGGCCTGTACTTCGTCGCTCTTGAGATTCAGGTTTCCAGCCTCGTCGCCGTAGAGCGTGAATCGAATCTGTTGACGTGTGTCTTCCCGATCACCCGCGAGAAAGTTCAGGAACACCATATTGATATGCTGTATTTCGTCATACCCGGCTTTAACGGCTTGCTCAGCGGACATGAACGCAGGTATATGACCGCTGACTCGCAGGCCATGCTCATGTGCGCGTTTGGCGATCGGCGCGACCCAGTCCGGTTCGATTGAACTGTAAAGTTTGATCTGTATGTAACCGTGCTTAGCGTAGAAATCGACACGCTCAAGCGCATCCTCCAGCGTCTCGGCTGCCCAGCCCGATGCATACGGCCCGGCCTTGTCCATGAAGCCAGCGCGGAATGTGTTTGGGCCAATGACTTCACCGGAATCGTGTTTTGCGGTCAACTCCATCGTCTTTTCGTGCTCGCCACCGATATTACGCACGTTGACGATGCCGCCAGCAATATTCAGCACGCCATCTGACAGCGAGGAATGCGAATGCATATCCCACAGGGCGGGCATTAGCGTCTTGCCGTTGCCATCAATTCGCCTGGCACTCGGCCTGTCGATCACGTCCGATGAAATCGCCGCGATCTTGCCATCATTGAGCAAGACGTTTTGCTTCCTGTTGAGGCGTCCGTTTACAACGTCAACGACATCAACATTTTCGATAACAACCGGACCTTCGGCAGGCACCGCGAGTTCACCGGCCAGTGAGCTTACGTACTCGCCAGCCGCTTCCGATTGAATTGCACTTAATTGACCGAGTACCGACACATCCCAACCTGCGGGAATCATGCCAAGATAGCCGCCTGCATCAAAAGCGACGACGTCAGTATTCTCATCGAGCCACAGAAAATTCGGCGTGAAACTGATCCCGTGTATCGCAAACAGAGACACGGCCCGCTCACCGCCTGGTGTGTCGACGGTGACGGTGCGGACACTCTCAACCCGGGCGCGTCCATTCGGGAACAGGTCGATCGTGCCATCCAGGTTTTTGCTTGCGGCCCTGACCAAAGCGCCCGCGGCGCCGAAAGTAATGCCTTCGTTTGCAAGATAAAATGCCGCTTCGTCCGTCGTTACCGAACCACTCTCACCCGGCGTCGACCAGGAGGCCGTCCCGTTTTCATACAGAAAGCTTTCGTCGATGATCGATTTGAAAGGCGAAATACCGGTGATTCTTTGCGATGCAATGCGACCGTTCTCATCAAGTTGCAACTCGGAATTAACCGTCCACTCGCGATTATTCCAGTGCACGAACGAATCGTTCGTGATCTTGCCGTCACCATTGCTCGTGATCGTTGTCTGGCCAGCCGGCGTCGATCCGGACAAATACCAGTCGTATTTGGCGACACTGCCCACCGTCGTGCTCTTTGCCGAGGTTTGGGTGTCGTCATCCTGGCTGCATGCGGCAAACAACAAAGCCGAGAGTGAGAGAAAAACAAGTCGGTAATGCGATCGGCTTCCGGCAATCATCGATTGCGACCTCGATATTTTTGTTGGACCGCCAAGACTACGCTGCAGGCGACCTTTTGCAAGATTGGCGGTAGGATTTATCGATGATCTACATTTTCGCAGCCGCTATGTTACTCACGTTGATACTCGGACCCGGTATTTGGGTACAACGTGTAATGAAGAAATACAGTCAGCCCGGTGATCGATACCCCGGCAGCGGCGCCGATCTTGCTAGAAATCTTCTGGACAAGCATGGCCTGCAATCCGTGAGCGTCGAGTCAACTGACTCGGGTGACCACTACGACCCTACGGCAAAGTCCGTCCGACTGAGCACTGCGAACCACAACGGCCGTTCGCTAACCGCAATAACGGTCGCCGCCCACGAGGTTGGCCACGCGATACAGGACAAGGAGAGCTACGCACCATTGAAATGGCGCACCCGGCTCGTGCGAGCGACCAGTCCGATTCAGAAAATAGGTGCAGGCGTGCTCGTCGTCTCTCCCTTCCTGGGCATCCTGACCCGCGTTCCCGCGCTTGGTCTGATCACGTTCGCCGCCGGCATGCTAACCCTCGGTATTGCCGCCGTCGTCCATCTCGTCACCTTGCCCACTGAATTTGACGCCAGCTTCAACCGCGCACTGCCGATGCTCGACAAGTACCGGACACTGAAGGACGCAGACCGGCCCCACGCCCGTCGCATACTTACCGCAGCAGCGCTCACCTACGTCTCGGCGTCATTAATGAGTCTGCTCAATATCGCCCGCTGGTTCGCCATACTGCGCCGCTGACCCTCGGGCCATAGCGGCTTGTTTTGCTTCAGTATTCGACCCATCTGCTACGGAGCCCCATGAACGCCAAGAATTTCACTGGTTTAGGGCGCCCTGCACTGTTATTATCCGCGCCCGAACGCCAGTCCAATCCGATATGCAGCGCCGCACCAGCTGCCGGAATGTACCCTTAGGATCGGCAAGGATTGACGTGCACCCACCTCGTTTTATTGCCGGGTTCTCGCTGTAACAAGGCTATGAGAACCGTGAGCGGTATGGCGGATAGACGGGGTGGTGCCATGAAACAACTAACTGAGCTGAAGCAGAGAAATGAAAGACCTGAGCACTTATCGAAATATCGGCATTTTCGCCCACGTTGACGCGGGCAAGACGACTACGACCGAACGAATTCTGAAACTGACCGGCAAGATTCATAAAACCGGTGAGGTACACGATGGCGAAGCCACCACCGACTTCATGGAGCAGGAGCAGGAGCGCGGCATCACCATTCAGTCTGCTGCGACCAGCTGCGAGTGGAACAAGCACCGTATGAACATCATCGATACCCCGGGACACGTGGACTTCACGATTGAAGTGTATCGCTCGCTGAAGGTACTCGACGGTGGCATCGGCGTTTTCTGTGGCTCCGGCGGCGTCGAACCGCAATCGGAGACCAACTGGCGATACGCGAACGATTCTGAAGTGTCGCGAATTATTTTCGTCAACAAACTGGATCGTATCGGCGCCGATTTCTATAGCGTCGTGAAGCAGGTGAAGGAAATACTGGCCGCCAACCCGCTGGTAATGGTCTTGCCGATCGGTATCGAAGATGACTTCGTTGGCGTGGTTGATCTGCTCACCGAAAAGTCCTGGATCTGGAGTGATTCATCGGACCCCGAGTCCTACACGATCGGTGATGTGCCTGAAGACATGAAGGCGAAGGTTGCTGAGTGGCGCGAAAAGCTCATCGAAGCTGCCGTAGAACAGGATGACACCTTGCTCGAGGCCTATCTGGAAGGCGAAACTCCGTCCATCGAAGACCTTAAGCGTTGCGTTCGAAAAGGAACGATTAACCTCGACTTCTTCCCAACCTACTGCGGATCTGCCTTTAAAAACAAAGGTATACAGAACATACTTAATGCAGTTGTTGACTTTCTGCCGAACCCGATGGAAGTCAAGCCGCAGCCGGAAATCGATCTGGAAGGTAACCCCACCGGCGGCTTCGCGATCGTTGATCCGGACAAGCCTTTGCGCGCGCTCGCCTTCAAAATCATGGACGACCGCTACGGTGCGCTGACCTTTACGCGCATCTATTCCGGCAGCCTGAGGAAAGGCGACAGTGTCCTCAATACCTTCACCGGCAAGACAGAACGCATCGGTCGAATCGTGGAAATGCATGCCGACTCGCGTCAGGAGCTCGACTCTGCGCAGGCCGGCGATATTGTTGCTCTGCTTGGCATGAAGAATACGCGTACCGGCCACACGCTGGCAGACGCTGACAACCCGGCAACGCTTGAGCCGATGGTATTCCCGGATCCTGTAATCTCGATCGCAATTTCACCGAAAGACAAGGCTGGTACGGAAAAGATGGGCGTCGCTCTTAACAAGATGGTCCAGGAGGACCCGTCGTTCCAGGTAGCCACGGACGAAGACTCCGGCGAAACAATCATCAAGGGCATGGGCGAACTGCACCTCGATATTAAAGTCGACATCCTGCGTCGTACACACCACGTCGACGTTGAGATGGGTAAGCCGCAGGTTGCCTACCGCGAAACGATCACCAAGATGATCGAAGACACGTACACCCACAAGAAGCAGTCGGGTGGTTCCGGCCAATATGGCAAGATCGAGTACCAGATCGAGCCTGGTGAGCAGAACACCGGATACGAGTTCGAGTCCAAAGTAACGGGCGGCAACGTTCCACGCGAATACTGGAGTGCAATTGAAAAAGCATTCGGCTCCTGCATGGTCGAAGGTACGCTCGCGGGCTATCCCTTGCTGGACGTCAAGTTCACTCTGTTAGACGGTGCTTTCCACGCGGTTGACTCGTCAGCACTCGCATTCGAGATCGCAACGAAGGCTGCTTACCGCCAGTCAATCCCGAAGGCCGGCGTGCAATTGCTTGAGCCTATTATGAAAGTCGATGTCTTTACCCCGGACGATAACGTGGGCGACGTCATCGGCGACCTCAACCGGCGCCGCGGCATGATCAAGTCTCAGGACGCAGGCCCGACGGGCGTGCGCGTCAAGGCCGATGCACCGCTGGCAGACATGTTTGGCTACATTGGCCACCTGCGTACGCTGACGTCCGGTCGCGGCCAGTTCTCGATGGAGTTTTCGCACTACGCACCGTGTCCGCAAAACGTTGCTGAGGCAGTCATCAAAGAGGCGGCGGAGAGAAAAGCTAAAAAGTAGTCGCCGGGCCCAGGCAAAAAATTCAAGCCCCTGCAGCGACCGCTGCAGGGGCTTTTTTTCGGCCGTACCTGATCGCGTCATAACTAAAGATGATGACTGCGACCCAAATGCAGGCAAAACAGATCAGGTGCGCCGTTGTCAGGACCTCACCGTAGTAAATGCCGGTAACAAACTGCATTGAAGGTGCGAGGAACTGCATGAACCCGATTGTCGTCAGCGGCAGCCGCCGGGCCGCCAGCGCGAAGAACAACAACGGCAATGCCGTTGCAGGACCGGCCATCACCAGCCAAAGCGACATCCTGACGTCGCCATTCGCGAATACGGCCTGCCCATTGACACCAATCCAGGTAAACCATGCCAATGCGAATGGCGCCAATAGTATTGTTTCGATGAATAGTCCCGGCATGCCGCCGATGACGACTTTCTTGCGAATGACGGTGTAGGCCGTAAAACTGACTGCAAGCGCGAGCGAAACCCAGGGGACCTGCCCGCCCTTGATCGTCAGAATCAGGACCCCGGTGGCCGCGAGGGCGACAGCGAGCCCTTGAAAGCGTCGTAAGCGTTCGCCAAAAAAAAGTACACCAACCAGCATATTCGACAATGGATTGATGTAATAGCCAAGGCTTGTTTCAAAGATTCGATTATCCTGAATCGCCCAGATATAAATGAACCAGTTCACACCAATCAACGTCGCAGACACCGATAACCAGCCGAGCATCGAACGATGTGTCAGGGCCCTGCCGACCTCCCGCCACTGGCTTCGAAATGCGATGATGATTGCGCCAAATGGTACCGCCCATAGGACACGGTGGCTCATAACTTCCAGTGGTGATACGGAGCCCACAATCTTGAAGTAAACCGGCAAAAACCCCCACAGGAAATAGGCAAGCAAGCCGGCGACAACACCGTCACGTACATCTTTGTTTGTAGCGGACAAGTCAGGTCCGCTCGTTTTGCAGCTTGGCCAAACGAAGCGGGGGCCAGGTGCCCAAAAAGCTGGTCAATAACTGTCGCACGACAGCATCGAGGATCCACATGCCTGTATTTCCCGGGAAAAGATCGCTGGTGAATTCGAAAGGTGCCCGTATTCTGAAGGTTTCCGATCTGAAAATCAGAGCTAATTTCGCATGCCACGATTTCACTGCGAAAGCCGCCAAATAGCCGCCAGAACGCCAATCCACAGGCTATTTCTGTGACATAAGCCAATGAATTCAGCCGCCAATGGATCCAAACTGGGCGTCTGGAATGGTCGGCAAAGGTATCCGGCCAGACGCTGCTGAGCGGATTGCTATGTACGAACAACATTTCGGGCTCAAGAAACGACTCTTTCGTGCCAAGGCGACGGGCGCCGACGTTTTCGTCGGACCGCAAACGGCCACGACAATGGCAGGAATAAAAAAAGCACTGACTTCCAGTGACGCGATCGCAAGCGTATCCGGCCCGGTTGGCTCGGGAAAGACGACGCTCGTTATCAAGGCGCTGGATTCAATGGCCGGGCAACAAAAGATCGTTCGAGTCGAACGTATTCAATTGCAAAGTAGTGACGTACTGCAATTGCTCCTCGACGAACTGGGCATCGAAGATCAACCCAGCGGAACGATTCAGAAATTCAATGTATTCCGTCGCCGACTGAAGGAGATGGAGGACTGCGACACGCGACTGGTCATTGCCGTTGAAGACAGCCCACGGCTTAGTGTCGACACACTTGCCGAGATCGAGGCACTAACTGCCGCAGACTCCGGCGTCTCTGACGGTGCCAATGTCATATTGATGGGTGACGAAGGCCTGGAGGGCACCCTCCGCGACCCGCAATTGAGCCGCCTGCAACAACGAATTCGCCAAAGACTACAAACAACGCCGCTGTGCGCAGCGGAACTTCGCGGCTACCTGCGCCATTGCTTTCGCCTGGCGGGTAGCGATTTCGAACAGGTCTTCGAACCGAATGCCGCGTTGCTGCTACATCATTTGACGGGGGGAATTCCCCGCGTTGCAAATGCGGTCCTCGAATCGGTCATGACAGCGGCCACGGAGCAGGGGCTCAACCAGGTCTCGTCCGAGTTACTTGCGCGGATCGCCGAAGACGAATTTGACTTGAGCGCCGCTGGCTTTGAATTGACGCCGGTCGCCGCTGCCGAAGTACCTCTGGCACCAGTTGTCGAAGCGATTGAAGGCGTTTCGGCCGCCGTCGAGCCTTCCATCGACGCTGCTCCTGAACCGGCACCGGAAACGGATGAGCCAGTCATTGTCTTTGCGGACCTGCCGGAGCCGGCTGATTTGCCGGAGCTGACCAAGGACACCCTGCCCGACCTGCAAATACTCGCCCCGGAACTTGCTGGCACCGAAGCAGTGACGCCATCAGGGCCACAAGTTAACGATGCGGAACCGGACCTTGCAACACCGACGCTTGCAGTCGATACGCCTGTACTGGAAGTCGAGACCCCCGAGCCTGCAGTCGAAGCGCCGGTGCTGGAAATCGAGACGCCCGAGGACGTACCTGCCTGGGATCGCGATCCTACAATGGCCGAGTTGCGGCCGGATATTGAGGCCCTGGAACAGGCAATGGCATTTACCGGCACAGAAGAACCAAAGCTCAAGACGGCCGCGGCACCTGAACGTTCAGATTTCAAACCGGAGCCAATGGATTCCATTCCGGAAATTACGCTTGATCACGCCATCAGCCAGCGCATCGAAAGCAAGCTGATCGATGAGCCCGGCGAGGTCAGTCCGCCTCAAACAAGCGAATCGTTTGACGATGAAACGAAACCCGAACTTACAGCACTCAATATTGCGGCAAATAAACCAGGTAAAAGCGATACAGATATCCAGAAGATTGCTGAGGAACTATCCCGAGCAACGTCGCTTGAAGACGTCGATGACAGGATGGCGGAAACCCTGTTCGGGGATGAGCTTAGTCTCGCCGCCTCGCAATTCATGAAAAAAGCGGTGCTTCCTGAATCGGCGAACGACGACCTCGAAACTGTCGAAATAAATGAAGAACCCGTCTTTGCCAACAGTAAACAACAGGTCGTGACCGCGCATAGTGCCGCTTCGAACCCTGTTTCTGATAACGAGCTTGATGTCGCAGTTACTCTTGACTCGGAGCAACTGCCCGAGACGAGCGGCATGGAGTTGTCTGCCTCGCAATGCTTGAAAACGGTCCGCGCGCTCAATACAGACTTGCATCCGTCATTACGCGAGCCGGAAACAACAGCAGTGAACGATGCGCCACCGATTGCTAACGAGCCAACGGAATCAATCGAGGATCAGATCAATATTTCGATGACACAGACACTGAAAGCACTTAATGTTCGACCACCGGTCAGCGGACACGACGATGATGATGACGAACAGCGAGGCACGAGCGGATTCTTTAGTCGTTTTAAGCGGTCCTGACAGGACAGTCGCGTGAAAGAGGTCTATTCGGCGCTCGAGGCCTGGCAATACAGTATCGAGTCCGAGCAGCGCCGCAAGACCGTTGAGAGTTACCTGCCACTTATCCTGAGCGCTGCTGGCGCCTTCGGTGTTTTTCCATTCATCGTATTGCGATATCTACAAGGCGAATGGGTTGCAGCCATCGTCGATACGGTGATCGTCGTGGGGTTCAGCGGCCTCGGAATCTACGTCTACCGCACGCGCAAAGTTCGATTCGCCAGCATAGCAATTTCCCTGTTCTGCATGACGGGCGTCGTGACGACCATCTATGTTATCGGCCCGCAGCAAGTGTACTGGATCTACCCGGGACTGATGGCCGTGTTTTATTTGCTCCGGCCGCGAGAGGCATTGTTACTTTCACTCGTCACAGTTGGCGCACTGAGCCCGCAATTGATCAGCCACGCCGATTCTCAATCGACGACGACGATTTATATCACCATGTTTGTAATGAGTTCATTCGCCTATGCATTTTCATTAATCACCAGCCGACAACGTGAACAACTGATGCACCTCGCGACCAAGGATCCGCTAACGGGCGCGGGCAATCGCCGCTTCTTCGATACCAAGCTGGTCGAACTGGTCAATAATAAGAAGCGTTCAGCAGCTCCGGCGAGCCTGCTGTTGCTGGATCTGGATCACTTCAAGAAGGTAAATGACGATTTCGGCCACACTGTTGGCGACAGAATTCTTAAGCAGGTGACAGAAATCATCAACCTTCGCATCCGCACAACCGACAAACTGTATCGCATCGGTGGCGAAGAATTTGTCGTTGTCCTGGAGGGGCAAACGATTGAGCAGGCGACACACCTGGCCGAACAACTGCGCACGTTGGTTGAGGCGAACGAGTTAATCCCGGAGCAGGCCGTTACGATTTCAGTTGGTGTCGCCGAACTGCAGGCTGATGAGTTGCCCATCGACTGGCTGCACCGCGCCGACACCGCGCTGTATGAGGCAAAACGCGCAGGGAGAAATCGAAGCAACGTCGCAAACTAGGCGCCGCTAGCCAGTTTTTCTTCTACCCAGCGCAATACAATGTCCTCGAGCATCGCAAGCGGGACAGCTCCGTTACCCAGAATAACATCGTGAAATTCTCGCAGGTCGAAGCGGTCACCGAGATCGTTTTCGGCGATGCGGCGCAATTCCCATATTTTTAATTCGCCAAGTTTGTAGGCAAGCGCTTGCCCCGGCCAGGAAATGTATCGATCAATCTCCGCACGAATGTTGCCCTCGGATAGCGACGTATTCTTAAAGAAAAAATCCATCGCTTGCTGGCGCGTCCAGCCTTGCGAATGCAAGCCGGTATCCACAACCAACCGGCAAGCACGCCACATTTCATAACTTAAGCGACCGAAGTGTTCGTATGGTGTCTGATAGATGCCCATTTCTACTCCGAGCTTTTCGGCATACAGCGCCCAACCCTCTCCGAAAGCACTGAAGTACAAGTTGCGCCGAAACGCAGGCGCATCGGCCATCTCAGTCGACAGCGCATTCTGGTGATGGTGGCCGGGAACGGCCTCGTGCAGCGTCAATGCAGGAATTTCGTAAAGCGGACGCTGGTCCAGCGCATACGTATTGACCCAAAATGCACCACCCTGCGGCGCCCCGGGCGGCGATCCGTAATAAGCGCCTGTCGTGTAATTGGGCGCGATCTCATCCGGCACCGGAACAATGCCATAGGGCTGGCGAGGCAACTTGCCGAAGAAACCGGGCATCACATAATCAATACGCTTCGCAATGTAGGCCGCTTCTTTCAGTAATCCTTCTTTGCTGCTCGCATAAAATTGTGGATCGGTGCGCAAGAATTTTCCAAAGGCTGCAAAGTCGCCTTTGAACTGAAGCTCTTTGATGATTGCGTCCATTTCCTGACGAATGCGCTTCACCTCGTCAAGGCCAATCTTGTGAATTTCACCTGCCGTGGCATTCGTCAGTGTTGTGTACCGCTTAATGTTGAACGCGTAGTACTCTTCGCCCTCCAACAAATCCTCGGCAGCAATTGTGTGGCTTGCCTGGTACTCGTCACGCAGAAATGTCGCAAGTCTCGAAAACGCCGGTAACACTTCGTCACGAATAATGGCACGCCCAGCTTCGCGAAGGCGCTCCTGCTCCGCGGCAGCTACCTTGTCGCTCATTTTCGCAAACGGTTCGAAGAAACTGCTGTCTTCCGGATTGTCTTTGACCTGTGCTTCAATCGTCGGCAACACACCGTCAATTACGATCTGTGGCAAGACGAACAAATCATCCACACCGGAACGCATATTCTCGATATTTTCGTCAAAGTATCGCGGGATCTCCGACAATCGGGAAATGTAGTCTTCATAATCTGACACACGCTGCATCGAAACGCCGTTGCTCGCTGTGAGCGCATTCATGAAAAAGCCGGAGAATGTGTTAAACGGTATTCGATTCAGGCCGAGTTCACCGGAACCAATCGAATCTTCCAGCACCCACTGGAACAGGTCGGAATTAATGCGCCCGGCAACGCTGAGCGACTCGGCGTCGATATCGCGTGCACGGCGCAAAAATGATTTCTCAGCTTCCAGACGACGTTGTTCATTATCGGCGCTTACGGAAGGCATGCGGTCGTTGTAGTCGCCAACGCCAACTGCCGTCGCAAACGTCGGGTCCTCACGAAGCGCATATTCCCAGTGTTCTTCAATGATCGCATTGAGCTGTTGCTCAGCTGCCGACGCGCTTGCGGACAGTGGCTGTGTCGCATTTTCACTCGGCGCGCTGCAGGCTGACACCAGTACCAGCCCACACGCGGCGATAACGGCTCGGAATGAATTCATGGACATCACTTTGCGCTTTGTTGCAAGGCTTCGATACGCGCAGCTTCGAATTCATCGCCGGGATTCCACGTTGGCATGTTGTCCGCGTTCGCAATCGCGAGACCCGTCCAGTAGCCGAGCAACGCGTCATCGATCATGCCTTCGAGGTTCCAGTTCGGATCGTATTCATCGCTCGGTTGGTGGTAATTCACCTCGGTGTAATGATTTTGTTGCTCGCGACCCCATTCAGGTGGACGATCGATAAAGTCGGTGCCGGTATCCAGGTACATGGCCGGAACACCGATTTTCGCAAAGCTGAACTGGTCAGAGCGGTAGAAGTAGCCTTTGTCGGAAAACTGGTCAGGCTTGACGACTCTGCCCTGTTCATCTGCGATCATCGAGACGATTTCGTCAATGGTTGATTTGCCCAGACCGATGTAGGTCACGTCATGCGTGTGCCCCCAAACATTGCCGCCATCGTAGTTGAGGTTTGCCGCAATTTTGCCCGGCGCAAAAGTTGGGTTGGCTGCGTAGTACTCGGAACCCAGCAGACCCTGCTCCTCAGCGCCGACCAGCGCCACCAGGACGGAGCGACGCGGTGCTTCCGGAAGCGCCTTGATGGCCTTCGCGATCGCCATGACCTGTGCTACACCAGTCGCGTTGTCGAATGCGCCGTTGTAAATATTGTCGCCCTCTTCGTTCGGCGTACCAATGCCGAGGTGATCGTGATGTGCCGTGTAAATTACCACTTCATCTTTGAGTTCAGGATCGCTGCCCGGGATCAGACCGAGAACATTGCCCGACTGCACTCGCTCGATTTCGACGTCCATCTCGATCGACGTGTGAACCCCAAGGGCTACCGGCACAAAATCACGGTTGTCCGCTTGCTCACGCAGCTTGTCGAGATCGAATCCAGCCATTGCGACCAGCTCACGCGCACTATCCTCGGTTACCCAGCCTTTAACCTGGCTACGCGGCTCGTCGCCAGCCGGCAGCTCAAATTGCACACCGGTCCATGATGTCTGCACCACTTGAAATGGGTAGCCGGCAGACGGCGTAGTGTGAATTATGATTGCACCGACAGCACCCTGCTTCGCCGCACTTAGGTACTTGTAGTCCCAGCGACCGTACCAAAGTCGTGTTTGTCCGCCGAATAATTCGGGATCCCAGTCGGGGTCGTTATTCATCATTAGCAAGACCTTACCCTTGAGGTCGACGCCCTTGTAATCGTCCCAGTCGTATTCGGGCGCCTGAATGCCGTAGCCGACAAAAACGATTTCAGCATTCGTCAATTCGGCACGCTCGTCCTGTACGCCACTACCAACGATGAATTGATCCCATTGTTTCAGCACCAGGGACTTGTCATGCCCTGAAAAAACCAACTCTTTCGGCTGCTTTGCATTGACACCAACCAATTCGAAAGCCTGGTTCCATTTGCCACCTTCAGCGCCAGGCTCGAGTCCGATTGCCGCCATCTGCTCAGCAAGATATCTACGCGTCATGTCATCGCCACGGCTACCCGGACCACGCCCTTCATAACTGTCCTGTGATATTTCCTGAATGATGCCCCGCATATATGCGTCCTCAATTTGCAGGGCTGCCTGTTCCGCACTCAGATTCGGGCCGTCGGCATTAGCGACAGGGCTGGCGAAGTCGGTCGCCGGATCTTTGTCGCTGCAAGCAAGCAGGAAAATGCCAGCGGCGAGTAACAGGACTACTGAATATTGCTTCACGAATTCACTCCGGGAGATTAATCAAAACATTCGGACAGGAAATTTTGCGCAGCAATCCACGATCGTCTGTCAGCGGCAGCATGATAAACCGTGCCGCGTTGACTGTCATTTGCGGCAGGATTGGTGAACGCATGTTGCGTGTGGCCATATCCGTGTAACTGCCAGTCGATACCGAGCGCCGTCATTTCCCTGGCGAATGAGAGTACGACAGAGGGCGTTGCCAGCGGATCATCCCAGCCATGCAATGCCAGAACTTTACAATGGCTGCGTTCATTTTCGAGGTTGCCAGGCGCTTCAAACAATCCATGAAAACTGACGACGCCAGCCAAGGGTGCGTTCAAACGCGCGAGATCAAGCACTCCCAGACCACCAAAGCAAAAACCAATAGCAGCGCATCGTTTGGCATCGACTTCCTGCTGTTGCTGCAATGTCGACAAGGCCAGCATCAGGCGGTTCTGCAGCTCTCCGCGATCTGCTATCAACGTATCCATGTTCGCTCTTGATCGAGCACCGTCACCACCAATTTCGGAGGCACCGTAAACATCCAGTGCAAAAGCGGCAAAACCGAGCGCAGCAAGATCACGCGCCTTGCCTTCTTCGAACGATGTGCGACCACGAATCGTGTGCGCGACCAGCACACCGGGTCGTTTTCCCGTCAACGCGTCATCCCAGGCTAGCAAGCCGGCAAATGTCTGTTCCCCGTTGCCGTATTCGATCAGGCGCGTTTGAATGCTCAATGCTTCTCTCTGAATGTCGAGTTCAGCGCCGCCGCACGACGAACAGTTCATAGCGACCGTCGGGTCCAATGCACCAGGACGCGACGGTGCTTGTAATACTGACAATCACCGCGCCAAAAAGTGCGGACCAGAAACCGGACACGCTGAAATTGTCCAGCAACGCGGCAACCAGCCCGAACATTGCGGCATTCAAAACGAACAGAAAAACGCCCAAGGTAATAATTGTGATTGGCAAGGTCAGCAAAAACATAATCGGCCGCACAAAGCCGTTAACCAGCCCGAGCAACAAGGCGGCCAGGACAAAACTGCCGGTGCCCACAATTGAGACGCCCGGAATCAGACGAGACGCCAGGAATAGACCTAACATCGTGATTAAAGTACGCAGGATAATGCCGTTCATTCGGCCATTATGACATCCTTAACTCTGCGTCGCTCCCGTCAGTTTGTTAAGATTCCCGGCGCCGCGCCCGTAGCTCAGTCGGATAGAGCACCAGATTCCTAATTTGGGGGCCACAGGTTCGAATCCTGTCGGGCGCGCCATATTCTCGCTTTAGTCTTTCTGCTCCATCAGATCTGCCATTCGCCGCGTATTATCGGAGATATCCATCAGCACGAACAGCGCTCCGAATATCACGATCGCCATGACTAAGCCGCCGATGACACCACCGACGAAACCGAAAAAGCCGCCGGTATTCGCTCCGCCAATTGCCGCGCCGAGTACGATCAGACCAATGACGACAAAGCTAAGAACTTCCAGAGACTTGGTGATAAATCTGCGCATGATTGAGATTCCTTTTATTGTTATCGGAACCGGCTCGCAAAGAAGCGGGACGACCTCGCGCGGCCGGCACGCCATTGTACCCCAGGCCTGGTCCCCGTTATGATTCGTCGTTTTCAGGCAGACCGCATGAATTTTGAAATACGAGACGCAATGCCGTCCGACGCTGAGACCATCGCGTCGTATAACTCGAAGATGGCCGAAGAAACGGAAGGCCGGCCGTTAGCGGCTGATGTAATCGGCCCCGGCGTCGCAGCACTGCTGTCAGACAGCAAAAAGGGCCGCTATTGGGTGGCCGAAACCGACCGCAAGCTGGTTGGCCAGATCATGGTGACCTACGAATGGAGCGACTGGCGAAACGGCACACTGTGGTGGATTCAGAGCGTGTACGTGCACCCGGACTTCCGACGACGGGGCGTGTATTCTGCAATGTATCGGCACGTTGAATCATTGGCGAAAGCAAGCGTCGATGCCTGCGGATTGCGATTGTATGTTGAAAACGGCAATAAGAGAGCACAACAAACTTACGAGGCGCTTGGCATGGTTGATCCAAATTACAAAGTGATGGAAGCGATATTCGAGCATCAGAAATGCTGAGCATCGGCTCCAAGGCACCCGAGTTCGTGCTCAGCGACCAAGACGGTGCCGAAATCTCGTTATCAGACTTACTGCAAGACGGCCCCCTGATAATCTACTTTTACCCGGCCGACTTTACGCCGGGCTGCACCAAAGAGGCCTGCTCAATTCGTGATATTCACGCGGACATACAAGCCGTGGGTCTCAATGTGGTCGGCATCAGCCCGCAGGACGAGGAAAGTCACCTGCGATTCCGCGAGCAACACAATTTGCCGTTCTTATTGTTGAGTGACCCGGACAAGGTCGCGATCAAGATGTACGACGTCGATGGTCCATTCGGTGTTGGGGTGCGGCGCGCAACGTTCCTGATCAATCAGGATCGCACGATCAGGGACACGATCATGGCCGACGTACGTGTTGCACGGCATTTAGAGTTTATCCAGAAAGCCGTCATTCTAAGAGAAACCGCCGGCCTGAAGAGCCGCTGATCAGCCCTCCCCCTGCACGGTAACGATGATGCGCCGCATGTGCGCAGCATGCCGATGCTCCCACAAGTAAACGCCTTGCCAGGTACCCAATGCGCATGCACCGTTTGTGACCGGAAGATTCAAGTCTGATTGCGTCAGGATGCTGCGCACATGCGCCGGCATATCATCGGGTCCTTCAGCAACGTGCGTAAACATCGGATCGCCGTCCGGCACCTGCCGCGACATAAACGTCTCGAGGTCCCGGAGAACATCCGGATCGGCGTTTTCGCACAGCACCAGCGAGGCACTGGTATGGCAGATAAAGAGATTACACAGGCCGGTCCGGATCGATGAACTGGCCACCGCATCCTGCACCCGTGAACTTATGTCGTAGGTACCGCGACCGCTGGTTGAAACTGAAAGTTCGTCCCTGAAGATCATGGTACCGGGATGTAGGGCGCTCCATAGCGCAATCGAATGGTCTTGGTCTTGCCGAACCAGGGGATGGTCACGATGTAGATATTGTCGTACTCATCTTCGGCAATGGGCGGCACGACTTTGCTGGCACCCATATTTCCGATCAGCTCCGGAATCGTATTGCTGTGCCCGACCACCAGGATTATCCTGCCTTTGTGAAGCTTGACGATCTCATCCATGATGGTTTCAGTATTTGCCGCGTCGTAAGACGTGATTGGTAATTTCAAAGCATCCGCAACCGGCCTTACAGTCTGTTCGGTGCGCTGATAGGTTGTGGAATAAATCGCATCTACACCAGCAACAACGTCTGCATCAACCATCTGTCTTGCGAGTTCTGCAGCCCGCGCATGACCGGCTTCGCTCAGTCCGGGATCGCTGTCCTCAACCGTCGCCTTTTCCGCATGGCGAACAAAGATCACCGTCGTCGTTGCCTGTAGTTCGAAAAACCATGCCAGACCAACGGCAATCGCCGTGTAAAGAATAACAACCTGAATTCGCCGCCGACGGCGGCGGCGTCGACGATCAGCGTCTGACTTTGAGTTTCGCATTGATGGCGACTTTACTCGTCCTTGTCGCTATCAGCAACGACCCGGTATTCTCCTTCAATCACGCCGCCTGGCCGCGTATCGCCTGGCCGCGGACGGCCTTTCATTTTCTGCTTAAACCACCAGACGCGAAGCCCGACGATTGACGCCATGACCAGCACGATGCTGCCGACGATCACAAAGGCAAAAAAGCCCAGTACGACGGATGCCGCAATCGCCAGCACGCCGACGACGATGACCAACAGGTCCGCAATCGGGTTTCCGGCGGGCAGGCCAAATTGGCTTGAAGAAGTTTTCAATCTATAATCCTTAAATGACAATGAGCAGAACTATTTCTTTATGTTTCAAAATGTTACCGTATTTACCCAGAACTGGTATCACTAATGAACTAGCAACCTATATTGCATCAGACCTCTCAATATGGACACCATTGCAACGATTTTCAATATTGAATTGTCCAGAAGGTTGAATCCTCCGGGCGCTGCAAGCACAATGCGCTCGCGCTCAATCTGACACGGAGAGGTGGCAGAGCGGTTGAATGCACTGGTCTTGAAAACCAGCAAGGGTTAATAGCCCTTCGTGGGTTCAAATCCCACCCTCTCCGCCACACTATCAAGGGGGTCAGAGTCCAGACGGGCTCTGACCCCTTTTCGATTATTTGGATTTATCATGGCAACAATTTTAATCACGGGTTGCAATCGCGGCATTGGGCTGCAACTTGCGACCCAACTTAGCGCTCGCGGTGATGATGTGATCGGCGTTTGCCGTTCGCCCAGCGATGAACTGGCGGATGCCAGCACTCGTGTCATTTCAGGCATTGACGTCAGCGACGGGAGCTCCGTGCAAACGCTGGCCAACGAGCTCAATGGCGAGCACCTGGATATCCTGATCAACAACGCCGGTATCCTGCTGCGTGACGAATTCGGCTCACTGGACTATGTCGATATGCTTCGGCAGTTCGAGGTGAACACGCTGGGTCCGCTGCGAGTGTGCGAGGCCTTGCGCAACAATCTCTCGAGCGGCAGCAAGATCGCCATTGTTTCCAGCCGCGTCGGCTCAATTGGCGACAATAGCTCGGGAAATTATTACGGTTATCGCGCGTCCAAGACGGCCGTCAACCAGATCGCGACGAACTTGATGCACGAATTCAAACCCAAGGGTGTCGCCGTTGCCATTCTGCATCCCGGACTCGTTGCGACAGACATGACCAACGGTCAGGGGATATCGCCAAAAGATTCCGCCAGAGGCTTGATTCAGCGTATCGACGACCTCACTATTGAGAACACAGGCGGGTTCTGGCACGCAGAAGGTTACCTGCTGCCGTGGTAGAATCCGCTCAATCGCGTTATCGAGGAGACTGAGAAATGCAGAACCACACGAATTCAATGGCGCCAGTATCGAGCCTGGCCGTTGCGGATCGTTCCGAGTTTATTTGGAAGTGCTATGCCCACGTTGTGGGTGCAATTCTCGCGTTTGCAGCGGTTGAGGCTTACTTAATCAGCTCAGGCATCGCGGCAAGCATCGCTCCGGCGATGGTGAATAACTGGTTGCTTACGCTGGGTGCATTCATGTTGGTCGGCTGGGGCGCGTCTCATATCGCTCACCGGCTGGAATCTGTGCCAGCGCAGTACGGCGCATTCGCCCTCCTGGTCGTCGCCGAAGCCGTAATTTTTTCCCCGTTGATACTCGTCGCGCAGCTGCAACAGCCCGGCGTAATTGAAAGTGCCGCTGGCGTCACCTTAATGGGCTCAGCTGGCCTGGTCGCAACTGCGATGATTACACGCAAGGATTTTTCATTCCTTCGCGGCATGCTCGTCTGGGGCGGAATTCTGGCACTCGTCGGCATCGGCGCTTCCATCCTGTTCGGCTTTCAGCTTGGAACCTGGTTTTCAGTGGCGATGATCGGGTTTGCAGGTGCAGCGGTGCTGTATGACACCTCGAATATCATGAATCACTATCCGCAGGACCGATACGTCGCTGCAGCGATGGCGCTGTTCGCATCGATTGCTCTGATGTTCTGGTACGTATTGCGACTGTTTATGAGCCGCGACTAAACGTCATTCTTGAAAGAGGGTCAGAGCCAGGACGGCTCTGACCCTTTTTTTATGCCCTGGCGATAACTTCGGCACCTGCCATGTAGGGCTTAAGGACTGCCGGTACGCGAATGCTGCCGTCCTCGTTTTGATAATTCTCCATGACCGCGATCAGCGCCCTGCCCGCGGCGACGCCCGATCCATTCAACGTATGAATGAGCTCCGGCTTACCCGTGTCGGGGTTGCGACGTCGGGCTCTCATGCGACGCGCCTGGAAGTCGTTGTAGTTACTGCACGAGGAAATTTCGCGGTATTTATTTTGCCCCGGCAACCACACTTCCAAATCGTAGGTCTTTGCGGCGCCGAACCCGACATCGCCCGCGCACAGTGCGACAACTCGATACGGCAGTTCGAGTTTTTGCAAGATGACTTCAGCATGCCCGGTGAGTGTTTCAAGCGCCGCCATCGACTCGTCAGCGGCGACAAAATGCACAAGTTCGACTTTTTCAAATTGGTGCTGGCGAACCATGCCGCGTGTATCCCGGCCATACGATCCGGCCTCGGAACGGAAACACGGTGTGTGCGCCGTGTAGCGCTGCGGCAGCTGGTCGGCCTCCAGCATTGTGTCCCGGACCAGATTGGTCACCGGAACCTCGGCGGTTGGAATCAGGTAAAACGGCGTGTCGCCATCGGTTTTGAACAGGTCTTCTTCGAACTTTGGCAATTGGCCGGTGCCGACGAGAGCGTGGGCATGGACAAGGTACGGTACGTACGTCTCTTTGTAGCCGTGTTCCTCTGTGTGCACATCCAGCATGAACTGGATCAACGCACGCTGTAGTCGCGCAAGCGCCCCAGTCATTACCAGGAATCGAGAGCCGGATATTCCGCTCGCCGCATCGAAGTCGAGCATCCCAAGCCCTTCACCCAAATCGATGTGATCACGCACGTCGAAACTGAATGACGTTGCATTGCCCCAGGTCCGGACTTCAACATTGTCATTTTCGTCCTTGCCATCCGGAACACTGTCATCCAGCAGGTTTGGCAAATCGAGTTCAATGTCCGTCAGTTTGGCCTGCACATCCTGTAATGCAGATTCACTCGTTGCGAGCTGGGTACCCAGATCTTCCACGGCCGCCAACAGTGGTGCGATGTCATCGCCTTTTGCTTTCGCCATGCCAATCGACTTCGCACTCGAATTGCGTTCACTCTGAAGTCTTTGCGTTTCAACTTGCAGGGACTTGCGTTGTTCATCGAGCGCCAGGTAAGCATCGGCGTCGAACACGTAGCCTCGACGCGCGAGGTTGGTGGCAACGTCGGCTGCGGATTGGCGAAGCAGTTTTGGATCTATCATGTCTGTTTTTTCTTTTGCTGTTGCTGATCAAGCTGTGCGATTTCGTCAAGTTTCTCGCGAATCCGAATCTCAAGACCGCGTGGCACGGGATGATAATACGTCGCCGGGCTCATGTCGTCGGGAAAGTATTTCTCGCCGGCCGCAAAAGCCGCATCCTCATCGTGTGCGTAACGATAGTGTTCGCCATGGCCGAGTTCTTTCATTAGCTTCGTCGGCGCGTTGCGAAGGTGCAACGGAACCTCGAGCGAGCCGTACTTTTGCGCGTCCTGCATCGCTGCCTTGGAGGCCACGTAAACCGCATTGCTCTTCGCGGCACAGGCGAGATACACAACTGCGTGCGCGATTGCCAGCTCGCCTTCCGGGCTACCGAGTCGTTCGTGTGCTTCCCAGGCATTGAGGGTCAGTTGCAGAGCGCGTGGATCAGCGTTGCCGATATCCTCAGATGCGACGCGAATGAGACGACGAGCGATATACTGTGGGTCGCAGCCACCATCGAGCATGCGCATCAGCCAATACAGGGCCGCGTCGGGATCGGTTCCCCGAATCGACTTATGCAGCGCAGAGATCTGGTCATAAAAGTATTCGCCCTGCTTGTCGAATCGTCGCCGGCTGCCGGATGCCACCTCTTTGACGATGGCCTCACTGATCGCGCCATCGTCGGTGAGATCAGCTGCCAATTCCAGAAGATTGAGCGCCCGCCGTGCATCGCCATCAGCCGCATTTGCCATCAGCGCAATTGAGTCATCGCTTATCGAGTATCGTCCGGCGAGTCCACGACTCGTGTCGGCCAACGCGCGGCGTAAAATATCCACAAGCTCGTCCGCCTCGAGCATCTTCAGGACATAGACACGCGCTCGCGACAACAACGCGTTATTCAACTCGAAAGATGGATTCTCCGTCGTCGCACCGATGAATGTCAGCGTGCCGTTCTCAACGAACGGCAGGAATGCATCTTGTTGCGATTTGTTGAAGCGATGAACCTCGTCCAGAAACAACACGGTGCTGCGGTTTCTCATCTGCCGATGTTGCTCGGCCTCGGCAACACTCGCGCGAATGTCCTTGACCCCGGCCATGACCGCGGACAAGGCAATAAAATGTGACTCGGTGGTCGTCGCAATCATTCTGGCCAAGCTTGTCTTGCCGGTCCCTGGCGGCCCCCAGAAGACCATCGAATGTGCCCGCCCCTGCTCAATCGCGCGCTGCAGTGGTTTCCCGTCCGCAAGCAAGTGAGCTTGTCCGTAGAACTCGGACAAGTTGACGGGCCGCATTCGATCGGCCAGCGGGCTGTCCAAATCGGACTCGGTAGTGAATAGGTCGGCCAAGATCAGGTCCGGGCGTTTGCCAATCGTGTTTCGAGCCGCAGGGCCCAGCCACCAAGGCCCGCCAGCGCGATTACAAGGCCAACGATAATCCCGACTACATCGGCACCAACATCCAGCCAATCCGCGCTGCGGTAAGTTACCATGCGCTGGCACAACTCGATCAACAGTCCAAAAGCGAGGAGTCCAAGCGCGATACGCCAATACGCCTGTACACGATACAAACCGGCGAACCAGACGGTCAGGAACCCAAACGTCGCACTGTGCAGCCATTTGTCAACGGATTGAAACCACGCAAGTCCGTTGACTTTGTCGTCCCAGAACCAGACCGCGGGCATCAGCGCGGCAACAAGAACGAATAGCAAAAGCATCAGACTGGCCAATTGCCAGCCCCGAGAATGACGTAAGGGCAGCATCAGGGCGTCGCGACGTCGGCGACCACAGGTATCCCGACAAGGTCAACGTCTGTCGGCACGATGAACCGGAAGCGGTCATCTTCGATCGGTTCGTTGATTCTGACGTTGTCCAGAGCAATCAAGGTCGTTTGCTCAAGGTTGTCATAGAAAATCATTCGTCGCAGTTGATCATCCATGAAGCCGAGCTCGACGCGATTAAAGCCGCTACTCTTGTCTTTGGGTTCCAGTCGAACCCAGGTCGTTAGGTTCTCGATGGTCGTGCCACCATAGTCGAACTGATCGAGCGCATCCTCAGAACCACCCAGCAACAACGCCGGTGTATTCGCTAGTGCTTCTGCCTGCGGCTTCACGGTCACTTGCTCAAGATCGAGGTCGTAACTCCAGATATTGAGGCCATCGGCGACCAGCCATTGCTCGTAAGGCGCCGAGTAGGACCAGCGAAATCGTGTCGGCCGCTCAATTTCCAGCGTACCGCTGCTGCGATCGATGATGGTCCCGTCCGCGTCGATAAGCGACTGCTCGAAATCACCCTCCAACGTAATGACGTTGTTGACAAAGTCGTCGACGAGCCGCCGCCCAAGCTCATCGGCACCGGACTGCCCCTGAGACTGGGCCTGGCTCGCTGTCAGCAACACTAATGCCGCTAATGATATATTTAATTTAGTCATCTTTCGCCGTAGTGGGTACCAGAATTTCCCGGGCACCATTTGATTGCAAAGGACCGACCATGCCGGCCTCCTCCATCGATTCAACCATCCTCGCCGCCCGGTTGTAACCGATCTTCAGGCGTCGCTGGACGCCGGAAATCGACGCCTTGCGGGTCTCGAGCACAACCTGGACTGCCTGGTCGTACAACGGGTCCTGCTCGGCGTCACTGCTATCGCCGGGCTTGTCGATTCCGGTCAGTCCCGGAGTTGGACTCGATGGGCCTTCCAAAATTTCATCGATATATCGGGGTGCGCCACTTTTCTTCAGGTGTCTGACAACGGCATGAACCTCATTGTCCGAAACAAAGGCGCCATGAACGCGAACCGGCAGCGATGTACCTGGCGGCAGATACAACATGTCCCCGTGTCCGAGCAGGTTCTCAGCACCCATCTGATCAAGAATTGTGCGCGAATCGACCTTGGCAGATACCTGGAACGCAATACGCGTGGGTACGTTTGCCTTGATCAGGCCGGTGATCACATCCACCGAGGGCCGCTGCGTCGCGAGGATCATGTGAATGCCGGATGCTCGTGCTTTTTGTGCGAGCCGTGCAATCAGTTCTTCGACCTTCTTGCCAACAATCATCATCATATCGGCGAGCTCATCGATAATGACGACAATAAACGGTAGCGGTGTCAGCGTCGGATGTTCGATCGGCTTGTCGATGTCGAACAGTTCGGGCGGCTTGAAGATTGGGTCTTTCAACGGCTCACCGGCCGCAATTGCATCACGCACTTTGCGATTGTAGCCACCGATGTTTCGCACGCCGAGCGCCGACATCAGACGATAACGCCGGTCCATTTCCGCGACACACCAGCGCAAGGAATTTGCTGCCTCTTTCATGTCGGTAACAACGGGCGCCAACAAGTGCGGGATGCCTTCGTACACCGACAACTCAAGCATCTTTGGATCAATCATGATCAATCGCACATGCTCGGGTTGCGTCTTATAAAGAATACTCAGCACCATTGCATTGATGCCGACGGACTTACCCGCGCCCGTGGTACCGGCAATCAGCAGGTGCGGCATCCGCGCGAGATCCGCAACAACTGAATGTCCACCAATGTCCTTACCGAGTGCCAGCGTAATTGGCGACGCGAGATCGTCGTAAGCACGCGATTTTAATATCTCACCAAGCGTGACCAGCTGACGATTTTCATTGGGAATTTCCAGGCCGACGAAGGATTTTCCGGGGATGACCTCGACGATACGCACGCTGACCACGGACAAGGAACGTGCCAGATCCTTGGCGAGATTCGCGATTTGACTGACCTTGACGCCGGGTGCCGGATCGAGCTCGAAGCGCGTGATGACAGGGCCCGGCGACACCGACTTGACCTCGACATCGATACCAAAGTCTTTCAGCTTTAGTTCGACCAGGCGTGACATTGCCTCGAGCGATTCCGTGGAATAGCCCGCTTTTTGCTCCGGCGGATCGTCCAGCAATGACAAAGGTGGCAATTCGCCCGCAGCAGGTGGCTCGAACAACGGCACTTGCCGCTCTTTTTCTGCTCGTTCGCTCGGCTCCAAAGACGACATGACCGGTTCGATGCGTGGCTTCTCGCGAGTCGCTTTGAGCTTTTTCTCGACATTCACAATGTCCTGCCGCGCGGCCGCGCTGCGACGACCTTCAGCGCGATCGCGTAACTCGTCAATTTTTACGCGCGCTTTTTCAAACGCGATCAATGACCAGCGACCGATACGGTCCATGACGCTGATCCACGAAATACCGAGAAACAACGACACAGACGCGACCCACAGGCAAAACAGCAGCGTGCTGGCACCCAGCAACTTCATGACCGACTCAAGACGCAGTCCAACTTCCTGCCCGATAATGCCGCCCGCCGTCTCGTTGAAGCCTGCCGGTGAGAAATGCAATGTCGCCAGCGCGCAACTGGTTATCAATGTCGCCAGGAATCCGGCGAAGCGCAGGCCAAAATCGAGCCGCGTCAATTCAATTTGTGTTTTTTGCTCGCGATACAGCATCCAGCCAAGGAAAAACACCATGATCGTGAACAGGTAGGCTGGCCGGCCAAAGAAATTGAACAGCAGATCGGCGAGCAAGGCACCGAAGCGCCCGATTCCGTTTTGAACTTCGCCGCTGGTGGTTGCCTGGCTGAAACCCGGATCCGCGGGATTGTAGGTAAATAACGCGAACCACAGAATCAGCGCCAGCGCACCAAATACGTATAATGCACCTTCACGCAATGCTCTGTGCACCTGAGATGACAGGCGCGATTCCGGTTGACTGGCTTTTTTGACTCTTGCCATGAAGATTCTTAATTCCCTACACTAGCCCAAGATACATCTTTTCCGCATAAAGCTTGCCCGCATCTCGCGTTTGAATGTACCCCCTTGAAAGCAGCACAAGGGAACACATTTCAAGGCCTTCTGCGGGCGATTCTGTGCTTCATCTTTTTGAACGGACAAATTATACATGAGTGACTTGAAACATTGCCGGGTTCTGATCCTTGGTTCAGGACCTGCCGGATACGCGGCGGCAGTGTACGCGGCCCGGGCCAACCTCAATCCGGTCATGGTGACTGGAATGGAACAGGGTGGCCAGCTAATGACCACAACCGATGTCGACAACTGGCCCGGTGATGTTGAAGGATTGCAGGGACCGGAACTCATGGAGCGCATGTTGCGCCACGCGGAGCGCTTTAATACTGAAATCATCAACGACCATATTCATACGGCGGATCTGTCGAAACGACCCTTCACGCTGAGCGGTGACTATGCGACCTACACCTGCGATGCTCTGATTATCTCGACGGGTGCTACCGCAATGTATCTCGGACTCGAATCAGAAGAAGCCTACAAGGGCCGCGGTGTGTCCGCCTGTGCGACCTGCGACGGATTCTTTTATCGCAACAAGCCGGTCGCCGTCATCGGTGGCGGCAACACGGCGGTTGAAGAAGCCTTGTACCTCAGCAATATCGCGTCAAAAGTGACACTGGTGCACCGCCGCGACGAACTCCGCGCTGAAAAAATTCTGCAAGACCATCTGTTTGAAAAACAGCGCGAAGGCAAAATCGATATCCGCTGGGACCACACACTTGATGAGGTCCTGGGAGACGACAATGGCGTGACAGGGATGAAAATCCGCAGTACGCAGGACAATGACAAGACGACCGACATCGATCTGGACGGTGTCTTCATTGCCATCGGCCACAAGCCGAACACCCACTTGTTTGATGGCCAGCTCGACATGAAGAATGGCTACATCATCGTCAAGTCGGGTATCGCAGGAGACGCCACGGCGACCAGTATCCCGGGCGTTTTTGCCGCCGGCGATGTGGCCGACCAGGTGTATCGACAGGCAATTACTTCCGCTGGCGCGGGTTGCATGGCCGCCCTCGACGCCGAAAAATACGTTGATGCGCTGGAAGATGCGAGCAAGGTCGGCAATCGAAAAACGGCCTAGATTGAGGGATTTGCGTTGCGGGTAACCGTGCACAGCGCCATGGCGGAGATCGCTCGCGACGACTGGAATGCGCTTGCGGGCACCGATTACCCCTTTCTTCGACATGAGTTCCTGCTGGCTGCCGAGCAATCCGGATGCGTATCGCCGGACACCGGCTGGTCGCCACGACACTTGACGATCAGTGATGACGACGGCCTGCGCGCCGCAATGCCCTTGTATGAGAAATCGCATTCCTGGGGGGAATTCGTTTTCGACTGGGCCTGGGCAAATGCCTATGACCAGGCGGGGCTTAGTTACTACCCCAAGCTGGTATCCGCGGTACCGTTCACACCGGCACCCAGCCGACGACTGCTGCTTCGCGACACGGATGACAAAGTCGCCGGCAAAGCACTGCTCGCAGCCGCGATCAAACTGGCTGAAGACACTGACTGCTCGTCTTTTCACATACTGTTTCCCACAGCGCCCGAAATTGACGCCTTTGGCGATGCCGGGCTGCTGATACGCAAAGACTGTCAATTTCACTGGCATAATAAGCACTACCCGTCGTTCGAGCGGTTTCTCGAGACCTTCACATCGGCGAAGCGCAAAAAGGCGCGCCGCGATCGGCGACGTGTCAGGGAGAGCGGCATTCGCTTTCGCCGCGTCCATGGCGCCGACATCGATGCAAGCAGCCTGTCCGCCGTCTATCAGCTGATCAGCAATACGTTCATGCGGCGCGGTTCAATGCCGTACTACAGCGAGGCATTTTTTCGCGATCTGAACGCGCAGCTTCCAAACAGCATCCTGTATGTTCTCGCCGAATTGGACTCGGCGATTGTCGCGGCGGCCGTCTTCTTTGAAAGTGAGCACGCCTTGTATGGGCGGTATTGGGGCAGCAACGGTCACTACGATGCCCTGCATTTCGAGACCTGCTACTATCAGGGCATCGACTACTGTATCGAGACCGGCAAGACCTTGTTCGAACCGGGTACACAGGGCGAACACAAAGTCAGTCGAGGATTCTCACCGGTTACGACATGGTCAGCGCATTGGCTGGCACATCCCCAGTTCGCCAGCGCAATTGAGCGCTACCTGGACGAAGAAGGGAAACATGTCGAGCGTTACATTGACGAAGTCGACTCTCATACACCTTACAAAGAAACGGACAGCTCGCGGTGAGCAGAAATCGTGTCACCTGGCTTTCAGCGGACGATCCACCGAACAGCTTCCCACCGGTCAGTTCGGCACTTCGTGAACCCGACGGGCTACTGGCCGCCGGTGGCGACTTGAGTCCGGATCGTTTGCTGGCGGCCTATCGTCAGGGCATATTTCCCTGGTCGGACGACGGCGAGCCCTTGCTGTGGTGGTCACCAGACCCACGCTGCGTATTCCTGCCAGGCGACTTTACGGTCTCGCGCCGCCTGCGTCGCGATATCCGCCAGTCGACCGCCGAGATTCGGGTCAACACGGCGTTCACCGATGTCATTCGGGCCTGTGCCGGCCCACGCCGCTCGGAACAGGGCACCTGGATCACCGCGGAAATAGACGCCGCCTACCGGCAAATGCACACGATGGGCTGGACCCACTCCATTGAGGTCTGGCAGGACGATGAACTCTGCGGCGGCATGTACGGGCTCGCGATGGGTAAAGTCTTTTTTGGCGAGTCGATGTTCAGCACCCGCCCCAATATGTCCAAACTAGCGATGCTGTTTGTCGCTAACCGGATGCTGGCCGGCGACCTGGCGATCCTCGATTGCCAGGTCGTTTCGTCTCACTTGCTGTCGCTGGGTGCGCGTACGCAGCCGAGAGCCGAGTTTCGGGCCCTGCTCGACCAACTCTGCAATCCGGCCGATCCGGTGAGGAACTGGCCGGATTCACCCATTCACTGCAAGGACCTTTTGCCCGATTGAGGGACCGGTGCATTGCAATACCCACACCATTTCTGCACAATTCGCCAGCCTTTTCGCACTACAGAGATCCAGCCCCTTGGCAAAAGAAGAAGCCCTACAGATGGAAGGCGTCGTAAATGAGACGCTGCCCAATACGACGTTTCGAGTCGAACTCGAAAACGGGCATGTTGTGACCGCGCATATTTCAGGAAAAATGCGCAAGAATTACATCCGTATATTGACTGGCGACAAAGTCACCGTCGAACTCACGCCTTACGACCTCAGCAAAGGTCGAATCGTCTACCGCGGCCGTTAGTAATCTAAGCCTCCGGCAGGTGCTCAAGTTCCCTTAGCACCGGTTCAGCGATCAAATCCAGACTGTCGTCCTTGCCGACGACAATTTTTACGTGCCCGCCTTTTGCGAGGCTGCCGAATAGCAGTTCCTCTGCCAGCGGCCGCTTGATTTGCTCCTGGATGATTCTTGCCATCGGTCTCGCACCCATTTTCGGATCGTAACCGCGCGCAGCAATCCAGTTGCGGGCTTCGTCGTCAAGCTCGAGCGTGACGTTGTTGCTGCCAAGTTTGACCTCCAATTCGACGACCAACTTGTCGACCACTCGTTTGATCGAATCGATTGCCAGCGGCGCAAACTGGATAATGGCGTCCAGGCGGTTACGGAATTCCGGTGAGAAGCGTTTGCTAATGACCGACATCGCGTCAGAACTGTGGTCCTGTTCGGTGAAGCCAATTGACGCGCGACTGGATTCCTCGGCACCTGCGTTGGTCGTCATGACCAGGATCACATTTCGAAAATCCGCCTTGCGGCCGTTGTTGTCAGTGAGCGTGCCATGGTCCATCACTTGCAGCAGCAGGTTGAAAACCTCGGGATGAGCCTTTTCAACTTCATCAAGTAAAACAACAGCATGCGGGTTTTTGTTAACGGCTTCTGTTAAGAGTCCACCCTGGTCGAAACCGACGTAACCCGGCGGTGCACCGATCAGACGGGACACGGTATGGCGTTCCATGTATTCGGACATGTCGAAGCGAATCAGCTCGACACCCATGATCATAGCCAGCTGCCGTGTCACCTCGGTTTTACCGACACCGGTGGGGCCGGCGAACAGAAATGAGCCGATCGGCTTCTCTTCGTCTCGCAAGCCGCTGCGAGACATCTTTATCGAACCGCTGAGCGCCTCGATCGCCTGATCCTGGCCAAAGATCGTAAGCTTGAGATCCCGCTCCATCGTGCGCAAAGCGTCGCGGTCGGATGAGGAAACGCTCTTCTCCGGAATGCGCGCCATTTTCGCGACAATCGATTCGATCATTCTGACGGTAACGCGCTTGCCACGACTCGCCTCAGGTTTCAGGCGCAGGTTGGCACCTGCCTCGTCCATCACATCGATTGCCTTGTCGGGCAAATGCCGGTCATTGATGTGTCGCACTGACAGTTCGACAGCCGCCTCCAGCGCCGGATTGTCATACTTGATGCCATGATGTTCTTCGAAGCGCGACTTCAAACCCTTCAGGATCGCAACAGACTCTTCGATACTCGGCTCCGGCACATCAATTTTCTGAAAGCGTCGCGCCAGTGCATGGTCTTTTTCAAAAATACCGCGGTATTCAGAGTACGTGGTCGAACCAATGCAGCGCATGTCGCCGTTGGCAAGCACGGGTTTAATCAGGTTGCTCGCATCCATAACACCGCCGGAGGCCGCGCCCGCGCCAATAACCGTGTGAATTTCGTCGATAAACAGGATCGCGCCGGGATTCTCCCGAATCTCGGCGATGACGCCCTTCAGACGTTTCTCAAAGTCGCCGCGATATTTGGTTCCGGCAATCAGGGTACCCATGTCCAGCGCGTAAATGGTGCTGTCCGCCAACACCTGCGGTACACGCTCCTCGACAATCATTCGCGCCAGGCCTTCGGCCAGCGCGGTCTTGCCGACCCCTGCCTCGCCGACATACAGCGGATTGTTCTTGCGGCGCCGACACAGGATCTGGACCGTGCGCTCGATCTCCAGCTCACGACCGATCAGCGGGTCGATCTTCCCCTGAATGGCAAGCTCATTGAGGTTTGTCGCGTATTTTTGCAATGCGGACAATTCGGGCTCGGCTTCCGATTGCAACTCGGGATCACCCTCGTGCGCTGTTCCATCGTCCGAAATTTGCGGCAAGCCATGTGAGATGTAATTGACGACATCGAGACGAGAAATATCCTGCAAACTCAGCAAGTAAACCGCCTGAGATTGTTTTTCAGAGAAAATCGCGACCAGCACGTTGCTGCCGGTCACTTCTTTCTTGCCGCTCGACTGGACGTGGAACACAGCCCGCTGCAACACGCGCTGGAACCCAAGTGTCGGCTGCACTTCAATTTCGTCATCGTCAGATAACAGGGGTGTCTGCTCGTCGATGACTTCAATTAATTGACGTCGCAACTCGGGAATATTCGCATCGCAGGCCTTCAGAATTTCGTGCACGCCCGGAATATCGAGCAGCGCCAGCAACAGGTGCTCTACCGTCATAAATTCGTGACGGTGATCGCGTGCCCGTTGAAACGCCTCGTTCAGGCAAAACTCCAGCTCACTACTCAACATATTCCGGCCTCATTCGTCATTCAGGACTGCTCCATGGTGCACAGCAATGGATGCTGGTGCTGGCTCGCAAGGCTCAATACCTGGGCTACCTTGGTTTCCGCAATTTCGTAGCTGTAAATACCGCAAATACCCTTACCTTTCGTATGCACTTCGAGCATAACGTGTGTCGCTCCTGTCCGTGCCATCCCAAATACGGACTCCAGAATACTGACCACGAATTCCATCGGCGTGTAATCGTCATTAAGCAGCACCACCCGATAAAGCGGTGGCCGCTTGAGTTTAGGCCGGGCCTCGTCCACCGCAAGATCGATATCGGCGTCCCGGTTTGTGTCGCTGGGTCGTTCACTCATAGTGCGTGTAAATGTGATATTTCGCTTAAAAGTCAATAATCTGCTTGTTCGTGTCACAGTTCAACCCGTATCATCGGGTCGCTACGTTAATAGACAAGTCTCCACTCGAAATAGCTTCATTGAATATGATTTCAAGAGCAAACTGGTCAAACATTTCTAGCGTAGACGGCGAAAACGCCCTCAACGCCGTGAACCGCATTCTGCCGGCCCTGCTGAGCCTGGTACTTGTCGTGCTAATTGCCTGGCAAGCCGCCCGGATGGTGTGGCTACTGGTGCCCGGGACTGCCGCTGGCAGCGCCGTTCCACTACCGGCTGCCATGCCAGGCTCAGCGACAGCGTCCAGTATTTCGGCCGACGTCAGCTCGATTGCCGGCGATCATGTATTTGGCATCGCCGACACCGCACCCGAAGGTCCGGTTGTTGTCGCCGCCGATGATGATCTGGAAGAAACCAAACGCATTAATCTGACGCTGAACGGCACGGTCGCCTCGGAAATCCCTCGCTACTCCATCGCTATCATCTCGGACGGTGGTAACGATCAGAAGGTCTATATCATTGGCGATCCCGTCGACTCGGTCGCGACCTTACATGCCGTTTACGCAGACCGCGTAGTATTGAATGAGCGCGGCGTCCTGACGAGCTTGAAGTTGCCCAGAGAATTCAAGGACACGCCTGCGAATACAGCAATGCGCCGAACCACATCCACGACTCGTCAGGCGCTCGACAATTCGCAGAGTATTCAATCGGTCGTGGCCGAAAACCTCACCAAACTGACCGACGTCATTCGTCCAACGCCGTATCGCGTGAATGGCGAACAGGTCGGATTTCGGGTTTACCCGGGGCGTGATCGGCGGCAGTTTGCGGCGCTTGGGCTTCGTCCTGGTGACATCATCAAGGACATCGACGGTCAGGCGCTTTCAGATGCCAGTCAGGCGATGCAAATATTTCAATCGCTAGGTACCGCGGAACAGGTTACCGTTACCATTGAACGCAATGGTGATTCGGAGACCTTGATTCTGAAAACCCAGCAGCTCGACTTGAGCGACGATCAAAACCAATGAATCAAACTATGAAACAAAAGCGCATTGAATTTTTGCTTATTGCCGCACTCCTTTTGCCCTTTAGCTCAAATTCGCTGGCGCAGGAACCCGGCATTACGCTGAATTGGAAAGATGCCGATATCCGAATCGTCGTTGAAGCGGTAAGCGAGGCCACCGGCAAGAACTTCATCCTTGACCCACGCGTAACCGGCAAAGTTAATTTGCTGTCTGCAGCGCCAATGTCGAAGGACGCGTTCTACGAAGCCTTTCTGTCGATACTGCAGGTACACGGTTACGTTGCCGTTGAGAGCGGCAACCTCGTCAAGATCCTGCCCGATGCCACTGCACGACAATTTCCGACCAGTTTTGGCACTGAAGGCGCTGCGGGTCCCGACGACATGGCGACCCAGGTAATTCAGGTCAATAACGTCGCCGCTACACAGCTGGTGCCGATATTGCGTCCATTAATTCCGCAATACGGTCACATGGTCGCGCACGCGGGCTCTAACATGCTGATCATTTCTGATCGCGCCGCAAACCTTGCCCGCATGGTTAGCATTATTCGTCGCATCGATTTGGCGAGCGACGCAGACATCGAAGTCGTAGCGCTACAAAACGCCTCAGCCGCCGAAATCGTTCGTATCATGACGGCACTGACGCAAACGCAACGTGCCGACGGCGCACCCGTCACGACAAGCCTGGTTGCTGACTCGCGCACCAACAGCGTACTGATCGGCGGCGATAAAGCCGACCGTCTGCGACTGCGAACACTGATTGCGCACCTCGACACACCGCTGGAGGCCGGCGGCGATTCGCAGGTACGCTATCTGCGTTACGCCGATGCCGAAGATCTGGCGACAAAATTACAAACCCATTTTACGAATCTGCTCGGCGCAGGGGCTGCGCAGGGTGCTGCAGCATCACCCATTGACAAAGTCAGCGTCTGGGCCGACCCGCAAACCAACGCGATCATCATTAATGCACCACCGAAAACAATGCGTTCATTGAACCAGATTGTCGACAAACTGGATATTCGCCGCGCACAGGTGCTGGTTGAAGCCATTATTGTCGAAGTCATCGCGGATGAGGAAAACCGATTCGGTGTGTCATGGGCAATTGAAGGGAGCGGTGGCGATGCGCCCATCGCATTGACAGACTTCGCCGATGTAGCCGGCGTCGTTCAGTTAGGGTCGGCCGCAGCCGGTGGTGCAGTCGATCCAAGCGGTCTCATCAGAAACGGCATAACAGTGGGCGTTGGACGAATCTCCGATTCAGGCGTCAGTTTCGCGGCGATTGTCAACGCGCTCGAAGGCGACGCGGACACCAATATCATTTCGACACCGTCGATCGTAACAACAGACAACGAAGAAGCGACGTTGAATGTTGGTCAGGAGGTGCCATTCGTAACGGGGTCATTCACCAATACCGGCGGCACCGGTGGTTCCGTAAATCCCTTTCAAACCATTAATCGTCAGCAAATCGGCGTGAAGCTGGCGATTACGCCACAAATCAACGAAGGCGATTCTATGGTGCTCGATATTTCTCAGGAAATTTCCAGCATCGCGCAGTCAGCTGGCGATGCGGTTGACCTGGTAACCAATCAACGCATTGTTGAAACAACGGTCATCGTCAATGATGGTGAAATTCTGGTTCTCGGTGGCTTGATCGAAGACACGCTGTTGGAAAGCAATCAGGCCGTCCCGGTGCTCGGCAAGATTCCAGTGCTTGGTGCACTTTTTCGATCGCAAAAGACCGTCAAAAAGAAAACCAATCTGATGATATTCCTACGGGCCACGATAATGCGTGATTCGGCGGAGACATCTTTTCAGACCAACGCAAAATACAATCTAATTCGCAAGGTGCAACAAGGCAAGGAAGGCGAAAACATACAGTTAATGCCGGGTCGCGAACGACCAATTCTGCCTGAACTGAGCGAAGCGGACTTGCAGAGGACGACTGATCAAGACGATGGAAGCGAATAGCGAAATCATTCTTGAGACGCAGGAACAGGTGGAGGTCAAGGCCCGCCGAAGTCTGCCATTTTCCTTCGCCAAGCGGCACGGTGTTCTGATTCAGGAGATCGGAGAGGACAGTGGAAAAGCCGTCTACCGCAGCGGCGCAACACCATTGAGCCTCGCTGAAGTGCGTCGCTTCGCAGGCGTTCCGCTGACACTGTTGCGCGTCTCGGCCGAGGTATTTGACACACTGTTGCAGCAATCCTACGAACAGGATTCGAAGAACGCTGCACAGATGATGGACGGTCTCGATGACGACTTTGACCTGACGCAATTTGCGCAGGATCTCGAACCATCTGACTTGCTGGAGAGCGATGACGACGCGCCGATCATTCGCTTCATCAACGCCGTCCTGACCGAAGCTATAAAAGAAAATGCATCCGACGTTCATGTCGAGACTTACGAAAATCGCCTCGGCGTGCGATTTCGAATCGATGGCGTGCTGCGCGAAGTGTTGCAGACACGACGCGCGCTTGCGCCGCTGGTGGTATCTCGAATCAAAGTCATGTCGCGTCTGGATATTGCCGAAAAACGTTTACCGCAAGATGGCCGCATTTCATTGAAAATTGGTGGTCGCGCCGTCGATGTCCGCGTGTCGACATTGCCCTCAGGCCATGGCGAACGTGTCGTACTTCGACTGCTCGACAAACAGGCCGGGCGTCTTGACCTCGCATCGCTCGGCATGGAAGCGGTGTCAATGCGCTCGATGGATGAACTCATTCACAAACCGCACGGCATCATTCTGGTCACCGGCCCCACCGGTTCGGGTAAGACAACGACATTGTACGCAGCGCTCGAACGCATCAACGACAATAGCCGCAACATCATGACGGTCGAAGACCCGATCGAGTATCTGATCGATGGAATTGGCCAGACCCAGGTCAACACAAAGGTCCAGATGACTTTCGCGCGTGGCTTGCGGGCGATTCTCCGTCAGGATCCTGACGTGGTGATGGTTGGTGAGATACGCGATCTGGAAACCGCAGAGATCGCCGTGCAAGCGAGTTTAACGGGTCACCTCGTACTGTCCACCTTGCATACCAATACCGCCAGCGGTGCCGTAACGCGACTCCGTGATATGGGCGTCGCGCCCTACCTGCTCGCATCGAGCCTGATCGGTGTTTTGGCACAGCGACTGGTTCGAGTTCTGGATGACGAAACAAAGATTGCCTATACCGCTTCAGAATACGAGTGTGAGGTGCTCGGTATCGATGCCGCCAATCCACCGACCTTGTACAAGCCCGGCAGCGGCGGAAATCGTGGCTTCACGGGTCGTACCGGCATCTACGAACTCATCTCGGTCAATGACGCCATGCGTGAAATGATCCACGACGGTGTCAGCGAGCAGGAACTGGAGCGGCACGCGAGAAAATTCAGCGCCAATATCCGCGCTGACGGTTGTCGGTTGGTGCTATCCGGTCGGACGACGCTCGACGAAGTGCTGCGCGTCACCCGCGAAGACTAAGCAAACAGGACACTAAATGGGTGCGTTCGAATACGTTGCGATGGATCAGGCTGGCAAGCAAACCAAGGGTTTGCTTGAGGGCGATACGCCGAAGCATATTCGACAATTGCTTCGCGACCGAAAACTACTGCCTGTCAGTGTTACCGAGGTCGCGCACAAAGAGGCACGTCGACAGCGCAGCTTTTCGTTTCGCAAGGGCATCTCGTCCGGCGAACTGGCACTGATTACCCGGCAATTGGCATCGCTGGCGCAGTCCGGTATGCCACTTGAAGAAACGCTGCTGGCGGTGTCGCAACAAAATGACAATTCACGTACGCAAAGTATTTTGCTCGGTGTACGTGCCAAGGTTATGGAAGGTCATACGCTGGCGGATGGACTCGGTGAATTTCCACAGGCATTTCCGGAACTTTACCGGGCCACCGTTGCAGCGGGCGAAAACTCGGGGCACCTCGACATCGTTTTGGAGCGGCTCGCAGACTACACCGAGTCGCGCCAGGAATTGCGTCAAAACATTACTAACGCGATGGTGTATCCGGTGGCGTTGATCGTTATGGCGCTCGGCATCATTGGCTTCATGCTGGCAACGGTCGTGCCGAAGATTGTCGGCGTTTTTGAAAGTGCCCGGGGCGAATTGCCTGGATTGACGCGCGGCATGATCGCAACCAGTGATTTCCTGCGCGATCATTGGTTGTTGCTGATGATCGGTGTCGCCGCGGTGGTCTACAGTTTGTGGTGGCTACTGAAGCAGGAAGGTCCTCGTCGCAGCTATCATCGATTCCTGCTGCGCATGCCAATAGCCGGACGACTGACGCGCGGTATCAATACCGCACGCTTTACCCGCACCTTGAGCATTCTCGCCGGCAGTGGCGTACCCATTCTTGAGGCCTTGAAAATCTCGTCCGAAGTGATTGAAAACCTGCCGATGCGGGATGCTGTGACCGAAGCCACGGTCCGCGTTCGCGAGGGCGGCTCAATCAGCAAGTCACTCTCCGCCAGCAGGTTATTTCCACCGATGATGATTCACCTGGTGTCGAGCGGCGAGTCCGGTGGCAAACTGGAAGAGATGCTCGGCCGCGCAGCGGTGGGACAGGAACGCGAAGTCAATGGCCTAATCGCCGCATTACTTGGTATATTGCAGCCATTAGTGATCGTGTTGATGGGCGGTATTGTGCTATTAATTGTGCTTGCTATTTTATTGCCTATTTTCGAGATCAATAACCTTATTCGATAATAGATCTTTACAGCTGATGAGGTATGCAATGGTCGGCGATATTGATGATCCAGATGATCTTGTTGATGACGATGATGACGACACGATCGACGACGACGATGATATTGCGGGCGCGATAGCCGACGGCGATATTGAAGTCGATTTCGGCGAAACGGTCGGCGATCTTTCGGCAGAATTCAATGTTGAGGAACTGGTGGCCAGGATTGAGGCGACAGATGCGCGGGATGCTGCTGAACGCGCCAGGATTCGCAAGCGGCTTGAAGAGATTCGCGAGATGAAAGAATGCGAGCTTGACGACACGTATAACTTCAATCTTGACGACGATTAACGCCTAACGAAAATCCCTGGAGCGCACGCTTAAGCTCCCCAGCATCTCGGTATGATCAAACAGTCGTTTGGCGATGACGTGAATGACCTTCCCTTCAATCTGCAGCTCCCCGCTGATACCGAGTAAGCGCGCGTTCAGCAATGCCGGGCGATACGCCTCGGCAACTTTCTTCCAGAGAATCACATTAATTTGTCCGGTTTCATCCTCCAGCGTTACGAAGGTAACGCCACTCGCGGTGCCCGGCCGCTGCTTGGTGATGACCAGTCCCGCGACATTAATCACCTGACCGTTCTGTCGCTTCGGCAAAGCCGCTGCAGCGGTGTAGTTGTAACGATCCAGGTGGCGGCGTAACAGGCACACCGGATGTCGCTCAAGCGTAAGCCCCGTGCTCTGATAGTCTGCGACGATATTCTGCCCTTCCGTTGCCTGTTTCAACATCGGCGTTGCCTCGAAGCGCTGCATCGACTGGAATAAGGGCAGCGGCTTTTCAGTACCCGCGACCGCCCAGCGCGCGCGATGCCGGTCACCGGCAAGTGCTCGCAATGCACCCGACGTCGCCAGCACATTGAGCTCGCGTCGATCAAGACAGGCCCGCTCCAGCAGGACTTGCACTTGTCGGTATTCACCGTGTTCACGCTCGACAACAATTCTTTGCCCCGCTTCCTCGGAAAGACCTTTGACCATGCGCAGACCGAGCCGTAAAACTGCCGCACCACCCTCGCCGGTCTCAAGACTGCAGTCCCAGTCACTGCGATTGATGTCCACGGCATTGACCTCGACGCCGTGACGCCGCACATCCTGTACGAGCTGTGATGCGGAGTAAAAACCCATTGGCTGACTGTTCAACAAGGCGCAGGTAAAGGCTGCGGGCGTGTGGCACTTCAACCAGCAGGACACATACACCAGCAAGGCGAAACTCGCCGAATGTGATTCCGGAAAACCGTATTCACCGAAGCCCTCAATCTGGCGAAATATCTGTCGCGCAAAGCCTTCGTCGTAACCGCGCTCGCGCATGCCGGAAATCAGCTTGTCCTCAAAGGGGCCCAAGCCACCTCGCCGCTTCCAGGCCGCCATCGCTCGCCGCAGTTGATCGGCTTCGCCGGGTGAAAACCCCGCAGCGACCACTGCCAGTTGCATGACCTGTTCCTGAAAAATAGGCACACCCAATGTCCGTTGCAGCACACTCTTCACCGCTTCACTGGGATAGTCGACGGCCTCTTCACCATTTCGGCGTCGCAGATAGGGATGCACCATGTCACCCTGAATCGGGCCCGGCCGGATAATCGCTACTTCGATCACAAGGTCGTAGTAACAGCGTGGTTTCAATCGTGGCAACATCGCCATCTGCGCACGCGATTCAATCTGGAACGCCCCCATCGTATCGCCGTCACAGATCATGTCGTACACGCGCGGGTCTTCCGCCGGCACGCTCGCCAGTGTGTATTCGCGACCGTCGAAATCGCGTATCAAATCGAAGCTGCGCCGTATCGCCGTCAACATGCCGAGACCCAGGACATCGACCTTCAACAGACCGATTTCCTCGAGATCGTTTTTTTCCCACTGAATGACGGTGCGATCCGGCATCGTCGCGTTTTCGATCGGCACGAGTTCATACAGTGGCGCATCGGAAATCACGAAGCCGCCAACATGCTGCGACAGATGTCGTGGGAAGCCTATAATTTCGCGCACCAGGTACAAAAGCCTGCGAATAATCGGACTGTCAGGATCGAGCCCGGCTTCCAGGATACGGCTGTCATCGACCTTGCAACCATCCCACCACTGCATCGAGCGGGAGAGACGACTAATTTGCAAGTTGCTTAAACCCAGCACTTTGCCAACGTCACGCAGTGCACTGCGCGGTCGATAGGTAATTACCGTGGCGGCAAGTGCCGCTCTTTCGCGACCGTATTTCGCGTAGATGTATTGAATAACTTCTTCGCGTCGTTCGTGTTCGAAATCAACATCAATGTCCGGTGGTTCGTTGCGCTCCTTCGAGATAAATCGTTCCACAAGCACCTGCATACGATCCGGATCGACTTCTGTAATGCCCAAACAAAAACATACTGCCGAGTTCGCGGCTGAACCACGCCCCTGGCAGAGGATCTTTTGCGAGCGTGCAAACGCGACGATATCCTGCACGGTCAGGAAATACGATTCATAGCTAAGCTCGGCGATCAGTTTTAATTCGTGTTCAACAAGTGTGCGGACTTTGGCAGGAACACCCGCTGGCCAGCGTCGCTGCATGCCTTCTTCGGTCAGTTTCCTGAGATAGCTGGCCGAGGTTTCACCTTCCGGTATCAACTCACCCGGGTATTCGTAGCGCAGTTCGTCGAGCGAAAACTGAATGCGCTCGGCAATACACACCGACTCAGCCAGCAGCTCCGCGGGATAGATGCGTTCCAGTACCGCCAGTGATCGCAAGTGACGTTCGCCGTTAGCGTATAGGGCAAAACCTGCCTGGTCGATGGTTGTACCTGCGCGAATCGCGGTCACGGCGTCCTGCAGTATGCGACGCGCGCGGATGTGCATATGCACGTCACCCGATGCGACCAGCGGTAATTTCAGGCGTTGACCTTCTGCACGCAGTTTGTCGAGCTGTTCTCGTTGCCGGCCATCTGCCAGCAGCTCAACGGCAATCCACAGGCGGTCGCGAAAGGTTTCACGTATCCAGTGGTCTTCCACATCGAGTGTCAGGTCCTTGTCCGGCACCCATAACGCGAGGCAGCCCGGTAAGCCGCTCTCGAAGTCGAGTCGTGTCAGTTCGTATGTGCCCTTCTCTGCCGCACGTCGAGCATTCGTGATGAGTTGGCAAAGCGCTGCGTAGCCTTCAATGTTTTGCACCAGCACAACAAGCTTACGACCACTTTGCAGGCGCAACTCGGAGGCGATGATCAGTTTTTTTAAACCCGCCTGTTTAGCAGCTGCATGCGCGCGTACGATTCCCGACATCGAACATTCGTCGCTGATCGCGAGTGCCTCGTAGCCAAGTTCTGCAGCCGTCTCAACCAGTTCCTCAGGATGGGAGGCACCGCGCAGGAATGTAAAATTGCTGAGTGCGTGTAACTCGGCATATCGAACGCCAGCAGCCGCTTTAACCAAAGATGCCATGCAGGTACCAGCTCGGCGTTCGCTGACGATTTCGAAAAACCCACAGATGCATGCCAGCGCCATTCATCGCCGTGTAGTAATCGCGCGAGATGCTGTATTCATCCCACCACCCGGTTTCGAGTCGCTCAGGTCCATCCAGCAACCTTAGGCGGCAGCCTTTGTACAAGGGATAATTGCCATCTGCCGGTAACAACGCGGGTTCCGGCAACATCCACAATGGGCGCCTGATATCGGTATTGCTCGTCAGAGTACTGACCGACCAGTCCGATAAAGGATGCTGCAGACTAAAGGCATACTCGGGACGATGCTCAGCGACCATGTTGATGGCATTGACGGATTGATCACCGATGCGCGCAATCAGTCGCTCGGCGAGTTGTGCGATTGAATAACGCCGTCTCTGCCGGCCGTCCTTCTGATGAAAACCGAGCCTGCCGGTCTCCGCCTGCAGTGGCTGTGACAAACCACTGCGCAAACGTACCGCAATGACCGCTTCCGGCAGGCACAAAGACTCGAAACGAATCTTGAGAAGATCAAACCAGCGTGTTGCGGAACGATCCGCCAGCGCTGAGCCCAGCCACAATTCTGTTGCGGGACTTTTGAGATGAAAAAAACTGAAACACAATCGTTGTGTGCCCAATTGACGCGCCAGTAAAAACTGTTCGTGCGACAGCAACAGTTCATGACAGATGTTCAGCAGTAATTTCCGATCGGATTGTTCCTCGTTCATTTCGAAGTTCGCGCAGAAACGCTCGGGAGCGCGCCATGAGTCACGCGGATCCGGCAGGTGTCCCAGCGCACGATCGAGTTCGAGCAAGCGCTCTGCGCCAAAACGCCGTGCAAAACCTTCGCGAGGCAAACGCAGGCAATCGCCGATGTTCGCAATGCCCATACCGGCAAGCGCCTCTCGCTGTCCCTCTGGCCAGTTCAAACAGCCGAGTGGCAAAGATCGCAGTGCCGGGCTTAAGTTTTCCTCGGCACGAATACAGACTCGTCGACCCGCTCTCGCGAGGTAAGTGGCGCCCAGCGGTGTGGGTGCGATTGCCATTGCTGCCGAAAAACCCTGTGCAGCAAGCCCCTCTGCGATCGCCTGGCGCAGCTTGGGAAGCCCGCCAAACAAGCGCAGACTGCCAGCGATTTCCAGCAACAACACATCGTTGCCAGCAATGCTGACAAACGAGGAAAAGCGCTCCAGCCAGGTCGCCAGCTGTTCCAGCACCTGTTGTTCGCGAACCGGGCTGCGCTCTTCCAGCTTGAGCGTTGGCATGAGGGCGAGTGCTGCATTGGTCGACTGCCCCGCCATGATGCCCGCCTCTGCCGCAAGCAAGTCGGTTTGCAAAACCCGGTAGATGCCGTGCTGCTCTTCAACGATGGCGAGTGCCTCATCCGAAGTGCGGCAGGCCTCCAACGGCAGATTGGGCAAGTAGATGCAAAACCACAGTCGCCGGACCGGCGTCGGTGTAAGCGACAAGGCATGCGGTGGCGGCGGTGGCTCCGTAAACGCTAATGACTGCTGTTTACCAGAAAGAGTCGGGGCGGTATCCCGTCGCGCGACGGGTGATTTCCATGCCCGGGACATCTTTAAAGTAAATTATTTAAGGTAGCCGGGCGACCACCGCGACTCTTTAAGATATGGACCTGCGTGCCCTGCCCGGTGGACTGCAGTTCCAGTCGCAAGGCCGCTGCAGAGGGTTGATGGCGTGCCGACAATGGCCGAAACGCAATTGCCCAGCTGTGTCCTTTTTCCGCGGCCAGTTGCAAACGCCGGCTGGCTTGGTCATCGAGCACCTCGGGCCACAACAAAACCGCCGCACAAGTACCCGACGACAAGGCCTGCTCAGCCGACCATAATAATTCGCTGTCGTCTTTCGGTCGCACGACCAGCATACGGGACAAATCGATACCGCATTGTTGCAATGCCGGTGCATAGGGTTGAAACGGTGGGGCAACCCAGGCTATCCAGCCCGGCTCTGCGGGTTCGCCCAGACTGGAGTGTGCGTCTTCAGCGCTGAGTTGCGCGAGCGCCGGCATTAATAAACGCAGTTCACCCATGCCGTACTGCCCGATCAGGATTTCGGTAAGCGCCTCAAGCGGCCAGCCACCACCCGGCAGGCAACGATCCAGTTCCGGATAACCACTGGCAAGCCCGACCTGGCGGTTATTCTGGCTGCTGCCCCGCCAGACACGCGGGTTCTCCAGTAATTTCTCCAGGCTCATTGCGCCGCTCCATCAATGCAAGATCAATGCAGCGGCAAGCCATCACGAATAACGCCGACAACCACGCCTTCGATGACGAGATTCTGGGTTTTCAAATCCACTTCGATGGGTTCGAAGTCGACGTTCTCCGGCAACAGGGACACTACCGTACCGTTTTGCCGGTAACGTTTAACCGTCACTTCGTCATCCAGTCGTGCCACGATGATCTGTCGGCTGCGAACTTCCGGTGTGCGGTGTACGGCCACGAGATCGCCGTCGAGAATGCCGGCGTCTCGCATACTCATGCCCTGTACACGCAACAAATAATGCGGTTTTGGGTTAAAAAGTTGCGGATCGATGCGGTAATGCGTCTCGATATGTTCCTCTGCGAGGATGGGACTGCCGGCAGCGACCCGACCCACCAGCGGCAAGCCCATCTGGTCCCGCAGAGAATCTTTCAACTGGATGCCGCGCGACGCGCCGGGCACCAGGTCGAGAACGCCTTTACGTTGCAAGGCCCTCAAATGCTCCTCGGCCGCATTGGCCGACTTGAAGCCCAGCTCCGCGGCAATTTCTGCGCGGGTGGGTGGCATGCCGGTTTCGTAGATAACATCTTGAATTAGTTCAAGAATTTGCTTTTGCCTGGGGGTCAGTTCGCGCATTTGAGTTTTCCTGTATGGATTCACAGTATGCTGGGATTATATACAGTACTTCGGGCAGTGCAAGTACCGTAGGAGCGCGCCATGCGCGCGAAGCGAAGCGGTGGCCGACAGGCCACATAAAAACTATCAGTTTGTGACACAGCCTGAACCTTATTGCAGCCTTTCAGGCTGCCGCGGTGCTTCGCGCGCATGGCGCGCTCCTACGGCGGCACTGTCGCTTCGGGGAGACAGGGGGCAAGAAACCCCGGATATTCATTGCAGCGCCGTTCGGTTTAGGAAATAATGCGCGAGCTGATTTTGGCAAACTATCAAGGGATCTTCCAAAATGAAAAAGACCGCACTTAAAGCTAGCGGACTCGTACTCCTCCTCGCAATGGCTGCAGGTTGTGCAACAACCGGCCTTGACGACGTTAAAGCTACGGCTGATCGTGCTGCTGCTGACGCCGCCGCTGCTGCATCTGCAGCAGAAGCTGCTCGTGCATCTGCTGATCGTGCTTCTCAGGCTGCTTCTGCGGCCCAAAGAACTGCTGATCAGGCACTTGCCGCTGCGACAGAATCTCAGGCTTGCTGCCAAGCAAACCGAGAGAGCATGGAACGCATGTTCAAGAAATCGATGTCTAAGTAGTACTGCTGCTTAACAACATCTATTAGAACGCCGCGCTTGTCGCGGCGTTTTTTATGCCCGCCTCTTTTATGCTGACACCAACAGCCTCGGGAATACCGTCTGAACGCTTAACCAACGCCTCAACAATATCCCAGTCGAGTTGACCCGCACGCGTCGCGGTCGTCACAATAAATTGTTCCGTTAGATGTGTCAGTGGATCTTTACTGAGAGTTTCCACATCTGGAAATTCCACATCCGCATCCAGCGCTTCGATATTCTCTTCTGTCAGTCTTGGCAGACGTTGTGGCACTTCCAGTAATGGATGCACTTCAGCAACCAACATTTCACCATCCCATCCAACCTTCACCGGCACATCGATAATACGCACTGCAGTTTTTACCGGGATTCGATCAAACAAAAATTCGACATCTTCAGGGAACATGCGTATGCAACCGTGCGACACGCGCATGCCGACACCCGCCGGCCGGTTCGTGCCATGGATCAGATAGCCGGGTAATCCGAGTCGTAATGCACGCGTGCCCAGCGGGTTATCAGGTCCTGCCGGTACGATTCTCGGTAAGGGATCACCATCGGCGGCGTGTTCGTCACGCACTGACTGCGGCGGATACCAGGCTGGGTTTTTCGCCTTCGCAACAATCTGCGTGAGACCCAGTGGCGTCTCCCAGTCCATGCGACCGATGCTCATCGGATAGGTGTGCACTTTTGCAACTTCGCCAGGCTTTGGCTCTGGAAAATAGTACATCCTGTATTCAGCAATATTGAGTACCAGTCCTGTCCTCGAGCCCGGCGGCAATATGAAGCGATTCGGCAATACGATTTCCGTACCCTCGCCCGGTACCCAGACATTCACGTTGGGATTCGCATGTACGATGTCCTGGTAGCCGAGGCCATGACGTTGAGCAATATCAACCAGCGTGTCATCGTAGCTCGCAACCACCGTGGATATTTCGCCAATGACATCCTGTCCTTCTGGCGGCAGGTCGTAAATTGCGGCTTGCACGGGAAGACTCCACGCTGCAAGCAACGTGAATAACGTAATGATGTTTGTATGCAATTTTGTCACTTTCCTATTTCTTCATTGTCGATGACTTCAGTTTCCGATTCAGCCGCGAGCAGCCATTCCTGCATCGCTTCACTTTGCAGCAAACGCCGTGGATAGAAGCATGCAGATTCCGGTAGATTGATACCATAGGTTCTGAAACGCAATACGACCGGTGCGAACATCGCATCGGCAACTGAGAAGTCACCGAACAACCAATCACCTTTATCACCATATCGATGTCGGCAGTCGACCCAGATCGCGATGATGCGATCGATGTCCTTACCCAGTTCGTCCGGCAGAGACACCTTGCGCCCCATCGCACGACAGTTCATCGGCATGCGCGTTCGAAGCGTTGCAAATCCTGCATGCATTTCGGCACACACCGATCGCGCATGCGCGCGTATGTCCCGCTCCGCCGGCCACAGATGCTTGTCGGGCCAGAGTTCGGCGATGGTCTCGGCAATTGCCATCGAGTCCCAAACGGTCATGCCGTCGTGCTGCAATACCGGTACGCGACCCGCTTCGGACACCTCGGTCAATTCGCGCCGGGTCGACGGCGTATCGAGTGCGATGCGCTGCTCTTCAAATTTGATCCCAGCCTCGCGCAGCAGCAGCCACACCCGCAGGGACCAGGAGGAGTAATTCTTGTTGCCAATAACCAGTTTCGTATTCATAGGTTCGTGTCGATGTCAGTCCCTGTATGGTAAACCATCATACATTGACCGATACAGTGCGTTGCCGGTAGCCTGACACAATGAGCATGAAAATTTCCTTTGAATTGAGCGATCGCGACCTCATTTTTTTCCGCCAGGCCCTGCAGCAATCCCGCGCTGCGGTGCGTGATGCGGAAGAATCCGAGATTATCGAGGCGATCAGTGACGTACTGGCTGAGATTCGAAACAACGAACCTCTGCCGGATTTCGTTGGCAAACGGCTCCCCGAGCTGGAGTCGCTGATCAGCATGCTGACAGACGAGGAATGGCATTTGCCGCAGACTGATCGCGAGCGACTCCTCGCCACCTTCGTCTATTTTGCAGACCCGGAAGATATCCTGCCCGACGACATCCCGGTCATCGGTTTTCTTGATGACGTCATCATGATTGAGCTGATCGCAACTGAAATGCGTCACGTGCGTGCCGCCTACGAAGATTTTTGTCAATTTCGCGACGATTTTGACCGCAAGCAAGGAAAATCGGTTGATCCGGTAATTCGCCGCGATCGTATTGACCGAAGACGGCAGGCTTTACACCAGCGCATGCAACGCCGTTCTGCGCAACAAAACAAAACTCAACTCTGGTAAGAAAAACCAAGATAAGGTGGCAGTCACCCTAACTCCTTCGAGTTATGGTGACTGCCACCTTATCTTTTTAGAGGCGCATCAGGACTGAGCCCCAGGTGAAGCCACCGCCGAAAGCTTCCATAAGAATCAGCTGACCACGCTTCAAGCGACCATCGCGTATGCCAACGTCAAGGGCCATTGGCACGGACGCGGCGGATGTATTGCCATGATCCTGTACTGTGACAATGACTTTTTCCATTGGCATGTTGAGTCGCTTGGCCATCGCCTGAATGATGCGAATATTGGCCTGGTGTGGAACCAGCCAGTCGAGTTCTTCCCTGGAAATGCCGGCATCCTCAAGTGTTTCCAATGCGATACGTCCAAGCGTTTTCACCGCGACCTTGAACACTTCGTTACCGGTCATCATGATCTTAGCGTCAGGTGTTCCTGCTGCAGCGAGATTTTTCGACGCGCCAACCGGGTAGTACAGCAGGTCTTTGTACTGGCCATCAGCGCCAAGGTGACAGGAGATAATGCCCTGTTCGTCAGAGGGCTTGAGAATTACAGCACCTGCGCCATCGCCGAAAAGCACACAAGTATTTCGATCGGTCCAGTCAACGAGTTTGGTAATGCATTCCGCGCCCAGCACCAACACACATTTTGCTTCGCCCGCTTTGATAAATTTGTCGGCCGTACTCAGCGCATAAATAAAACCGGTGCAAGCTGCTTCGAGGCTGAATGCGGTACAAGCGGGAATTCCAAGTTCGTGTTGAATAATGGTCGATACATTGGGGAATATCAGGTCGGGTGTAGTGGTTCCCGTGATGACCATATCGATATCATCGGCAGTGACGCCGGCAGCCTCCATCGCAACTTTGGCCGCCTCGATACACATTTGGGAAACGCTCTGGTCCGGTGCGCAAACATGACGTCGCTCGACACCCGTTCGAGTCCGAATCCACTCATCGCTGGTATCGACGATCTTTTCCAGATCGGCGTTCGTCATTATTCGTTCAGGTAGGTATCGACCGGTCCCGGCGATGCGCGAATAAATCATGCAGTTTCCTTTTGCAGCAAGTTACCGATCTGCTGTGGCAACTGGTTCCTGACCTCAACAATTGCAGTATCAATTGCATGTTGATATGCGACGGAATCGGCGCTGCCGTGACTTTTCACAACAATACCATTTAGTCCCAGCAGAGTCGCACCATTGTAGGCTCGCGCATCCATTTCGGCGGCCAGGCGGCGCAGTACGGGTCCTGCAATTATCGCCTGCACCTTTGACAGCCAGTTGCGGGTGAATGCGCGCTTCAGAAAGTGTGTCACCAGGCCAACAGCGCCTTCAATAGTTTTGAGTGCAACATTTCCGGTAAAGCCATCTGTGACAACAACATCCGCTTTGCCGGAGAACAGGTCATTGCCTTCGATGAACCCAATATAGTTGAGTGTACTGGCATTTAATAACGCTGCAGCATCGCGGACCGTATTATTGCCCTTGATGTCCTCTGCCCCGATATTGAGCAGCGCAACCCGCGGGCTGTCGATGCCCACGATGTCGGAGGTCACAATGGATCCCATCATCGCGTACTGGAACAGTTGTTCGGCCGTTGCCTCGGTATTGGCGCCAAGGTCCAGCATGTGCAGGCTACCGCCTTTGGCCGGCAATTCCGTAATAATTGCGGGGCGGTCGATGCCAGGCAACATTTTCAAAACGAATTTCGCGATTGCCATCAGTGCGCCGGTGTTGCCTGAGCTCACGCAGGCATCAGCGCCGCCGTCCTTTACGAGATTGATAGCAACTCGCATTGAGGAATCTTTTTTCTTTCGCAAGGCGTCGGCGGGCGACTCGGACATGCCAACGACTTCGCTCGTATGCACAATGCGCAAGCGCCCCGCATCGGAATGATCGCTGACAATGCGTGTTACGAGGTTCTGAAGCTCGTCCTGATCACCCACCAGAACCAATTCGACATGCTGGTATTTCTGCAAAGTGGCGGCAGCAGCGCGCACAACAACCTCAGCACCGAGGTCGCCGCTCATTGCATCCAGTGAGAGAGTTGTGTGGGATCCCACGAAAAGTCAGGCCGGATACAATCCGGCCGAAACTTAAGGACTACTCGTCGTCGTCTGCGATTTCAGGCTGCTTGACAACCTGTACGCCGCGGTAAAAACCATCTGGGGTGACACGATGACGCAGGTGCGTTTCACCTGAGGTCGGATCGACAGACAAAGCTGCATTCTTGAGCTTGTCGTGCGAGCGACGCGCGCCACGTGTTGACGGTGTTCTGCGGCTTTTTTGAACGGCCATAATTTTCTCCAGTAAAACCCGACTAAGCGTCCGGGTCTTTTGCAACTTGTTTCATTTGAGCACCGAGTGCTGCAAATGGTCGTTTCATATCCGTCGCGCTTTCGACCGAAGACGAAAACGCTTTGCAATCTGCCATATTTTCATGTGTTGCCGAAAATGGCATCGCCATGATCAACAACTCTTCGACAATATCCTGCGGTCGAAGTGTCTCTTCATCGAGTTCCCAGATCTCGTAATCATCAAACTCGTTCGCCAACGTTTCCTTTCCGACCAGCAGCAATCGCACCGCTATCTCAAGGCGCAGTCGAAACGGCTCCAGGCAACGCTGGCAAACCGCATCCAGTTCGACCGCAGCCTGTCCCGACACCGCCGGCATGCTGCCGGCCGCGGCCACAAAGCCGAATTTTAGCTCACCCTGAACCCGCGATTCGCGCCAAGCCGACGGAATTTTGTCCGCATCGAGCGCAACGAGATCCGCTTCGACGATCTCTGAAAGCCTGTCGAAAGAGGAAATTTCTTCAGTTATTTCAATGACTTGTCCGGAAGACGCTAATTCAGCGGCGGTTCGGCGTTGTCGCAGCGGATTGCCCATGGCGCGCGCATGATAAGGAGCCTGACCGCCGCTGTCAAAGCCTCATGCGGACCCGGCAGGCTGCTATTTCACGGAAACACTCTGCAATCAAAGTTAAACCGGGTAAACTTTTGCTGGTATCTCCTAACAGCCTGATTCTTTTATGCAAAACCCTGGTGCACCAAGCATTGTCCTGGCCTCGTCCTCGGCCTACCGACGGGGTCTGCTGGACCGTTTTCTGGACCACTACGAAACGATCGCACCTGACGTCGATGAATCCAACCCAAACGCACTCCCCAGCGACGAACTCGCGACCGACCTTGCACGAAAAAAGGCCGAAGCGGTGGCGGTCAATGCTCGTGGCTCCCTGATAATTGGTGCCGATCAACTCGCCGTGCTGGGAAACCGGGTTCTGGGCAAACCGGGCGACCACCAGAAAGCGGTTGAACAACTGCTCGCGGCCTCCGGCAAGTCGGTGACCTTTATGACGGCTGTTTGCATTCTCGACCCGGTCGGTCGCACCCGCTACGAACACATGGACACAACCACCGTTCATTTCCGACGCTTTGATCGCCGCCTCGCTGAAGTTTATCTGCGCCACGATGAACCCTATGACTGCGCCGGGAGTTTCAAAATCGAAGGGGCGGGGTTTGTGTTGTTTGATTCAGTCAAGACGGATGATCCGACCGCGCTTATCGGCCTACCGATGATCTGGTTAGCTGACCGGCTGCGGCAACTGGGCTACCTGCTGCCGTAAGGGCCATGTTTTCGCCGGCGTCGTCCTTCACTACCGGCCAATTGCAGAAATTTCTCCAGATCCTCAGCCAATGGCGCTGTGAAATGCAGCTCGTTGCCGCTGTTGTCCGGAAACGCAATTGACTGCGCGTGCAGAAACAAGCGCCTTAAGCCAAGCCGTTTCGCTTTTCGATTCGCGTCATCGTCGCCGTAGCGTTCATCGCCAACAATCGGATGCTCCGCGTGATCCAGGTGCACGCGAATCTGGTGCGTCCGACCGGTGAGCGGCGCGCACTGCAACAGGCTATAGGCACCATACTTCCGCGACAACGCGACACGCGTTTGTGCCGGCTTGCCGTGTTTACCGCTGACAACAACATGCCGCTCGCCATTTTGGCGATTCTGTACGTAGAGCGGCGCGTCGATCAGTTGATCGCCCAATTGCCAGTCACCGACGACCAGCGCCATATAATTTTTTTCAACGAGCCCCTCGCGGAAGCGTTCGTGGAGCTCGCGCAGCGCGCTGCGCCGTTTCGCCAGCACCAGGCAGCCGGAAGTCTCGCGATCGATACGGTGAACAAGTGCCAGATCCTTGAGATCGGTGCGCGCATGCCGCAGCAGTTCGATGACACCATGACTGATACCGCTGCCGCCGTGCACAGCGATTCCGGTCGGTTTGTTGATCACCAGCAGTCGCTTGTCTTCGTAAATGACATGATCCAGCATGTCCGAGGCCATTTTTTCCGACGGCGGTGCGCCTTCAGCCCGGATCCGCGCAGGTGGCACCCGGACTTCGTCACCCTCCTCGAGCTTGTGCTCTGCCCGCACCCGGCCACCGTTGACTCGGACCTCACCGCGCCGCAACAGCCGGTACAGCCTCCCTTTCGGCACCCCGGGCAGCTCGCCTCGCAGGAAATTATCGATTCGCTGACCGGCGCGCTCAGCGTCGATCATGACCTTACGGACAGGGCTCGTGGTCGTTCCGTCGGAATTCGGCGGTTTCGCGCCAGTCGGCGGCTTTTCTTGCATGATCAATCACTTGAAGTGGTCTTGCGGTGTGGTATATTACCGCCGAGTGACGTCTCTAGATACCTAAAGTCGGCACTTCTTAATCGATTTTTTTTGGTCTCGCGATCTGCGAGACCTGATTTCAGAAGGCAGCAATACCGGATTCCGGAGCTCGCCGAAGCGGCAAAGCCGCAGGGAAATCATGCTGATTTTTTTATCGGTACTGGCGATTTTGCGCCAGACCAGAACTGAACTAACGATGACATTCGACGGCGCAATCCGGCGCCTGGTTCCTTTGCGTGACACCCCCTGCGCCCGCCTGGCGCCTCACCCCGTATTTCTGCCCTCCATCACTCAAGTAGGGCAACATGAAAAGAATGCTAATCAATGCAACTCAGGAAGAAGAGTTGCGCATGGCGATGGTCGACGGACAATTACTGTTCGACCTGAATATCGAAGCACCCGCTAGCGAACGCAAAAAAGCTAATATTTACAAAGGTAAAATCACGCGCATCGAGCCCAGCCTCGAAGCCGCTTTTGTTGATTACGGTGCAGATCGTCACGGCTTCCTGCCACTGAAAGAAATATCCAGCGAGTATTTCGTCAAACAGGCGAAGGCCAGCGGCAAGACCAACATCAAGGACGTGCTCAGGGAAGGCCAGGACATTGTCGTCCAGGTCGACAAGGAAGAACGCGGCAATAAAGGCGCAGCACTGACAACGTTTGTCAGCCTCGCTGGCCGTTTTATCGTGCTGAAACCAAACAAGGATCGATCCGGAGGCGTTTCACGCCGCATTACCGGCGATGATCGCGACCTTGCGCGCCAGGCGCTGAACGAGATCGAAATTCCCGAGAACATGAGCGTCATTCTGCGGACTGCTGGCATCGATCGCAGCGCTGAAGAGCTCGCCTGGGATCTGCAAAATCTGCTCACGGTCTGGACAGCAATCCTCAACGTTGTACTCGAGCGCTCCTCGCCGTTTCTGATCTATCGCGAAGGCGATTCTGTTGTACGTGCCCTGCGCGACTATTTGACCAATGACATCGGTGAAATCCTGATCGACGATGAGGCAACCTACAAAGACGCCTACGCGCACGTCGAACAGACGATGCCTCACAACCTTAAGAAACTGAAACACTACGTCGATCCGGTTCCGCTATTTACGCGATTCCAGATCGAGACGCAGATTGAATCTGCGTTCGCACACAACGTCAATCTGCCGTCCGGCGGCAGTATCGTTATCGATCACACCGAGGCTCTGGTCTCCATCGATATCAACTCTGCGCGCGCGACCAAAGGCGGCGACATCGAAGCCACGGCATTCAACACCAATCTCGAAGCCGCCGATGAAATCGCCCGCCAGTTGCGTATTCGTGACCTGGGCGGACTGATTGTCATCGACTTCATTGATATGGGTCCGCAAAAACACCAGCGCGAAGTCGAAAACCGGCTGCGCGATGCCGTGCGTCAGGATCGTGCCCGCATTCAGATTGGCAAGATCAGCCGCTTCGGCCTGATGGAAATGTCGCGTCAGCGTCTGCGCCCATCGATAGGCGAGTCGGCCTACAAGACCTGCCCGCGCTGCACCGGTTTCGGCACAATTCGTGGCACGGAGTCGCTTGCACTCGCTATCCTCCGCATCATCGGCGAAGAAGCACGCAAAGAACGTACGGCAAAAGTGATTGCGCAACTGCCGGTCGAAGTCGCGACCTACCTGTTGAACGAGAAGCGCGATTGGGTTCAGAACCTCGAAGTTCGAAACGAAACCCAGGTCGTGCTGGTCGCGAATCCGCATCTCGAAACGCCACACTACGATGTGCGTCGCGTGCGCGATGATCAGATGGACCTGCCGGAAAACGCCGGTGTCAGTTTCAATCTGGCGAACGGACCCATCGAACCGGAATCACCGCAAGCGATATTGGAACGCAAAGGCGTCGAAGCCGCTGCCGTAGGAACATTGAAGCCGTCAACACCGGCACCGAAACGCCAGGAACCGGCCGGAAAAGGATTATGGGCGACGATCGTTGCCTTCTTCGCCGGCGATGACGACGACAAGAAGAAACCAGCCCAGCGTAGTCGCGGTGCGGCAAAGAGCAATCGCGGTCGTCGTCCATCGAAACCATCACAGCGACGCAATGAATCGCGATCGGCTGGTGAGGCTCGCAAGAAACCGCGTAAGGCGAAAAAGAAAGCAGCCGGGAATCGAAATACGAAACAAGGCCCTAAAGATGCCGATGCGAATGCCAGCGGTAGCCAGAGCAAGGATCAGCAACAGTCAAATCAGGGGCAGGACAAGACCGGCAACACTGACGACGCCAATACCGAACCGAAACGAACGCGCAGCCGACGAAGTCGCGGCGGACGCCGTCGTCGTCGCGGTGGCGAAAAAACTGAGCAAGGTTCAGAGAACCAGCAGCAATCTACGAACGGAACCGATGCGCAGGCAAAACCTGCGGAGCCGCAAGCGGCGCCTGCAAAAACCAGCGATGCGGACAGCGGCAATAACGCCACTGCCGAGAAACCGGCTGCCAAACCCAGAACCCGAGCACCGCGCAAACCCCGAGCCGATGGACCGCCGAAAGCACGAACCGATTCTGAACGCGCAATTGACGCGAACAAAGCCGATGGCGCGCCCGCTCAAAAGCCCGCTGCTACTGCCGACGCATCGAAACCGGAACCGTCCGCAAAGCCCGAAGCTGCAGCGAGGCCTGAGCCAGCACCGAAGCCTGAAGCCGCACCGAGGCCTGAAGCCGCACCGAGGCCTGAGCCAGTACAGAAGCCTGAGCCGGCACCGAAAACTGAAGCTGCGCCAAAGCCAGCACCGAAGCCGTCTCCAGCTGTAGACACGAAGCGTCCCGAACCGCAGAAGGGTACGGCGGCATCTCAGCCTTCCGGCAATGGCGAGGGCAAAGCTGAACCGAAACCGGTAGAGCCAACGCCGCCGGTGTCAAAACCTGCTGCGAAACTATTGCCCTGGGATAACCAGGACTAGATCCTTAAGAATGATCGCGTTGCGGGCCTGTCGGCTCGCAACGCCGATTAGGGGGATCGTGCTAGCGCCGCTGCATCGTATCAAGCAAACCGCGAGATGCAGCTTCAACCAGGTCAAGCACTCTTTCAAACCCTGCTGCACCGCCATAGTACGGATCCGGGACTTCGCGCTCGTCGCCATCGACGAAACTCAGAAACAGGGACACCTTCGATTGATGTTCCTCCGGGGCTTGGTCGAGTAATCGCTGCTGATTGTCTTCATCCATTGCGATGATGAAGTCAAATCGCTCAAAGTCTTCGTCGCAAACACGACGCGCAAAGATATCGGCGAGCGATATGCCCCGACGTTCTGCGGCGGCCGTTGCGCGACGGTCCGGCGGTTCTCCGACGTGATAAGCGTGCGTTCCTGCCGAGTCAATTTCGAACTTATGCGCTAGTCCCGCTTCATTGACGTGATGTCGAAATACACCCTCCGCCGTCGGCGAACGGCAGATATTGCCCATGCAAATAAATAGCACGCTGATCTTCTTGTCTGAATTCATAAGCAAATGTTTTTAAACCATTTTGTGTCCGAGCACATCCTGTTGTTTCCGGGGATATCCGGCGCAACTTGTAGCCAGAACTGTAGCCAGACGGACAAGATTACCGAGCAACAGATGTTAGCAGCAATTGTGAATAGCTGTCCCGTCTCAATAATCGTCACACTTGGTTTTGTTATCTTTTTTCGAAGAATCAAACGGGCATGTACCTATATGGAAGTGGCTCAAAATAATCCTGGAACGCTGCGATCGATTACTCGCAGCCATCGCGATCTGGCGCTGGAAAACCTGGCACTGCGTCAGTAGCTAGCAACAATCGAAAGCAAGCACTCATGCCATCCCTCGATCAGCATCTAGTTTGTGTGTGCATACGGTTGCCAGGCGCCGTTTACACAATTGAGATCGAGCCCGGTGCTGAAAAGATTATTTATTGGGAGTGGCAATCGGTGTAGTGCGACAGCTCACCTGATCGCACCGCTGCCATTCTAGCGCGCTACGAATCATACTCAGCGTGATCACGCTTGATCAGTTAAAGCAGCTGGCACCTAAGACACAAGTTGATTGATTTAAGTTAGACTTTTATGGCGCAGCTGGAGGGATGGGCCTTCGGCCTGTCCTCGGTAGATTCCTCGCTATGCTCGTCACCTCTTCGGGGCACACTTCGTGTGTCCAAACCGGCGCTGCCGGTTTGTCGCTCGTCGGAGCGAACCTCCGACCATCTGGTTCGAAGGCATGAATGCTAGTGTAAGTAATTGATATATTTAGCCTAAAAGACGGCGTTCGTTGCGATTTCGCCCCACAATGCACAACAGAGCACAGCTGATGTCGGAAATTTGTCGGAATCAGTTGTTCAGTTTCCTCAGACGTCCGCACTCTTAATAAACCCTGTAAAACCTGACAAAATTAGACTATATGATGTCCGATACGATGCCAATGAACTGACTCAGCCATCCGTTACTGAACTAAATCGAGAAAAAATCCAATAAAATCGACGCGGACGAATTTATGGGAGGCACAATTCCCCACTGCCACGCAAATCGTGGCCCGGTTACGTGTCCTGATCCTTCAAAAGAAGGTACAAATTCCCTCGAGCACACGATAGTCATCGTCAACGATGTACAAGAGCTGCCATTTATCGAAAGTCGTACAGGGATGCGATATGCCGAGGCCAAAAAGATCGCCTGGCGCCGGCTCCGAACCTGCGGGACAACGCATGTAGGCGTGCTGATCGTTGAGTGCCACTACTTCGTAATCACCCGGAGCAACAGTCTTGGCGCTACCGTCTTCGGCGTAGTAACACACGATCGGAAGCTGAATATCGTAGGAAATATCCCGTTTCCCTAACGCCAGAATAGCCAGCCCGGGTTCTGGTTGTGACTGTACGCAAGCCCAGACTTCGAGTGCAGGAACGAACTCGGGATAGTCGCCACTCGCATGAAGCTTTTCGAACTCGGCCCCTTTCGCATAGAGCCCATGATCGTGCGTCAGATAGCATCCGCTCCGCAACAGCACCGTTGGTTTGCGGGAAGCACAGGCCTTGAGCAAGGCCCTGGCGGCTCGCGCGAAATACATGCTGCCGCCGGCAGTTAACAGCAACTCCGGGGTACCGAACAAGTCAGCATCATCACATTCTTCTGCTAGCTTTACGGCCTGTTCAAGCAATCTTTCAGCCTTGATGGCGGCATCATCCGGATTGCCGCCGAATATGGCCTCGAAAACCTCGATGCCTGCCAGGCAAAAAACATCTTTCTGAGCAGCAACATGTCGAGCCAGTTCGATACCCTGCTCCCGGCTACGCACACCACAGCGGCCATTTCGTGAGCCCATTTCAACCAGCAGCTTTAATGGGCGGCCAGGCTTGTATTTCCGCAATAGCTCGGCGAGTTGGTCTGCCTGCCGCAGCGAGTCAACCAGGCAGTAAAAGTCAAAATCCGGGTCCTGCCTGAGTTCCTTGGCAATATAGGCAACGTTCTGTTCGCCAACCAGTTGATTGGCAAGCACGATACGCCGTACGCCAGCCTGCCGGTACACATTTACGTGTGCCGTGGTCGCAGCTGTCAGCCCCCAAGCCCCATCCGCCAACTGCCTGTCGAAAAGCTGGGGACACATAGTTGTCTTACCGTGCGGGCTCAAGGACACGCCAGTCGTATTCAGAAAACTCTTCATCTGTATGCTGTTGTTGCGCAACGCACTGTCTTTCAGTATCGCGACTGGAAACGGCAAATCGTGACCAAGAACGTTCCAGTTTTTTGCGCCAATTTGATCCAGACGCATTGATCGCGACGTACCGGGAAAACCCTTGGTAGTGCCGTCAATTGTCGTCGCGTGAATTTTGTTCAATTGAAGTTTCGACATGGGTCAGAGTCTGTCAGAAATTATCGAAGTGGGTGCCGGAATGTACGCTGAAACTGGCCGTTTCTACACGCCAAAGACCAGGATGAACGGATTCGCTATTCTACTCGGAACTGTCCGGCGCACAGTGCCTGAAGCGGAAACCGCCGTCTACTGGAATTGTCGTACCAGTAATGTAATCGGCCGCATCGGACACCAGAAAGACAACCGCATCACCAATGTCACCAACAACGCCCATGCGTTTCCAGGGCAGTTTCTTGCCTTCCCGCTCGATAACGTCGTCGGAAGACATCGCCCGTTCACCAGGAGTATCAATCCAGCCCGGCTCAATGGTGTTTACGTTGATCCGGTGTGGTGCCAACTCGACCGAGATCGTCGCCGCCAGGTGATTGAGGCCCGCTTTGGATGCGCCGTAGGCGACGTTATTGGCGATCGGCATTTCCGCGTGCACGCTGGACACGAACACAATCTTGCCACCGCAGCCCGCGTTGACCATGCGACGTGCCACCAGCTGGCTCATGTGAAACGCACTGACCAGCGTCCCGGCCACGATGTTCTCAAAATCGCGCAGTTCAAAGTCCAGAAAAGGTCGCCTGATATTCAGCGCAGGATTACTGACGAGAATGTCAATTGCGCCTGCGCTCTCGATCGCCGCTGCAACAAGACGCTCTCGCGCATCGCCGCAGAAAACGTTGCCCTCGACCGTATAGCATGTGCCGCCCTGAGCCCTAATCTGTTCTGCCGTGGTCGCGAGTTCTTCACTCCCGGGCCGATCGTTCAAGACTAGCGTAGCACCCGCCTTTGCAAGCGCCAGCGCACAGCCCTGGCCAATACCCTGGCCGGCGCCTGTTACAAGGGCGGTCTTACCGTCTAAATTCACTCATGAATCCTCGAGGTCGTGCATCGCGAACTGTGCGAACACAGGGAGCGGCATGGCCTATCCTACAAAGGCTTGTACGCAACCGCCTCAATTTCCACACCCGCATCGACCATCAGAGTCGAATGGACCGTTGACCTGGCCGGCGGATTCTCTTTGAAGTACTGCCCATACACGTCATTGAAGCTAACAAAATTTCTCACATCCTCCAGCCAGACTGTGCACTTGATTACATCCGACAAAGTACACCCTGCTTCGGCCAGCACGTTACCGAGATTCTCGATGACTTGGTGCACCTGATCTTCGAAACCGCTGGTGACCAACTTGCCGTCCGACCCGAACGGAACCTGGCCGGATACGTAAACAAAATCACCGGCTCGGACGGCATGCGACAGCGGCGTTCTGCGACCATCTTTAAGCTGGGGGTGTGATCCAAAAAATTGGCGTGACATTATTGTATTTTCCTCAAGGGTCAGGGTCGAAGGGGATTGCACGGAGCACCGATATTTGCCGCTCGCAGGCATCATATGGCAAACAGCCGGCGCCTGTCATAATCGCAGAATCTCATGCCTTGCAATTACGTATTCGAAAGAAGTATAACGTTAAACTTACGTGACTTCTACAACCCGAAACCAACCGATGCTGCATCATCATCGGCCCGTCCGGCCCTGCCCTGACAGCAGCAAAGCCGTGCCGGCCCAGCGTCCGAAATGCCATACTGAAAAAACACTCAGGAGAGTAACACTTGCTGGATCTTCGCATTGACAACGCCAAAATATTTGACGGCCGCAATTTCTGCGACCACAGGCATCTCGGCGTTCAGGGGACGCTTGTTACGCACCTCGGCAACGAAGCTGCACCGGCGACCCAAGTCATCGACGCTGCCGGCCGACTGCTGACGCCGGCATTTGTCGACACGCACAGTCATGCCGACTTCATGGTCACTCATGAGGACAACGACGGGGGCTCGTCTGTTTCGCAGGGAGTAGGTACCCTGGTTGTAGGCAACTGCGGTATGTCCAGCGTCCCCGATACAACGCCGTTTCCGCTTATAGCACCGAAAAGCACAGATGCGAACCACAACTGCCAGGATCATTTGCGTCAGGTAGAACACGGTCTTTCTTTAAACATCGGCGAACTCCTGGGTCACGGCACCTTGCGACTTTCGGTCATGGAAGCGGCCCGCACACCGTCGCAAGCTGAAATTGCCAACATGTGTTCAAGGTTGCAGGAGTACCTGCAAGCCGGCTGGGCCGGCATGTCCGTTGGTCTAAATTATCCCGAGGCAGCCGATTACAGCCCTGAGGAATTGCACGCACTGAGCACGGTCCTTGCGAAATTCGGCAAACCACTAACCTGTCACATTCGAGACCAGGGAGCAGGTATTTTGCAGGCTATGGATGAAGTGATTGATATCAGCCGGGCCGCCGGCTGCCCGGTACTGGTTTCGCACTTGCGCCCCTTGTCGGACCGACTGGACCACTTGGTTCCGGAGATGGAGCGTCGCTTCGATATCAACGAACATGCGCACTTCGACATGTATCCTTACGTCGCCGGCTGTACGACCTTGAGCCTCGTCTTTCAGAATGCATTTCATCGTGTACCGAAGGTGTCCGCGCCGTTTGCACAGGCGGATGTCGATGCAGCGATCCGCAACATATGCATAAATTCCTATGACGACATTCACGTCATCCAGCATCAGAATCACGGTTACACCAAGAGGACGATTGGCGAAATCGCGTTGTCCCTGGGAGCGGAACCGGCCAGCATCATACAGGATGTCTATTTCACCGATCCCAACTGCGTATGCATTTTCGACAATACGTCGACTCAGGAAAGCGTCAATCGCCTGATCCAGCACGATCGCTGCCTGCTCGGATCCGATTCCTGGCTGTACACAACGAACTTCAATGGCGCCTGCCATCCTCGGAATTTCGGCGCGTTTACCGGTTTTCTTACCCGCCTGGTGCGGAATGGCCCGATTGATCTCGTTTCCGGGCTGCGGCGCATAACGTCGCGTGCCGCAGACTATTTCGGCCTCGATGCCGGCCATCTCGAGGTTGGCAGGCGTGCCGATTTCGCATTATTTTTATTAGATAATCTGCAGGAAAACGCCACGCTCAAGGAACCCTGCAAGTTGTCGACCGGCATGGATGGAGTCTGGATAGCAGGGCAACGCGTGTTCGGTGACGACAGTGCCGGTGAGCCGCTACGGCCCGGCGTCCGATTACCTGTACACAGGGTTTTGGGCGGGCACTGATAGCTACACCAGCCGCAGACAACCAAACGCGGACGGCACATGAAAATCCGGGTCCGTCACCTGAGGGTCGACCCATGCGATCCAATTCTGCGTCGTCTGCCGATTTTCGTCGTGACTGAACTCCGCGCGAAACAGGCCGGCGATGAGATATTGCCCCACCTCATCTTCGTGCAGACAAGCTAGCTGCTGCAGCGAGGACAACGCAACGCGCCCTTCAACCGTATAGCCTTCTGCATTCTGCCTCGCTTGAACTTCCAATCCGTCGCAGCACCAGTCCCAGTCGATTATCCTGTGGAAACGACCCCGGTAGTCGAGGACTTCGCCGCGCGGGTCCAACTCCAGTCCGTAATACGGCTGCAGATCACGCCCGGTTGCAAGAAAAATCTCGACACGATCAGAGCCGATTACCCTTTCCCTTGAATCGCTCCCATCCGCCAGCACAAGGTCCCCGTCGCTCGCCTCGAAAAAGAAATAGAAGTACTGCCTGTCCCAGAGCGCGCGAAATCGGGTCGCCGGGGCCATTTCGTCCAGCCATGGAAATGTGAAATCCTCGAGCACGTGTGCCGCGCCCCAGGCGGGGTTCCTACCCTCACCATCGATCTGCATCGGCCTCTCGCCTGGATGCCGCTTGACCGGGTATTTTTTGTCTGTCATTTCGTTACGCTCCGGCTGCACAGACAAGGCGAGCGACAACTGTCCGCTGCTAGATGAGGCCCAACAATGAAACCGTGTCCCTGGCAAATACGTCTTCCATCCACGCCGGGTTCAAATGCGGCATATTCGAGCCGGCCCCAAATGAAAAGCGCATGATCTCCCGAAGTTTGACCATTGACTCGTCAGGCATGGTGAAGGGGTAATCCGTGCCAAACAACAGCTTGTGTGTCACGCCATATTCCTGCGCCAGCATCATGCTGTTGAAGAGCTGCCATGGCCGATAGTGCAGCGCGGAGAGATCGGAAAAGACATTTGGTTGCTTGCGAATCAGCACGACCGTCTGATTCTCGAACGGGTGCCCCATGTGCGCCACGATCATCTTGAGATTGGGGTACTTCAGCGCCACGGGTTCCAGCATCATGGGTTCGGCAAAGTTCAATGGCGCGCAACGGCAGAATGTCGTTCCCATGTGAAAAAGAATTGGCAAGCCCTTGCGTTCGCAGGCCTCATACAGGGGCGCGAGAAGCTCGTCACGTGGATCGAAATTGGCGTACATCGGCATGAGCTTGACGCCCCTAAAGCCCCAGTCTTCAACCGCACGCTCGAATTCATCCAGGTAGTTGACATCAAACGGATCGATGCCGACGAACGGAATAAGCTTCCCGCCGAATTCGCTGTTCTGAACGAAGTCATGAATGAACTTGTTCGGTACGTGGAGGCCGGTGTGCCGGGCCATGCCGCCGAAGACCACTACCGAGTCAACGTTCGCGAAGTGGCTCGAAAATTGCTGCAAATCGACATTCAGTGTGCCGTCCCTTCCGGACACATCGCGCAGCTCGTTGATGAAGCTCTCATCAATATGATCGCGGGAATTTGCATCCCATAGGTGAACATGTACGTCACAGGCTATTTTCATCTTTCTACTCCGAGCTTCAATTATTGGGTTTCCATGTCCAAACCGGACCGTATTGGTGACAGGTATCCGGGCTGTCTCGCCGCAGTCCTACCTGTTGTTTCTTGCTCAGCGCCAGACCAGGAACCAGTCGGTTCCAAGAAGCCGGTTTGCAAAACAGTTTCCTTGAGCCAGCTAAAGTCCTCGTCGCTCAGCGCAGCGTACGGCGATTTCATTTCCAGTGACATCTCCATGCCACGAATCCGGGCGTACGCCTTGTCTACCGCGCCGTCGACATACCCTTTGCGCAAGAGAGGGACGGCGGTGGCGTGAAAGAAAGCAACGATCTCGGCATGAAGGAGCTGCGCGAGCTTGTGATCACCCTCGGTCACGGCCTTGTAGTATGCACGGCATTTCCCGGGGTTGGCGTAATTGGACGAAGGAATCAGACCAACACTGGCTACACCGTGACAAAACGGAAATGCCGGCTCGGTAACGAAATGCTGCAACGACGGTGACTCCACGACCAGTTCGTAGAACTCGAGCCACGCCCCCGAGCCCGTCTTGACCGCGCGAAGGTTCGGCGTCGCTGACGATAGCGCCTCAAGCTCCTTGCCATTTAGCCGCCGCTTGTTTCTCGGGTTGTTGTAGAACAGGAACGGAATATTCTCGAGCTCGCCGCAGACGTCCTCAAAGTACATCCTGAGCTCAAAGTCATTCAGCTCTTTCCAGAATGGCAGCGTTATCTGCACGCTGTCCGCGCCCAGCTCAGACGCAACCGCACAGCGGCGCACCACCTGGCTGGAACTCAGCCCAAAGCAGCCGACCTGGCGAAAAATACCAGCATCCGTCGTCGCGTTCACAAAGATCTCGACAATCCGCCCGAACTCCTCGTCGGACACCGCATAGCCTTCGCCGCTGGTACCGAAAAGGTATAGCCCGTCACAGCCGTCGTCCAACAGCGCTTCAATCACATTACGAAACTGGCCCTGAAGCAAGACACCGTGATCGTCCCAGGGCAATGGAACGCCCGCTAGGTAACCGTGCATTTCCCGCATGCTTGTTCCCTCCATCACGGCGTAGCATTCCGGCGAACTCCGCCCTGCCTGCCGCTATCCTTTCGCGAGAATTTGTGCACCTCGATCCGCCAGCACGTCGCCGGCCGGCCGCGCGAACTGCGGCCGGAATCGGGTGTAGCGGTAGTACGAACTCATGTATTCGAGGTCGCCCGTATTGGCAGAGTCTGTAACGTAACCGTGCGAGCCATTGGCGTATCCGCACGGAATAGTCAGCGGGAGGGGTGAAAGTTCGCGCAGCCTCCGGCCAATGCCCTGGAACGGTTCACATTGCAGGCCCACAATGCCTACATCGCCCAGTCCTATTACGTAGATTGGCAGATCGAGTGCCTTCATGATGGTGTCTTCACGGCCTGTCTTGCGAATATCCAGCGCCCACTCGCTCCATGGCAGCACCGACTTGACCAGTGCGCCGCGGTACTCGGGTGACAATGCGTGCGGGAAGTTCAGCCCAACGCAACTGAGCGTTTTCTGATCTCCCGCGTCGGCGCGCCGAATGAAGTCATTCATCTCGTCGATTTCCAGTTGTAGTGTGCGCACGTCCGGCAGCGGACCGCACGGCACCGGAACGGCTTCCGCAGCATACATCAAACCACTACGAGCTGATGGCTGCAGATCGTTCAGCGCCTTGACGTAGCTCTCGCCGAGCATCTTGCCGAACAGGCGCGAGCGTTCCACGCCACCGCTGAACATTTCTTTTGAATTCACATCGCCGGCACACCCCTGCAGAAAACCGACGGGAATCGGCTCGCCACCCTCGGCCAACTCCCTGCCGACGATATCCGTCGCGGTTTGCGACCATTCGCCGAATACGACCGGTGCCTCCGGCTTGTAGCTGGTCACCGGGTGCCCTGTAAACTGCACGAGGGCGGCAACTGGCTTGTTGTGCTTGTTTTTGAAGACCACGACCGGCGCCTGGCGGTCAATATCGCCATTGTAATCGTCACCGACAAGACCACGGTCTTCTTCTCGCATGAAGTACGTCGAGCCGTCAGCGCGACGGCCTTTGCGGTTGTACGTTATGCGGCCTTCGCTACCTTCGGCATACCAGACGCTCACCGGCTCCAGCATCCTGCGCAAGCGACGCGCCGAATCTCTGAGTTCTTTGAACAGCCGCTCGCCGAAAGGCGTCAGCGGTGACTCTTCCGACGAAATCAACCTGTCGCGGTAATCCTGGTCATTCACCCCGGTAAATCCGCCAGTTGGGGCATCGCTGTGATTGTGCGAAGAAAACATCACTACGTTACCCGCGGCAATTCCGAGTTCCTGCGAAACAATTTTCTTGAAGTATGCCAGCGGCCGGCTCAGCAGGAAATCGATGCAGATAATGCAGACCTCCTGGTTCCCTTCCCTGAGTAGCATGATTGTCGTCTTCAGCGGACCGGCCACTTCCAGAACCTTGTTGCCGAGCTTGCTCGCACCGGCATCACCGACGTCAGCCATGGTACCGAAACGAATTGCGGCTACTTCCAGTTGCCCGTGCCCGCTCATGCCATACGCAATGTTGCCGAGGGAAACGCCCGATGCGGCAACGGTGCCTGCGGCAAGTGATTTTTGCAGGAACGCGCGTCTGTCTTTGTCGGTCATGAGAACTCCGGAATGGTGTCGGTCTTAAAAACCAAATATAACTTTAACGTTACATACTGTCAACGACACACATCGACAACGGAGAATAGATTGCGGCGCGTTTTCTGGCGGCGGTTTGCAAAATGAGACGGAAAAACTCCCGCCCTACGCGGATCCACCCTGCTTGAATGACACCGGAAGCAATGTATTGCGTGCCGAAAAACGACCGGTCCGCAACCGATCGAGGATAAGCTGGCCCGCCAACTGCCCCATTTCGTAAGCCGGTGAAATAATGGTGGTTAATGAGGGGGTCGAAAAATTACTCGCAGAAAAGCCATTAAAACCGGTAACCATGATTTCGCCAGGGACGTCGAAGTCCTGATCCTGACAATAGCGCATCGCCGCAATACCCATCGCATCTGTCCCACCAAGAATGGCATCCGGGACCTCAGCGTCAGCGAGATATTCGGCAAGTGCTTCCTGCGTCTTCTCAAATGTCGACTCTTCGCATTTGAGGATATCGAGTGTCACCCCTTTTTTCCGTGCGATAGCCTTCTTAACGCCCTTCAAGCGCTTCTCGATGGCCGGCCATTGCACCAACGGCCTGACGAATAGCAATCTCTTCGCGCCACGTGAAATGACGTGAGACGTTATACTATGGCCGCCTTTCTCGTCATCCTGACTGACCATCGCGATTCCACTCGCTTTGATATTCAGTTTGTCCTGGAAGAGCACCACCGGTTGGTGCCTGCCCATCATGAATTCGACGTTCTTGCGCCTATCTGCTTCGGACCCGCACAAAATGGCACACAAAGCGTCCGTGCCGGCTACCGAAAACAATGAGGCTTGCTTGAAGCTCTCGGGGCGCACTCCTTGTATCGTCAAGGAGTAGTTATTCGAACTGAGATGATTGCTCAGGCCAGCCACGAGCAGGCAGATGAACGGATCGGCGAGAAATACCGGCGCCTCGTCCATGATAATCATGCCGATGGAAAACTCTTGACTACTTCGCAGTTTCCGGCTGGTTGCACTCGGTACGTATTTCAGCTTTTTGATCGCCGCCTCTACTTTCAGGCGTGTCGCACGGCTGACAAACTGAGATTTGCCGTTGACGACGTTGGAGACGCTCATAACCGAAACGTTCGTGGCCTCCGCGATATCACGAAGAGTGACCCGCCGGTTTCTTCTTGAACTCACCCTCTTCTTTACCATACGACGTGTTCGACCTTTGGTTTGGCGCCTAGCGAGCAATAGTCTTGCCCAGCGCGTTCATTTATTTTTCATTATTCACAGCCACTGGATTATACACATCGAGCACCGCAATTCGTACGCCCGCCAGTCGAGTGCCCGGTAGTCAACAAGGCTTGTCCGCTTTAGATTAATATTCGGCTATTGCCGCGTCAGGTAGCAGTCCAGCCGCCATCAACGACCAGGTTTTGCCCCGTCACGTAGGATGACGCATGTGACGCCAGGTAAACTGCGGCACCAATTAATTCTTCCGGCCGCCCGATTCTGCGGAGGCTGGTTCGTTCCTTGAGAGCGCTCACAAAATCCTGGTTTCTTTGTGTGTCAAGATTCGGAAACGGCCCCGGTGAAATGCTGTTGACTCTGACGTTTTGTGGACCAAGCAATTGCGCGTAGTATTTCGTCAATTGAATGACCGCCGCTTTTCCTGCTCCGTAGTGTGGCGGATTCAGAGATTCTGGTGCGTTTTCATAGGCCGCGAAATCAGGTGCTACGATGCCGTACATCGACGCGACATTGATAATGCTGCCACTCGCCTGCTTCTGCATGATTGGTGCCGCCTCACGAATACAGCGATACACGCTGCTAACTACTCCGTCGACGCTGAAAGCCCAGTCGTCGTCGCTGATGCCCAAGGGGTCATTGCCACGACAATACATGGCGTTATTGATAAGAACGTCAATCGAACCATGCGCCTCCGCGGCTGTGATCACTGCCGATTTGATGCTAGTTGAATTCGCGATATCGCAAGGGATGAAGTGCAATCGACCCGCGTCGCTCCCGAACGCCTCCCTGAATTTGCTTTCAGAGCGTGCAAGGACACACACATTAGCCTGGTAATGGGACAGGCCCAGAGCCATGGCACCCCCCAGGTAACCATAGCCTCCCGTGATCAGGACGGTCTTTCCCTTGAGATCGAACAAATTCATCTGCTTGCTCCAAGATTTGATATAGATGTAACACCCGTCAGCGCGCGTGTCAGCGGATCGCCAGGCATGAAGGAAACGGTACAGCGGTGGGCTGACCGATCATCGATAGCTCTCCGCTCACGGAATCGATCCGAAAAACCACTATGCACCCGTCGTCTGAGTTAGCACAGAGCAGGAACGAACCGCACGGCGATATCGCGAGGCTATGCGGTGAAGCGCCACAACTCGACGTAATCTCGACGCAACCGGGTACCCCGTCATCACCGAAACAGTAGGCCGCGATACTATCGTGGCCGCGATTGCAGGCGTACATGAAACGCCCGTCCGTCGTTAGCACGATATCCGCGGCCGCGTTCTCACCGTCGAACCCATCGGGGAGTGTCGAGCATGTAAGCCGCTCGCGCATAAGCCCGGTCTGCTTGTCAAAGTCGAGCATAGTGATGGTTGAACTCAGTTCATTGACAACGTAGAGGCGCCCGCCATCGGTAGAAAACACCAGGTGGCGCGGACCGGAACCCGGCTGCAGCGCGATACCAGGAGAATCAGGAGACGCCAGTCGATGGGTCGCGGAATCAAATGGGCGGGATTGAACCAGGTCAAGGCCCAGGTCCGCGATGATCACATAACGGCCGTCCGCACTGGACACAATGCAATGAGGATGCGACCGCTGCTCTCGATCAAGGTCATTACTTGAATGAGCTTGCCCGATTACGGATACAGCGGCGCCGGGTGAGCCATCATCACCAAGCGGGAACGATGCTACCGAGCTGCTGGAGTAGTTCGCCGACAGGATAGTCTTACCCGTTGCGGCAATGCTCAGATAGCAGGCTCCCGACCCGTGCGTTGATTGCCGCTTGAGAAGGCGCGGGACCCCGTCTGGGCCCTCGAGCCGGTACGCAGCAATCTGACTGTAATCCGGCCCGGAAAATGTCCCCGGCGCGTGCACCGAGTAGAGTACACTGCCACACGGAGACAGGGTCAGGAAGAAAGGGTTTTCAATGTCGCCGGTGCAGTGAACCGCAGTCAGTCGACCGTTGTTGGGGTCAAGGCGAAAACCATGAATGGCACCCCCGGGCCCATTGGGGAACGAAGTACAGAAAACGAGCATGTCGGGATTGTATGAGTCGTTTGCAACTGCCCTTGCTTTCATTGCGGTTGCCGCCCGCCCTTTACGGATTGCGTTGCAGTGTATAGATGGTCAACCCGTCAATATCCCGCTTATCGGCGGGCAACAGCAAGCTCGCCAGGTATCCAATGCCAATACTGCAAGCTATACCAATGGTCGCAAAAAGGTAGCCGTTGGCCCACTCCATCAACCACACCACGATATTGATGCCAGCCCCGCAGACCATTCCGACGAGTGCGCCAGCGCCTGTTGCTCTCTGCGTTGTGATGCCGAGAATAAACAGCCCAGCTAATGCACCCATGAACATACCGATCACTTTGAAGTACTCGGCCATGAGCGAGCGAATCTCCGGACTGATAAACATCAGACCAACTGCGGTACCCAGCACGCCCATCACGACCGTCAATATTCTCGCCGCCTTCAGGTAGCTGCGATCGCTCTGGCAGACTCTAAAGGGTCGCAGAAAGTCAGTGACCAAAGCGGTCGCGGTCGAATTCATCCCGGACGACACCGTGGATTGTGCGGCGGCAAAGATTCCAGCCACAATCAGTCCCGCAAGACCGATGGGGAGCTCGGCGCCAACAAAAGCAGGAAAAATCTGGTCGATCTGCAGGTTCGGATCCAGCTTGGCCGGGTTAGACTGGTAGAACGCATAAAGCCCGGTTCCAATAAAGAAGAACATCAGAACGCCCGGCACCGTGACGATCGCGTTCGTCCAGATCGAGGATGCGGCTGCCTTGGTACTCTTGGTGGTCATGTAACGCTGAACCACTGCCTGATCCGCTGAATAGCTCGACATGTTCTGGCCGATGCCGCCCAGGACAATAACCCAGATAGAAAGCGACGTTATACTACTGGCGCTGAAGTCGAGATCCAGCAGCCGGAACTTGTTATCCGCAATGCCGGCACTGAAGAATCCCGACAAGCCGCCGTCTATTCCGCTGATAATGAAGCCGAAACATAGCAGTGCACCAAGGGTAAGCACGAAGACTTGGATAGTATCTGTCCAAACCACGGCTTCAATTCCGCCCATCGCGCTGTAGATCATCGATAGCACGCCCATAAGAAGTACCGATTGCCATGCGTCGAGAGGGGTGACGGCTGCCAGCGCGAGCGCCGTTAGTGCCATCACAATTCCCATTCTCCCGATCTGGAAGCAGATGAACAGCGCACTGGCAAACAGCCTTACGGGCATATTGAATCGCTTGGAAAGGTACTCATACGCACTGGTCGCATCGATGTTTCGGAAGAACGGCATGATGAGATGCACGATAATCGGCGCAACCATCAACACGGTCAGAATACCGATATACAAGAGCCAGTCTGTCTGGTAAACGAGTGCCGGAAGTGCGAGGTAGGTCAAGGAACTCAGCATGGTAGCGTAGATGGAACAACCTGCCGCCCACCACGGAATGTTCTGTCCGCCTCGGAAATAGTCGTCTGTGTCACTGTTCTTCCGCGCAAAATAGACACCGACCACCACCATCGACAACAGGTATACGATCAACACAGTCATGTTCTGCCAACCGAAGTGTGAAACCGGACTCTTCACGTCGAACTGCCAGATACCGGCAACCGGAACGCCTGCCCGAACCCCGTTACCCAGTAGCAGGAAATCGCCGTCCCATTTGACGAACGCTGTTACTGCCTGGAGAACGAGCGAATCGGCCCCGGTGGTCGTTTGTGTCCCAGGACCCGCATATACCTCGGCGTAGTCCGTCCAGGTATTGGTCACGGTGTTGTAGGAACGGGCGACGCGCTGCTCACCGGATACTGCATCCGCAAAGACCAGGATATGAGACTGCCCCAGTGCGCTACCGACAAATCCACTGACACCTGCGCCGACCAAGGGCACATCGGCTTTCCGGGTCCACGCGTTGGCTACCGGGTCATAAGACCAGACACTGCCCCGTTTACTCGAACCAGCCCGGTCGCCGCCTGCGCCAGGAGCGGCTGAAGTCGGCATGATAACGAACAGCCGGTCACCGATTCCGTTGTTCTGGGCGGCCACCGTCATGGAGACGTTGCCACGCGTTTGTCCGTCAGGAATTGGCAGGGCCGGCAGTTGCTCCCAGGGGCCGACAACTCTCCCCTGCTCGTCCAGCTGCTCGGTGATCCTTGCCAACCTGCCATCAGCAACAGGCTCACCGAATGCGTCAGTTTGAATGCGGCCGAGGTCGAATCTAAAGAAGTCGTGACTCGAGCCGCCAGCATTGCTGCCTACCACGACGTATAGACTGTCGCCGATAACCGCCGCACCGCCATTCATGGCGGCCTTCGGCAATTCCGGCAATTCGAGCAGGCTCGCCGCCTTCGACTGGCTGTCCCATCGAATCAGAAAACTTTCATTCCGGGCGTCTGTACCATCGCTACCCCCGACTGCAATCAGTCCCAATTCGTGGTTAGCGAATGCGCCGAATGCCCTCTTGCCCGGCAGCCTCAGTCCTGTGTCATGCCAACTGAGCTGACGCTCGTCTGTGGAGATCTTGCCGTCAACTCGTGTAGCGACCCATACTTCGTCGTGAATATTCCGTCTCGTACCGAAATCTCGGCTCTCCTGCCCAGGAGAGCCTGTACCACTCCCTCCACCGGCGACGATAAGCCCGCCGTTCTGCACGCCTACATAGGCGCCGGCGATCCCGGGACCTGCATCCGGTCCGGACGAACCCAGTTCGCCGAACTCGTTAAACTCGATACGCGTCAGCAATTCCGGGCTATCCTCGTTGCCCTGCGCCAGCGGCGAAAGTCCCATTGCAAGGAGCACCGTCGCAAGCAGCCTGAGCATTCGGCCGATCGCGGCAGGTTCGGCGTTACAACAATCAGATGTCGAGATCAACCTCATCTGCCACTCCCTGGAATTACTTCATATGCCCGCGATTTCCTGCCGAACGCCCGGGAGCGCTCGGAAGTCTTGTTCAATACGTACCGGACCGCACCCCGACAGTGACCGACAGCCAGAACGGTTAGCGCCGTGGTTACGGCTCCTAACTCAAAAAGCATCGCAATCTTTCAGCAGCTTTTCGAATCGCGATGTGTCGGCGGTAATTTTCTGAAACGGTTTCCGGGCCGGGCCTACGTCGTAGCCCTGAATGTCAAGCGCAAGCTTTGTACCCGGAATTACACTTGGGGAAACACGTATCAGTTCATCGATAAGTTCATTGGCGATGGCCTGGGAAGCCCTGGCGCTGGCCAGGTCCCCGTTCTTCACATGCCTATATATGTCAAGATAAATGCGCGGTATGAAATTGTAGGTGGTACCAATACCACCGACCATACCCATCGCCAGGCCGGCGGTAAGCATGTCGTCCGGTCCGTTAACGAACTGAACGCCCTTCAATGTTTGCATAAGGCGTTCGGCGGTAAAAAGATTGGTATCCGTGTGCTTGGATCCGATGACGTTTGGCAGCTTCAGCATCGCCGCTTGAGCGTCGAGCGAAAGCTTACGGCCAGTGGTATGCGGTGCGTTGTACAGCATTATCGGCAACGGACTGCGCTCCGCCAACTCCCGATAATAGTCGAGCACCTCTTGCTCAGTGTACGAGTAGTAGAACGGTGGCGTCGAAGACACGATGTCGTAGCCAATCTGGCCTGCATCGTCTGCCAGCGTCCATGCGTCACGCGACGACAGCGCACCGACCTGGGCTATTAACGTAACCCTATTTGCGCAGACATTGGCAACGAACTGCAGATACTCGCGGCGTTCCTCTACAGATTGCAGAAAGCCCTCGCCAGAACTACCGCCAACGTAGAAGCCCTGCACACCCGTTTCAATATGACTCTCTATCAACTTTCGTGCGCGTTCCGGCGCCAGCTTGCCTTTACTGTCGAAAGGCGTGATGAGAGCCACGATAATTCCGTTGAGTTTGCCGACTGAGCTCATTTAAATATTACTCTTGAGAAAAGGAAGATTCGAAAAAAATGGCCCTGCAATTCGCGATGAAATGCAGGGCCATTCGTTAGTATTGGCGCAACACGGCGCAAGGTCAACTGGATGCGCCGGCCACAAACCCGATCAGAAGTCGACGTTCAGGCCTGCAAACACCTGTCGACCGATCACATCGTAAACGGTTCCGTTGGTGCCCGCTGTGTTGCGTGACGCATGAGTGAAGCCCATGAGCTGCGGCGAAGCATCAAACAGGTTGGTGGCTCCGACATACAACTGCACTCCATCAGTGAAACGGTAGCTGGCCCGGACATCGAGATAAGATGCTGCCTTCATCGTATTCAGATTGGGCGCATTGACCGTATTGTTGACGCGGTCCTTGGACTCCGCGCGATACCGCCAGGTTGCGAACAGGTTAATGTCCTTGATGCTGTAGTCCACATTCAGGTTGAACCTGTAGTCCGGATTCAGCAGCTGACCTTTCTGGTTATCGTCTTTCCGGCCTGCATGGATGATGAAGTTCGCACCCAGCGTCATCACGAGGTCACCCGGCCCTACCTGACCGAACTGGTAGGCCGTTTCCAGGTCGACGCCGCTAAATTCGGACTTCTCTGGATTGTTGACTGTACCCACCTTCAGCTCAAGCATTGGACCCGCTGCCGGATCTCGCACCAGGACGCCACCACAGGTGGAGTCAAACGACGACGGCGATACGTCGTAGCAATCGTTGAGGATATCGTCTCTGCTCTGACGGCCGATCAGGTCTTCAATCTCGATGCTATAGAAATCCGCAGCAATTGAAAAACCCTCCAATGACACGGGTGTAAAGATCACACCAGCCGAGAATGAGGTTGCCGTTTCTTCCTGCACATTCGGATTGCCTGAAGACAGAACACGGGTCTTCTGGCCCTCGATCTGAGTCAACGTAAACGCGCCAGTCGTATCGATCCGGTTCTGGATCGCCGCGAAGGAACGGCAGTTGTCGGCGACATTACCTGTCGTAGTGTTTGTCACACCTTCACAAGGGTCAATAACGCTACCGGCACTGTTGGTACCTCCGGCAAACAGGTCACTGATATTTGGAGCACGAATGGCAGATGAAGTAGCTGCACGAAAGCGGATCGAATCATTGATCGGCGCATCAAGGCCAACTTTCCAGCTACTGATGTTGCCGACACTCGAGTAATCGCCGAAGCGTCCGGCCACTTCAAGAATCAGCTTATCCATCAAGGGGATGTTCAACTCACCGTAAATCTCGGTAACATCGAAATCTCCACCAGTGGGTTGAAAATTCTGAACTCGTGTCAGACCTTTCTGTCGCAAGCCATCAGGAATTTCTTCAGCCTCCTCTTTTCGGTATTCGACACCGGTTGCGAACGCGACATTGTCCTGCTGCCCGATGCTGAACGGCAGTTCGCCTGCAAGCACTGCGTTAACAATGGTTTGTTCGACCTTTCCCTGCGAGGACAGATTGGCTTGCAAGTAGTCTTTTGCTTCGTCGGAGAACCCGGTCACACCGGCGAGCCCCGCAACGCTGTCAACCGTATTGAACGGGTTATACGGCACACATCCCTGCAGGCGTGCAACAGCATCAGCGCACTGATAGCCACCGAAGCCATCAGGTTCGATGTTGAGGGCAGTGGCCGCGCGCTCGAGATTGATATCGCCGTTAAAGAAAATATCCGAATCAGTCACGCCATACACGGCCGAAACGTCCAGTCTCATTCCATTATCAAAATCGTGATCCACAGCACCAACAACGCGGAAGGTCGTACGCAACGCGTCATTGCCGAGCGGGCCGAATTCGACCACGCGACGGAACGTGTTGGAAAGATCGTCAAGGCTCGTAGCGCCAGCCGCGAGGAACTGCGCGCCGGCTGAGCTGCCCGCCCACAGCGGATGCGTTGCCAGATCCATGTTCGAGGCACCACCAGAAGACGACCGGAATGTCTCCGTAATCGTATTCAACGGCAAAGGCTCGAACCGGCCTGTGGACTCGATGCGGGAGTAGTTGAGCTGGACTGTGGCCGTAGACTTCTCACTAAGGGGTAGGTTCAGGCCCGCGGACACGTACTTCTTGTCCTGTGGAAGTCGCAGCAGCCAGAAGTCATGAAAATTCAGGCGGTCCGACGTATCGACGTTGCGTGATCCCTCGAAAGGAGTTCCATCACCCTTGATGCTCACACCCATTCCGAGCAGGCGGCTTTCCGGAATAAAAGATGAACCTTCGAACTGCAAGGAATCCCGCAAGCCGTCACCATCCGTATCAACACCGGTCAGGCTGTACGGTGCCCAATCCCGATCGCGCATCCAGACTGCGGATGCATCCGAATATGCCATAGAGACCCAGACATTGCCGCCACCTTCGAAGTTCTTGCCCAGCGTGATATCAATATCATTGCGTTCGCGATCGCCTTCAGTGGCCTGGCCTGTCTGCGCGTGAATCTTCACGCCCTCGAAGTTCGTCTTGGTAATCACGTTAATGACACCAGCCATCGCGTCCGAGCCATACACGGCAGACTGGTTACCGGTCAGGACTTCGATACGTTCGATGATCGCGGTTGGAATCGCGTTCAAATCCACGCCGTAGCCAGAACTCGCAGATACACCGGAAACGAAGCGACGCCCGTTGACCAGCACCAGAGTTCTTTGCGAGCCCAGGTTACGCAATGAGGCTGTATTGAGCCCAGTCGCTATACCGACGTTACCGCCGGTATTTGAGGCATTGCTGCCACTGGTAATGGACGGAACTCTCTCAAGGAAGTCACCCAGATTGGTTTCACCGACCTTACCGATCAGTTCCGCGTCAACGACAGTGATCGGCGATGATGAGGAAAAGGTATCTCTACGAATATGCGAACCCGTAACCACGATTTCTTCAATCGTTGCCTCGCTGTCCTGGGCCTGAGATGCTGTCGGCATAGTCAGGATTCCGATTGCGAGCGCGCAAAATGTCGCCACGCTGACTGTTACTTTGGTAGGCCTTCTTTCCGACCCATGCGAAGATAGACTTTTCTTACTGCGTAGTTCACTGAATATCATAACCTTAGCCCCCTCGAAGCCGCACACAATGCCGGCCTGACAATTTTCTGCGTTACTTTTTCTGCCGTACGCCGACTCTTCGCATGATTTGAAGAACGAGCGAACCCCTGTGAACTTTAACGTTATATCTCCGAATTCATAATGTCAACCTTTAACATTACATGCACCGGAAAAAAGCAGGACTCCGCAGCCCGTATTGCAATGGAAGGCAAGGAAGATCACAACTTCCGACGCCAGAAACATAAGGTATTCAATAAGTCATAGCAGCGGCGAGCGCCAGGTTCGTGTATCACGGGTGTCGATGTACATGGACATCCTGCAAGCGTTGTCGACCCTGACAAGCCCACGATTCGAGCCGAGTTGCCTGCCCTCTGATCCCGGGTCGGATGCAATGCGTATCGCCAATACGTCATACCGACTCGGTTGGGGACAAGCATACCCGCCCTGGCGATTGCCCTGTGGCGGATATGAGAGCCGTCTGCACAGGTCCATGACCTGTCCGGTGAATCACATCCGCGACCTCTTCACAGCCTGACGGAGATAGTGCCCGCACCGTCGGCGAATTCGCGTTCAATTGCGACGCGCGACAGAGAAAGAGTTTGACTTTTTCCGACCTTTAACGTCAAATGTTTCACACGTCTTGCGACGCAACCAACAGCGTCGAACAGCTCATGACCACGACAGAATAAAGAGAGGCCGTCATCAATATTCACAAACGAAGCTTGCAATACATCCCTGGCGGCGTCAGCTCGTTGAACCGGCAAGTTAACCCGTCAATAGCCTTTACCAGGGCCGAAGGCGCTTACCTGTGGGATACGGATCAAAATCGCTACATTGATTTTCATGCCGCCTTCGCGCCGCATCTGCTGGGGCACAATGAGTCGAAAGTGAACAATGCGGTGGAATCGGTGATTGCCAGCCGTTCGAGCCTGTACGGTTCGGGCCCGAACGAACTGGAAACCTCACTGGCAGAAACTGTCTGTCAAAACATCGAGCACGTTGAGAAAGTAACAATGCTCAACACCGGCAGTGAAGCTACAGCTCTTGCCATCAAATTGAGCAGAGCTGCGACCGGACGACAACATTTCATCGTTGTACAAGGTGGCTACAACGGAAACTCGGACGAGCTCGCCTGTAATGTTTTCAACACCATAGCCGAGATCGGTGAGCGCGTAAGCCCGGGTGAGTACCCTCTTCGCCCACTGGGAGCGGGCACTGTCATCAACGAACAGCGATATGTTCACGTCATCAATTACAACGATCTTGAATCGGTTCGTTACGTGTGTCAGCGCTATCCGGTTGCCGCCTTGATAACAGAACCTGTACTGCAAAATATCGGAATTATAGGTCCCGATGACGGTTACCTCAGCGGGTTGCGCGAGCTGGCCGACGAACTTGGATTCGTACTGATATTTGACGAGGTCAAGACCGGGTTTCGCCATGCGCTGGGCGGCTATGCTGAGATATGTGGAGTCAAACCCGATCTTGTTACATACGGAAAGGCAGTTGCGAACGGTTATCCTATTTCGTTACTTGGCGGTAAAGCCGGACTCATGGACCTGTTGGCTGACGTCGATCCCGGCAAACGACCGTTGGCTGCCGGCACCTACAATGGCCACCCTGCGGCGGTTGCAGCTGCGATTGCAACACTGGGGATCCTGAAGGAGCGTGGCGGCGAGATTTACTCGCGCCTGGACACGCTGGGTCGTGCGGCCGAAGCCGGCTTACAGCAAGCTTTCGAATCCCGCAACATCGTCGGTACGGTTGTACGACTGGGATCCGCTTTTTCATTCTACTTCATGGATCACGCGCCGCGTGACTTTCACGACCTGTTGACCAACCATGACTTTGAGCGGGATGTAGCAATACGAAAAGCCCTAATTGACGTGGGAATTTACTTCATCCCAATTGCGACCAAGCAATGTTCAATTTCGGCCAGCCATACCATGGACGATATCCAATGTATGCTTGAGCAGTTCGGCAAGTGCCTTGATGCTGTTGCCTGAAGTTGGACAATTGCTTCCTGAAGGCAGGTCCCTGGCACTCACTCTGCTGTTGAGATAATAGCAATCGCCATGTCAGTATAGTCGGCTCTGCCCGGAATGCTGACATGGCGTGTGTAGTATTATTGGCTAAGCAACGATACCGGAGCGCGCCCATTTCTGCGGCGACGAACAGGGCGTCATGCGAACCAGAGAATATCGCTGCGTTGGCGCCTGGTCAGCCCTCAATCAAAGCTTCATCAACGAGTTCGACCCAGTGCCGCACTGGAATCCCGGCGGCACCACCCAAATCCAGCTGGCAACCCACATTGGCGGTTGCGATTTTTCCAGGCGCGTCAATGCTCAGGGCCTCGACCTTCTGCGCCAACAGTTTTTTGCTGATTTTCGGCTGCAGGATCGAATAAGTACCGGCCGATCCGCAGCACAGGTGTTTGTCCCGGGTTTTAGCGAGATTGAATCCCAGCCTGGCAAGTACCCGGTCTACGTCATCGGGAAGCTTTTGAGCGTGTTGCAAAGTGCACGGACAGTGCACCGCGACCTTTTCGGCGCCGGGCGCTATGTTCAAGCTGTCGATGTTTTCCGCCACCACTACCTCACTCAGGTCCTTGGCCAACCCGGAAATGACGGCGGCTTTTTCCGCATATTCGGGATCGGACTTCAGTAGCTCACCATAATCCTTGACCATCGAACCGCAACCGGAGGCGGTAAGGACGAGCGCCTCTGCGCCGGACTCAACGATCGGCCACCAGGCATCGATGTTTTTTCTGAAAAAGGTTTTGCCCTCTTCGTGAAACCCAAGGTGGTAACTTACTGCGCCACAACAACCCGACGCCGATTCATCAACGAGCGAAACGCCGAGCTTGTCGAGGACTCGCGCGGCGGCAGCATTGGTATTGGGTGAGACCGAAGCCTGCACACAGCCTTTGGGGGTGAACATCACCCGATCGTGCCGTGCAGCAGGCCACCTCCCCGACGCTTTTTTCGCGGGAATCTTGCGGCGCAGCGAATGGGGTAACAGCGGCTTCATGATGCGCGCGACCGCCATGACCACAGCAATTCGGCGCCGAAATGCCACGACTTTTCGCAACAACCAACGGATTCCCCGCGCCGTAACAGGCCTTGGCACCTCCCGTTCTAGTATGCCGCGCCCGATATCCGCCAACCGCGCATATTGCACGCCGGATGGGCATGTGGTCTCGCAGCTCCGGCACGTGAGGCAACGATCCAGGTGAACCTGCGTTTTCTCTGTAGCCTCACCAGTCTCCAGCAGTTGCTTGATGAGGTAGATGCGGCCTCTCGGGCCGTCTCGTTCATCGTGCAACTGCTGATACGTGGGGCAGGTTGCATTGCAAAAGCCGCAATGCACGCATGAGCGCAAGATTGCCTCAGCTTCGGATGCTTCGGACAGCTCGCGGAATGATTCATGAATGGATACTTGCATCTGTGTCCCTGCTATATGCCGTGGTACATACGACCTGCATTAAGAATGCCGTGTGGGTCGAAACTATTCTTCAGGCGCAGTTGCAAGTTGCGCATTGCCGGCGCCTGGGTGTGGAAGACCTCCCCAGCCCGATCACCGTGACGGTAGAGGGAAACCTGTCCGCCCAGATCGTTTGCGAGGGATTCGAGGTACTTCATTTCGAACTCCCCGCGCAGCCAGCGTTGTGCGCCGCCCCAGTCGAACAGCCAGGACTGATCTTCAATCCTGTGCCCGGCGTTGGATGCCACGGAGAAGCGCCATAGCGAAGCATTGCCCTCAAAGAACGTCAATGACTGCTCTCGAATTCGCATCCATATCGACTCGTCACCGGGCTGGAACTCTGGCCCGACCTTGCCAAGCGCGCCCGTTACGGCGCGTTCCGCACCTTCCAGCCGCAGGTACAAACTGCCGCCGAGCCACGCCGCACCGGAAATCGGCAAAGGCAGGCGTGCCAGTTCGTTCATGCGCTTTATGGCGGCACGTGAGTCCATTTCGCAAAACACTGTCGCAGTCGCCGCAGGCGTAGGAAGCAAGCGCAGCGTTATCTCAGTCATAACACCCAATGTGCCCATCGCCCCAGCCTGCAGGCGCGAGACATCGTAGCCCGCCACGTTCTTCAAAACCTGGCCACCGAAACGCAGCCGTTGCCCCCTGCCGTTGATCAGCGTTACGCCGAGTGTCACATCGCGAACCGAGCCTCTCCACGGCCGTGCCGGTCCTGACATATCGCAAGCAAGAGTTCCGCCAATCGTTGCCTTGCCATCGAAATCCGGCGGTTCGAACGGGAGCATCTGTTGACGCTCTTCCAGGCATTGTGCGATTTCCGTCAGCTTCGTTCCGGCGCGTACGGTCAGTACCAACTCAGCTGGCTGGTAGTCGAGTATGCCGCAATGACCGGAGACATCCAGGCGCTCACCCGAGACATTTCTGCCGACGAACGACTTGCTGCCTCCCGCGACAATCGACAACTTCTTGCCGCTTGCGGCAGCAGCACGCACGGTAGCCTCAAGTTCATCAGCAATATCTCCCATTTACACTTACGTCCTGATCGATGCATCGATGGACCGGTATTCCTGGCATTGACGCAGTGTCGGTATACCTTTGCCCGGGTTCAGCATGCCAGACGGATCGAACGCATCCTTGATGGCGTAGAACTGTGCAAGTTCGGCGTCGTTGAACTGTGTAAGCATGTAGCGGAGCTTCTCGGCCCCGACGCCGTGTTCGCCGGTGATCGAACCGCCCACCTCCACGCACAGCTCCAGGATTTTGCCGCCGAGTGCCTCGGCAGTGTGCAGCTCACCCGGAACACTGGCATCGAAAAGAATGAGCGGATGAAGATTACCGTCGCCAGCATGAAACACGTTGGCGATGCGCAAACCGTACTGGTCCGACAATCGATGGATAGCCTCCAGCACCGTGCCAATTTTGCGTCGGGGAATCGTGCCGTCCATGCAGTAGTAGTCAGGCGATATCCGTCCTACGGCCGGAAAGGCTGATTTCCTGCCTTTCCAGAGCAGCGCCCTTTCCTCCTCGTCCCGGGATACGCGGCACGACGTTGCGCCAAACTCATGAAAAATCTTCTCGATATGCTCGACATGCTCGAGAACCTCGTTCTCGCTTCCGTCCACCTCGCACAGTAACAATGCGCTGGCATCGCGCGGATAGCCGGCACTCACGAAATCCTCTGCCGCCTGAATGGCGAAGCCGTCCATCATTTCGAGACCGGCCGGTATGATTCCTGCTGCGATGACCGCGCTGACAGCATCGCCCGCACTCAGGACACTGGCGAAACCCGCCATTACAACCCGTGCGTGTTCAGGTATCGGCAACAGCTTGACTCGCACCTCCGTGACAATACCAAGCAAACCTTCGGAGCCGATGAACAGGGCATTAAAATCGTAGCCCGCGGTATCCAGACCGCATCCTCCCACTTGCAGGATCTCACCATCCGCCGTGACCACTTCCATGCCCAGCACGTTGTGTACAGTGAGGCCGTACTTCAGGCAATGAACGCCACCCGAATTTTCTGCAATATTGCCGCCAATGCTGCACGCGATCTGCGATGACGGATCAGGCGCATAATAGAGGCCGTACTCTTCAGCAGCTTCGGTAATCGCCAGGTTGCGAACCCCGGGCTGAACCCGTGCGATCCGGGCTTCTGGATCAATCTCAATAATTTTGCAAAGGCGCGCAAGAGATACCAACACCCCGTTCTTGTCTGGCAACGCGCCCGCACTGAGTCCGGTTCCGGCCCCGCGCGCCACCACCGGCAGCTTGAGTTCATTGCACAAGCGATTTATTGCCTGGATCTGCTGCGTCGTTTCCGGCGCAAGCACCAGGAGTGGCATTGCCTTGTAAACCGGCAGAGCATCACACTCGTAGGGCCGCTTGCTTTCGGCATCGACAATAATTTGATCACTCCGCAGAATCTCGCGAAATCTTGTGGCGAGCGCTGACGCGTCGTAGATGGGGCTATTAACGCTTGCGTTCATGTCCAGGCCGCCTCCAGGTCGAATTGCGACACCCGACAAATGCTAGCGAGAACCGGACCAGAGCTGGGGATCCTCATCCTGCCAGGTCGGGTCTTGCTGTGCCCCGAACAAATCGGTCTGTGGAAGCAGGTGTTCAGGAAAGTTCCCCCCGGCCAATTGCTCGGGTAGCTCAGTGAAACGGGCCGGTGTCCCGAATGCGAGAGTGTCGGCGGGCACGTCCTTGGTTAGCAATGCGCCAGCCGCAACGAAAGATCGCGCGCCAACGGTTACGCCCGGGCAGATTGTCACCTGACCGCCAATGACGACGTGTTCTTCAATCGTGACTCCGGACAGCCGGGCAATCTTCCTGCGCATCGGCATCTTGTCATTCAAGATGGTCACACCAGGTCCAATGAACACCATATTGCCGATCTTGGTCTGGCTGGGCACGTAAACGTGGGCCATGATTTTAACACCCGAGCCAATTTCGACCGTGCCCTCCAGTGTCGATCCATGATGCACAACGACGCGATTACCGATCGTCACGTTCGCCCTTATTAGCACGTTGTGGCCGCAAGAGAAGCGCTTGCCGATGACCGTGTCCGCGTAGATGGTTGATCCCGATCGAATAACCGCATTGTCCCCGATACGAGTTGGTTCGGAGTCGCCAGGATACCGATATCCAAGCACAACCCCGGGGTCTACCTGGGCATTCTCGCCGATGCTGAAATAACCATCCGCTTCCTGTGTACGCTCGATGTCAAACTCCTTTCTGTGCAGTAGATTCGCGATACGTAGTTTGAACTCTGACGCGCAATCCTGCTGCTTGATTTGCGATATTCCTGCAACGACGCAGTATTGATCCTAAAGCACTCAGCGCAACCTCAGGACTGTTTCAGTATTTGTACGGCACGATCAGCCGCCGCGTCCCCGGCCGGCGACTTGAACGGCGGCCGATATCGAGTGTAGCGGTAGAACGAACTCATATACTCGCGGTCGCCGGTATTGGCCGCATCTGTAAAGTAACCTTGCGACCCATTGGTATAGCCACAAGGAATGGTCAAGGCGGTTGGTGACAGCTCTCGTATTCTGCGGCCGATTCCCTGGAACGGCTCGCACTGCATTCCAACAATTCCTACATCACCAATACGAAATACATGGGTCGGCAAGTCCACTGATTTTGCCACAGTATCGGCGCGCCCGGTCTGGCTCAGATCCAATGCCCATTCGTTCCAGGGGAGAATGCCTTTCACCAGCGCGCCCCGATATTTCGGCGACAATGCGTGCGGGAAATTCAGCCCCACACAGGCCAGCGTGTCGTCGTCACCTGCATCGGCGCGCCGGATAAAATCATGCATTTCCGCGATTTCGTCATTTAGAACGTCCAGGCTAGGTAAGGGGCCACAGGGAATCGGCACTGATTCAACGGTGAAACTCATGCCGTCGCGATCCGACATCCGGAGGTCTTGCAGAGCCTTCACATAGCTCTCACCAAGCATCTCACCAAACTCAATAGCGCGTTCGACGCCGCCGGTGAACATCTCCTTTGAATTGACGTCGCCACAACACCCTTGCAAGTACCCGACCGGAACCGGCTCGCCGCCGTTGGCCAGTTCGCGCGCAACGATATCGGTCGCGATCTGCGGCCATTCCCCGAATACGACGGGTGCTTCCGGTTTGTAGCTGGTAACCGGGTGACCCGTGAATTGAACGAGCGCGGCGACAGCCCTGTCTTGATCATTTCTGAATACAAGCACCGGAGCCTGCCTGTCAATGTCGCCATTGTAATCCCGGTCGACAAGAACACGATCCTCTTCACGCATGAGGTAGGTCGACCCATCAGCGCGGCGCCCTTTTCGATTGTAGGTAATCCGACCTTCGGAACCTTCTGCATACCACACACTGACGGGTTGCAACATGCCTGGCAGACGTCGCGCCGACGCTTTCAGCTCACCAAACATTCTTCGGCCGAACGGTGTCAGCGGTGCATCGTACGAGGGATCATTCCGGTCTATGTTGTAGTAACTCTCCCCAGGAGCACTCGACCCGCCGGTCGGCGCACCGCTGTGATTGTGCGAGGAGAAAATGACCACATTGTCCATCGGGATATTCAACTCCCGCGAGATCAATTTCTTCGTAAACTCAACCGGCAAACCGCCGTCAAAACACACAAGACAGGTACGAAGGTCGCCGTCCTTCAGCAACATGATCGTCGTCTTCAGGGCACTGGCAACATTCAGAATTTCGTGCCCCAGATAGCTGCCGCCGTTGTCTCCGACATCCGCCATTGTGCCAAAACGAATGGCCGCGACTTCGAGCCGTTTACCTGGCCTCATTGCGTTTGCCAGGCCGCTGAAGGACAGGCCCGTGGCCGCTACACCGCTCGCGGCAAGTGAACTCTGCAAGAACATACGGCGGTCAGTGTTCACAATCCACATCTCCAAAGGGACTATCCAACAATTGTTTCCGAACTATATATTTAACGTTACATTTCCGCAAGCGAACATCCATGAATGGGCATCAGTGCCTTGACATAACAGCAGACTTTAACGTTCAATATAAAAGACTGAAACAGGTGTCGAACAGGGACAATTGCAGGCAGGACGCGACCAGGACGGTGAGTGAATGGACAAAGCTCATCCCCTCGTATCTCACTCCAGCAGCAATGCATAACCGACTGCCCGAGGCGAATCGGCACCCGGAAGAAAGTGGAGTTCAGCAAAGCATGATAGCCCCAAGGCATAAAATTCAGTGGCCAGCCTTCAATTGTTCCGACAGTAGGCGGTGCAGGACTGAACGATGCTCGCGCCGGCATCGATGGCCCAGCCTGACGCTTTGCGCTTGCTCCACGAGGTCAGTCGCATCGGCAGCCGCGGCACTGCTGATTGCTTTCTCGCCTCTTGCCGCGCATGCAGTTTCCAAATCATCACCCGAGACACAGGACGAACAACTGGCATTGGATGGTGCTCCCGCGGGCACAGAGGGAGAAAACGCGGATAGCACTGGTTCAATAGTTGTTTACGATGCGGGTTACTTCGCTGCCTATGGCGTTAGTAGCGTAGCCGACATGCTTCGCTGGATCCCCGGCACTGCCGCATTGGTGCCGCGGGATGGCAACGCGCCAAGCGGTAACGCACGCGGCTTTGGTTCCGGTGGTGATCAGATTCTTTTAGACGGCAAACGACTCTCTGGAAAGGCGACCGACATCGGCTCCGTCGTGCAACGGATGAAAGCTGAGCGAGTTGCGCGAATCGAAGTGATCCGTGGAACGGCGCCAGGTCTAGAAGTCCAGAGCCAGGGCATCATTGTCAATGTCGTGCTGATAGAAGGAGGATCTACCGGGTCCGGGGCCTGGCAGGTTCATTACGGTGACTATTTTGCACGCAGTCCTGGGAAGTTTGATGGCCGGGTTTCCTACAGCAACGAAGTCGGTCCGCTCAGCTATCTCCTTAGTGCCGAAAGCGGGCCGCTCAACAGGGGTACATACTTCACCCGCAACGAAGATATCTTTTCCCCCGGGGACGGCCAAGTGCTTGAACGCCGACTATACGTCGAACAGACAATACAGCATGACCGCATTTTTACCGCCGCCGGAACCTTGCAAGGCAGCAATGGTCGCATTCTGAACCTGAATGCCAGACTCGCCGACCTGCAACGTGAAACCGATAGAAACATTGCCACAACAGATGCATTTACTGCCGAAACTGGCGGCTCTAATTCTCTGCTGGATACCGACAACAAGTCGTGGGAAATCGGGGGCGATCTCGAACAACGCCTCGGCGGCGGCGCACTAAAAACGCGCCTGATCGTCGCCGAATCAGATTCGTTGACGTCCGAACTCACCACCCTGACATTGGCAAACCCCGACGTCCCAGGCACCGAGACGATAGTTCTGACGGATCAGGATTCGACGGAGACAATACTCCGGACTTCCTTTAGTAGCTCTTTAAGCGACGGTCGAAACGTTGAACTTGGTGCCGAGGTCGCAAGAAACACACTACAAAAGGCGGTCACCTTTCTCGAACAGGATGCGACGGGGGAATTCATACCCGTAGACATTTTCAATGCCGACGGGAACGTCGAAGAACTCCGCTATGAAGCCTTCGGTAGGCACTACTGGCCGCTGCGCAACGATATCGCGTTGGAAAGTGCCATCAACATCGAATACTCGAATATCAGTCAGGTAGGTGCCGACGTCGACGATGACCGCACCTTCGTTTTTATTAATCCGCGCTTCGATCTGCGCTGGGATATCAGCGATCAGGCACAATTGCGTAGCACGCTGGCGCGTTCCACCAGTCAACTTGATTTCAGCAATTTTGTCGCATCATTCGACCGGGAGGATGTTGAGATTGACGCCGGCAACCCCGGCCTCGAGCCGCAAAAGGTGTGGGCTCTCCAAATGACCTATGAACACCAACTGGCCAATGACAGAGGCACGATGGCTGCCCGCGCTTTCTATAACGATTACGACGACCACATCGACAAAGTTGCAATCAGCAGTACGGCGTCCGCGCCGGGCAATATCGGCGACGCCCGACTCTATGGAATTGAGTTCAAAAGCAGCCTCCGTCTGGATTATATAGGTCTGAATACCGCGGTGGTTGACGCAACCTACAGGGTGCAGAACTCGGAAACACTAGATCCATTTACCGGTGAACAACGACCTATGCGAAACGTCGTTACACATTGGTGGTCCTTGCAATGGCGGCATGACATACCGGACTGGCGGTTCAACTACGCACTGGACCTCGATTGGACGGCTGACGCTTTTCAGCAGGACATCAATTTTCGCCAAAAGCAATCACTGAGAAAGCCCAGTGCTTTTATAACGGGCCAGTTGCAATTGACGGACAACCTGATGCTGTGGCTTCAGGGTCGTGTCATTTTCGGTGATCCGCGCCGCAGGATGCGCGATGTATACGCCGGCAACATCACCGATGGCGTGTTATTGCAACAGGAAAGCCGACTTCAGGAATTTCGGCCCGAAACCATCGTGGGCCTGCGCGGCCGCTTCTAAGCTTGCAAGCAAAACGCCGCCTCGTCGTCAGCTGTCATCAGAGCTTCCATTCTCCCGGGTTGATCCAGCAGGTGTCATTAACAGCCCAGCGCTCCCAGTCCGTATCGACCTGGAACTCGTCATCAACGGAGTCCAGAATTTCCTGAAACTGCGCGACGCCATCTACACCAACCAGCGCGGTCCCAATCTCACGCATGTGCAACACGTAGTTTAGTGTCATCTGCAGCATCGACATACCTGCATCGGCAGCAGCCTCGCGCAGCGACATCAAATGGGGCTTCAGTGGATTGAAGTACTCGCCAAGGGTGCTCGGATCAGACAGGAGTACTCCCTGCAAGAAAGCTGAACGGACGTGAATCTCCACTCCGGCCTCACTCAACTGCTTAATCAGGCCGCATCGACCGAAGCGCTGATCGAGAATACTCGCGGGCAATTGAACAATGTCGATCGGAAACGAATCGAGAATACCCATCAATTCCTCCGGGGTATACACCGATACACCAATCCGCCGAACCTTGTTCTCCGACTTCAACGCCTCAAGCCCAGCCCAAAGCAAATGGGAATCAGGCCGCAAAAGATTGGCGCCGTTATGCAACAGGAGGCCGTGCACAGAATCGACCTGCAGATGTTTGACTGACTGTTCAAATGTCGACCGCAGTAAATCCAGATCGGCAACTGTCGCTTCCGGCGCATTGAAATGCGGCGTTTTCGTGACTATCCGCATACCCTTCCGGGAGCTTGCATACTCTCCGAGAACCGCCTCACTTTGATCGTAGGCGGGAGCCGTGTCGAATACCTCAATCCCGTAGCGATCTGCCGTTGTTATGATCTCATCCAACTCATGACGCTTTACCCGGCCACTCCGATTGGTCACGCCGTAGGCCATGCCAAACTGTGCTGTTCCCAGGCCAAGTTTTCGGTGTATAGATGACATGTCATTCGAGTCTCAGCTTCACGCGTCGTTTGCAAAATCAGTCGGCCACAATAACGGTTTGAACCTGTTCGCCAAGTCCTTCGATTCCGACCTTCATCTTGTCACCTGCATTCAGGTAGACAGGCGGCTGTTGGCCCATACCGACACCCGGCGGCGTACCGGTAGAGATAATATCTCCTGCCTGTAGACTCATGAAACGGCTAAGGTAGCTGACAATGAAGTTCGGCTTGAAAATCATTGTACTGGTGCTTCCGTCCTGGTAACGCTTGCCGTTAACTTCGAGCCACATACGCAAGTTCTGGACATCGTCAATCTCATCAGCTGTAACCAGCCAGGGGCCTACCGGACCGAATGTATCGCAACCCTTGCCCTTCGCCCACTGGCCACCGCATTCGAGTTGAAAATGACGCTCCGACACGTCGTTGACTACACAATACCCTGCAATGTGGTCCTCCGCATTCGATTCGTCGATGTAGATCCCGGGCTTGCCAATCACGATAGCCAGCTCGACTTCCCAGTCGAGCTTGGTACTTCCCCTGGGCTTGATGATGTCGTCGTTCGGTCCAACGATGCAGCTTGTCCATTTGTTGAAAACAATTGGTTCGTCGGGAATCTCTGCACCTGCTTCTTTCGCGTGATCGGCGAAGTTAAGGCCGATACAAATGAACTTTCCAGTGCCCGCAACGCAAGCGCCGATACGATCACTGCCATTCAGTGCCGGCAGGCTATTCAGATTAAGCGATTGCAGTTTCTCGAGCGACTCCGGGAGGAGAGAATCACCGGCAATATCCGGTACGTGCGCGGACAGATCCCTGGGAATACCGGAACCATCGAGAATGGCAGGCTGCTCTTTACCAGGCGGTCCTACTCGCAATAATTTCATTGGTGTACCTTCTTGTTGTCGTAATAAATTTTTGTCAACCGCGCCCCTCCCCGAATCGAAAAGAGCACTAAATACCGCGCTAATCTCTGCCTTCCAATGACCGGATGTTTGCCAAGAACGATGGCGGAGACTTTCCTTCCGCTTCGCACTGTGCCGCAACGCATCTATCGAAAGCGGAAGGAATACAGGTCAGCATCAGAAAGAACAAAGCGGAGACGAACCGGCTTTCCGGCCAGCTCCGAAACATCGGTCCCTGACCTCCATGTGTAAGCCTGTTTGATCGAATCGCCATACAACTCTATGGCATCGTCCAGCGTAAAACCGGGCACTGGCACCCCGTCGGCAGTCTGTATTTCAATTCGAATGCCACCAACGGCACTGGTACTGAAGTTGAGCAGCAGTTTGCTGCCAGAAAATGTTAGGGGCTTGGTCGACAACTCACCGCCTTTCGCACCAGCATTAACGGAAACGAAACCGTCCGTACGCAAGGTGTAACGATCACCGAGACGATGATACATCGACATCTCCGTTGGCCCCGTGGGCACAACGTTTTGCGACACGTAGTTACTGCGGTTTCGCCATCGCCCTGAATCAAGTCCCGGACGAATGAAAGCCTCCGTAAACAAGCGGTCGTATCCTGTCGAACCGGCGCGCGAAGTCATGAGCATGATATCCGTGGCATTAACGTCCGTCATATTGTATGCGGGTGCGTCGCCGCGGCCGGGAACGAAACGCGTGGGTAGGGCAATGTAGATGTGTGGAGCACGGAAGTACGGATGCGTCTGGCTGGTGTAGAAATGTTCGCCAGGCAAGTTCGGATCCATTGCGACAGGATCAGTCCAGGTTTCGAAATCCACTGACGTCGTTCTGCTGATGCTGCGCAAGTTCTCGCTAGATATCCAGGTTCGGAAATAGCAAACGTACTGATTTTCCTCAGGTGACCAGAATGAGACATTCTGAGAGTCGAACGCATGGCGCCATTCGGGCCGGTAAGGAACAACCTCGCTTTTCCGGGTCCAGTGTATGCCATCGGCCGATACGAAGGCGTGCAGCCCCCTGCCGGATTTCGCCCATTCTTTTGGCTTGTTGCCACCGATGCCGCCATAACCCGCCAAAGCCTTGTATCGTTCTTCACGCGGTACCCCCGGCCGCGTGTCGAGGAACGGAGAAAAATTGTGCAACACCCTGGATTGCTTCGCGAGAATAACGTTGTTAACTCGAGAACCGTCGACTTCATACATTCCCACGTTCGGAAAATTCCAGTCGATCCCGTCACGGCTTTCTGCATATTGAACTATTTCGCCAAGATGACCGCTGTAAGATGGCCCCTTGTAGCCCGGGTCGCGGCCGCGCCAATACGCCCGGTAGATATCACCGTCCTTGATGATAGTCCCGTAGAACCTTGGCGGCAGCGGGGACTTTGCTGCCGGTGCCTTGACCGGATGGTGCAAGCGCAATTCCGCACCCTGCACTTCATCTATCAGGTAGCGGTCGATAAAAAGTTCCAATCGGGAGCCGATATCCACCGGCTGGCTCAATGCCGGAGCCACTAGAACCACACTCAAGGCAAGGAACCGAGTGAAAAACCTGGCGGCAGTCCGTAACTTGGCGACCCTTTGCATTGTTATCATAGCTGTAATCTGTGGGAGATATTCAGAATCATGGGCACGTCCGGCAATAGCTCGATATTCACCATGGTGATCCCCTGCCGGATTTCCTGCCTCATTGCCTCGCAACATCGGATTCCAACTCCGTGATAGGCATATCAGTCTGCGTGAGAATACAGGTTCCCGGGCGAGAACTTTAACGTTACATTTCTGTACAAAGCGTGTCAACCATTTCCCAACCTCACGCAGACCGGTGCCTGCGATTATTAACGACGAAAGATACGGAGACAGCAACTACTACGGCTGTCAAATAAAAGATAATTGACAACTCATCGACCAAACTATAACGTTAAACCTCCTCCTCTTTTTTGCGGAAATACTCGGATGCCCTCGGCGGTAAAAAAATATACCGTACTCTCCACTTACCCCGGTCGCCGCAGTTCGGCCAACGTCGGTGATCATCTTATTTCAGTTGCACTTGAGAAACTTGTGAGGAGAGAAAAAGGTGATGTCGAGTTTTTGACCATCTTTCGAGAAGACTCGCTTGACGATTACATCGATGAAATCAACCAAACTGCAGCAATATTGTTACCAGCCTTCCCTATTCGCGATGGCATCCCGCTCTATCCTGGATGCTATCGATTGACCGACGATCTGGATCGCATAAAGGTACCAATGGTTCCGATCGGTGCAAACTGGAATGTGTACCCGGGCGATTCATATAGCCGCGAGACAACTCAATACTCTCAGGAAACCAGCCGTTTCCTGCACCGCGTCGCCTCAGGTGTCAGCCAGTTCTCGTGCAGAGAGTACTTTCTCATGGAGGTCCTGAGAAAACACGGTATCGAGAACACCGTCATGACGGGGGATCCGGCATGGTATGACCCGGATTTCTTCGGTACCCCACTGCATCGCCCGACCCGCATCAATACGCTGGTTTTCAGTCCTCCGTTGAGTGCCTTTTATGGCGACCTGGCCGTACAGTGCCTCGATTTGCTGAAAGACATGTTTCCCGATGCCACCAGATATTGTGCATTTCATTTGACAGATCCTGCGTCATCGCCATTTGACGACAAGAGCACGACCAACGATGCTTCGATGAGGTCAGACGTTGCAAAGAAAAACGCCGTAATTCGCTCCTATGCCGCCACCTGTGGCTACGAAATACTTGAAATGGCCGGTGATTCTCAAAAGCTGAATTTTTATCGCGAATGCGATCTGCATGTTGGCTTTGAGTGCCATGCACATCTCAGCTTTTTTCGACAACGGCGCCCATCCGTACTCATCGCCGAGGATGCCCGCGGTGTCGGGTTCAACTATACGCTGGGTGTAGGTGGATTTGACGGATTTGCACGCACCAGAAATACCGAAATACATCCGCCCAGGGAAGGGGGTACTTCCGGCTATTGTGTTTCTCCGGAAGAGTGGGATGTCGCGCCTGCCAGGAACGATCTCGCGCAAGCGCTCAGGACCTACCTGGTAGATGAACTTCAAAGTGGATTTCGTCGCTATCTGGGATTGACCGATCGTATTGATGAAACATACGAAAAAGTTATGGCTCCGTTTCTAAGATCCTTGCCATAATACGCGGACGTGATCGGATCGCGATTGCATTGGATCGACTGGCTCCTGATTCTGTCATACGGGATCGGGGTCTTGCTTCTCGGTTGGTACAATTCCAGGCGCCAAAACTCGAGGGAGGAATACTTCACTGGGGGACGAAACATGTCCGCCGGAATGATCGGCGTTTCATTGTTCGTGACGCTGCTGAGTACTGTCTCCTATCTTTCGCAACCGGGAGAGATGATCAAACATGGGCCTGTTGTTATGGCAGGGCTACTGGCGATCCCCCTTAGCTATTGGATTGTGGGCTACATCCTCATACCGGTAATTATGCGGCGACGAGTCACGAGTGCTTACGAGTTGCTAGAGCGACAACTCGGCGCCGGAGTCCGGCAGATGGGCGCAATAATGTTCATTCTATTGCGTCTCGTATGGATGTCGCTGCTTCTTTATTTGACCGCCAATGCGCTCGTCATAGTTCTCGGTATTGGCGAAGACTGGACAACAGTTGTAGCGGTGATAGCGGGATCAATTGCGATCTTGTATACCTCCTTGGGTGGGATTCGTACTGTCATCGTAACCGATGCCATCCAGTTCGTATTACTGCTCGGCGGCGCCTTACTTACTCTGGTTATTATTTCAGCAAAAATGAAGGGCTTCGATTGGTGGCCTACCGAATGGGCGGCAAATTGGGATAATCAGCCATTCTTCAGTTTCGATGTTCATGTCCGCGCAACCGTCGTCGGCTCGGTGATCTCGATTCTCATCATCCAGGTAGCAACCGCTGGCGGGGACCAGGTCGCGATACAGCGCTACATGTCGACAAACGGGCCGAGTACGGCGCGGAAAGCGTATTTGGTGAAATCGGTCGCTCAGGTATTTGTGTTCCTGATCCTGTCCTCTATAGGGTTCGGACTTTTGGCGTTTTTCAGTAAATTCCCTGGATCGTTGCCGCCGGGAATCGACCTGATACACAATGCAGATCAATTGTTCCCGCTCTTTATCGCGGAGTTCCTTCCGGTGGGGGTTTCCGGACTAGTCGTTGTTGCCATTTTTGCCGCTGCCATGTCCAGCATTGATTCCGGCGTCAATTCGATTTCTGCGGTCGTGCAATCGGACTTTATTGATTACCGCAGACAAGCGCGTCTGCCTGCGTCAGGCGATCCTCCTTTCAGCAAATATCTGACGGCCGGGACCGGGCTGGTGGTAATTGTGCTGAGTCATTTCATGCAATTCGTTCCAGGAAACTTTCTCGAACTGACTATGAAAACAGCCAATATTCTGGTGGTGCCACTTTTCTGTCTTTTTATCTTTGCGCTCTTCGTTCCTTTCGCAACCGCAAGCGGAGCAATTGTTGGGGCGATATTCGGTTTCCTGACTGGTCTCGTTGTTGCTTACTGGGACGTCATCACAAACACACAGGCGGTCAGCTTCCAGCTCATCGGGGCTTGCTCGCTAATCGCAAACTTGGCTGTGGGCTGCGTGGTCAGCTATTTTGGCGCGAAAAGGATGCCCAGGGCATCCTGACGGATCGACAATGAGAACAACTATTACGTCGGAGGCGGGTTTTCGCTATAGAAAACTCCTCAGCGCTTCGACACCACTGTCGGCCAAGACGTTGCCGGCAGGTCGCTCGAACTGCGGCCGGAACTTCGTGTAGCGATAGAAGGCACTCATGTATTCGCGGTCGCCAGTATTCGCCGCGTCAGTTACATAGCCGTGCGAACCATTGGTGTAGCCGCACGGGATCGACAGAGGCAGCGGCGACAACTCGCGGAAGCGACGACCGATGCCCTGGAAGGGCTCGCAGGTGAGGCCGAGTATGCCGACGTCGCCGATGCGCATGACGTGCACCGGCATGTCGACCGCCTTCATTGCTGTGTCGGTGCGTCCAGTAACTCTGAGGTCGAGCGCCCACTCGCTCCAGGGCAGCACCGCCTTAATGAGCGCGCCGCGGTATTTCGGTGTCAGTGCGTGCGGAAAGTTCAGGCCAACGCAATTAATGGTGTTCTCGTCGCCGGCGTCGGCACGCTTGATGAAGTCCTGCATCTCAGCAATCTCGGCGCGCAACTCCTGTTCGCTCGGCAGCTCGCCGCAGGGCACGTGTGCGGGCGCCATGGTGAAGTTCATGCCGCGACGGTCGGACTCCTTAAGGTCAGACAACGCCTTGACGTAACTGCCGCCGAGTAGTTCGCCAAACTCAATGGCCCGCTCAACACCACCGACGAACATCTCCTTGGAATTGACGTCGCCGGCACAACCCTGCAGGAAGCCGACCGGCACCGGCTCGCCGCTGCCGCCCGCCAGTTCGCGGCCAACGATGTCTGTCGCGACCTGCGGCCAGTCGCCGTGCACAACGGGCTTCTCTGGATGGTAACTGGTGACCGGGTGACCGGTGAACTGCACCAGGCCGGCAACCGGGCGGCCACTGGCGTTCTTGAAGACCACAACTGGCGCCTGACGATCGATGTCGCCGTTAAAATCCTTGCCGTACAGGACACGGTCTTCTTCGCGCATGAAAAAGGTCGAACCATCGGCCCGGCGCCCTTTGCGGCAGTAGGTGATCCGACCCTCGGAGCCTTCCGCGTGCCAGACCGTGACTGGTTCCAGCATTTTCGGTAATTTCTTCAGTGAATCGTCGACCTGCGTAAAGAGCCGCTTGCCGAACGGCGTGAGTTTACGTTTCTTCGGCGCTTCATAGGGAATCGAGTAAAAGTATGGCGGCGGATCACCAGCACCTGTCGGCGCGCCGCTATGGTTATGAGAAGAAAATACCAGCACGTTCTCCCGCGGAATGCCGAGCCGACGTGAGACAATATCCTTGGTGTACTCGTTGCTGCCACCGATATCCCAGGCGACCAGGCAAACTTGCGTGGCACCGTCCCTGAACAGCATTACCGTCGTCTTCAGTGGACCGGCGACCTCGCCGATCTTTGCACCGACGCGGCTGGAACCAGTATCGCCAACGTCCGCCATGGTACCGAAACGGATGGCGGCCACTTCAAGTTTCTCGCTGCTCCCCAGTGCGTTCGCAATGTTGCTCCAGGAAAGGCCGGCTGCTGTCACGGCACCCGCTGCGACAGAACTCTGCAAGAAATGACGACGTGTGTGATTCATTTTTGTTCTCCTGAACTGGGTGCTCAACAATTTTATTCGTGAGATTGGAATATGCCTTTAACGTTACAGTCTGTCAATACATGTGGCCTGAGATGAGAGTGTCCGGAACGATCTCAGCAGCGACTTGCGTGTAACAATTTCATATTCTCGGCAGAAAGTGGCACAAGATCACAGTCTTGGAATGCTGAGTCCGCTTGTTAGGGTGCCGGCATTGTGCGTGATCTTGTCATCCTATGTATTCATTGCAACTGCATTGTCCCAACAGTTACATCGCCGACTCATGCTTGGCTTGAGGTCATGCGTGTGAATTCAACCGGTCAATGCAACACAAGATATTCTGACGATCTAAGAAGGAGATCTTGTGATGGCAGAACTCGGGAGACCTAGCCTATCAGACGGCCAGAAGGCGGAGCTTTTGCAACGTTGGCATGTAGGAGGGGGATATAGCGATATTGGGCGTGCGATCGGGAAGTTCCCAGCGTCCGTATTTGGAGTATTGCGATTGCACGGCGGCTATGAACCCGCTGAACGGACTCGATCTGACAGGCAGTTTTCTCTGGCCGAACGCGAAGATATCTCTCGCGGCTTAAGCGCCGTGATGTCGATGCGTGAGATCGCGCGCCAACTCGGACGCGAACCATCAAGCGTATGCACTCGACGCTGGGCTACTACAGCCCGGTGCAATACGAGAAGTACGGCAATGTTACCTGAAGAAAGTGTCCGCAAAGGTCTGACCACCTCACCTGACACCTTTTTTGGACACTTCTTTTTACTTACCCAGCAGTTGCGCCTCGGTCAGCAAATTGAGAAACGGCTCATTGCTGAGATAACGATGGAGATTCTGCGAAAAAATATCGTAGATGCGATCAAGGTAATGCGAATTCGAATCAGACCCCGCCACATGGGGCGTAAGGACGACATTTGGCATCTGCCACAGCGGATGCGTGGAATGCAGCGGGTAAGCGTAGTGTACGTCAACCGACACACCACGAATCCAGCGCTCTTCAAGGCAACGAATTAGTGCCTCCTCGTTTACGATCGGTGCTCGCGCGGAGTTTATCAATACCGCAGACGGCTTGAGCGCGCGAAGCTGTTGCTCTCGAATCATCCCTTCAGTTTGTGGCGTATGCGGTACGGTGATGATCAGATAATCGAGATCGCGTAGGAACTCGGTCATATCGGCCATCTTGAACAGGCGATCGACACACTTGCCTTCGGAATCTCCGGTATTCTCAACACGGTAAACAAGATCGCGGCTTTTTATTCCGCCGTCACGGGTAATCGCGTGGACGTTCAGGTTCATCGCCTTCGCCAGTCGTGCCGTTTCACGGGCAATGCCTCCGTAGCCGACGAAGCCGATCGTGCGACCGAACAGACTGGACTGAAATCTGGCAGCGCGGTCCCACACGCAGTTCCTTTGGTTCTCGAGCTGTTCGACCATGCGACGCTCCCACATGAGCATCGTCATGATGTTCCACTCGGCGATCGGTGAGTCGAACACACCAAGCGCATTGGTGACGCGAATGCCCCGCTGCACGAGAGGCAAGTGCGTGATATGAGCATACCCCGCTGAGGCGATCTGTACCCAGCGAAGATTTTTGAAATCATTGAAGTTCGATGGCGGATGATTCCCGATGAACACGTCAACGTTGCTCAACACTTCTGGATCGATATGCTCGGGGCGATCGTTCTTCGGAGCGATGCGCAACTCGCAACCTGGGCATGCGTCGCGAATCTTGTCGAGGTGGTGTTCCTCATGCTCGATCATTATCAGAATTACGGGCTTATCGATCATATAATTACTTCGCGGCTTGTTCGGGCACAAAAACTTTCACTCGAAAAAAAGGGGGCATCGATTTGTGAGCTTCCCAAAGCGCAGGAAGGTGTTCGCTGTCTCAATCCACACCTGCCAGGCTGTGCGATGATGTCCTGTGCACGCAGAAGGCATCTACATCACTTGTAGTTTGCCAGGCACCGGGTTGAACTCGCCGCTACCCGGAATGAAGGGGAAGCGATTTTTTATCTCTTCGGTGAGTGTGACGCCAAGGCCGGGTGCATCAGGCGGGAGGATGTAGCCATCCTCAAATCGCAAGCCGGGAACCCATACTTCGGTATGCAACGGCCCGGCGAGCGGAGGAATTTCGACGATAGCGATGCCGGGTGAGGCGAATGCGGCGTGGATATTCGCCATGATGCCGGCACCACTGCTCCACGCGTGGGTTGCGATTTGGCGACCGCGTTTTGCGAACATAGTGGCCACATCTACAAAAGTCCCGATACCGATGAAGGACGCGTCAGGTTGTGCGATATCCAGCGCGTCGAGATCGGCGAAGGCTTGAAACTCGTTGGGTGTTGTAAGGCATTCGCCGCCTGCGATGTCGACCGTGGTGCTTCGGCAAAGCTCCGCATAGTCATTGACCTGATCGTAATTGAAAGGCTCTTCGAAGAAGAGAAGGCCATAGGGCTCGATAGCTTGCATAACAGTTTTTGCTATATCGATCGTCCAGGGTCGCAGGTCGGCGTGATGCATATTATCCATATGCCCATCCATGCAGATAGCGAAGTCGCCACTAGTGGTGCGGCCGATGGCTTCGAGTTTTTCTGATTCGATATCAGCCCATTCCTGTGGGGACGTACTGTTAAAAACGCACTGATTGCTTGCGTCGTACCACCCGGCAGCGAACTTGGCAGCGCGGAAGCCAGCAACTCGATACTGTTCAATTTTAGCATTCAGCTTCGGCCAGGGGTAGTTGCTGACGGAACCCGTGGCGTAGCAGAGGAGGCGATCGTATTTTGTCCCACCGAGTAATTCGTATACAGGCTTATTATCGAGCTTCCCTCGCAGGTCCCACAACGCTGCTTCAATACCGGCAAGAACGCTGACCGCCATTCCGGTCCGCGCCCAGAAGTGAGCGCAGCGCATCATGCGATCGTAGATTTGGCCAGGCTGGATCTCGTCGTCGGTCAGACCTACAAGAATGGACCTGAAGAAATCGACGATGTTGGGCACTACCTCAGGCACGAAGTAGCCGATGTAGGTTTCGCCAATGCCGATGATTCCGCTGTCCATATGAATCTCAATGAACGCAGCAGAACGAAGTTTTCGAAACACCAGCAAGGATGGATCGTTTGTCAGAGGCCCAGTAAGCAGGGCAGTTTTCACATCAATAATCTTCAAATCCGATTCCCGTATTCTTCAGCGACGCTGCACAGCTGTCACAGCAACAGGCTCGGTCAAATCGAGAGCGAGTTAGGTCGTACTCAGGTATAGAGTGCAGCAGCCCGTATTCCGGCAAACAGAACGACAACCGTCCGGACAGTCGACAACGAGTGGTAGCGGCGCGCACAGAATTTGACGGCTCGGCGAAAGCCGCTAATTCATGTCGTTTGTCGCTCGTTCCAAAACCCGCGAAGCGTTTCAACCGCACGATCAGCCACCACATCACCGGCAGGCTTGGCAAACGGGGGGCGGAACTTGGTATAGCGGTAAAACGAGCTCATGTATTCGCGGTCACCCGTGTTGGCGGAATCCGTAACGTATCCGTGCGTTTCGTTCACGTACCCGCAAGGGATGGTCAGCGGAAAAGGTGATTGTGTGCGGATCTGACGGCCGATGCCCAAGAACGGCTCGAACGGCATCCCCGCTATTGCGACATCGCCCAACCTCAGAACATAAAGCGGTACATCCAGCGACTGCATCACTTCGCCGTCCTTACCCTGTTTGTACTTAGAAAGCGCCCATTCGTTCCAATCCAACAGCATACCAACCAAGGCACCGCGATATTTTGGCGTAAGTGCCCTCGGGAAATTCTGTCCAACGCACGAGAGTGTGTCTTCGTCGCCTGCGTTTGCTCGACGAATGAAATCTTTCATCTCTTCGATTTCGTTTAGAATTATTTCTTTCGCCGGGAGAGGCGCTAGCGGTATGCCTACTTTTTGTTCTACGTAGTCCATGCCCGCAAGTCGAGACGGTTTAAGATCCGCCAGCGAATCGACCGCACTCTGCCCAAGCATTTCTCCGAACTCCCGTGCCCGCGATACGCCCCCAATAAACATCTCTTTGGAGCTGGAATCCCCGCCACACCCTTGTAAAAATGCGACAGGCACCGGCTCTCCACCTTCACCCAGAGCTTGACTCAGGACATCAGCAGCAACTGAAGGATAATCGCCAAAAATCGTGAGGTTCTCAGGGTGATAACTTGTTACTGGATGTCCTGTAAACTGTAGCAAGGCGGCAATCGGCTTCTCTTTTTCATTGCGAAAAACTACCACGGGTACTTCCTTGTCGATATCCCCGCTGAAGTCCTTACCCATCAGCTCGCGGTCCTCCTCCCGCATGAAATAGGTGGAGCCATCTGCCCGCCGCCCCTTGCGATTATAGGTAATGCGCCCTTCGCTGCCCTGCGCCCAAGCCACAGTGACTGGCTCAAGCTTGTTGGACAACTTGCCGAGGTGCTGTTGTAACGAAGCCAAGAAACGTTTACCCACAGGGAAGAGTTTCACTTCTGGAAGCTCATCAAGCGACTTTTGATACCACACGAAACTCTTCACTTCGACTTCGGCCAACGGCGATACGCTATGGTTGTGAGAAGTGAAGAATAAAACCTCCGAGGGATCGAGCCCCAACACTTTGGCCGCCTCCGCTCGAAGAAAGTGATTTACGTTTAAGATTTCGACGCGAAGATCGGAAGTGATCAAACAGAGCCGTTTACTGCCGTCTTCAACCAGCAATACAGTTGTTTTCAATGGTCCGGCTGCATTTTTCACCGTCTCGCCGGAGTAACCAAAGGTAGGCGCCCCTGCTTCAAAGTGTGTTTCGAAGCTACTGGCTGCCACCCGCAGTTTCGACTTTACGGGCTTACCTGAACCGATAGCTGGCATGCCGAGCCACGCCAAACCCGCCGCCACTCCTGCGGTTTTGATTACGTTTCGACGTTTCATTTTCTGACTTTTTCTCGACTACCAAGGGTGCGTGTTTAAGTTATACGTTTTTAACGTTAAATGTCAATTGTTTCTCGCCGGGTCAGACAGTTTTCGAACAGTTGCCTATGCCGATTGGGCACTATCTGGCAAGGATCGGTGAGACACGCCCGGGCGCGATAGTTCTTCATCGAGCGACAGCAACAATTTTTTTAGGACACCCATAATTGCTCTAATTAACCGGTGTGTGAACCGGTGTGCGAATTTGACCCGGTTTCGGCGCCAGTTCGTAGTACAAGCCATTGTTTCCTGTTGCCGAGATGGGTCAAGATTCGATGCCTATTTACAATCAACCTCCAGTTGAGCTACTCGACATGTTAACTATGTGTCCGGAACAAGGTGTAAACCATGTGACCGGTTAACACCTTGTTTTAATTGGCGCGCCCGGAGAGATTCGAACTCCCAACCACCTGGTCCGAAGCCACCACCAGTACATTCAAAGAGCGGCCTGATTTGAAAGTTCAATTCTTTGGAACGCTCAGATGAGCAGTAAAATATTTTGCAATTACAAGTGCCGTACAAAATCCATGTTTTTCTGCAGGACACGAACAACGTGAATGCCACCGGGTCGTTGCACGTAGAAAATCCAGTGAGACCCGTACAAAAAACGCCGAAGATCATCGGCCAGTTCGTCCGCGCCAAGTCCCATCAACGGTGACATAGCTAATTGGGCGAGACAGACTTCCAAGCCTTGACCATACTCTCGGGATTTCGAGACACCGAAGTTCGTAAATCCGTATTCGGCCATTTCCTCAATGTCCTCTGCCGCACGCTCACTGAGGAAGAAGTCAGCCACTCTTGGCCTGGTGACGAGCCTCTGCTTCCGCCCAGATCTCCCCTACCGTCCGATCGCTAACACCGCTGTCCAGTCCTTCCTGGATAGCCGCTTTTAGCGCCAGTAGTTTGCTCTTTTGATCCTGATCACGCCGGACCAGATCGCGGATGTACTCGCTATCATTGGTGAATTCACCGTCGTTGGTCTGGGACTTGATCCATTCATCCAGTTTGGATGTAAGCGTGATGGTCTTTCTGACTGTCGTCATTGTGGTCTCCGACTCTACTCAATTGTCATACTATTGGTGTATTTTAGCATATTCGTACCGAAACAAGAACCTGATTGGCCGCCACAATACTGCCACAGTGCGAACGTGATCCAACGTGACGCAACGTTATCGAACGTGACCGTATGTGATTGTTCTGATTGGCGTTATTCTCGGAGGCTTATGATAACTAGCGAGTGTTGAATTGCCTTCGGGGGGCAGTGCTCAGTAGATCTAAATCTGTTGTCCGGTTCGGCTATCGCCGTTACCACACCTGCGCTTACGCCCGGCACGAAACCTAGTACGATCCGACACTAACTTGTAGCCCAAGTTGTGCCTGAATCGCATAAGCAATTGTTTCTAAACTAATAAAAAAATAATGCCCATGCAGACGAATAACACTGACGTTAGCGAATCTTGATCCTTACTTTTCATACCAAACAAACGATTGATTATTAGCGGGACGCCGATTGTACCGACCTGCCAGTAATTAATGCACCCATTCGTCGATCAGTAATTCCGCATGGCCGTCTTCCAGCTTGACTTCGACCTTGGTGTCTTCCCCATCCTCGTTCTTGCCGAAGAATTCGTAAACAATCACGCCGTCACCCTGGTCGCTTTCAATAATACGATTCGGCGTCCAACCGGGGAACTTGGTCTCAAGCGTACCGACAACTGCGTCGTGCACCAACTCCATTCCAATATCGCGCTGAGTTTCGGCAACTATCCAGACACCGTCGATTCTCGTCATATCGAGTTCCCACTCACTGCCGTCAGGCAGCATTCCGCCAAGTTCGTAGTAATCGTTACCGTCTCGTGTTTCGAATTCCGCTGCAGTTATGGTGAGGTCCGGCCGAGCCGCCTTCGCGGCGGCGACGACCTCAGCGGGAACCGCGTCGAGATCTGTGGCAATCTTTCCGGATGCGTCGACTTTACGGCCGCCGTCAGCATCGTTACCGCCACAGGCGGAAACGACAAGCATTAAAGCGACCAACCACAATTTACTGTGAATCGTTTTCATCAGCGTTGCACCCGTCCCGACCCATCACCGCCCATCAGATTGCGCACTTCCGCAACCGACACACGATTGAAGTCACCGGAGATTGAGTGCTTGAGACAGCTCGCCGCCACCGCGAATTCGAGCGCCTGCTGACGATCGTCATGCAAGGCGAGACCGCCAATCAAGCCGGACGCGAAACTGTCGCCACCGCCTACCCGATCGATGATGTCAGTGATTTCATAATGACGTGACAGCTTGAAGCCATCTGCGTCTCTTAAACAGGCAGACCAGCCATTGGTATCCGCACTGCGACTTTCGCGCAAAGTGATCGCCATGATTGACAGGTTTGGGTAGATCTCCATCATTTTTTTCGACAGAGCCTCGTATTTCGCCGTATCCAGTTCGCCGGCTTCGACATCGACATCGACGGATATGCCAAGCGACTTCTGACAGTCCTCTTCGTTGGCGATACCGACGTCGACATACTTCACCAACTCTCGCATCACTTCCGGAGCCGTCTTGCCGTACTTCCACAGCTTGCCGCGGAAATTGAAATCGCAGGACACAGTAACACCCGCCGCTTTCGCCGCTTTACAAGCTTCGAGTGACAGATCGGCAGCGGACTGAGACAACGCCGGTGTAATGCCAGTAATGTGGAACCACTTCGCGCCTTTGAAGATTGTTTTCCAGTCGAAGTCGCCTGGCCCGCATTCCGCGATTGACGAGTTGGCTCGATCGTAGATAACTTTGCTCGGACGCTGATTTGCACCGCCTTCAAGATAATAGATGCCTACGCGCGAACCACTTCGGCGGATATGACGGGTGTCTACGCCAAAACCTCGAACTTCCCGAATACACGCCTCTGCGATATCGTTGTTCGGCAATGCGGTGATGAAACCGGCATCAAGCCCGTAGTTCGCCAGCGCAACCGCAACATTTGACTCGCCGCCACCAAAGGTCGCCTCCAGCGATGGTGACTGGAAGAAACGCTCGTGTCCTGGCGATTTCAGACGCAGCATGATTTCGCCAAAGCTCAGGAATTCACTCATTATTATTCTCCTCGTGCAGTACGAGCGATGGCAATCGCTTCTTGTGCCAATTTGGTAATTGCGTCGAAGTTGCCTTCATCGATTGCTGATTTCGGCGTAAGCCAGCTGCCGCCGCACGCGAGTACCGCCGGCACAGCCAGAAAATCTGCCAGGTTGGCCGCGGATACACCACCGGTCGGCATGAATCGAATGCCTCGAAATACGCTGGAAAGTGCCTTGATAGCCGGGATGCCGCCCGCAATCGATGCTGGAAAAAATTTCACGGTATCGAGCCCTAGATTGAATGCGCGCTGCAATTCACTCGGCGTCATGATGCCGGGGTAAATTGGGACCTTATTGTCCTTTGCGACTTTCACCACACCGTCATCGAGACCGGGCGATACGATGAACCTGGCGCCGCTATCGATCGCTGCCTGTGCCTGCGCCGCACTCAACACCGTCCCGGCACCGGCGATCACTTCCGGCACGTCATCGGCAACCGCTTGCAGGCATTCGAGTGCCCGATCCGTTCGAAAAACGACCTCTACGACGGTCAGTCCACCCGCAGCCAGCGCACGCGATATAGCGACGGCCGACGCCGGATCGTCGGACTGGACCAGGGGGACAACGGGATTATCAGCTAGTATCTTGTTGATATCTTTCATTTTAGTGACCATTCGCTTGGTAGTGAATAATTAAAGGTAGTTTCATATATGAAACTATGTTCTACTTATAGAACTATTAGGCACGAGTCTTCTGTTTCTGTCAATCATAGGAGAAAACAAACGTGGGTGCCCTCAGCAAAGGATTCAGGATTCTTGAGGCGGTTCGGCAATCGGACGGCGGTCACTCGTTCAGCGACATTGTCGCGACCACCGCCCTTCCGAAGGCAACGGTGCACAGGCTCCTGGCCGAGCTCGTTTCACTGGGTGCGTTGACCTTCGACGAGGCCAGCCGCGAATACCGCTTCGGCCTGCTGCTGGCCAAGCTCGGTGCCGCAGTCACCGCAAGCTACAACGTGCGTCAAATTGCCCGACCGCACATTGAAGCCCTGCATCGTAAGACCGGGCAGGTTGTGACACTTGGAATTCGAGATGACGATACCGGCATTTATCTCGACAAGATCGAATCAAAGGACTTCGGCATTCGCCTGCATTCAGAAATCGGCAAGAGTTTTCCACTGCATTGCACGGCGATGGGCAAGGTTCTTCTGGCAAACGCAGACAAGAGCATTATCAATCGCATTGTTAGCCGCAGTCTTCAGTCGTTTACCGAAAATACGATTTCAGATGGCCGAAAGCTGCGCGACGAACTTGCCCTGACACTGGAGCGCGGCTATGGTATCGACGATGAGGAAATTACCCGCGGTCTGGTTTGCATTGCTGCACCTGTCCACGGTATCGGCGGCCAGGTCGAAGCGGCGCTGAGCTGCACCGTTCCAAGCTACGTATTGGAAGATACTGAAATTGGCGACCTCATCAGCATGGTCTTGGAAACGGCGAATGCAGCTTCCGGGGTTAATGGGCTCTAGAAAGTTATTCGCTATACAAAAAAACAGGGCACCCAATGGGTGCCCTGATCTCCGTCGCGAACCTCTTTTGCCTGTTAGCGTGACTTCAGCGAGTCACGAATTTCGGTCAAGAGAACTACTTCATCCGAAGGCTTCGGCGGCTCAGCAGGCTTCTCTTCTTCTTTCTTTTTCATCGAATTCAGGCCTTTGATGACCATGAATATAGCGAATGCGATAATGACGAAGTCCAATACTGTATTGATGAACATACCGTAGTTGATCGACGCGGCGCCTTCGCCCTCGCCCAGCACGAACGCCAGTTCGCTGAAATCAACGCCGCCCATGATCATGCCGATCGGCGGCATGATGACGTCAGACACCAAAGACGAAACGATCTTGCCGAACGCTCCGCCAATGACGATACCCACTGCCATGTCGACGACATTGCCGCGCATTGCAAAATTCTTGAATTCACTAAGCATTTCGTTTCCCCTATTAAGTCGCGAGACATTCTGCCTCTTTCACTATCAAAGCTGTCGGGGATGTTAGCGGAATTTTCGGCCGCATTTACGATCTGCAACAATCGTTTACATTTCGCGAGCCACTAGTGGGTCAGGCGCCGGATCTCAGTCAGTAATTCTCGCATTGGCGTCGGTTTTCGAAAAAAGTGCGTGAACACCTCTTTTTCATCCGCACTGAGTTTTGACGCCGTCAGTGCCACGATCGGTTTCGTGTATCCCTGCTCTCGCAGCACCTTCGCCGCGACCACGCCACCGACACCGGGCACATTGCAATCCATCAATACAAGATCCGGTGCGTACTTGAGTGTCTTGGCGATTGCCTCAGCGGTATCAGAGCTCGTAATCAAGCCGTACCCGGACCGGTGCAAATAATGTTCGACGAGTGCCACCATGTCATCGTCATCATCGCAGAGTAAAATACTCAGCGGCTTGCTGGCATTGGTATCGTCACCCGGTGCTGGAAACAGCTCTGAGATTGACTCAGGATCATCCTTACCTTCAGCTGCCGGGACGTGGATGCTCACTGTACATCCCTCGCCTGGCATCGAATCCAGGGACACCTCTCCGCCCATTAACTGGACCAGCCGCAAAGTAATTGTCAGTCCCAGCCCGGCGCCCGGCTTTCCCTTGTCGCTGCCACGCTCGAATGCCTGAAACACTTTTTCCTGATTTTCAATACTGATACCGGGGCCGGAATCACTAACCGTCACGATCAGGCGTCCGCCGTTATAGGTAGCCATCAGTTTGACGCTACCATGAATGGTGAATTTGACCGCGTTACCGAGTAGGTTGATCAGAATTTGCCGCAAGCGAATTTCGTCGGCGTGAACGACGCGTGGCAAATCCGGATCAACCAGCGTCGCGAAAGAAAGACCTTTCTCGGCAGCCAGCGGCGCCATCATTGCCGCGATATCATCAAGCAATCCGAAAATATCAAAGTCCTTTTCGGCCAGTTCGACTTGCCCGATATCAAGGGTCGCGTCGTCGAGCACCGCCTCAACCAACGATGTCAGTTGCTTCGCTGAGCGCGCAATTGTCACAACACTCTTCTGTACGGTATTCTCGCTCGCACTCTCATCCGTTGCGAGGTCAGCATAATTTATTATCGATGCGAGCGGTGTCCGAAATTCATGCGACATCATCGCGATAAAGCGACTTTTATTCTCGCTTACACGCTCGGCCTCGCGTCGATGGTGGTCCAGCTCGGCTCGGGTTTCGATCAACTCGCTGATTAGGTCGCGTTGGCGACCGATTAGCTTTTGCTGGCGAGCATGCAGCAAACGCATTTCGTTAACCGACTGCTGTTTGATCTGCAGCGAGCGATGCTCCTCTCGTGTGTCGAGCAGTACGACATAGCAACCACCCTTCTCGGGAATTGTGTGGATGCTGACAATGATCTGGCCGGGCATTTCCAGCAGCTCCAGTTTCTGTGGCTTATCGAGACGAACACCGACCAGGAACGGCATCAGCTCGCGCATGTCTTTCGCCGTCGCAATCTCGGAAAGACCACACCACTCGCCGTCGCCCCAAACTTGCAGGAGTTGGAATTTTTCGTCAATCAAAAAGCAAAACGGGCGAGTCTGCAGAAGAAAATCACTCTTCAGATGCTGCACGACGGGCTCTGGAAGCTTCACTAATCGCTCCGCAAATCGCAGGCAATGATTAACTCGCCGAGCAATAGCAACGCTCTTTCAACATCGTCTCCCGTTTTCGCGCTGGTCCTGAAAACCGGACTGTCATTCGCCGAAAGCGCATCGATACGTTCATCTCGAACCTGCCAGTCTCCAACCAAATCACGCTTGTTGATCAAGATCACACTGGGCGCTGGCCCGAACTTCTCAATAATTTGGGACTGAATTGCCAATGCGGCGTCCAGTGTGAGGGGCCGAGTACCATCCGCAACATAAATATAGCCACTCGCGCCCCTGAGATAAGCGAACTCCCGATGCCCGAAATGCTCCGAACCCGCGACGTCCCATAGAACCAGCTTGTGCGAGACTCCCAGATCGGAATGCTCGATTTCCTTGGTATCGATCTTGACGCCAACCGTACTGAGATAATTCTCGGAAAACTGATTATTTACGAAGCGCTCGACCACACTGGTCTTGCCGACGGCAAAATCTCCGACTATGCACACTTTGCTCGTGAGCTCGGTCACTGGGTGTCCGGCGATTGCCGCAATTGCAGGTTCACTTTCACGTGCCGCATTGTCGAATCATTTAAAGCGCCCTGGCTATCACTCTGCCCGGCAGGCGCAATGCTCGCATCCACACCCTCTGCGTTGAGGAATTCGACGGCGACATTTGCGCGCTGCGTTGCGAGTACACCATTTGCACGTGGATTGCCGCTTGCATCTGTCGATCCGGTGACGATGACATCCAGCATGTATCCCATAGCCGAAGATTCCTTATCGAGTTCGTGCAGTTCGATCGCATACTGACGCAGCTGACCAGCCACACCGGCTGCTAACTCGATGCCTGACTCAAACAAGAAGATTCTTTCTCGAAGTTCATCAACGCGCTTTTCAAACAGTGCGCGATCATTCGACAGTAGCCCGCTCAAATCCAGGGCGTCTACGCCAGCTAATGCGGAGATTCGGCTTTGCAGTTGTGCTTGCCATGACCAAGTCGCATTCCCGGAAACCCGCAGCGTAGATCCTGAAACTTCAAAAGACACCGAATCCGGATTCCCGAACAGCTGTGACGCGCGCCGCTCGATAATTTCGGGCTCCAACGACTGGAAGGACTGCATCGCAACAGTGAGTCGATGCGCTGGAATATCAATCTCTTCGGCAATCGAGCGAATCTCATCCGCCAGTGGGTCACGCAACCCCTTGAGGAAGAAATTACCACCACTACGTTTCAGCTCGGTTGCATGAATGCCTGGCGTCGCAGCAACTGCGCTATCCAATTGTTTAAGCTGCTGCGCGAAATTCCAGTTGCGAATACCAAACGCGATAAGGCCTGCCACGAGCAGCAAACCCACCAGCATCGCCACGATGGGTGGTCCCTTCTTTTTATCTTCTGAGCGGGCTTCAAATTTCAGGCAGCGCTCAAGCTCAAGTTCGGCGTCCGGAATGGTTGCGGTCTCGCCTTTATATTTACGTACTGCATCGCCGTAGCGAAAATGTATGCGTTCAAGAATTGCTGTGAGATCCGCTCGCAATGCCCTTGGCGGCACACCGCGGATAACGCAAACCAGCAAAGCATGCGGACCATGAACAGCCCAGAGCGTGAACTCACCCATATCAGCTGACTCGAGTCGGCCAGTCCGGTCCGGCGAAAACGACTCTTTGACGAAATCCTGTATTGCCGTAAACATCGCCGATACAGCATCGCTGTCCTTAATTTTTGATGCCTCGTGATGCACATGCGCGACCAGTAACCCGTTTTCACGGCTGATCAAGTAGGCTTGCTCGACTCGATAGAGCATGGTTTTCTGCAAAATGTACTCGCCGTAAGGCACACCAGCTCTCGACGCCTGCAGGCGCCACTTCAATCCCTTCGGACTGATACTGTGTTCGACTGCTTCATTTATTTGCTGCGAGAAGTTTCGCAATGCGTGAATTATTGATTTTCGGATTGCCGGACCAATGACCGGATACAATGCATCCGCGTAAGTTTCGGGATCATCGCGAAACTCCCGTTGCAGGCATTCACCCACCGGCGCGGCCAGAGCGTCCACAAGTTCGTGATCTTTGTTGTGGCTCTGATGAATAGCTTCCGGCAAAACGTCAGCTATGTCGGTGGTTCTAACATCGCGGCTTTCGACACGCTCGGCTATCGAATCCAGTGCCTGTTTCTCGGCACCGAACAGCAATTCCTTCAGCTGATCGAGATCGTTCATAGACTCATCGCGGCCGTCGGCTCAGGCGTCTGGCAGCTTGAAGTCCTTCTTCAGGCGAAGAGCTACTTCAGTCAACAGCGCGGCCATGTCGTCCCTGGCGAGTTTGTCGTCAGCCAATTGTCGGGTTTCGACAGCCAGATTCTGGCTCAGCTGCTCATGCGTATCACGAACCATTCCGGAAAACTCATCGCCCTGCTCCTGCAGCAGACCGCGTAAATCTTGCGCCTCGGTTCCGATCTGTTCTTCCAGCTCAACGCACCAGGACTCGACTTGTTGCGCCAGTTCCTTAAATTCCCGGGCGCCTTGTTTGCCATCGTTGCGACGCGCAGTACGTTCGTCTTTGATTTTTTCGTTGAGTTTCTCAATCTCGCGCTTTGCATAGTCATTCAACCGGTCAATGCGCTTTTCAAAGTCGGTCGATACCAATTCAATGTTATTCGTCAAGCGCTTTTCGAGTTCGGCAAAGCGCTGCTCGTAGTCTCGCATTTGTCCGCCGAACAGGATGTCACGAATTTTATCAACGTTGCCGTCGATGTCGTCGGCCACCGTTCCTGATTGTTTCCGGGTCTGTTTCTTTGCCATAGTCTAGTTCCTGAAATTAATGCGACGAACTTGCAGCTTGCGGCCCCAGCCGCTCCATTCTGTAGCCGTGTTGGTAAATAGACGAAAGAGTCCAGCCATTTTCTTTGCGAAGATCCAGTTTCTTGCGCAGTCGACTGACATGTGTGTCGACCGTACGGGTCGATACAGCTTTATTCTCAATGCCCCAGATCGCTTCCAATAAATGTCCACGTGAAACCATTTTTCCTGCGTTGCGAAAGAAGAAAATTGCAAGTTCGAATTCCCTGTTTGTCAAGTTGATTGCTTTGCCTTCCAGTTGCAACACATTCGCACCCAGAGTCGCCGAATAAGGGGCGAAATTTAATTGTACTTCGCTCGAATTCTCTCCGCGCGAGCGCCGCAGAACTGCGGAAACACGAGCCACCAATTCGGCTTGACGAACCGGCTTAACCAGGTAGTCATCAGCGCCTTCCTCAAGGCCTCGAACAACACTTTTTTCTTCGTCTTTTGCCGTCGCGATGACTACCGGTGTAAAGTCATCCAGCTCCCGGCGCAATTTTCCCAGAACCTCAATGCCACTGAGATCGGGCAGCACCCAGTCCAGCAAATAAAGATCAAAACTGTCACGCCTGACTGCTCGCAGAAAACTCGTCGCGTCGGCGAAGCAATCGACCGTATGATCCGCATGCGTAAGCCAGAGTCGGGTCAGCTCGGCCTGATCAGGGTCGTCCTCAAGGATCGCAATTCGCAATGCAACTCCAGTTCGTTGATATCGAGCGCCATGTGAGGCCCCGGGGGAGCGACGCTTGTTGTTTTGACGAATTCGTTCCAATCCCCCGATTGCCTGGAATTATAGCGCGATTGGCCGCAGGCACTGGAATAAATGCGGTCCTAGCGGACCCTCAGGTTGATCAGAAACTGTCTCAACTCGCCAATCAGCCGCGTTATCGTCGATACATCAGCGGCTTCTGCAGCACTTTCCAGGTGAGCACCAATAGTCGATATTTCCTCAAGTCCGTACGCGGCACCGGAACCATAAAGATTATGTCCGGTAATCCGGACTGTCTCGAAATCCGCACTCTGCGCAGCAAGCATCAGCATGTCGATATCTTCCCGCCGACGTTGCAGGTACTTGTCAACTAGTCGCCGTGCGAAGGGATCTTCAATATCGATCGGATTATCTGTGCTATCCACCACGTCGCTCGTCCTTATGCGTTTCGCTTACAGTTTACATTGCTATGTCCAAACCTACATACAGACTCCGTTCACTTTTGACACTGCCATCAATAGGAAACCTTGCCAGGAAGCTTCTTGGCCTGCGCAACCCAGTCGCTTACAACTGCTGTGGACGGTGGGCGGCGAACCAGGTTTTTCGCCTCGTTGACTTCAGCCATTTTGGCCGCCAAATTTTCGGCGTTCCGGTGCTTCAGCTCTTTGACAGTGTCAACACCCGCGCTTTCCAGCAACTCCGCGTATTGACTGGCGACACCATTGATACGGAACAGGTCGGCCATGTTCACATACTTCAGGAGTTTCGCATCGCTAATTCCGGTCTGTTCAGCAAGCGCTAACCGAGATTTCCTGTCTGGGCCGGCTTCGAGCAGGCTTTCAACCGTACGAATTCCGACATTACGCAGGGCTTCGCCGGTCTTTGGGCCAATTCCTTCAATCTTCTCAATACTCTTTGACATTGTCGCTCTCTCTATGACGTCGCTTTTTTTAAATTACGACTAATACTTTGTGGACGATTGGCCTTAGCGAAAAGGCCACCAAATTTGTTCTTACCGTGCGAAACCAGGTCGACGAGATCTGTCTCACCATCCCCGTCGGCATCCAGAAAGCCGGTGAGTGCGGACAGAGCACCCGGCGACCGCGCATCGATCACCTGAGTTTCCTGTTCCAGCATACGGGCCACTTGCCCACCGTCATTGCCTGCCTGTCTGGCTTTGCCCAATGCACCCATTACAATCGGTGCAAGCGTAGTGAGCAGCGACACGGATTGCTGCTTGTTGACACCGGATGCCGATTGCAGCATCGCCGCAGCCTTGTCCAGTTTGGAACCCAGCACATGATTCAAAATACCGCCGCCATCGGCGCCATCGTTTTGCAACAGGTATCCAGAAATGTTGTCGAGAATGCCGCCATCGTGCTTCGTCTCCAGCGCGTGGGCGAGACCGGCCCCACCGTCACGTGCGGTGCTTTTCTTCAGCGCACCGAGCAGCATCGGTAACGCCAGGTTGATTGCACCTTGTGTCGTGCGCGCGTCCCGGCCGAGTTGCTCGCCAATACGGGCAACCGGTCCGCCTTCAAGTTTGGAACTCAGTAAATCAATGAGTGATGACATATTGCTCTCCTGTCGTCGCATTCGTGCCTTAGCGCAATACAAACGTAAGCTTCATATTCACACGGTACTCGTCGACCCTGCCGCCTTTGACAACGACTTTCATGTCCTTAACCCAGGCGCCCTCAATGTGGTCAATGGTCTCGTTTGCGCGATGCAGACCATTGTTTATCGCATCCTCAAAGCTCTTTGGCGATGCAGCGGTAATTTCCGTAATGCGTGCTACTGACATAATTTCCTCCTGGCTATTTCGTGTGGTGCCGTCGTCGGTGCAACGGTCTTTTGTTTGGTGCGACCATTCTGGACATCACACAGTCTCTGGACAATGGCACTTCGATGAATGTCACAGTTGTTCACAATTGAACTCCGCAAACGTGGAAATGCATACGCTTGCAGTACACCGGGCGCAGCGACTACGGCACCAAATGTGAACGATTGTTACGTTGAGACGTATTGCTAATTTGTAGCCCTATACTCCGGCCAGCTAAATCATGGCTAACAACAGGAGTAAGGGGTATGCGCAAGAATATGGTTAAAACACTCGCAATTGTGGCAGGTGCCGCGTTCGCCAGTGGCTGTTCAACGATGGCAGCAGAAACATCGCACACAGGTTCTACGTCGACTTCAATCACCGCTGCAGACATCGCAGCATCCAAGAAACGCATCAGTGAGTTGGAAACTGCGCTGGCCGCCAAGGATCAGGATCTGTCAAATGCCCGGGCGCGTATTTCTGCAAGCTCAAGCACAACCTCTTCAGTTGCAGCCAATGCAAGCCTGTTCCCACCCAATCCCAAAGCTGGGCAGTGTTACGCACGTGTACTGATTCCGGCGACCTACAACACCGTATCGGACACGGTTTTGAAACGCGACGCGGGTGAGAAAATCGAAATCATTCCAGCCCGCTACGAAAATGCCAAAGAGACCGTTTTGGTCAAAGAAGCATCGGCGAAGCTCGAAGTGGTCCCGGCTGTATACGGCGAGATGCAGGAACGTGTTTTGACAAGACCTGCAGCGACAAAGATCATCGAAGTTCCAGCGGTCTATGAAACGGTCGTCGAACGGATTCTTGACAAGCCAGCACACACTGCATGGAAGAAAGGTCCGGCTGCTAAGCAGTCAGCCAACGTTCTGTCACAGTCGACGACTGATACCGGCGAGATCATGTGTCTCGTTGAAGTACCGGCGTCCTATAAGACTGTCGAAAAGCGAGTACTCGTTTCAGCAGCACGAACCGAGGAAATTGCAATTCCGGCAGAGTACAAGACAATAATGAAGACGGTTGTCAAACAACCTGCTACGACTCGTGAAGTCGTTATTCCAGCGAAGTATGCAAGCGTTGACGTAACCAAGCTCGTTACGCCTGCTCGTGAGAATCGTATCGCGATTCCCGCGCAATACCAGACCGTAACGCGAACCGACAAGGCTTCGGACGAGCGCATGGAATGGCGCTCAGTAATGTGCGAGGTCAATATGACACGCGACAACGTCTTGGCACTGCAATCGGCATTAGCTGACAAGGGTTACTACAAGGCTGGCATCGATGGCATCATCGGCGGCCGAACATTGAGTGCTGCACAGAAGTATGCCCTCGATAACAGTCTTCCGGCTGGCAGCAGCTACGTGCCCATGGAAGTTGTTAAAAGTCTGAACATCAAACTCTAGAATAAAGTTTGATTCCAGGCCAGACGGCCGCGCTCAATGCGTGGCCGTTTTTTTTCGCTCGAAAAAGCAGGATAAATGGCTCAAGTCGCTATTCTTTTCCGCTGTCAGGCCCTAGAATCGCGGCCCATGAAGACCGCCCTCGCACCTGTCGCCACTTTATTGATCGGCGTCGCCATCCTGCTGACCGGCCAAGGCCTGCAAGGCACCTTTCTGCCCGTTCGCGCTGCAATCGAAAGCTTTCCGACACTGGCGATTGGCCTCATGGGTGCCGCGTACTTCTCCGGATTCACCGTTGGCTGTTTGCGTGGTGGAAACCTGGTTCGGAGTGTAGGCCACGTTCGGGTGTTCCTCGCCATGACCGCGCTGGCATCGGCCGTCCCCTTAATGCACGGTCTCGTTCTCAATCCAGTTGCCTGGGGCGTATTTCGTTTTATGACGGGTTACTGCTTCGCTGTCCTGTATATCGTTATTGAGAGTTGGCTTAACGATAGCTCGACGATCGAAAATCGCGGCATCATATTTTCGACCTATACGATGATCACCCTTACCGTGATGGCTGGCGGTCAGATGATGACCCTGCTCTACGACCCGACTGGACTGCAGTTGTTCATTGTCGCCTCGATCCTGGTGTCGCTCGGCGCAATTCCGGTGGCGCTATCGACATCGCCGACGCCCCTGCAACCACATACAGTCCGACCAAATTTGCGACGGCTGTTCGAAATATCGCCGTCCGGCACGCTGGGCTGCCTGGCCTCCGGCCTCGCAAACGGCTCGTTTTGGGCGCTTGCCACCGTTTATGCCGTGGGAATTGCCGGTGACACGACCTGGGCGGCCTGGTTCATGACCTCGACGGTCCTTGGCGGCGCGCTATCGCAATGGCCGCTGGGCTATCTGTCCGATCGCGTCGGTCGCCGTAAAGTCATGCTCGGGTCAGCGCTGCTTGGTGCCGGAATCGCCGCGACGATGGTGCTGACGTTCGAAGATTTGACGCTCCTGCGCGTTAACTTGCTGGGAGTGGCCTGGGGTGCGGTCGCATTTCCGCTCTACACATTGGCGGTAGCCAATGCCAACGACTACGCCGAGACTGACGAATACGTCATGGTCTCAAGTGGCTTGTTGCTTATGTATGGCCTCGGCGCAATATTTGGACCTTTCATCGCCTCCAGCCTGATGACGCTCGGCAAGCCTGCCGGACTGTTCGTATTCACAGGCGTGATCCACATCCTGTTCGCACTGTATCTCGTGCAGCGCATGAATCGTCGCGAAAGTGTCGCCACCGAGCATCACATGGATTTTCGTGACGCGCTGACGACGGCATCGACTGTGTCACAGGTATATGAAAAAGAAATTCGGCAGCCGGCGGAAAACGACGAAGAACATTAAGCCTTCAGTTCCTTCGTCGCACGATCGAGATAGATCGCCTCGGCACAATCGTCAGTCAAGCCGGATAATCTTCTACGCAGCTTACCGCGGCGATTGAAAGTTTCTTAAAGGCCTGTAAGGCCTGTGGATATTGCGGAGTAATCGCTCCTCAATGTCCCAGCCCTATTCGGGATTAAGCGAACGCCTTCGCGACTTGTCCAGATACATATTGGTGTCGGCATCCTCAAGCATTTTTTCGATCGAATCATGCCGATCCGGATCGAAACGCACAGCGCCGACACTCCACGCCAATTGCTGCCGAATTTCACAGGGCTCGTCAGCGGCCATCCTATTCATTCGATCTATCGCCATCGCGGATGATTCTTTTGATGCAGTCATCATGACGACAAACTCATCGCCACCCATTCGGCCAATGACGTCCGCCGTGCGGAAACACTTGATCAGGAGCTTCGCAAAATGTTGCAACACGTCGTCACCGGCACTGTGCCCATGAGTGTCATTCAGTCCCTTGAACTCATCGAGATCGAAAAACAGTAACTCCGCATTTGTACCCGTTCGACGACATAGCGATAACATATGTGTTGCCACCATATTGAAACCGCGACGGTTAGCGATTTGTGTCAGCTCGTCCACAGTACCATGGGAGGTCGCCCGTAACTCATCCTCAATCATCGCGGCAAAATCGAAAAGTATCGCTCGGTCTTCTGTCGAAAACTCACGCGGCGCGCTGTCAATGAGGCACAAAGTACCCATTTTGTAGTCTTTTGAATCGCGAATAGGACAACCGGCGTAAAACCGAATGAAGGGTGTTTCGACTACCAGGGGATTATCTGAAAAGCGCGGATCATGACTCGCATCGCCAACAACCATAATGGCGTCGTCGTGTATGGCGTGCCCGCAGAACGAGATATTACGCGACGTCTCGCATACGTCCAGGCCCTGTTTCGACTTGAACCACTGGCGTTCGGAATCCACCAGGCTAACAAGGCAGATTTCAACGCCGAACATACGCTTGGCCATACGCGTTATGCGATCAAAGCGTTCCTCCGAAGGTGTGTCGAGAATACGCAGGGAGTGCAGACTCAGCAGACGCGCGGTCTCATCCAATGGCGTTTTTGGCTCTTTCATTCCGGGACACTCAAACGTCGGTAAGATTTATGCGCTGGTTCGACAACCAGGCGAAAATTGACCATGCGCTCGATTCTAATCGCTGCGCCGGGATCTGCACGCTACTGGGCCGCGTATCGTTTGCTTTTTCCAGCTCCGAGCAACTTGGCAGCGGATGCACTCTCCCGCAATCTCTGTGCGGTCTTCGCGCGAATGGATTCGTGAATTGTAACAGCAATCCTCAAATGATCCCATGCCGGCGTAAACCGCAACACATTCGAATTAAACAAAAAGCCCAGTCAGAACGGCTGGGCCTTAACCTGGATCAATAAAGGTGGCTTCGTGTAGCCGTATCCGGTGATTCGAGTGTTTACCGCTAAGGGGCCGTTTCCAGGACAGCAATCGACGCGCTGACTCACCAAATCCGTAACGGTTGAGAGCGGCATCGCAGAATTATTGTCAAATATCTATCGGCTTACCGAACAATACTGTCCCGACTTCGGTTTCTTCGCGTGCAAGGAATCGGCCATTAAATCCCAGCGGGCCTCACAGCAAAAAAAAAATGACACAATGCCGGATAGCGCACCCATTCTGAGTGCTGAGTACAAATTATGAGTTTAACCGGATCCATGCAATTCCTGCGGCAGCGCCTCGCCAATCGGGAGGATGCCGAGCACCACCAAGTGGCGATTCGAGTCGCAATCGTTTCGATGGCATTGATCTATTTTAACTCCGGCTACTTTGCCGAAAACGCCAACAATATCGAATACGTATTGATTGCGCGCTGGATCGCTGCAATTGCGTTTGTCATAACAATCGGAATTCTCGTCGCATTGATTATCCGGCCCGGAAAATCGAACGTGCGCAGGGTGGTCGGTCTGATTCACGATATCACGGCCATTTCGGCAGCCATGTTTCTAGGCGAAGGCGGCGCCGCAGCCGTCGCCGCTATATATATCTGGGTAACGCTCGGAAACGGCTTTCGATATGGAATTAGGTTCCTGTATGCGAGTGCCATAATGTCCTTCGCCGGTTTTGGCACCGTGTATCTGTTCAGCGACTACTGGCATGAACAGACGATGCTCAGCATCAATATCTTGATTTTGCTGGGCGCCATTCCACCCTACGTCGCTCGCCTGCTGAACTCCTTGCACAAGGCCAAAGCGCAGCTCAAGCACCGGGCAACCGTCGACGGCATGACCGGATTGATTAACCGGGCCGAACTCGAGCAAAACATGGCGGCAATTCTCGCCCATAAACACGATGGTCATTTTCTCCTGTTCTGCGATCTCGATCACTTCAAATTCGTGAACGATGCGGCGGGGCATGCTGCCGGGGACAAATTGCTCACGGATATTGCGCAAGTCATCCAGGAGTCTGTACGCGGCGACGACCTTACCGCCCGCCTGGGCGGCGATGAATTTGCCGTATTCCTCAAGAACTGCCCGCAGAACAGGGCGCGGGTAATCGCTGAATCGATTCGTAATGCCGTCTCCGGCTATCGCCTTGCCTGGAGTACCGAGTATTACAGCGTCGGCATCAGTATCGGCGCCGCACCGAGCTCTTCGGTCAAAGACAGGGACTCACTGTTTCGACTGGCTGATGCCGCCTGCTACGCCGCAAAAAATGCCGGCCGAAATCAGGTGCACATCATTGACGCACAGACCGACGTCGCCGATACCCAAACCATTCGAAAACTTTTTGTTGACGAAGCATTGACACCAAAAGAAAGGAAATCGTGTTAATAAAATGTTCATCTTCATAGTCACAAGCATATGAAGAAAACATTCGGCAGCAGCCGGCAAACGACGAAAAACCTTAAGCCTGCAGTTCCTTCGCCGCACGATCGAGATCGGCTTCGGTGTCGATACCGATGCCGGGACGTACTGGCGGCACGCCAACCGCGATTGTCATTCCGAGTGACAAGGCGCGCAACTGCTCCAACTGCTCGCTGATTTCCAGTGGCGATGGCGCGGCACAGACCAGCTCGCGAAGAATCCCGCATCGATACGCATAAATACCGTGATGGTGCAGCGCCGCCTCCATCGCAAGTGCGCGATTCTCATCGTTGCGTGCATAGGGAATCAACGCGCGGGAAAAATAGATTGCGTGATCGTCGCTGTCGCGAATAACTTTCACGCAGTTTGGGCTTTCATAGTCCTCGCGATTAAGGAATGGTGACGCCAGCGTTGCAATATCCGCGGCACCATCGGCGAGCAATCCTGCGCACTGATTAATCAATTGTGCAGGCATTGAAGGTTCATCGCCCTGCAGGTTGACCACGATCTGCGAGTCGCCCCAGTCGAACAGGTCGGCCACTTCGGCAATTCGTTCGGTGCCCGATTGATGTTCGATGCCGGTCATGCACACCGTCGCACCGAAGGCCTCCGCTGCATTCGCTATACGGACATCGTCGGTTGCGACAACGACTTCCGATGCACCGCTTTCCTGAGCTCGTTCGTAGACATGCTCGATCATGGTTCTACCATTGATTTCACGCAGCGGTTTGCCCGGCAAGCGGCTTGACGCGTAGCGCGCCGGTATGACGACTACAAATTCAGCCATGCGCGACACCGGCTTGCTGCAAGCGAATAATGATTTGGTCCATTACTGCCATCGCCTTCACCGAATCCATCGTAAATTCCACGGGAACATACCAGTACTTATCGCCAAGATTACGGCCCAATTTAACGGCATCCTTTTCCGTCATGAGAACATCGAACTGGTCTCCAAAATTCAGATCCGATTTCGTGATCGCCTGATGATCCGGCAAACCATGCTCAATCACCTGGATCCCATGTTCCCGCAGCGTATCGAAAAACCGGCGCGGATTGCCAATGCCGGCAACCGCATGCACTGTCTTATTCCTGAAGCCGTCAAGTGAACGCGTCAGTGAACCGTTCAGACGACAGGCCTCAGTTGCGACCAGTTCAAAGCGGTACGCCACGGTGTCGCGAACGCCACCATTAATTAACACGCGATCGATATGATCAAGTCGGCGCGGTGATTCGCGCAATGGACCTGACGGTAACAACCGTCGATTACCGAGTCCACGGGTACCATCGACAACACATATCTCATAGTCCCGTTGCAGGCGCCGGTGTTGCAATCCATCGTCAGCAATAATGACGTCCACGCCGTCGTCGACCAGCATTGTGGCCGCACGGACGCGGTCAGCATCGACTGCGACTGGACATTGCCCACGCTTTGCCAGCAACACGGGCTCGTCGCCGACGACGTCGGGATCACTGTCAGAATCAACTCGCATGGATGTTCCGGACCGACTGCCGCCGTACCCACGGCTGACGATGCCGGGTGTGTAACCCCGAGCGCGTAGTTCCTGCACCAGCCAAAGAACCGTCGGCGTTTTACCGGTACCACCCACGGTAATATTGCCTACGACAATGACCGGTGCTGGCGCTTCAAACGTTCGCAACACGCCGTAGTGGTACAACAGGTTTCGTATTGTCGAGACGAACCAGTAAAGACCACTGAGCGGCAACAGCACGAGGCCCGAGGGCGCATCTTCGTACCAAACCTCGTGAATCCATCGATGGCCAGCGCTCACGGGGCTGCTACTCATCGCTGAACTGCATGCGATATAGAGCTGCGTAGTGACCATCCTGCGCGATCAGCTCGGCATGCGTCCCGGATTCCACGATGCGACCGGCATCCATAACAATAATCCGATCGGCCCTTTCAACCGTCGACAGTCTATGCGCGATCACCAAGGTGGTGCGATTCTCCATCAGCGCATTCAGCGCCTCCTGAATTCGCCGCTCTGACTTGGTATCCAGCGCCGATGTCGCCTCATCGAGTATCAGCACCGGAGCGTTTTTCAGTAGAGCGCGGCCAATGGCAATGCGTTGCCGTTGGCCACCGGAAAGCAATACACCGCGGTCGCCGACCATCGTTTCGAAGCCGTCGGGCAATTCGTCCACAAACTCAAGCACATGCGCCGCTTCCGCCGCCTGCATGAGTTCGTCTTCCGAGCTTGCCCGGAGCTGCCCGTAGGCAAGGTTGTTGCGAATCGTATCGTTAAACAGTACGACATCCTGACTCACAAGGCTGATGTTACTGCGTAGACTGTCCAGCGTGAAATCCTGAATGGGAATGCCGTCGATACGAATATCGCCCGAAATCATTTCGTAAAAACGTGGTAACAGGCTCACCAGTGTTGACTTACCACTGCCGGAATGTCCGACGATTGCCAGGGTCTTGCCGGCTTCGATATCAACGCTAATGTTGTCAATGACCGGACTGCCCTCCTTGCCGTAAGAAAAACAGACCGCGTCAAAACTGACATTGCCACGAACACGGTCAACGACCGTGGTCCCCTGATCGATTTCGTCTGTCTCATCCATGACTGCAAACAGGCTGTCTGCGCCAGCGACGCCACGTTGCAAGGTCGCGTTGACATTTGTAATTCGGCGCACCGGTTGTAGCATCAGCATCATCGCCGAGAAAAATGCGATGAACTGGCCTGCAGTGAGCGAATCCTCCAGCGACAGTCGCCCTGCGACGTAAATCACCATGGCAATACCAAACCCAAAAACAATCTGTGTCACCGCCACGCCCAGTGAGCGGACTCGAATCAGCTTCAGGTTCTGTCTGCGGTTGCGCTCATCAACTTCTGCCATGCGATCACTTTCGTAGCCAAAGCCACCGAATGCTTTGACAACCCAGTTACCGCGAATAACTTCATCCGTGACCTGTGTCACCTCACCAACAGAATCCTGGATACGTCCGCTGTAACGACGAAACGCGATACCCAGCAGACGAACCAGCAATGCGACAATCGGAAACAGTATTGCAACAAAAACTGTCAAGGTAGGACTGAACCAGACCATCACACAGATCGCAGCAATGACGGTCAACGTGTCGCGAACAGCGATCGTGACCACACTGGTCACGGACTCCGCAACCATCTCGACGTTATACGTCATGCGCGACAGCAACGGGCCAGCGGCCTGACTGTCAAAATATTTGCTCGGCAGCGTCAGAAATTTGCCGAACACCGCGCGTCGCAGATCACTGATCACACGGCGACCAATCCAGCCCAGTGACGACTCCGTCGCAAAACCCGAAACGCCGCGCAGGATAAAGATACCCATGAAAGCAAACGGAATCCATTTTGCCGTTTCAAGATTTTCAGCAACCAGGACCTCGTCGGTTAGTGGTTGTAACAATGCCACAAGACTTGCCTCGATCACGGCCGTCATCGCCATACCGATAACCGCAATGGCACCGATCACCTTGTGCGGCGTTACGTAGTGCCACAGGCGCCCATAGATAACGCGAACTTGCGAGTCGATTCGTTTACTCACCTTGGCGTGATTTCCTCGCTACTCGACCGGATCGTTCACAGTAGCGATACTGATCTGCGCAAAGCCAAGGCGTCCGGCGACATCCATTGCTGTCACGACATGCTGGTGCTTTGCATTGGCGTCGGCGCTGATTGTCAACGGCATATCGTTCCGTCCTGCCGCAAGTTTCTGTAATGCATTGCGAATCGTTTCCGGCCGATTGTTGATCAATTCACGACCATTGATCAGGTACACGCCGGTCTTCGTGATCATAATGTCCAGCTGCTCCGGTGGTTCTTCGACAATCGCAGCGCTGTCCGCTTGTGGCAGACTAATGTTGATCTGCGACTGCTTGACGAAGCTTGTGGATACCATGAAAAAAATCAATAACAGCAAAACGACATCGATTAACGATGTCAGGTTGACCTCTGGCTGCGTACGGGCGCGCAGGCTGAGTTTCATTCCTTAACCTTTTCATTGCGTCGATGCAGTGCCTCAACCAGCTTGATCGCCTCTTTTTCCATATCGACGACCAGCGTGTCGACACGCGTGCGGTAGTAGCGATATCCAATCAGCGCTGGAATAGCGACCGTCAGGCCAGCTGCGGTTGTGATCAATGCCTCGGCAATTCCGCCAGCGAGCACCGTAGGATTGCCGACACCATGTGTCGTGATCGCGGTAAACACCTTAACCATACCGATCACGGTACCCAGTAGCCCCAGCAGCGGTGAAATCGCCGCAACGGTTCCCAGTGTTTCGAGATAGCGTTCCAGCTCATGCACAACATGCCGGCCGGTATCCTCAATGGCATCTTTGAGAACGACTCGGTCTCGATTACGGTTGATGAGGCCGGCTGCAAGGATTTGTCCAAGCGCTGAGCCCTGGTGCAGCGTCTGAATCTGCTTCTGGTCCAGCTGATCTTTCTTTACCCAGCCCCAGACTTTGCTGGTGAGATCCTCCGGAATAACCCGTTTCTGCTGCAAGGTCCAGAAGCGCTCGAGAATAATGCCCATCGCGATGATCGCGCACAGAATAATGGGCAACATCAACCAACCGCCGGACTTGACTATCTCAACCATGGGAACCTGAACGAGGAGGAAAAAGGAAATATACAGTGACCGAACGGAAAATTCTCGCCGTTCGGTGTCAATTTTGACGCTTCACCGTGATGAAGCATCGTGCCAGAAGCGCCAGTCTGCTTCACGATTTCGGCTTATCTGGCGAATGCCATCGTGCGCGCAAACCGACACGCTGACGGCACCGCTGGTGGCGGTATCGAGAACCCGGGCGCCGCTGTCCTGCCAGCGCTTGACGACCGCCGGCCGTGGAAAATCCCAACGATTGCCATAGGCCGCTGATGCGATTGCAATACGCGGTTGCGAGCGCCTGACGAAAGCGGGACTCGATGATGTCAGGCTGCCGTGATGGGGAATAACGACGAGGTCGATCGTGCCCAGATCAGCGCGTTGCAATACATCCCGTTCCGCTGCGACTTCAATATCGCCGGTCAGCAGCAAGCGATGGTTCCCAGCGGTGATTGACAGCACACAAGACGCGTCGTTACCGTCGCGACGCTTGTTGGCCGGAGGATGATGAAAACCAAAACTTACGCCATCTGCGGTCCACTGCTGGCCGGCGCTGCAAAACCTTGTGCCCGGCTGCGGTATCGCTTCGCCGACGTAGATTTTGTCGAGCTTAATGTCTTTGGACAATGTCGCGACGCCGCCGGCATGGTCATTGTCGGCGTGCGAGACCACCAGCCAGTCAATTGACTTGATACCGCGATAGCGCAAGAAAGGCAGGATTACCTGTCGGGCCGCACTGCCGCCGCCGCGATAGGCCGGCCCGGTGTCGAATAGCAGTGTGTGCGTCTGCGTCTGTGCAACCACCGCCAGCCCTTGCCCAACATCAAGCACGTGCAGATCAAGGCAGGACGGCCTCGGTGCTGCCGGTCGATAGACAAGCAAAGCCAGCACGGCGAGCGGCGCGAGCCAGCGCCCCGGCCAGCAACGCGGCAATATTACCCATAAGGCCGGCAAGTAAATGACAATCCGATGCAATCCGGATGTGGAAATTGTCAGGTTTGAAAATGGCAAAGCCGCGGAGAAAGCGATGAACGCTTCAATGATCATTACGCTGACAGCGGAAACTTGCACCGCGACCGCGCCCACGGTGGGAAACCACTGGAAGGTAATCAGCGCGATCAGCGTCAGCGGCACCGTGACCAGGCTAAATATCGGCACGGCGACGAGATTGACAAACGGCGCCAGAATCGAAATGCGGTGGAAAGCCATTGTCGTAATCGGTATGAGCCCCATTAGCAGAGCGAGTTGCATGCCGTTCAGCTGCCGGACCACTATCATGACTCGTGTGATCGGATTCGTGGCTTCTGTGCCGAGCCGACTTGCGGCAGAAAACCACAGCAATACCACAACCGCCGCAAAAGAAAGCACAAACCCGGGTCGAAGCAGCGATACCGGATCGATGAGAAACACGGCGACCACCACCAGTGCGACCAGACGGGGTGAGTCCCTGCCGCGGTGCAGCACAAACGCCAGCGCTGCCAGCGCGAGCATCAAGCTTGCGCGTTGCGACGGCACTGCGAAGCCTGACAGGAACGCGTAGGCAACGGCAATTGTGGCGGCGCCCGTCATGGCCCAAATGAGATGATTACCGCGCAATCTGAGAGCACCGAAAAACAACACAAGCAGCAAGTACGAGCTCGTCGCCGCCAGACCGACATGCAGCCCCGAAATCGCCATCAGGTGGCTGGTGCCGGTTTGTGCGTATCGATCCCATTGCTGCTGCGTAATCAGATGCCGAGTGCCGATGCCGACAGCAACGATTACCGCCGCCGAATCGCCACCGTTGGCGGTGACGAATTCGACAAATTCACGACGCATGTCCGATTGCCAGTCTCCGCGATCCGAACTCACGCGATGATTGCGCTTGCCCGACACGACGTAGCCGCTGGCGTGAATACCTTCCCGGAACATCCAATCCTCGAGCCGGAAGCCGCCCGGATTGCTGTTGCCACGCGGTCGGCGAAGTCGCAGCTCCAGCTGCCAAATTTCGCCCAGCCTCGGAACCTCAGACGGTTCAAACCAGCTGACTCGAGATCGCGGTGGCAGGCGATGGTCGTCGATGGGCTCCACCAGCAGCGTAATGGATGCGTTAGCTGGCTTGGGAAAGTCGATGATTCGTACCTCAGTGAGCATGCTGTCACCTTCATAACGACGATTGAGCCCGTCGTCGAGGATCTGCGTGCCAGCCTCGATAAAGACCAGATACCCCAGCAGCAATAACGCGAAACTTCGACATCGAGGCACGAAAAACACGGCGAAGCATGCAACGAATAGTGACAGACAGAGGTCCGAACTAAGGAGAACCCTGCTATGCTGCGCCGCGAAGCCTCCCGTGAGCAGTAACAACGAGGCTCGAAGTATCGCTGTCGATTTTATCGGCACAAACCATCAAAACCGGACCCCAGGTCGATGCCAAGGCGCTTTTTCAGGAAATTTGCGTTCAAACGCAAGAATGTCAGTGAACAATGGTTCATGACACCCTTTCGACACCTGCTGCACGATCACCGCTTGTGGGGAATTCGTCGACGTACGGTCGTACCGGCATTTGCGTTGGGCCTGTTTATTTCCTTCCTGCCGACACCCGGACATACGCTAATGGGGGCGCTGGCGGCGCTCGGTTTGCGCATCAATATTCCGGTAGCCGCATTATCGACCTGGGCCAGTAATCCGCTAACGATGGCGCCGATGTATTATTCAGCCTACCGGCTCGGCCGCAGCCTGCTCGACACACCGCTCCGGAAATTCAAATTCGAAATGTCCTGGGATTGGGTATCCAACACGTTTGTGACGATTTGGCAGCCGATGCTGCTGGGTTGCGTCATCCTCGGGATCGTCGCCGCAGTGGTCGGATTTATTTCGCTCGACCTGCTGTGGCGATCATCAATCGCGGACTACAAGTCTCGCAAACAAAAGAGTCGCTACGATCGTCAGGCCTAGGATCCGCTAGCTGACACTTGATGCCTTTAAGGTGCCGTCCTCGAGAATGAGGATGCGATCCATACGCTCGGCGATCGAATGATCGTGGGTAACGACGATCAGGCTGGTCTGCAATTCCTGGTTCAATTCCAGCATCAACTGCAAAACGTGCTCGCCGTTGCCGGAGTCCAGATTGCCGGTCGGCTCGTCCGCGAGTACCAGTCGAGGCCGGGTAATCAACGCACGTGCAACTGCTGCGCGTTGCCGCTCACCACCGGATAATTCGCCGGGCTTGTGATTTAGACGTTCACCCAATCCGACGCGTCGCAGCAATTCACTAGCCTTTTGCAGTGCACTTGTGCGCGGTTCACGGCGAATCATCAACGGCATCGCAACATTTTCTTCCGCCGTAAATTCCGGCAACAGGTGATGAAACTGATAGACAAATCCGATATTTCGATTTCGAAGGTCGCCTTTTGCCGCTTCATCAGTACCGGCCATCGGCTCGCCGTTGACAAAGACTTCGCCCTCGGTCGGTTCGTCCAGTCCGCCCATGATTTGCAATAGCGTTGTCTTACCGGAACCGGATGCACCAATGATGGCAACACGCTCCGCCGCCGGCACGAGCAGGTCGACTCCATGCAGCACGGTCAGAGTCGATGAACCTTCCCTGAAATTACGGACAACACCGCGACATTCGAGTACAGCCTTAGTCATATCGTAGAGCCTCCGCCGGGGCGGTTTTTGCTGCAACCATTGCAGGATAAATTGTGGATAGCAGCGCAAGCACCAGTGCGATGACTGCTATGAAAGCGACGTCACCGTAGTGTAAATCGGACGGCAGGTCACTAATAAAATAGACGTCAGCCGCAAGGAACTTGATGCCGAAAGCGGATTCAAAAAACGTGATGACTGACTCGAGATTTAGCGCGAGTAGCATTCCCAATGCAACTCCTGCCAGTGTTCCGACCACGCCAACAATGCTGCCCTGAGTGATAAATATTTTCAGAATACTGCTCGGGTGTGTGCCAATTGTGCGCAATATTGCGATATCGGATTGTTTGTCTTTCACTACCATGACCAGGGTTGAAACAATATTAAAAGCAGCAACCGCAACGACCATCAAAAGAATCACAAACAGAATTGACTTTGTGATCTGAATTGAACGAAAGAAATTAACGTGCAGCCGTGTCCAGTCACTAATCATGACGAGTTCGCCATTTTCCAGCGCTACTTCACGAACGATTGCCGGTGCTTCGTAGAGGTCAGTGACGGCCAGCCGAATGCCACTGATTCCCGTCTGCATACGGAACAGCTTCTGAGCGTCACCGATATTGACAAAGGCCAGGCGACGATCGAACTCGTACATTCCAACCCGATAAATGCCGTTTACGGTAAAACGCTTCGTGCGCGGCAATACACCAGCCGGCGTCACCCTGCCCTCGGCCAACATCACGGTCACCTTGTCGCCAATTGATGCCTGTAGGGTATCGGCCAACTCTATGCCCAGCACGATATTGAACTCACCGGATACCAGGTCAGAGAGTGAGCCTTGCTGCATCACGTCAGAAATTCCGGAGACTCCGCGCTCCAGCAGCGGATCGATACCGTGTATTTCGACGCCGCTGATTTGCTTTTGGAACACCAGCAAACCCTTGCCGTCCACGTAAGGTGCGACGGCTTTGACGCGACTGTTCTCGAGCGCCGTCGTCGTGAGTTTTTCCGGTCCCGGCAGGACTCCTTCAGTACCCTCGATACTGGCATGCGCCGTCATTGCCAGCAGCCGATCTTTCAACTCACGCTCAAAGCCGTTGACGACCGACATAACCACAATCAAAACCATCACTGCAATGGCAATGCCTAACATCGAAATCGCGGATATTAAGGATACAAAGCTGTTGCTACTGCGTGACCGGACATAGCGAGCGCCGATCCAGAACTCGAAAGGACTACTCATAACGCAATGCCGCGGCGGGATTAACCAATGCCGCCCGTCGCGCCGGGTACAGCGTCGCCAGTGACGTTAATATGAACGCAGAAATAGCAATGATCAGAACATCCTGCAATTCGAGTTCTGACGGAATCCTCGTCACATAATAGACATCACCGGGCATGATCTGGAAGCCGGTCAGTTGTTCAAGCATCGGCACCAGCGTCGGAACCGACAAGGCGAGTATCACACCGAGAATCACGCCGACCGCGACACCGAGCCAGCCAATTATCGCGCCCTGGACAAAAAATATTTTCACAACACCCTGTGGTGCCATTCCCAGGGTGCGTAACACCGCGATATCGGTGGTCTTGTCGGTAACAACCATGACCAGGCTCGCAACGATATTGAACGCGGCCACACCAATAATCAGAGACAGGATTAAAGACATCATCATCTTTTCGAGCCGGATGGCACGAAAGTAACTGCCGTTCTCAATCGTCCAGTCGCTGCTCACGTATCCGTCGCCCAATTGCGCTTGCAGAGATTGGGCGATGGCCGGTGCGGCCATGACATCCTCAGCCCGAAATCGCATCGATGCAGCCGGCGCGCCGAGTTCAAGAATGTTCGATACGTCAGTGATATGGGCAAGGGCCAGAACGGCATCGTGATCCTGCAGCCCGGCTTCAAAAATGCCACGGGTCACAAAACGCTCCAGCACTGGCTCGACCGTACCATCGCCGACCGGCTTCGGAACCAGCAAGACAACACTATCGCCAATTCGGGCACCAATGCTGTAGGCCAGGATACGGCCAAGTATGATGCCGCGCTCACCCGCTTGCAGCGCTGCAAGATCGCCTTCGACCAAATTGATTCGGCCCTCGGACAATGCCGCCTCATAGGCCGGATCGACACCGTGAACAATTACCGCAACGAGATCCCGGCCGGACTGAATCATGCCCTCCATCTCGATAAACGGAGCGGCCGCCTTTACGCCGGGCTCGAGGCTAACCCGATCTTGCAGCGCCCCCCAGTTTTCCGACCCTGCATTAAGCGGCGAAATCGAGCCGTGCGCAGACATGCTGAGCAGACGACTACGAAGTTCGCCTTCAAAACCGTTCATGACCGACAAGATGACGATCAACGCGGCGACACCGAGAGCGATCCCGAGCAGGGAAATCAGGGTGATAAAGGACACGAAGCGAGTGCGCCGTTTGGCGCGCAAATAGCGCAGTCCGACGAAGAGTTCGACAGGGTTTAGCATCGGCAGGCATTAAACCACATTCAAGGACTTGTGACGCAGTTCGCATAGGGTTGTACGCTCCAGAATGATATAGTTCCGGGACCACACATGGGAGTAGTACCAATGATGAAGCTGCGAATCGTTTCTGCCCTCGCATTGCTGCTGGCCTTCGGCGCAATGGCACAGGCTGAGACCGTCAAGATGGTCGGCGCGACAGCAGGATCGAACGACGGACGGCCCACACGCGGAATGTCCCAGGCGAGCGTCCAGTCCAGGTACGGCAGCCCGGTTTCCACACGAGCAGCGGTCGGTGATCCACCGATTACGCGCTGGGAATATTCGGATTTCGTCGTATTTTTCGAGCATGACAAGGTGATTCACGCCGTCATCAAGCGCTAATCCAAGCAATTTGACAGAGCCCGGGCCGGAAACGTCCCGGGCTTTTTTGTGTCTGTGTAATAATCGCGTCCCGTTGACCCGATCCAGCCACCACGAAGCAACCCAAACAGTGACTTGTTCCCTACTAAAAGCCGGTAATTTGAACCTCCCCGCACCCGGACAGGAAGCCGCCTGGGGCCGTTTGATCGGCGCAAGCGCCGCGCTCGCGGCGACAGAACTCGCCGGGCTGCTCGCCGATGGAAAAAAAAGCCGGCCGTTGTTATTACTGGCCGAAGACTCTCGCCACGCGGACCAGCTTGAAGCCGAATGTCGCTTCTTTGCCGGCGACACCATCCCGATCGAACATTTCGTTGAATGGGAAACCCTGCCGTGGGACAGTTTTTCACCCCACCAGGACATCATCTCTCAGCGCCTACGGGTATTGACGGCCCTGCCGACGATGCAACAGGGAATCATCATCGCGACGCCTGCGGTGTTGCACCAGCGATTGCCACCGCTCGACTACATAGCTGCGCGTTCGCTATCGCTCACGCGCGGCCAGTCATTGCCGCGCGAAGACTTCACACGATCACTGATCGCAGCCGGATACCTGCGAGTCCCGCAAGTTTCCGAACATGGTGAGTTTGCCGTGCGCGGATCATTGATCGATATTTTTCCGATGGGCACCGATGCGCCGATACGCATCGATTTTTTCGACGACGATATTGAATCGCTGCGTTATTTTTCGCCCGAGAATCAGTTATCCGGCGACCAGCTTGAAGCCATTCGTATTCTGCCCGCGCGCGAAATTCCACTCGATGATGCGGCCATTGCAAGTTTTCGGCATCACTATCGAGAGCGCTTTGAAGGTCAGCCTGGCAAATCGCGCGTCTACCGTGATGTCTCCGATGGCATCGCACACGGCGGCATCGAGTACTACCTGCCACTGTTCTTTGAAACCACCGCCTCTCTGCTCGAATACCTGCCAGGCAATTGCGTGGTAATGAAACCCGATTCGCTGGATTCGTTGCTGCAGCAGTTCGTTGCCGACGCGACAGAACGATTTGCAATGTGCAGCCTCGATCCGGAGCGACCGATATTGACGGCCGATGAAACCTTCCTGTCGCCGCTGAAAATCGAAAAGTTGCTGGCAGGCTTTTCGCGCATTCGATACTCGGCGCAAACGCTTGCCGGCAATGTGGTGAATCACGACACGCGCCTGCCCCCGGCCATGAAAATCGAATCGCGTTACGAAGAAGCCGCCGGCGCATTGCTGCAGTTCCTGCAAAGCTTCGATGGACGCGTATTGTTTAGTACGGACTCACCGGGACGCCGCGAGCAGCTTTGCGAACTCGTCGCCGGCCGCGGCCTGGATCTCACTCGAGTCAGCGGCTGGCGACAATTTCAGAATGATGGCCATCGCATTGGCGTGGCGATTGCGCCACTGGACGATGGTGTATTGCTGCCGGGTGCCAAAGTCGCCATCATCAGCGAACAGCAACTGTTTGGCGAACGGACCAAAGCCCGTACGCGTAAGCGACGCAGTGATCGCGATCCGGAATCGATCATTCGGCAACTCAATGATCTCGAAGAGGGATCGCCGGTGGTTCATGCCGAGCATGGCGTCGGCCGCTACCTCGGTTTGATCACGCTTGAAGCCGGAGGCATCGAAGCCGAATTCCTGCACCTCCAGTACGCCGACAGCGATAAACTCTACGTACCCGTGCACGCACTTGAACTCATATCACGGTATACCGGTGCGTCACCGGACCATGCGCCGCTGCATCGTCTCGGCAGTGATCAGTGGGAAAAAGCCCGTAAGCGTGCCATTAAGAAGATTCGCGACGTCGCCGCGGAACTGCTGGATATTTATGCACGTCGCGCCGCGCGTCTCGGCCACCGTTTTCGCTGGTCGGAAAGTGAATACCGGTCTTTCGAATCCGGTTTCCCATTTGAATTGACCGAAGACCAGGCACATACCATCGATGATGTGCTGAAGGACCTCGAATCGGATCAGCCGATGGATCGTGTTATTTGCGGCGACGTTGGCTTCGGCAAGACCGAGGTCGCGTTGCGGGCAACGTTTGCCGCAGTACACGGCGGCAAGCAGGTCGCGGTGCTGGTGCCAACCACACTTCTCGCACAGCAACACGGGCAGACGTTTCGCGACCGCTTTGCCGACTGGCCTGTGCGTATCGAAGTGCTGTCACGATTTCAAACAGCTAGTGAAGTGAAGGACATCGTCAAAGGATTGAAATCAGGCAATGTCGATGTCGTTATTGGTACACATCGCCTGCTGGCGCATACCAAGGATTTCAATGACGTCGGGCTCGTTATTATTGATGAGGAACATCGTTTCGGGGTGCGCCACAAAGAGGCCATTAAATCACTGCGTAGCGAAATCGATATCCTGACGATGACAGCAACGCCAATTCCACGAACACTCAACATGGCACTCGGCGGCATTCGAGAAATGTCACTGATTACAACACCACCGGAAGAGCGACTCGCGGTCAAAACCTTCGTCTCTGAATGGAATGACGTCATTATTCGAGAGGCCTGTCTGCGCGAGATCAAACGCGGCGGCCAGGTCTTTTTTATTCACAATCGCGTTGATGATATCGGTCGCATTGAGCAGCAATTGCAAAAACTGGTGCCGGAAGCGACCATTCGTATCGGCCACGGCCAGATGCACGAGCGCGAGCTTGAGCAGGTCATGCTCGATTTCTACCACCGCCGATTCAATGTGCTGTTGTGCACGACCATCGTCGAGAGTGGCATTGATGTGCCGACGGCGAATACCATCATTATCAATCGCGCCGATCGCTTCGGGCTGGCGCAGCTGCACCAGCTTCGCGGCCGCGTTGGGCGCTCGCATCATCGCGCGTATGCCTACCTGCTCGCACCGCCGAAAGCATCGATGACCGCCGACGCGGTCAAGCGCCTCGAAGCAATCGACTCGCTTGAGGACCTGGGTTCCGGCTTTACACTCGCGACCCATGATCTCGAAATTCGCGGTGCTGGCGAACTGCTCGGCGACACGCAAAGCGGGCAAATTCAGGAAATTGGCTTTTCGCTGTACACAGAACTTTTGGGCCGCGCGGTGGACTCATTGCGTGCCGGCAAGGAAGCCGATCTTGAGGCGCCGCTCAACACCGGTGCGGATATCAACCTGCACGTGCCTGCACTGCTGCCGGAGGACTATGTGCCGGACGTCCATCTGCGGCTGATGCTCTACAAGCGCATCTCGGCGGCGAGCAACGCCAGTGAGCTTCGCGAGCTACAGGTCGAGCTAATCGACCGTTTCGGCTTGCTGCCCGACGCGAGCCGAAACCTGATGCGGATTGCAGCGATGCGTAAATCCGCGGCCGGGCTGGGCATTGAAAAGATTGACGCATCCGATCGTGGTGGCTACCTCGTATTTGCCGCCGAAAGCCATATTGATCCTGTCGCGCTTGTTCAATTAGTGCAAAATGACAGCCGTCACTACCGCCTGCAGGGCTCCCACCGACTGCAGATTACGGATGACCTCGCGGATCCGGAGACGCGATTTTGCACTATCGAGAAACTGATGCAGCGCCTCACAGTCCAAGACAGTAACCAGGAAGAACGACTGCATGCTTAAACGAGTATTACTATCGCTACTATTGCTAGCCGCCAATGCGGGTGCCCAGGAGACACTCGACGAACTGCCGGCCGAGGTGCCGCGCTATACCGTTGAGATGATCATTTTCGCCTACGCCGACGGTGCGTCGGCCGGCACCGAGATGTTTGTTCCGGACATGCCGCTCCACGAGGAATTGCAAACTGTCGACGAATCCGGCATGGAATCGTCCGAGTCGCTGCGTTCAGAACCACAAATTCCGACAGAAGCACCGGTCGAAGAGCCACTAGAAGATCTTGTCGTCTCCGAACTCGAAGAAACCGTTCCGTATGATCTGACCATGCTGCCGGAGGATGACTTCAGCCTGGTCAAGGAATACGAGCACCTGGAGCGCCTTGACGCATACAGGCCGTTGCTGCATTTTGGGTGGACACAGGCGACCGTTGCCGATCACGTGTCGGAACCGAGACCGCTGAGTTCATTTGTCACACCGCCAACAGGACTCGACGGCGATCTGAACCTGTACCTGAGTCGTTACCTGCACCTTGCCATCAATCTGCAATTGGACGCACCGTCGACGAATGCCGCCTTCAATGCGAGCAACAATGAATTCATACTGGATTACCCGGTCCGATACCGAATCAACGAAGATCGCATCTTCCGAAATGGCGAGTTACGTTATTTTGATCATCCGAGGTTTGGTGTATTGGCAAAGATTACGCGTGTCGAAAAGGCAACGGACAACGAGCTGACTGAAACCGAGCTACTCGGGTACGATGGCGAGTAGTTCCTCAAGAAAATTGCGCGCATCGCGCTTTTCACTGCCGATATCCGCAACCGAAACGTCATAAGTCACCGTAACAAATTTCGATGAATCGGAACGTGGATGATGCAGTCCGAGTTCGCGAACAGCGATTGATATTTTAGATGCGAATTCGCGCACGCCGTCCTCATCCGATGCATGTGACAACACGATAAATCGATGCCCGTCCGGACGCGCGACAACATCGCTGGCACGTCTCAGACACCGGCGGATCGCCTGCCCGACGCGGCGCAGACAGGAATCTGTCGCGTGCCGGCCAAAGACCGCCAGGTAGGACTCGAAATCATTTAGCGTGAATGTCACCAGTGACAACTTGCCCTTTTCCCGCTCGGCCACCGCCCAATCGTGTTCAAACACATCCGCGAAAGCACGCGCGTTGAGCAAGCCCGTCACCGCATCATCTCGAGACAGATCGCGAATACGCCGTTTTGCCTTCAACAGTGCATGATGCATCTCGGCGCCTTCGGCCGTTCCAGCACCGGTGCCCGAGCGCCAGTAAACCGCATAAAACCGTGCCTCGGCGTCCTCGGTGAGCCGCAGCGGCTTGAGACCCAGCAGAAATTCGCGGCCGTTCGACTCGATGGGCAGACTGGCCTCATCCTGCGACCGAACCGTTTCGCTGACTTCGAGCGCCAGCTCACGACCCGCAATTGCCTCAACGACATCGGCAAAAGCTTTGTTCAACACGTCATCGGTACTTATCGTCGTGAACGCCGGGTTCGACAGGACGACCGGCCAGTCGGGCTGATCAATTCGCACGACCAGAACTGGCTCCGACGTTGCCGCAATCACTTGCTCGAGAATTTTCCGACTAAGCGCTTTCATCGCGGTCTTAGGTCAGGGACCTGAATAATTGCTGTAACAGCGATGCGGCCTGCGTTCGGGTGGAGACAGTACTGGCCTGCACGTCGGCGTGAATCGGCATGCCGAAACGATTCCCGGCGCAACCACTGCTGGTATTCGCATCGTGTTCAGGCATTCAATCGCAGCTCCGGCCGTTCACTCCATTTCGCGAACAGCGTGCTGGCTTGCTGCCAGTCCTCGCTCGCGTGTAAGGTCTCGCGCAATACCTGGCCCGTGCCATGCAAACGTGCGAGTCGGACCAGGGACAGAGGATTCGAGTAATCGTTGAGTGCGTTCACTGCCCGGTGCGCCCGATCGCGATCATTGCACACCAAGACCATATCGCAGCCCGCTCGCAGTGCAAGCATCGCACGTTCCGACATACTGCCGTAGCTCGCTGTCGCCTTCATCGTCAAATCATCACAGAAAACCGCACCGCCAAACCCGAGGCGTGAGCGCAGTTCGCGCTGGATCCAGTACTCGGAAAAGCCGGCAGGCATATCGTCAATCTCCTGATAGACGATGTGAGCCAGCATCACGCCGGCAAGCACACCGGTGGTGATCATACTGTCGTACGGGCGCATGTCGTCGAGGACCGATCCGTAGTCTCGCCGGTCTACCGGCAAGTGAAGATGAGAATCCGCGACCACGGCTCCGTGGCCAGGAAAGTGTTTCGCAACCGCGGCCATGCCAGCGCTGCGCAAGCCACGCGCAAAAGCACCGGCCAACTCACTGACCGCTTCCGGCTTGCGATGAAATGCACGATTGCCAATGATCTCGCTAATACCCCAGTCGAGATCCACGCAGGGGCCAAAACTGAGATCAATCCCGGTGGCCCGGAGCTCGGAGGCGATCAACCAGCCCGCCTGGCGCGCAATCTGTAATCCCGAATCACGGTCTCGATCGTATTCACGACCGATATGGCGCATCGGTGGCATCAGCGTAAATCCGTCACGAAAGCGCTGCACACGTCCACCTTCGTGGTCAACCGCAATCAGCAACGGTGGACTGCGCAAGGCGCGAATCTCGGCGACCAGGTCGGTGACCTGGTCGACCGATTCAAAGTTGCGGGAAAACAGTATCACCCCGCCCACGGCGGGCTCCCGCAAAAGATCACGGTCAGCTGGACTCAGTGCGAGTCCTTCGATATCGAGCATCACCGGGCCTAATGACATCCGTTGCGCCTTCAGAGTGAAACCTGCTTACGTGTGAATACTGCGATTGATTCTACATGGGCCGTATGCGGGAACATATCTATGATACCCGCTGATTCGAGTTGATAACCGTGCTCGTGAACCAAAATGCCTGCATCGCGTGCCAGTGTTCCCGGGTGACAGGAGACGTAGACAATACGCTCAGGCCTAATCAGCGGCATTCGTGCAACGAGTTCGGCTGCGCCGCTGCGCGCCGGATCGAGCAAGACACGGTCCCAGCCCGCTCTTAGCCAGGCTTCGCTACCATCGATCTTGCTGAGATCGGCAACGCGAAACTCGGCGTTGTCGAGTCCATTCTTGCGAGCGTTTTCGCCAGCCCGCTCCACCAGGCTTTTCTCGCCCTCGACGCCGAGTACGGTGCCTGCCCGTCGTGCCAGCGGCAGTGAGAAATTACCGATACCGCAGAACAGATCGAGTACCCGGTTGTCCGGGCCGACATTGAGTTGCTCAACAGCGAAATGCACCATGCGCTGATTAATTTCGCTGTTGACTTGCACAAAGTCGATCGGCTCAAAATCCACGCGCAGGTCGAATTCCGGCAACGTGTAGTGAAGGGATTCTTCGCACGTCTCTGGCTGTATCAACTCGAGCGAATCCAGGCCCCCGGGCTGCAAGTAGATCCGCAATTCGTGCAATACACCGAATGCGATCAAGTGTGCCCGGTCCGCGTCGCTGGGTGGATCGAGCACTCGAAACACCAACGCAATACCATTCTCTGCGATTGCCACCTCAATCTGCGGCAAGCGAGCTCGAATCGATAGCGCGGCGATCATTTCACTCAATGCGTCGATCAGGCTGTCGACTGGCGGGGCGAGAACCTCGCAGCGATGCATGTCAGTTATAAACGGCGCGTGCTTTTCACGAAAGCCCACCAGTACACGGCCTTTTGCCGGTACGTCCTTAACCGCCAGTCGCGCGCGCCGACGATAGCCCCAAATCGGGCCTGTCATCGGCTGCAGCCAAACCCCTGGCTCTACCTTGCCAATGCGTTCGAGATTGTCCTTAAGAGTTTGTGCCTTGATCGAACGCTGATAGTCATCGCTGACATGCTGCAGCGAACAGCCACCGCAACGGCCGAATGCTTCGCACTTGGCCTCGATGCGATCCTCGGACGCTTCAATAACCTGCAGCAATTCTGCCTCGTCGAAATTGCGACGTGATTTTCGCCTTATGAATTCAACAGTCTCACCGGGGAGCGCGCCAGCGACAAACACTTTCTTGCCACTCACTGCCGCGATCCCTCGCCCGTCATGGGTCGCGGTCTCGATCATCGCCGTCTCCGGCTCTCTTTGCTTTCGTCTGGCCATGTGTGAGCTACGCCGCCCAGGCTGCAAGAAATTCGTTCAGGTGTGGCTGGTCCATCGCTTCGAGCGATTTCCTGACCAGTGCATATTCACGTTCGAGCCCGGTCTCATCCAGGTTGCCGCGCATGAATTCGAATCGGAGGTAGACCAGCCATGTATTCAAAACATCGGTTTCGCAATAGTCTCGAATTTCGCGAATGCCGCCGGCCAGGAAAGTGTCCCAGACTTTGTCGCCGCTCATGCCGAGTTTGCCGGGGAATCCAAGCAGCACAGCCATCTGGTCAAGGCTCGCTTTACCGCGTGGCTGAAAACCTGCCAGCACATCCATCAGATCGACGTGTCGCCAGTGGAATCGGCTCAGGTAATTATTCCATTTGAATTCGCGATCGTTGTCGCCCGTCTCCCAATATCGCGGTGCCTGTATGTTGTGCTTCAGCGCACGATAGTGCAGCACCGGAAGGTCAAAGCCGCTGCCGTTCCATGACACAAGGTCCGGCGTGTATTTCTCAATTCCGTCGAAAAAGCGTTGCACGATTTCTGCTTCGTCTGAGTCTTCGTCACCCAGTGTCCAGACTTTGAATGTGTCTGCCGTACGAAAGCTAACCGAGATCGCGACAATGCGCTGTAAGTGCAGCGGCAGGAAGTCAGATCCGGTTTGCTGCTGCCGCTTAAACATCATCGCCGTTGCGACTTCGTCATCCGGCAAGCCGTCCAGGTTCCAGAAGCGCCGCCCGAATTCAACGTCGGGTACTGTTTCAATATCGAACGAAAAACAATGCATCGTGTTAGTCCGTGATTAGTTTGTGTTGTCTGCAGTTTCAACAACTGCGAAGGCCATAACCAGTCCGGCATCATCCGTGAGGCTGACGTGACCCTTACCGATTCCGAGTTCCCTGCAGACTTTTTGTCCCCGCTCGGACCAAATGATTAACGGTCTGCCCCATTCGTTGCTGGTGATGCCGACATCTCGTAACCAGACGCCGTGAGCGAAGCCCGTGCCCATGGCCTTGACCGTGGCCTCCTTGCCGGCAAATCGCATCGCCAGGAATCGCGCCGGGTTTTTCGTTTTCCGGAATAACAGCATTTCCTCATCCATAAGGATTCGATTCGCGAAGTGTTCACCGAATCGCTGCCATGTGCCTTGCATGCGTGACATTTCCACGATGTCGGTACCAACACCGAAGATCATGGGCTGATCATCCCTCACGTGCTTCGGTCATTATGCGTTTCATTTCGCTGACCGCAAACGCCAGGCCATCAAAAACTGCCCTGGCGACGATTGCATGGCCGATATTCAACTCCACAATTTCCGGAATTCTGGCAATCGCTGCAACATTTTCGTAGTTCAGCCCGTGCCCGGCATTGATGACCAGGCCCAAACCGTGCCCGTATTGTGCGGCATCAACGATGCGCTGCAGCTCCCGAGCCTGTTCCGCACCTTCAGCATCTGCGTACGCTCCTGTATGCAATTCAACGACGGGCGCGCCGGCAGCGATTGCGGCATCGAGTTGAGCAACGTCTGGATCAACGAACAGTGACACTCGAATACCCGCACTTTTTAGGCGCTGGCAAGCGGTTGTTATTTTGTGCAACTGCCCACGTACATCAAGGCCACCTTCGGTCGTCAGTTCTTCGCGTTTTTCGGGGACCAGGCAGACATCGGTTGGCTGTAACTCGCTGGCGATGTCGAGCATCTCGTCGATCACCGCCATTTCAAGATTCATATGCGTGCGCATGACTTTGTTGATCGCTTCGAGATCGGCGTCCTGAATGTGCCGTCGATCCTCGCGCAGGTGCACGGTGATGCTGTCCGCACCGGCTCCTTCCGCGATAGCGACGGCGTCTGCTGGATCCGGGTAAACCGTCCCGCGCGCTTGCCGCACAGTCGCAACATGATCGATGTTTACACCAAGCAAAATGTCTTTTTTGATCGTCAATTTACTGTTTCCGTGTCTTCGCTGGCGCGATTCTACCGCGATGCAGCTCCATCAGCACCTTGCGGCTCTTGAGTTCCTTGCCTCCAAGGTGAAAGGCGATAATTTCCCGCATCAGACGGTTCGCCGCTTTCAGGACCACTGGATCGTCAAAACGCTCACTGGCGATCGCGGTTAGTGTTGCGCCAATGAACACCATGGACCCTTCGGGCCGGTCCACCGGCACTGGACCCTGCTCCATTCGATATTCGTAGTTCTGCTCCGCGACGAGTTTGTCTTGCGATCCAAATTCGTGATCGAGATTAACTGCGTAGCCAAGCAAACTCAGGAACTCGAGTTCGAATGAGCGCAACACCGCTGCAACCTGTTGTTGACCAACGAGCGCGTGCAAGACGCGTTCATAGAGCGCAAATATTTCCGGCTGCGGGTCGTAGCGGTGCAGGAAATTAATCAGCAGTTCATTCAAGTAGTAGGCCGACAGCATCGCGTCACCAACCATGCCGGCGGGCGGGCCAACTGCCTCAGCGCCGGTTAGCGTACCAAGGTCGGATTTAGCCACCCAGGACACTTTTAATGGCAGGAAGGGGCGCAGGACTCCGGCTAGCCGCGACTTGGAACCACGGCTGCCGCGCGCAACCACCGCGACCTTGCCGTGATCGCGCGTCACGATATCGAGTATCTGGCTGGTATCGCGAAAAGGCCGATGGTGCAAAATATAACCGGGTTGCTGGTGAACGCGTCGCTGTGAACTCATGGCGGGCGATCGGGCTACGGAGCCTCGTATCCCAGGCTTTGCAAATCCTTTTCATTGTCAGCCCAGTTGTTCTTAACTTTAACCCACAGCTCAAGGTGCACCCGCGCACCAAGTTGTTCGACAATTTCCAGGCGCGCCTGACGTCCGACCTTTTTCAGTACACTGCCATTTTTGCCAACAGCAATTCCTTTTTGGCTGTCACGCTCGACCCAGATAACCGCATTAATTGCAATGCCGCTTTCCTCTCGCTCCAGGCGTTCGATCTGAACCGTCAGGCCATAGGGCATTTCCTGGTGCAGCATCAGCGTCAGCTTCTCGCGAATGATCTCCGCAACATGAAACTCTTCGCTGCGATCCGTATGCATGTCCTCCGGGAACAAGGGCGGCGATTCCGGCAGATAGGCTGGAATCATTGTCAACATGAGATCGAGATCGTCTTTTTTCATCGCCGAGATTGGCACAATCTCAGCGAAGGAAGCACGTGACGACATCTTTGCGATGACCTCGAGTAATGCTTCTTTTGGATGTACCTTGTCGATCTTGTTCAATAGCGCAATCACTGGTATATCGCTCACGCTCAGTCGCTTGAGTACATCGTCATCCTCGTCCGTCCAGTGCGTCGCATCGCTAACAAACAGAATAAGATCGGCGTCGGCAAGCGCATTCGCAGCGGTTCGATTCATCAGTCGATTCATCGCGCGACCGGCCTTGCGATGCAATCCCGGCGTATCAACAAATATGATTTGCTCTTTTGTGCCGGTATGCACCGCTAGAATCCGATGGCGCGTTGTTTGTGGCTTCGCAGTCACAATGCTGACCTTGCGGCCCATCACCGCGTTGATCAGCGTCGACTTACCGACATTCGGCCGCCCAATGACCGCAACCATGCCGCATCGATAATCATCCGGGATGTTCATTCCTGGGTTTCGTCAAGCATGCCAATCATCTTTCGTGCCGCCTTTTGCTCAGCTTTTCGCAATGTGCTGGACTCACCTTCGGTCACCGCAGACCGTTCTGCAACCGTGCAGGTGACAGAAAACCTCTGTTTGTGATCCTGTCCGCTGGTTGCCACCAGTTTATAGGCAGGCAAAGCCATCTTTCTCCCCTGCAGCCATTCCTGAAGGCGGGTCTTGGGATCGCGCAGATCCTTGATGTCCGGCATGTTCTGCAAACGATCGGCAAACACCCGCTCGATTATTGTGCGAGACGCCTCGTATCCACGGTCCAGGAATACCGCACCGAAAATCGCCTCAAGCGCATCGGCAAGAATCGACTCGCGGCGATGGCCACCGGTCTTCATTTCGCCGCTACCGAGTATCAGGTGATCGCCTAACTCCAGCGCAAGCGCCAGGGCGGCGAGTGATTCGTCCTTGACCAGCGACGCCCGCAATTTGCTGAGGTCACCTTCCGACGCATCCGGGTGAGATTGATAGAGTTTCTCCGAGATCACGAAATCAAGGACGGCGTCGCCGAGAAACTCGAGCCGTTCATTATTTTTTTGGCTTGCGCTACGGTGACTCAGAGCCTGTTGGAATAGCTCAAGGTCCTGAAAACGATACTGCAGCGTCTTCTCGAGCCAGCACTCGGCTTTTTTCAATGGATTCGCTCTTTATTTGCCAGGATCGCTCACCCGGCCATTTATCGACGTAATATGACCCGCTTGTCGAAATCAACGAGGAAGTACACATTGGCGATAAAGGGTGCCTTGTGAGAGTAAGTCGCAGCGACTTCCATGCCACCGTCCACTTTCTTCACTTTAACGTCCTTCGATTGAATCTCGCCAACACTTTCTATATCAAATCGCCGAGTAAGGGACTTGCGTACCTCCATACTGGTCGCATTCTTGCCGTCAAACTCCTGATGAATTCCATTGATAACGCCGGCCACTTTCATGTAGTTCAGGTAAACAGGGGTCAGCCGGATACCGGCGAATGCGAAGATACCGACGAACGCAACCAGGATAATCATGCCGAGCGTCGTCATGCCGGCCTCGCGGTGAGCTGGATGCCATGGTTTCTGGGGTTTAACGCTCATACCAATCTCCGAAAAACAGACGTATTTAACTAAATCAGGCGCCAGCGTAGCGCGATATTGGCTTTCAAATCAGTGACTGACACCACATTATTCGATTTTCGCACCGATTCGGCCCCAGTCCGGCATTTCCCAGGGCCGAAAATGCATCCAGACACGGACAGCCTCCCCAACCAAGTATTCTTCCGGAATCGTGCCGATAAAACGGCTATCTTTGCTGCGATCACGATTGTCACCCATGACGAAATACTGGCCGTCGGGAATGATATACAAGCCGTCCTGCTTGGAATACCCCGGATTGTGAATCAAGGTCTTGTGAATACGGCCATCGAGGTTTTCAACATAGACCGGCGCACCTTCAAGTGTCTCGCCATTGACACTCAAATCCATAACCACGCCATTGATAGTTAAGCGTTGCCGCTCAAATCGAACCTCGTCACCAGGGAGCCCGATCACTCGCTTGATGTAATTCACTCGGGGATCTGACGGCAATCGGAAAACGACCACATCGCCGCGTTCCGGCTCACCGGTCTCGATGATTTTGGTTTCTGTTACCGGCAAGCGCAGACCGTAGCTGAATTTCTTGACGAAAATAAAATCACCCACCAGCAAGGTTGGTTTCATCGATCCGGAGGGAATACGAAACGGTTCAAAAATAAATGAGCGAATCACGAGCACAAATAACAAGACCGGAAGGAATGAGCGCGAGTACTCGACCAGTGTCGTGATGGCAGTGGGCGGCGTGCGACTATCTTGTTCGCCAGTCTTCCAGACTAGCTTGTCCAACGCGACTACAACGGCCGCAATCGCGGTCAATAGAGTCAGAATTAGTGCCAGATTAATGCTCAAACCGGGACCTCACTTATCAACTCGAAGTACGGCAAGAAATGCCTCTTGCGGGATCTCCACTGATCCCACCTGTTTCATGCGCTTTTTGCCTGCTTTCTGTTTTTCCAGCAATTTTCGCTTACGCGAAACGTCGCCACCATAACACTTCGCAGTCACGTTCTTGCGCAGTGCCTTTACGTTACTGCGTGCGATTATCTGGCTGCCAATGGCCGCCTGAATCGCGACGTCGAACATCTGCCGGGGAATCAACTCACGCATTTTCTCGACCAGGTCTCGACCCCGCGTCTTGACGTTTTCACGATGAACAATAATCGACAGCTCGTCGACACGATCCTGGTTGATCAATACGTCGAGACGCACAAGTTGTGCCTCCTGAAAGCGAACGAAATGATAATCGAAGGACGCGAATCCACGACTGACAGACTTCAGGCGGTCAAAAAAATCAAGCACGACCTCGGCCAGTGGAATCTCGTAGACGAGTGAAATCTGACCACCGACGTAGCGCATTTGTTTCTGCACGCCACGCTTGTCGATACACAATTTGATAACGGCTCCAACGTACTTCTCCGGAACCAGTACGTTAGCGGCGATAATAGGTTCGCGCAATTCAGCAATATCGTTCTGCGCCGGTAATTTTGACGGATTATCAACGTGCAATAATTCGCCGGATGTCGTCAATACTTCGAAAATAACAGTCGGCGCAGTCGTTATCAGGTCGATGTCGTATTCGCGTTCAATACGCTCTTGCACAATTTCCATGTGCAACATGCCCAGAAAGCCGCAACGAAAACCAAAGCCCAGCGCCGCCGACGACTCTGGTTCGAAGTGCAACGCCGCATCGTTGAGGCGAAGTTTTTGCAAGGCTTCGCGAAAACCTTCGTAGTCGTCCGAACTGATAGGAAACAAACCGGCAAAAACGCGCGGCTGTACTTGCTTGAAGCCTGGCAGCGGTTTTGAGCAGGGGCGATGCGTTGCCGTTAAGGTATCACCGACGGGCGCACCAAAAATATCCTTGATACCGGCGATGACGTAACCGACCTCGCCCGTGTTCAACGCATCGCGTTCTGACATCTTCGGTGTAAACACACCGACACGGTCGGCCGTGTAACTAATGCCGGTCGACATCACGGTAAGCTTGCTGCGTTTTGGCAAGCTGCCGTTCATTACTCTCACCAGTGACACGACGCCCACATAATTATCGAACCAGGAGTCGATAATCAGCGCCTGCAGTTCGCCATCCGGCTCCCCGGCCGGTGCCGGAATAACGTCGACCAGCTGTTCCAGCAATTCTGGAACACCAAGACCCGTTTTCGCACTGACATGAATGGCATTCTGTGCATCAATACCGATAATGTCTTCGATTTCGGCGACCACTTTTGCCGGATCCGCGGCGGGCAGATCGATCTTGTTCAGGACCGGCAGGACTTCCAGTCCCATATCGATCGCTGTAATGCAGTTGGCGACGCTTTGCGCCTCGACGCCCTGTGCGGCATCGACGACGAGTAATGCACCTTCGCACGCGGCCAATGAACGCGACACCTCGTAGGAGAAGTCGACGTGGCCTGGCGTATCAATGAAATTCAGCTGGTATACCTGGCCAGACTTACTGCTGTAATTGAGCGACACGCTTTGCGCTTTGATGGTGATACCACGCTCGCGCTCAATATCCATCGAATCGAGCACCTGCTCAGCCATTTCGCGATCGCTTAAGCCGCCACAATGGTGGATAAAGCGATCCGCAAGCGTCGACTTGCCATGATCGATATGGGCAATAATTGAGAAGTTTCGAATATGCTTCATGAGGGGGAGATTTATTGGGATACCGGTAACTGGACCCGCCGAATTCAGCGGCGAAGTATACCGATTTCGCCGCTCTTTTCCGGGATTTCGGCAAGGCAGCGGCGAACGGCGTCGCGGTCCAGCGGATACTCACTGATGGTGCGGCCGTCAAGCTCAATGACCGGGACCCGAATATCGAATTTTTCGAGCCACGATGCGTTCGAGTCGATGTCCCGGATATTGACCTCAGCACGGCCCTGGAGCAGCGGCAGCAGTTCTTCCAGCATGATTTCGCACAGATGGCAGCCACGGCGCGTGTAAAATTGAATTCTCGCCATTCAGTCGACCGCCATGCCCAGTCTTTCGACCACGACGGGCGTCAGGTTCTTCAGGCAGCTCTTGTTCCTGAGCCTGTGCCTCGCCAATATCAGCCCGACGAGCATTCCCAGCAGCGCAAGAATTGCGGCTGTCAGGTCGCCCAGGCCGACACTGAAAGCGACCAGCGCCGCGGTGATCGCAGCAAACAGCGGGTAGCCATAGACGATGGTCGCGGCCTGCAGCAGGTTTCGCGGTGCCAGCTCAAGACTGACCCGGTCGCCGTTGTGGACCTGAAGCCCGTCGATCAGCACGGCGTTAAACTGCCGGTGCTTCGCCGCGCCGCCCAGGAGCCCCGCGCCGCAACCTTTACCTTCTGCGCAACGCCTGCAGGCCACCGTCGCTTCGACTTCGACGACGACGCTCTGAGCGTCTTTGCTGTCAACAGAGACTATCCGACCGTGTGGGTTTTGCATTCAGGGAGTTTACAGGACGCTGCCGCAATAAGGCTGCAGGAAAGTTCTTGAATTTGTGTGTCGTTTCAGCGTTTCCGCATCGAGGTCGCGATCTGCTTGACCGTAATTGCCGGCACCTCGCCAATCGCCGTGATCTCAATATCCTCACGTGTCACACAGTAGGAATTGGAACTGCCCATACTGGCGAGTCCGGGAACGCCGTCGTCGCGCCGTGCTTCGATAAAGACGGATACATTGGCCAGACCATCACTAAACAGGATATGGGTGACGTTGGCGGTACTGCCAGGCATCGCTTCTTCATGGGTCGATACCGCTTTGAATCCGACCGGTATCTCCTCGCTGACCCACTGGCTGTCGACGTCAGTACCCTGATGCGTGGATGAATGCGTAAACCAGGTGAACTGATCCGTTTTGTAAGTCGATGCCAATGCGCTTTCGTCTATTTTCTCATTAATTGAGATATCAGCGAATTTGACCTGCTCAATCACAGTGCCGCCATTGAGCAGCTGGGTCTGCAGTGGAAAGCCGGTTTCCATGTCCAGCCACAAGCGGTGGCCATATCGGTAATGGTCGTGCGGCCGGATTGCCAGCACCGTCGCTTCGCGACCGGCAATGCGCTCCGTGCGGTCAATCGCGACGTCGTACTCATTACTAAAGCGAATCTCGCTGGAAGGTAATGTCGAGAAAATCGTCGACTGATCATCCCATTTTTCGACGACGACGGATTGCCGATCCGGCAGGATTCTGTGAACTTCGCTGCCATTGCGAATGATCTCAAGTGCGTCACCTTCCTGCGCGATGACTTTTTCGAACACAACACCGTCGGTCACGGTGTGCACAACTTTTAGCGCCTCGGCTCTGCCATCCTGGATTCTGACCACCGTACCTTCGTAGCTGGTCGACTGGACCGCCGCACCCATGGCATTCAACCAGTCGTGTGGCGTTCGCTCAGCAAATGCCTGGCCACAAACAAACAGTGAAGTGACAATGAACAGCAATTTGCGCACAGGCGTAGCGCTTGGCATCAGGCTTGTCATCAGGGTTGCGTCAGGTTCTCGGGATCCGGCGTCCTGTCGTTCGATTCCTGGCCGCCCGTGTCGTCAAGCTCCGTATCCTCAGCGAGGTCTTCGCTGAACTTCAGTGTTACGACTTGCGAGATCAATCCTGTCGTACCAAATTGCGACGAGGTCTCGGCATGTTTGCGAAACAAGACGCGCTGCTTCTCCAGCTGTGCATCCATGCTGGGCACAGCGGTTGCGGATTGGTCGCTGGCGACAGCCGCCGGCAAGTTACCGGGTACCCGGTCGTCACCCGCCTGTTGCAGCGAAAAAATGGCAATCAGCGCGACCGTCGCGGCGATGGCAAAACCCGCTAACGGCCGAATGGCGCGCGACACGGAGCTGGCCGCAACCAAATCGGCAGATGCCGTCGCTGTATCACTGTGCTCATTGCCGATCTCTGCGGCAATACGCTCGTAAAGGCGATCCGCCCCGGCGATACCCGCCTCGGCACGAATTAATCGCCCAATCGCAAGGTATTCCGCAACTTCTTTGCGCAATTCCTCATCCTGGCCCATCCGCCGCATCAGCATTTCTGCCTCATTCGCTGGCAGTTCGCCGTCGACGAAGGCTGATAGCTGCATTCTTATCCCTTCATTCATATTTCACCTTGGCGAGGCTCGGAGCCTCGTTAGCGTACCAGCGATCCGACTTTTTTGCCGATCGCATCTCGTGCCCTGAAAATTCTCGACCGCACAGTACCGACGGGGCATTCCATCGTCTCTGCGATTTCCTCATAGCTCATGCCCTCCAGCTCTCGAAGAACAATCGCTGTTCGCAAGTCCTCCGGCAAAGCGGCAATGGCGCGCTCGACAATCTCCTGTAGTTCATTGCTGAGCGTTATGCCCTCAGGGGTATCGGTCTCTTTGAGTTTGGCATGCAAATCATATTGTTCCGGATCCTGCATATCGAGTTCGACGTCCATGGGACGTCGTCGCTGCGCTGCAAGATGGTTTTTCGCCGTATTCACTGCTATCCGATACATCCACGTATAAAACGCACTGTCGCCGCGAAATCTCGGCAACGCCCGGTATGCTTTGATAAATGCCTCCTGGGCAATGTCCAATGACAGCTCCGGGTCGCGCACATATCGCATGATCAAATTCACAATCTTATGCTGGTATTTCAGTACCAGCAGATCGAACGCGCCCTTGTCACCTTTTTGGACGCGTTCAACCAGTTTCTGGTCGGATGCCTGGTTCGACATTCAGCAACGTCCCTGGAAGTCGCCATACAGGCACTCAACACCGGGATAGACCCCTGAAAGTGTGATTAGTTCTCGAATATTGACCTTATTCATCTTTGATCTGTGACGCCTGTCTCTGTGGGGTTCGCAATGCGGTCCTCCGGCTGACCCTGAATCCGTATTTTTGCTTAAGCCGCGGCATGTTAGCAGCTTCGTGAGCCTGCTCCAATGTGCCGCCAAATCACCTGCAGCCGCCGCCAGTCGCGGCAGTATCTGGCATCGCCACGTAACAACTCCATGATCATCACGCCATCCGCCCTCTGAAATCGCAGCCAGGCCAGCGAATTCGTGACGATACTGCCGGATTCAAGGGCGGCAGCAAGCCAGGTTTCATTGCCATCGCGAATGCGCACACTACCGTCGTGCATGATTCGAATCGCCGTACAGGCCTGCTGCCCGCGGCGTAGACGCCGCAGCTCGAATCGACCCAGCACGATACAAGCCAGTGTCAACAGCAATCGCAGTAAGGCGTCCAGTGACATCGTCAGGGACACGGCGATTCCGGCGATGATCAGCAATTGGGCCGAGACGTCGACCAGTAATCGCAGCCAGGGATCAGGTCTGAGGCAACTTGAGTATGTGCTGGATGACAACGGCGATTGGCTCCGACTGAGGTACCTGGCGTTGCAACAAATAGCCGTTTAGCTCGGGATCCGGAAGTGCCAAAACCGCCTGGAACGCCAATTTTTCATCGTCACTGGCGGACGGATACTGGCTGTCGAGGTAACCCACCAGGAGTTCGTCGAGTTCGCGCATGCCCCTCCTGCACTGCCAGCGCAGTCGCGAAGACTCAGCCAATCAAAACTTCCGTTCGACCAGCATTTTCTTGGTCTCGGCAATGGCCTGCGCCGGGTTCAGGCCCTTCGGACAGCTTTGCGTGCAGTTCATGATCGTATGGCAGCGATACAGACGGAACGGGTCTTCAAGCTCGTCGAGGCGTTCGCCGGTTGCCTCGTCGCGGCTGTCGACCAGCCAGCGGTACGAAGCCAGCAGTGCGGCAGGGCCCAGATAGCGGTCGCTGTTCCACCAGTAGCTCGGGCAGCTCGTCGAGCAACAGGCACAAAGAATGCAGGCTGCCGGCTCATTGATTAGTTCCTGGTCTTGCTTGCTTTGCAGTCGTTCCTGATCGGGTGGCGGCGGCGTGCGGGTCTGCAACCACGGTTTGACAGACGCGTACTGGGCATAAAAATTGGTGAGATCCGGGACCAGGTCTTTTACGACCGGCATGTGCGGCAACGGATATACCCGGATTCTGCCCTTGCTGTCGTCAATCGCGCGCGTACAGGCGAGCGTATTGCCGCCGTCGATGTTCATCGCACAGGAGCCGCAAATTCCTTCGCGGCAGGAGCGACGAAACGTCAGCGTCGGGTCAATCTCGTTTTTGATCTTAATCAATGCATCGAGAACCATCGGACCGCAGTTATCCATATCGACGTCGTAGGTATCCATGCGCGGCTGGCCGCCGTTTGACGGGTCGTAGCGATACACAGCGAACTGCCGCAGATTGCTGGCGCCGCTGGCCGCCGCAAAGTGCTGGCCTTTAGTGATGCGCGAATTTTTCGGGAGTCGGAATTCAGCCACAGTATTTAGTCGTCCTGGTCATCGTCTTAATAGACTCTAGCTTTCGGTTCAACGTAGTCCACTTCATCCGTCAGAGTTTGCTGGTGAACCGGACGGTATTCGAAGCTGACTTTTCCTTCGCTGTCCACCCATGACAACGTGTGTTTCATCCAGTTCGTGTCGTCGCGGTCCGGGTAGTCCTCGCGAGCATGTGCGCCACGGCTCTCGGTCCGGTTGGCCGCCGACTCAATGGTCGCCGTCGCGTTCAGTAGCAGATTTTCAAGCTCCATTGTCTCCACGAGATCGGTATTCCAGATCATCGAACGATCAGTAACGCCAACGTCTGCAAAACTGGCGAAGGTCTTTCGCAACAGTTCAACGCCTTTGTTCAGGGTTTCGCCGGTGCGGAATACGGCAGCGTGACCCTGCATCACTTTTTGCATTTCGAGCCGAATCTCGGCCGTCGGTCGGTCGCCTTTGGCATTGCGCAATTTATCAATGCGCGCGACGCTATTTTGTCCCGCGTCAGCGGCAAGCGCCTTGTGGCGTGCGCCGGGCTGCATCGTTTCTGCGCAGAAATGCGCTGCCGCACGACCGAAAACAACCAGATCGAGCAGCGAATTCGAGCCAAGTCGATTTGCTCCGTGCACGGAAACACAGGCGGCTTCACCAACGGCCATCAAGCCGGCAACCACCGATTCAGGATCGCCGTCCAGCCTGGTTACGACCTGCCCGTTGTAGTTCGCCGGAATTCCGCCCATGTTGTAGTGCACCGTCGGCAGAACCGGGATTGGGGCTTTAGTCACATCAACGTTCGCAAAAATTCGTGCCGATTCTGCGATTCCCGGCAATCGCTCGTCGATGACCTCGGGGCCCAAATGCTCCAGATGCAGATGTAAATGGTCCGACTCAGGGCCAACACCGCGTCCCTCGTTAATTTCGATGGTCATGGATCGACTGACGACATCACGCGACGCAAGGTCCTTCGCATTGGGTGCGTAGCGCTCCATGAAACGCTCGCCTTCTGAGTTGGTCAGATAGCCGCCCTCACCTCTCACCCCCTCGGTAATCAGCATGCCGGCACCGTAAATCCCGGTCGGATGAAACTGTACAAACTCCATGTCTTGTACCGGCAATCCGGCCCGTAACACCATCGCACCGCCATCCCCGGTGCATGTGTGCGCAGAGGTGCACGAAAAGAAAGACCTGCCGTAGCCTCCGGTCGCCAGGATTACCTGGTGCGAGCGGAAGCGATGCAAGCGCCCCGTTGCCAGGTCAATGGCAACCACGCCACGACACGTGCCGTCCTCCATGATCAGGTCGATCGCGAAATACTCGATAAAAAACTCGGCGTCGTGCTTGAGGGACTGCTGATACAGCGTGTGCAACATCGCGTGACCGGTTCGATCGGCAGCGGCGCAGGTTCGTTGTGCCGTGCCTTCGCCAAATCGCGTTGTCATGCCGCCAAATGGACGCTGATAAATTTTGCCGTCTTCAGTTCGCGAAAATGGCACGCCATAGTGTTCCAGTTCGATGACCGCATCGGCTGCCTCTTTACACATGTACTCGATCGCATCCTGATCGCCGAGCCAGTCCGATCCCTTGACCGTGTCGTACATGTGCCAGCGCCAGTCGTCTTCGCCCATGTTGCCGAGCGCTGCGCTGATGCCACCCTGCGCCGCCACAGTGTGACTGCGGGTCGGGAATACTTTGGTGACACAGGCGGTCTTGAATCCAGCCTCGGCGAGCCCGAAAGTCGCGCGTAAGCCCGCACCGCCTGCACCGATTACAACAACGTCGTAGCTGTGATCAATAAATTCGTAGTCGCTCATGCGCCGAGTCCAATCGTCAAAATTGCGTATATCGCCGCGACTGCCAACAGGCTGTGTACAAAGCGAGAAACAATGAGAGAAAAAAGTTTCAATCCATGGCCGTGAACATAGTCTTCGATAACGACTTGTACGCCAAGGTAGGAATGGTATGCGACGGTAACGCTGAGCATCAGCAGCAGCACGCTGTTCAGTGGCATAGCGATAAAAGCAAGTGTCTCAGCGTGTGAAAACCCGGGCATTTGCACCAGCGAGACCGCAAACCAGAGTCCCAGTAACACAAGCGCAATACCGGATACGCGCTGCCCCCAGAAATGATCGGTGCCGCTTTTGGCCGATCCAAGGCCCAGAACTCTGTTTAACGGTGACCGCAGACTCATGAGCGAGCCCACCAGAACAGCGCCGTCATCACTATGGCAAACACAATCACAAACCAGGCGGAGGCATTGGCCGTCTTGATTTCAAAGCCAAGACCAACATCCCAAACGAGATGGCGAATGCCGTTAGCCAAGTGCAGGAAAAACGCAAAACTGACAGCGATGAAAAACAGCCTGCCGAGCAATGTGTCGGCATAGGACATGAATTGCGTATAGGATTCGGCACCCGCCGCCGCGTCGTACAGCCAGGCGCAAAATATGACGAAACCGGCGCTTAAGGCCAAACCGGTGGCTCGATGCAATATCGAGACGGTCATCGTGATGGGCCAGCGGTAGATCGACAGATACGGCGAAAGTGGCCGCTCGTGATGACTCATGGACTCTCTTCTTGTTGATGACAATGGCAAAAAACGATGGTCCTATTATCCCTAAAAATCGACACAGCGTCCGGACTTTTCCCAATCACCGTATCGGGTGGGATCCAGCCCGCCGCGCCCGCCAACTTCTTTTGGCCGATTATTATCGGTACTCGCGGTATCATGCTCCGAACCCACCTTGGAATTCTCACCTTCGGCCCTATTTTTTGTATCTTCGGCGTTCATGGCGCGAGTATGCCAGAGCGGACCTCAAGCTGCAGTATCGCGAGTAAAAAAACAACATGTATGAGACATCGACAATTTCTGTTCACGGATTGGATGCTTTCAGTTTTTTGCAAGGCCAGCTGAGCAACGACCTCGGCAAACTGGAGTCAAGAACATCGATTCGAGCTGCCTGGTGCAACCCTAAAGGCCGCGTGATTACCTTGATGACAGTGTCGAAATCAGCGGATGGCTATTCGCTCACCGTTCCGGCGACGCTCGGGGACGAGATTGTCAGGCGCCTGACGATGTTTCGATTTCGCGCCAAAGTTGAATTCAAATTGATAGCAGCAGCAAACAGCAGCGAAGATCCGGCCGTCGCTATTGATAGCGGGCTACCGTGGATTGGCACACTGCAAAGTGAGAAATTCACGCCACATATGCTGAACCTCGATATGCTGGATGCGATCAGCTTCGACAAGGGCTGCTATACCGGCCAGGAAGTCGTTGCGCGAACGCATTACAAGGGTGCAACCAAACGGCGAACCTTGAAATTTGAGAGCCGCGAACCGGTATCGACCGGTGACAAGGTCTCCGATGGCGAACGCGACATTGGAGAGGTCCTGAACGTCGCCGGCAACAGGCTGCTGGCGATCATTCCCACCGCCAGGGCGAAAGACGCGCTCTCAGTCAACGGCATCGCGCTCGAACTGATACCGCTGCCCTACGCGCTCGTCTAGTCGAAGGATTCCGGCCGCATATGCGGGAACAGCAGCACATCCCGAATCGACGCTGAGTCCGTCAGCAACATCACCAGGCGATCGATGCCAATACCGATTCCGGTCGTCGGCGGCATGCCGTATTCGAGCGCCCGGATGTAGTCGTGATCGAAGGCCATAGCCTCCTCGTCACCGGCTTCCCTGTTTTCCACTTGCGCACGAAAGCGTTCGGCCTGGTCTTCCGGATCATTGAGTTCCGAAAAACCGTTGGCGATTTCGCGACCGGCAATAAAAAACTCAAAGCGATCCGCGACAAACGGGTCAGCGTCGTTTTTGCGTGATAGCGGCGAAACCTCGGTCGGGTACTGGGTAACAAAAGTCGGCTCGCGCAATTTTTCTTCGCCCGTAGCATCGAAAATTTCCATCTGTAATTTACCGGACCCGTCGTTATCTTTCACCGGCAAGCCGAGTTTTCCGCAATATTCCACCAGGTAGTCGCGATCGCGTACCCGGCTCATGTCGAAGTCCGGGTTGTAGGCCTGAATTGCCTCCTCAACCGTCACGCGCTTGAAGGACTTGCCGAAATCGAATTCCTCACCCTGATACTTGACGATTGTGGTGCCGAGCACCGCTTCACTCATGCCATGCAACATTGCTTCGGTCATGTCCATCCAGTCACGGTAGTCGGCATACGCGCGGTAGGCCTCCATCATCGTGAATTCGGGATTGTGCTGCGTCGACACGCCTTCGTTTCGGAAATTGCGATTGATTTCATAGACGCGATCGAAGCCGCCAACAATCAGTCGTTTCAGGTTCAATTCCGGTGCAATGCGCATGTACAACTGCATATCCAGCGCATTGTGGTGCGTTTTGAACGGCCGCGCATTGGCACCGCCCGGCGTGGTCTGCATCATCGGCGTCTCGACTTCGAGAAAATCGGCGGCCTCAAGGAACGATCGCATGTAGGTAATGACTTGTGAACGGGTGCGAAACACATTGCGACTGGACTCATTAATAATGAGATCGACGTAACGCTGCCGGTAACGGGTTTCCTGATCCGACAGTCCGTGCCATTTTTCCGGTAGCGGCCGCAGTGACTTTGTCAGCAGTCTCACTTCATCGGCAAGTACCGTTAACTCACCCTTCTGCGTTCGGAACAGTTCGCCGCTGGCGCCGACAATATCGCCGACATCCCACTTTTTAAACGCCTGGTAGACGCCTTCCGGCAAGCGGTCGCGCTCGAGGCGCAACTGAATGACGCCGGAGCGATCCTGGATGCCGACGAAGCTGGCCTTGCCCATGACGTTTTTTCTCATCATGCGACCGGCAACCGATACCTTGATGTGCTCATCGCGGAGCACATCGTCGTCATATGACTCGAAGGTCTGATGAAGCTGTCCCGCCAGTGCATTACGTCGAAAATCATTGGGGTAGGCATTACCCGCTTCGCGCAATGTGTCCAGCTTACCGCGGCGCTCCGCGATTAATCTATTCTCGTCTTTTTCGTCAGTCACTGCGTCTTACAATCCTTGTTTGAGGCTGGCTTCGATGAAAGCATCCAGCCCACCATCGAGTACCGCCTGAGTGTTACCGGTTTCAACACCAGTACGCAAATCTTTGATGCGACTTTGATCGAGCACGTAGGAGCGGATCTGGCTGCCCCAGCCAACATCCGCTTTGCTTTCTTCGACGATCGAGGCCGCTGCCCGGCGCTGCTGCATTTCGAGTTCGTACAGCTTCGCCTTGAGCTGGTTCATCGCCGTGGCCTTGTTTTTGTGCTGCGAGCGATCGTTCTGGCACTGCACCACCGTGTTGGTTGGCAAATGCGTAATTCGCACGGCCGATTCGGTACGGTTGACATGTTGTCCGCCGGCACCGCTGGCGCGGTAAACATCGATTCGCAGATCTGAAGGATCAATTTCGATGTCAATATCGTCGTCGACCTCCGGCGAAACGAATACCGAAGCGAAAGACGTATGGCGGCGATTGCCGGAATCGAAGGGTGATTTTCTTACCAGGCGATGTACGCCGGTTTCGGTCCGCAACCAGCCGTAAGCGTATTCGCCAACGATGTGAACGGTCGCACTCTTGATGCCTGCTACCTCACCGGCCGATGCCTCGATGACCGCGGCTTTGTAGCCATGCGCTTCCGCCCAACGCAAATACATGCGCAGCAGCATTTCGGCCCAGTCCTGTGCTTCGGTGCCACCCGCGCCAGACTGGATGTCAACGTAGGCGCTGTTGGTATCCATTTCGCCTGAGAACATGCGGCGAAATTCCAGACCGTCGACTTTTTCCTCGTGTTGCAGAAGATCAGAGATGACCTCGTCAACGGTTGCGCTATCGTTTTCCTCGACCGCAAGCGCGAGAAGTTCCGCGGCATCCGTAAGCCCCGTGCTCAGTTGGTCCAGTCCCTCGACCACCTGCTCCAACCGGGCGCGTTCCTGCCCGAGGGCCTGTGCACGTTCCGGATCGTCCCAGATACCGGGCTGCTCGAGTTCGCGTTCGACTTCAGTCAGTCGTTCCGCCTTGGCCTCATAGTCAAAGATACCTCCTCAACGCATCAGTGCGTTCAGTGAGGTCTGAAATGGTTTGCTTAATCGGGCCGGTTTCCATGAAGTCTTTAGTCGTGTGACGTAAACGTGCGCGATCTTATCACGCACGCGTATCGCGCAAAGGCGCAATTTGCTCGACCATTAATTGCGGGTTTTCAACGCCGCGGAATTCGTTGACGTCGAGTTTGTAAGCGAGGTGTACAACGCCGCGGTAAACGGGACCCGCCTGGTTAAATGCGATTGCGTCGACGACACTGCCGCCGGCCGTTGGCCGGAGCCGCAATTTGAGGTGGTTCTCACCGACCGTACGTTGTTCAACGACGTTGAATTCACCGCTCCAGAGCGGCTCCGGGAACGCAGAACCCCAGGGCCCTGCGTCGCGCAACGAGCGCGCGAAGTCCAGGTTGATCGCGCTATCGGGCAACGGTCCATCAGTGACGATCGCGCCACTGAAGTCTGCCTCTGGATACAAGCGTCGCATTTGCTCGGCTGCTGTCTTTTTGAAGTCGGCAAGTGCTGACTGCGCGATAGTAAGACCGGCCGCCATGGCATGACCGCCAAATTTTTCGATCAAACCGGGTTTGACCGTTGCAACAGCCTCGAGCAGATCGCGAATGTGAACGCCGGGGATCGAACGGCCCGAACCTTTTAGATACTTTTCATCCTCTCGTGCGAACGCAATGACGGGCCGATGACAGCGTTCGCGAACGCGCGCAGCAATCAGGCCAACGACGCCCTGGTGCCAGGATTTGTCATAAACACAGACGCAATTCGGCCAGTGCTGTTCGCCAAGATTGTCAACATATTTGAACGCCTGATCACGCATCGTCGCCTCGATGTCGCGACGGTCCTTGTTGATCTGGTCCAGCTGCCTCGCGTATTCGGCCGCGACGTTGGTATCGTCAGTCAGCAAACACTCGATGCCGACCGAAATATCTTCGAGCCGCCCCGCCGCATTAATACGCGGTCCAACGGCGAAACCGAGATCGGTACTGATGCAACGCGAAAGCGATCGACCCGCTTGCCGGAGCAGCGCGTCAATTCCCGGCACTGCGATGCCGGCGCGCATGCGTGTCAGCCCTTGCTGAACCAAAACGCGGTTATTGTGATCCAGCGGCACGACATCGGCGACGGTACCGAGCGCTACCAGGTCAAGGTAGCGCGCCGGAATTTTCGCAGCGCCCGCCTCGCCGAGCTCCTCGAGCATCCGACCTATGCGCGCCAATAAATAAAACGCGACGCCGACACCGGCGAGGTTTCGACTCGGGAATCGACTGCCTTCCAGATTGGGGTTCAGAATAACCGCAGCGTCTGGTAACACCGATCCAGGCAAATGATGATCGGTCACCAGCACCGGAATACCCAGTTCGTTGGCTCTCGCAACACCGGCAACGCTGGAGACGCCGTTGTCGACGGTAATCAGCAATTTCGGCGAGCGCTGCGCGGCAACTTCAACAATTTCCGGTGTCAGACCGTAGCCGTATTCGAAGCGATTCGGCACCAGGTATCCCACATCGTCAAATCCGAAATCTCGCAGACAGCGGAGCATCAATGCGGTACTGGTTGCACCATCGACATCGAAATCGCCAATGACGATGATGCGTTCCCGGCGCCTGGCAATCACCAGGCTCGCCGCGTCATCGATATTCTCAAGCGCGCTGACAGGCGCCAACTGCGCCAGGCCATAATCAAGTTCGCCCGCGGTCTTGAGGCCGCGCATTGCGTACAAGCGCGCGTGCAGTGGGTCAATATCGCCAAGCCGCTCAATATCCGCGGCTGATGGCGACGGCCGGCAGACAATGGGTCGCGCCGCCCTCATTGTAACGCTGCCTCTTCCAGCCAGGGCGAGCTGCGCCGCCACACTCGCAATGCATGGGAGCGTTGAACATCGGCGCGCAAGCCATCGCGAAACAATAGCACCAGTCGACTAAGGCGATCGGCTCGCAATGCCGCGCGAAGTTCCAGCAGGCAGCTTTCCAGGAGCTCGGGTGAGTCGGCGTCCGGCGGCGTTTCCGCAACAAATCCTGCAACTGACGCTTCGAGGCAAGCTGCGATATTTCCAGGCCAGGGTTCAGTCACTGCAGTCGCTGAATACCAGTAACCGTTCAACAACGGATCATCCGAAAACAACGGCGGTTGCGGTCGCGTCACGGGCTCGGGTGCCACACCACCGCCCCACAGCCACATCGCATTGGCTGGCGGCTCGCCGTTCGCCTCGCGTCGTAAATTGACCTCATGCTCGTGCAGGGCCATTTCAATTTCGCTGCTCAGGTTGCGGTACAACGCGCTACCGTCGCCGTCAGGGAGATAGTCGTCAGGCTTGTCCTGATCGACGACGTAAGCCGGCACCGTCGCGGTGGGCAGCGCTTCGGATGAACTCAGGTAGCCGTATGGTCCCAGTCGTGTGAAGCCGAATTGATTCTCGCCCGCCAGGGTGGTCTGCAAATGGTCGATCAATGCTCGCAACTCCTGCGCCGTAATATCGGTCCGGCTGAGCGCATGCAGGCACAGGTGATCCAGGCGAGGCTCAAGGTAAACAGGATCGGTCGCTGCGATCCATTTCGTCGGACGGTCGCCGGTCTGGCCCCACATTCTCAGCGCAGCAAGGCCGGATTCCGGGTACGGCAATGACAGTTCGCCAGTCACGATCGCCAGCGACTCGCTTCGGCCGGGTGTATAACGAAGATCGGATTGCGCCAGCCACTTTCGCAATGAGCGGTTCTGCAAGCGCCCCGCCGTGACGGCCGGCAGCACGACGATTGCAGCATTTTTGTCATATGATGTGTTCACGATGAGCGCAAATGGTAAGGGAAGCGCAATTGAAATTCACAAGAGAATTGTCCAGCACGCTGACGATCCGAAGCGTTGGCGAAGACGGCATCCGCATTAATGAGCAACTCTGGTTGGGAACCATCGCACTGACGCCCGACGAAGTCATTGGGCAGTGGCAGCAGGTTGCCCTGAGTGATCTGGTCATAGATGACTTTGGCTCCTTGCTCGATGACTCACCCGAGCTCGTTATTCTTGGCACCGGCACCAAGAGTCAGTTTCCACCGCGGGAATTGATGTTCGCGTTTGCCCGTCGCGGCGTGGGGTTGGAAGTGATGGACACAGCCGCCGCCGCCCGCACGTTTAATGTACTCGCTGGCGAAGGACGGCGCGTCGCTGCAGTACTGTACCCGGCCTAAGACTTCAATCCAGCAGCGTTTCGCCCGAAAAGCCATGAGTTTCCATCATCTCGCGCAAGTTCTTTAATGCGTCGAGCTGAATTTGCCTCACTCGCTCGCGTGTCAAGCCGATTTCGTTGCCTATCTGCTCCAGTGTTTCACGGCGATAGCCGTGCAAGCCGAAGCGGCGCTCAAGCACGGTGCGCTGTTTGTCGCTCAATTCGAAAATCCAGTGATCGACGATGTCATGAACCGCGTCTTTTTGCGCACAACTTGGCGGCTCGGCATCGCTTTTCGCCTTGAGATGGTCGATCGGCTCGACGCCGTCAGCGTCACTCGATCCGGCGCGCAGGGTTATGCGTTCGTGCAGTGCATACAGGCGCTCAACGTCGGCCACATCACGATCCAGGAACTTTGCGATGTCGCGCGCTGTCGGGACTGCGTCGCTTTGCTGTCGCAGATGACGCGCCGCACGCAGACAGGAGTTAATGTCTTTGATGATATGGATTGGCAGTCGCACAGTGCGTGACTGGTTCATGATGGCGCGCTCAATGTTCTGGCGTATCCACCAGGTAGCATAGGTCGAAAATCGAAAACCACGCTCGGGATCAAATTTCTTCACCGCGTGGATGAGGCCGAGATTGCCCTCTTCGATCAAGTCCAGCAATGGCAGTCCGCGGTGCAGATAGCGACGGGCGATCTTGACAACAAGGCGCAGATTGCATTCGATCATGCGTTGGCGTGCGGGTTCATCACCGTTTTGGGCACGCCGCGCGAAGTTTCTTTCCTCGTCCGCAGTCAGCAGGGGCGAGATGCCTATCTCGTCCAGGTACAGTCTCGTCGGATCATGCTGACTTCCCAATCCCGTCCCCCTCAACAAGGCGCGGTAGCAGTTTCTTTATTATCTCGCTGGCAAGTACTGTCGCGGGTTAACCGGCTTACCGTTCCGTCTGATCTCAAAATGCAGTCGTGGTTTGCGTTCCGGCCCCTCACCCATCGTCGCGATCTTCTGGCCTTTTTTGACCTGATCACCTTCTTTGGCCAGCAACGACGCGTTGTACCCGTAGGCACTTAGGTAGGTGTCGTTATGTTTAAGAATAATAAGCTTGCCATAGCCGATCAGTCCACTGCCCGCATAAACAACACGCCCGGACGCCGCAGCGTAGATAGACTGGCCGGATTTTCCGTTGATCAGTACGCCGGTACCGGTTCCTGGTTTTGCGCCAAAATTGACATTGATGCGGCCGCCGGTTGGCCAGGCCCAGTTAGGGGGCGGCTCGGCCGGAATGGATGGCAATGACCGTGGCGCGGGCTGGCTTGTCGTCGAGCTGGCGCTGCGACGCGTCGTCGCCGCGGCGCCGGTCAGACGAAGCCTTTGGCCGGGGTAGATCAAGGAGCCATCACCAAGGCGATTCCAGCGAGCGAGGTCATCCGCCGATTTGCCGTAGCGCCAGGCAATAGAGAACAGTGTTTCACCCTTCCTGACAATGTGCGTTTGGGGATTGTCGTGCCACGACGGTGGCGTCGTGCAAGCGGCAATGAATACCAGCAACAGACTGGTTACGGCCAGCCGTCGCAGACCTCTCTTAACTTTCTGAAATTCGACAAGCATTATCCTCGCAACATCAGCCAGGCAATAACGACACCGACGACCAGTACTGTCACCCAGCCGATTCTTTCAACATAGCGACTCAAAGTGTCTTCAAACGCTTGGCCAGCCAATTTTACCAGCCCGGCGACCAGGAAAAATCGCGCCGCCCGGCCAATGAAGGACGCCAGGATAAAGGCCGGAAGATTCAACACGGCAACGCCCGCGGCGATCGTGAAAACCTTGTACGGAATCGGTGAAAATCCGGCGACAAAAACGATCCAGACGCCGTATTCGTCAAACCAGTTGCGACTGACCTGGTAGGCGGACCAGTAGTGCGATTCGCGGAGCCAGGGCTCGATTGCGTCGAATAGCCCGTAGCCAATGCCATAGCCTGCGATGCCGCCGAGCACCGAAAACAGCGTCGCAATCGTGGCGTAGCGTAGCCAGTTCTCGCGCGCCGCGAGGCACATCGGAGCCAGCATGACGTCGACCGGAACAGGAAAAAAAGAGGACTCCGCAAAACTCATTGCGGCGAGGTAGCGTTCGGCATGGCGATGGCGTGACCACTGCAACACACGTTCGTAGACGGGTGCAAATATCTTCATATCACATTAAGTATATGCTTTATCATACTGATTAATAAGGTTTATTTGCCGTGAATCAATGGCACGAAGCTGACTGGGCCGAGGGAGACCTGCTCGAAGCGATCCGGATGATTCACAATCATCGTGAGATCCTGCTGCCCCTTTGGCCCAACCGGGATGATGAGGCGACCGCCCGGCGCCAGTTGCTGCAACAGCTTCTGCGGCATACTCGAGGCCGCCGCGGTCACGATAATGCCGTCGTAAGGTCCGTATTTACGCCAACCGTCCCAACCGTCGCCAGGGCGAAACTGGACATTGTAAATATCGAGATCACGCAGGCGCTGTCGGGTCTTGGTCAGCAACTCCCGAATTCGCTCGACGGTATATATTTGCTTTACCAGCGGTGCCATGACGGCTGTCTGGTAGCCGCAGCCGGTGCCGATCTCGAGTACTTTTTCACCTTCGAAACCGGCGAGCAGCGCCTCGGTCATACGAGCGACAATAAATGGCTGGCTAATGGTCTGGCCGAGGCCAATAGGCAGCGCAGTGTCTTCATACGCGCGACTGGCCAGCGCCTCGTCAACAAACAGGTGCCGCGGGACGTTGCGTATCTGGTTCAGCACGGCCTCGGATCGAATGCCCTGCTCCATCAAACGCCGCACCAGTCGATCGCGCGTACGCGCCGAGGTCATGCCGATACCCTGCCGGTTGCTGATCATCTACTCTCGAACCAGCCATTTCGACAAGTCGCCAATCGTCGCATGGCGCGTCAGGTCCACAATGAGCGGCGTGACCGAGGCGAAGCCCCGTTCGATCGCGAAGAAATCGGTGTCGTCGCCGGCATCCTGGCCTTCACCCGGCGGACCGACCCAGTAGATCGGGCGACCGTAAGGGTCCTTGTCCCTGACGATGTGCTCGGACTTGTGCCGAAAGCCGAGTCGTGTTGCCTGCACGCCTTTCAGGTCCGCCAGCGCCACGTCCGGGACATTGACGTTCAATACAACATCCGACGACAGCATCGAGCGCTCAATTTTCCGTACGAGCTCCACCGCAACTGCCGCCGCCGTATCAAAATGCACAAGTTTTCGGCCTACCAGCGACACGGCAATGGTTGGAAAGCCGAGAAAACGCCCCTCCATGGCTGCCGCAACGGTACCGGAATAAATAACGTCGTCACCGAGATTGGCGCCGTGATTGATGCCCGAAACCACCAGGTCGGGCTCGTAATCGAGAAAACCGGTCAGTGCAACATGCACACAGTCGGACGGCGTCCCATCCACCGAATATCGCTCCGGGCCGGTTTCGGAAACCCGCAACGGCTTGTGTAAGGTCAGAGAGTTGCTCGCTGCCGAACGATTGCGATCTGGCGCGACCACGACCACCTCAGCGACCTGTTCCAGCGCTTCAGTGAGAACATTGATGCCCGTGGCGAGGTAGCCGTCGTCGTTACATACGAGGATTTTCATTATTTTTACGAGTGAACTCGTGATTGCCGCACTCGCTCACTATACTTAATGTTTAGCGCACACCATAGCCTCAAAGACCCAACCGTGACTGACGACGACAAGGAAGCGTTTCGACAAGCCATGTCCGGTGCCAAACCGCACAAGGCCGATCTGCGCGCGCCGCTGGATCAGGCAAAACCCAAACCACGTGCACGATTCACCCGGGCGGATGAACAGGCAGCACTCGCGGAAAGCCTCGAAGACGATATCGACACGATTGAACATGGCTACGGTGGTACGCTGCGTTTTCAACGGCCTTCAGTAGGCCGACGAACGATGCGCAAACTCGGACGCGGCGGCTACAGCGTCCAGGCCGAGATTGATTTACACGGCATGACGCTGGCTGAGGCGAAACCCCGCCTGCGTGATTTCATCGAGTACAGCGCCCAGCAGGGGCATCTTTGCGTACGGGTCGTGCATGGTAAGGGCCTGGGGTCCGGTGAGCGTGGCCCCGTATTGAAGAATTCGGTCAATCACTGGCTGCGGCGCTGGGACAATGTGTTGGCGTTCGTCTCGACAAGACAGGTTGATGGCGGGACTGGGGCTATTTACGTTTTGCTGGAAAGAAAATAGTCGCAAGCCTTACTCTTGGCCAAGAAACTGCGATCAACAAGAGTGGACGTTCGCTTACCGATTCGTGACGGGGCGCTGACGGTTGCTCGTGAGCGATAACTTTTGACACTGACTTTCCTTAGAGGAAGGGGAAACTCTGGGTCACAACTTGCTGTCGACAGTACATTACGAAAAGCAATTTAAAAAAAGGCTGGGAAGTGTATAGAAAATTGGGACCGACTCGAACTTAACTCAACCGTCTGTGGTAGCGGGATAAAATCCCGCAGAATTTGTTTTCGTCATCTATTATTTAAATCACCTCGAAAGACAATGTGGAGTTTGTTTCCATCAAGATCACGCAAATAAGCGCCATAATAACCGGTGTAAACGTAGAAACGCGGGAGTGTACTACCCTCCTTTACCCAACAACGTGAAGCGGGGCCACCGTCCGGAAAGACTTTGCGTTGTATAGAGCTCAGCGGGAACAAAAGTGCGTCATAGAATGGTTCGGCTTTCAATAAATTATTGGTTCCAACGCTTATGTGACTGAACATATGTTTACCTCAGAGCAACAACTACGCCTGACCCTATGAAAACTACTCCTGTTGTTTGATGGACGCGTTTTTGAATTTTAGTGGAACCAAAAGTCCGCCGAACTCTTCCAGCGAGCAGCATGTATGTACCATAAACGAGAAATGAAATCGCAACAATCACGGCGCAAATCGCAACAAAATCTACCAGCTGGATTTGCGAGACATTGAAAAAGGTTGGTAGGAATGCACTGTAAAATAGAATAGCCTTCGGATTGCCGAGGGTTACCATTGCTCCAAGACCTATATCTTTGACGTAAGGTGTCGCTGTCGCAGGTGTAATAGACACAATCTTTCCTGCGGCTTTGAATGTCTGATATCCGAGCCAGATCAGATAAAGTGCTGCGCCGTATTTTACGATCTGGAATAACGGACCTAACACTGTCGCTATGGCCGACATGCCGATAATAGCAAGACCCAAAAACAAGAAATCTACGATCACCAGCCCGAGCACAACCATAGCGCCGGACTTAATGCCGGACACCATCGAGCGGGACAAGACTGCGGCAAGACCAGGACCAGGTGATACCGCGAGAAGGGTCATGCCAGCAGCAAATGCCAAAAGCGATCCGATATCCATTGAAAGTCCTATTACTGTTGAGCGATGTAGGGCTAAAGTTATAATTAGGGCACTATAAAATGTCAGCCTTAATACACGAGCGGAATTGTTGGGCCGCCACAATCACCCTCCCCCGCCCCCTTAAGAGACGATTTCACGATTTGAAATTTTCGTTCCTTCAATTTGCGAGTTCTCCCAGCTTGCATCCGTCGGGTCCGCATCATCAAAGTCTGGAGGATAGATCGCGGAAACTCGAATACCTCTGCCTTTCAACTCATGCCGAAGCTTGTCGCTGAAACCGGATTGACCGTGCTTAGCCGCATAAAATGGAACCGAACCGCCACTGAGGTCCCAACCCTGTATTCCCGACGTCGAGACGATAGTAATGATGTCGGCAACGGTCGATCTGTGGAGACCGGGGAGGAGCCCCTTTGTGACACGAATAGTGCCAGACACCGTCGCTGCGACTGTAGAGGTGATGTCGGCATCAGACAACTCTTCAAGGTTGCCAGCCAACCAAGGTGCTCCATTGTTTATCAGGACATCAATTGTTGGATTGTCGGCCAGCACCAATTCACATGCCGCAACGATGGCTAGCGCACGACCCAATCCCCGTCCCGCACCCGAAATAACAATTCGCTTTCCAAGTAAGACTTGATCAGTAGTTTTCGATTCGTTTTGCAAAATATTCAAGTGCCTCAGCGTGGATTAACTACCGACCGCCAGCCGCCTCAACAAAAGTGCCGGTTATATACGATGCTTCATCTGACAAGAGCCACATTATCGAATTTGCTACCTCTATCGGTTCGCCACCGCGCTTCATAGGTATCGAATCAGCAAGGCGATCTACACGGCCGGGTTCGCCACCATCAGCATGCATGTCAGTATATATAAAGCCCGGCCGTACACAATTGACCCGGATACCTTCTCCGGCAACTTCAAGCGACAGCCCTCTAGTCAAAGTATCGATCGCGCCTTTGGATGCCGCATAGTCAACGTACTCTCCGGCCGCTCCGATACGTGACGCGGCGGAGGAGACATTTACGATTGACCCGCCTTGACCCCCGTGCATGGTAGACATCCTTTTTACTGCTTCTCGACAACAGAGAAAAGCGCTGGTTACGTTGGTTTTAAAGATTTCATTAATGCGGTTCGCGTCCATGTCTTCGACTCGCATTTGTGGCCGGACTATCCCGACATTGTTGACGAGCGCAGTAACGGTACCCAATTGTTCATCGACAGTCTTGAATAGGCGAACGACATCGCTTTCCGTGCTGACATCTGCTTGTACTGCAATCGCTGTCGACCCAGCAGCTGTCAACGTGCTAACTACGGAATTTGCTGCAGCGTCGTCAGACAGAAAATTTACACAGACGTGATAGTTGGCGCTCGCTAACAACTTGGCGGTCGCCGCACCTATGCCCCTACTACCGCCTGTGATTATCACCACACGGTCACTTCTCACAGCAGGTTCCTTTCTTATGAGTTACAGGTCAGTTGATATACTAGCGCGTATTGACAAACGGCTGCCCCATTCGGAGTGCAGCCTTATTGCGATTTTTTGGCAAGAGATGCCAATGAACGCTCAATCACCAGTTCTAACGCTTGTTCATGTCCCGCTGGATTAATAGCGAAGACTTCTTCTAAGACACTGCACATTTCTCCGAAATTGGAAATGATGCGGATCTCTGTATCCGAACCATGACGATACGTGAGCCGATTGTCGAATAGTCCGTCACGGCCTTTGATCGTGAATCGACCGACAAAAAGGTGATGGCGAAAGTGAGAGGTTTGCGAACTAGCCTGGAAGTGGTTGGCAGAATTGATGTCGGACGGATAAGCGGGCTCTAGCTCCAAGCTGTATTGATTTGACCAAATTCCTTCAATGCGACGTTGGATCATCACTCCAAACTCTTCGTCTTCGATAGCTCTGATGGGCTCTCCTAAGGCATCACCGTCATCAATTTCGGTCTCGAAGTCGAAGAGCGGGATGAGACAACGAGGCGCACGCCCTCCAAACCCAACGTCGGCGATATAGCTTCTCCCTTCGATCTCAATGACATTGGTGCCGTGGTTGCGCGGCGGCACCTGCTCTGGGTCGCGGAGCCAAACTCGTCCCAGGTGCATCTTTGGGTCAAGGCCGCGCATTCCTAATAGCGCCGCAAATGCCGTATTTAGCTCGAAACAATAGCCTCCACGTTTTTGAGCGAATTTTGCAAGGACATCTACAGGCGTCAGGGACACTGAATCCCCGTTCAAAACTGACAAGTTCTCGTATGGGATAGCCATTGAAAATGCTGCACGAAGTTCTTCGATTGCAAGCAAGCTCTTGCCGCCGCCATTAGGCACACCAATTCGCTGTGCTAGCGCAGTAAGTAAACCTTGTTCGTTGTTCGCGTCCATCGATATTCTATCCTCATTTCAATCATCCGTTTCTGTCCACAGTGAAATTAAGCAGCGACTTTGAGTTCTCATTGCTGCAATTCCGAAAGAGCTTATGGCTGACAGAAAATTTACACAGACGTGATAGTTGGCGCTCGCTAACAATTTGGCGGTCGCCGCACCTATGCCCCTACTACTGCCTGTGATTGTCGCCAAACGGCAAAAGCAGGCGTTCAGTGAGGCTACTCACTCTGCATCATGTGTGTGCTGCGAAACCAATTCGGCCATCGCCATGGATGCATCATCACCCTGTGATTTCAAACCATCGACGACACCATCTCGATCAGCCGTTGTACGATTCTGGCTCACCTTCCATTTTCCCACGAGTGACGTAATGGGTATCTCAATCCCGACGATTTTCTTGATCATGCGCAAAGTATATTCTTGTGGCGCATCCGATACTTTCCACGGAGATATTTGTTCCGACTCCTGTCCATCAGTCAGTTGACTTAAGTGACCCATTAGCCGATCCGGATCGTCAAATACTCTGGGACGCCCATGTGCATGAACAACCGCATAGTTCCACGTCGGTACGACCTTGCCATGTTCCTTCTTGCTCGGATACCAGTTTGGGCTAATATACGTAGCGGCACCCTGGAAGACTGCGACGGCTATTGTTCTTCCGTCAAAGATCTTCCACGCCGGGTTTGATCGTGGCATATGGCCCATCAAAACGCCGTTCTCGCCTTCGTGTGCATTTAGAACAAACGGCATGTGGTCTATCACGAATTCGTCGTTCTGGTATGTTACGAAAGTCGCCAACGGATTCGTGTGTATTAGCTCATGAAGTACTGGCTTTCTGTGCTCTTCAAAGTGTCGTTGAATTTGCATTTTGCATCCTTGATTTTTTCAAATTATCGTGATCTGCGCCGTCAACGATCAAGACTGTTATAGCGTCTGGCACAACTTTTAGCCGCTGCTTCGTTGAGGCGCTCGGTCAGTCGCGTTCCCATGACTAGCTCGCACGATATTGGAGTACGGGCAGCCCACCGATTCCCCAATCTTCCAGCGCAACCTCATCGATGACAACAAAGGTCGTCGCCGGATCCTTGCCGAGAACCCGGACCAGCAAATCGGTAACGCCGCTAATGAGGTCGGCTTTCTGTTCGGCGGTGACGCCTTCG
>JAJFKS010000024.1 GCA_021773115.1 Woeseiaceae bacterium | reverse complement strand
CGAAGGCGTCACCGCCGAACAGAAAGCCGACCTCATTAGCGGCGTTACCGATTTGCTGGTCCGGGTTCTCGGCAAGGATCCGGCGACGACCTTTGTTGTCATCGATGAGGTTGCGCTGGAAGATTGGGGAATCGGTGGGCTCCCCGTACTCCAATATCGTGCGAGTTAGTAATGGCTGGCAGATGATTTCTCAATCGCGGATATCGCCAATTGGTACCGGGTCCGGCGCCATGATTGGTCTGGTGTTTCAATCGAGGGGCTGTCCGGGCTTGAGCGGTGGATGCATGAAATCGCGGACAGGCCAGCTAGCATCGCAGGACTGAACGTCCCGCCCGAACAGGTGGCCCCGTCCGCTCGAGTCAATGTCAGTATTCCCACTTGATCCGTAGAGCGGTGCCCCGAGAGACAACACCGGTGACTGATCCTGCAAAGCTGCTCGCGGTTGCAATGACCCACGGCTCACCTGTGCGGTTCGAAAAAAGTTGAATAGGCGCTTTTTGCGACGTGATTCGACGCGGATGAATAGGACCGGTGAGCCTATTGCAACACAGTTTCAAGAAATTCCGATAAATCCTCTTTTGCCGTGGCCGGTCTGTACCACACGACGTACTCCTTGGGCGCGGAACCACTTGTACGAACCTTCATGACATCGGCATTCGCCAACAACCGAATCTGATCGAGCGTGATTTCATAATAAGCATCTGCAGAGCCTGCAAATACTTTTTTGTAGATCCGCTCGCTCGTGCCAATCGCCTCATGCGTCCAACTAAAAACGTCGAGTTGAAATGTTCCTTCATCGGCGAAAAAGACAATTGACTCGAAACCCTCGGGACGCGCGTCTACCCTTTCGGTGTTATTCACTTCCGAAATTCCAAGCCAAAGAAAATGCCGCAGCGTTCCCATGTGATTGACTTCAATAGCACCGACTTCAACGTAGTCTCTCAAGTCGCGTGCTTTAAAGGGCTTATCGGTTGACATGATGATGGGCGTCCGATTGTGGGTAACGGTGACTGCAGTTCGATCGTCCAACGTTTCAACAACGGATGATTTCTCTGTCGCGCAGGCAGACAGGACCAAAACGACGCTTGTCCAAAGTTTCGTTGACAGCGAAAGCCGTCTTAGCGTGTTCGTTCTCGTACGCATCAACCAGAGTCACTCTCTGCTGTGTCTTCCTGAGCCGACATTAGCGCCTCAATTCTTTTCATGGCTCGCTCGTGGTCGTCGGAATTGCGGATGATTGGATCTTTTTTCAACTGCTCGGCCGGGAACTGGCAGTGCAAATCAGCCACCTGGTTCGGTCACTCACTCGCGTGCTTGCAGTGCCTGCAGGACCGTATCGGGCGTCATCGGTAAGTGGCGCAAGCGCACACCGACGGCATTGAAAATCGCATTGGCAATAGCCGGTGCCACAACTGTCGTACCCGGTTCACCCAGTCCAACGGGTGCCTCCGTGCTGTCGACAAACTCGATTTCGATCTCGGGCGTGTCAATTATGCGCAGCGGCGTGTAGGTGTTAAGGTTGCGATCTCGCACATTGCTATTTTCGATCTCGGTTCCTTCGAATAGCGCCATGGAAAGCCCCCACAACGCTGCACCTTCACACTGTGCGAGTGCGCCATCCGGATCCACCACCGTGCCGCAATCAAAGACTAGCCAGAGTTTTCGTACGTCGACTTCACCCGTTACCCTGTCGACATCTACCTGCACGGCTGCAGCCACCCAGGTTGGCATAGATCGCGATTGACCGAAGGTTGTCGCAATCCCAATCGCGCTGTCCTTGCTGAGATCGGTACGTCCGTAACCAGACAATTCCGCCACCCGTTTCAATACCTTAGCCTGCCGCGCTGCGCCGCCAACGGAGTTCGGCGCTGAACCCGCGTTACGACCGTTGGCAAGCAGATGATCCAGACGAAACTTGAGGGGATCGGCGCCTACTCTGTGCGCTGCCTCGTCCATAAAACTTTCGACCGCGAAATGCGTCCAGCCAGGCCCCACCGAACGAAGCCACCCAGGCCGGAAAGTTCGGTTTGCGAGGTCGTTGGAAATTGCCCTGACCTTTTGCGCACCGACCGAATACCAGTGATCGGCACCGTCGATAGCAAAAGGATCGAAAGGTAGGCCGTTTTTCCCATCGGGCATGAACGCCGGAAACATAACACCGGTTGGCCAGCCTGCAGCAGCATGGTGCTCCATCGCGATAACCTGTTGCTGCGCGTCGAAGGCCATCGCCAGGCGTTGCACGCTCGGCGAGCGCGGACTGTCAAACTTCGCATCGTCCTCGCGAAACAACACCAGTTTGAGCGGCTTGCCACCCAGTGCTTTTGAAGCAAGCGCCGCGGGCACTGCGTAATCGCCGTTCAAGCGACGTCCAAAACCGCCGCCCAGCATGTAGGTTCGCATGACAACCTGTTCTGCCTCGACGCCGAGTGCTGTTGCGATTGACGGCAGAATCAGCGATTGCCACTGGTTGCCAGTGTGGATCTCCCAGACGCCATCATCGTTCTGAAAAGCTGTCGCGTTCACAGGTTCGAGTTGAAAGTGCAGCACCGTCGCAGTCGTGTATTCGGCATCGAAAGTATCTGTAGCACCCTGGAACACGGGGCCAGTGTCGGTAACACCCGTATCCAGGATTGAACCTACGCCTTCGTCGGCGATCAGTTCTCGGGCATGGTTCTGTATGTCTGCTTCCGATACGCTGGCGGTATCGCCTGCCTGCCATTCGACCTTGATCTTTTGCGACGCTTTTTTTGCCGCCATCAAATTCTTGCCGACGACGACAACCCAACCCGGCACGGTTCCTGACGGATCATCGAGCTGCAGCGTCTGCATATAACCACCGATGTCTTTTGCGGCGCTGTCATCAATGGACCTTACGCTGGAACCAAGTCGGGTCGGCGGCAGCAACGGCACGCCGTAAACCATGCCGTCAATCCTGGCGTCCAAGCCGTAGATAGCCTGGCCGTTGGTCTTGGTCGCAATATCCAGAGCCGTGACGTCTTTGCCGACAAGGCGCAATTCGGAATGCGGCTTCAACGTCAGTGCCTCGAGCTCCGCCTGAGTAAAGCTGCGCGAAAGACCGGCACTGACGAGTTCGGCGTAGCTCACACTGCGACCGCCACCAGTAATCTGACCGTTGCGGGCACTGCATTGTGACGCAGCGATACCCCAATTTTTCGCCGCGGCCTCGATCAAAGCCGTACGGCCTGCCGCACCGGCCCGACGATATACTGGCCAGCTCTGCCACACAGACCAGCTGCCGCCCGTGACCATCAATCCCCATTTCTCAGCCGTGTCGACATGCGTGATATGCACATCCTCCCAGGCTACCTCGAGTTCATCGGCGAGTATTCGTGCGATTGAGGTGCCAACGTGCTGGCCCATCTCGGCGCGAATGATATTGACGTTGACTTGCCCGTCGGTATCAATCGAGTACCAGAGCGTAGGCTCGAAGGCCCGGCCGATCGCATCCACCGGCATACCATCTGCAGTCGCGGGATCCATGGCCGCGCGCACTGATAAAGGAAAACCAAAAGTGGCGCCCGCGGCAGCCATGGATACTAGGAAGCCGCGGCGTGTGATATCGGACGTGGCGTTACCACGCTGACCAAGCTTGTGCTCAAACATTGCTGTTTGCCTCCCTGTTGGTGGCGGCGGCCCGGCGAACGGCTTTGCGGATGCGCAGGTAGGTCATGCACCGGCATAGATTGCCTGTCATCACGGCGTCGATGTCGTCATCGCTTGGGTCGGGAATATCTTTGAGTAGCGCGGCCGCCTGCATGATCTGCCCGGACTGGCAGTAGCCACACTGCGGTACACGCAGCTCGCGCCACGCTTCCTGAACCGGGTGACTGTCCGTTTCGTCGAGGCCCTCGATTGTCGTTACCGACGCGCCAGCGACGGCTGACAGCGGCGTAATGCATGAACGCGTTGCCTGACCGCCGACATGCACGGTACAGGCACCACACATGCCAATGCCACAACCGAACTTTGTTCCCATCAAACCAATTTCGTCGCGAATTACCCAAAGAAGCGGTGTATCGGCATCAGCGTCAACACTGACGTCGCGCCCGTTAACTTTCAATTTGATCATTGGGTTTTCCTTATCAGTCTATTGCGCAGCTGTGCGTCCGGCCCGGATTGCTGCGACCTTGCCGGAGAGATCGGTCCAGGCCGCCTTGTCAGTCCGAGACGAGCGCAGATAAGCCGCGATCGCCGCGACTTCTTCATCGTTAAATGCATCGCGAAAACCGGGCATGACAATGCCGGCTAAGCCATCTTCATTCCCGACCCCATCAAGTATCACGTGCAGCAGATTACCGGGCTCCGCGAGTCGGGTTGCAGAATTGATACCAAGGTCCGGGCGACTGAGCGCAATCTGCGCCGCGTTGTAATGGCAGGATGCACAAGCTTCCGCATACAGCCGTGCGCCCTGATCCCAGCGATGACTTTTTTGCGGTTTACCTTTTGCGAGGCTGGCTTTAAGGATTTCGCTGTTGACATCATCCCTTGCGGGTGCGCCTGCCCTCTCGGCCAGATAGACGCCGATGGCTTTGAGATCGCTGTCAGGCAGTTGCCGAACCCCGGCATGAACTACGGGCCCCATTGGGCCGACGGCAACTCCGTGATTGCGCGTGCCGCCGATCTTCAGGAAGTTGCTGAAATCCGATGCGGACCAGTGGATGGCCGAGGCGTTCTCGGCCGTCAGTGCAGGCGCAATCCACTGATCAATGGTCGCGCCGGCGAAATGCTCGCTTTTCTTTTCGGCGCCCAGCACATTGCGCGGCGTGTGGCAGGCGCCACAGTGCGTCACGCCTTCAACGAGATAAGCGCCGCGATTCCATTCAGTTGACTGTTCCGCGACGGCCTCAAACCTACTGAAGTTGACAAACAGCAGTTTCCATCCGGCTTGCAGGAAGCGTCGGTCCATCGGGAACAGCAACTCATTGCTCTTCTGATCGGACGGGACCGGTTCAACTTCGCTCATGATGTAGGCGTATATAGCGCCGACATCGTCATCGCTCATTTTCGTGAAGTGGTCGTACGGAAATGCCGGAAACAGGTGCCGCCCCTCACGGTCAACCCCATCGTGCATGGCGCGCAAAAAGGCTTCTTCCGACCAGTTCCCGATGCCAAACTCAGGGTCCGGCGTGATATTCGTGGAATACAGCGTTCCAAAGCCAGTTTCCACCGGGTAGTTACCGGCATACAGCGCGCCGTCTTCGGCCGTGTGGCAGGTTGCACAATAGCCTGCGGCCGCTAGAACGCGCCCTTTTGCCACCGTTTCTGCAGTGAACTGCGACCGGTCGACGTTGGCAATGGGGGCAATTTCAGGCTCGTGGGCGTAAATCGCAAAACCGATCAGCGCAACCACCACGAAAGTTAGCAAACCGAAAATAATCTTCTTAATCACTTGCGTCGCTCTCCTCAGGCCAGGTGTGCGATCTATTTTTCCGGCGGGATCGATCCGTGACCGCACCGAAAATCACCTGCAACATCAGTGTCAAGTTTCGACATCAGGCCCGTCATTTTGTAACGCCTCACGTTGATGGCAAAGCGACAACGTGACCTGGATCCTTAAGCGCCGACTTGATAGCGACCAATTCTAACCTTAATTCAGCGTGTCGCAGACTAAAATAAACCTCCAATTTCGTGAGGCAAGCGCTGCTCTGCATCGCGACTCGGTGCATCAGCGTTATGAGCCGACAACTCTAACCGTGTGCGCAAGACTGTGAGCACATTCCGGGGTGGAAGCTATATCTTGTAGCGATACCGAACAGGCACCCCACCATAAACGTTGCGCTCCGGGCCCGCCTCGACGTAACGGCCACCGAAGGTATTGATACGAGCATTGGCAGTGAAGTCTGTATCGAAGACTTTATTAATCCCAATAAACGGTTCAATTGTGAGCCTGTTTTGAGCTTGCGCCCTTTACTATTTGGGCATCAATTTCAGCAGCCGCCCTTGCCCCTCGCGAGATTCATCCTCGAGCACCCACAAGGCACCGTCCGGTCCCTGGTAGACGCCGCGCATCGGCGCACCCATCGGGAAGCGTTCTGCTTCAACTGCACTGTCGCCGTCAAGCTCTATGCGGATAATGGCCCGTGAAGAGAGCCCGGCAATTAACAGGTTGCCGCGCCACGATGGAAACGCGTCGCCGCTGTACGCCAAGATATTTCCGGGCGAGATTGTTGGTGTCCACCACAGCACAGGTGCTTCGAACTCGGGTCGCGTATCGTGGTCGGGTATGGCGCGGCCGTCGTAGTGCTGGCCATTGGAGACCAGCGGGTAACCGTAGTTACCGCCACGCACGATGCGATTTAGCTCGTCGCCACCGGCCGGACCCATCTCGGCCACCCACAGCTGGCCATCTCGGTCGAATGTCATACCCAGAAGATTGCGATGCCCCAGTGACCAGATTTCCGGATACACACCTTCATCATCGACAAACGCGTCGACGCTGTAGTAGTCAACGAAGGGATTGTCCTCCGGGATCGAGCCGTGGTCGTGCAGGCGCACTATTTTGCCAATATTGCTTTGCATGTCCTGCGACGGTGTGAACTTCTGACGATCGCCGGAGGAAATCCAAAGGTAACCGTCGTCGTCGAAGGCGATGCGGTGACCGTAATGACCGTAGCCGACGAGCTTGGGATATTGTCGCCAAACGACCTCGAGCCCGGACAATGTCCCGCCCCGCTCCGCCAGGGTAAGCACACCGCGGGCGACGGCCGCACCTCGCGTGCCACCGATGCCGCCCTCGACGTAACTGAGGTAGACCAATCCATTGCTCGCAAAATCCGGATGCAAAACAACATCGCCGAATCCACCTTGCCCGGCGTAGTCCACGTCCGGCAAGCCGCGTATCACACCCAATAACTGCCCGTCCCGAGCGATGATCTTGAGCTGGCCTTTCTTTTCTGTCACCAGCATGCGGCCGTCCGGGAGAAAGGCCATCGCCCACGGCTCGTCAAATGACGCAACGGTGCTTACCTCAAACGGCAGGTTGGTCTGTGCCTGAGAACAGGCCATCGCGAGCACGGAGAGTGTGGTCATCAGTAGTTTGCGCATCATCATCGCGTCCGGAAGGTGAATGTCTCCCTACTCTAGCCAAGCACGCCGATATACACCACAGTGGCCGCTAAGTCTCACCCGCATTGAAGCAGCCCTGGAGTAAAGCCTGTAATTTTTCACGTCCCAGGCTTTTCATTTGTTCGATATTGCGGGCGGGAATTAGCTCAACATCCGGATAAGCCGCGATGCTCCGTTCGAGACTCTCTTCCCTGAGTATGTGTAACAGGGGATAAGGTGAACGATTCGTATAGTTTTCCGCATCACCTGCAGCGGTGCCGGCGAACTGGTAGTCCGGGTGAAAACTTGCAATTTGATAGATGCCTTCCAGTTTCGACTGCACCAGTAACTGCTCTGCGGTATCCAGAAACTGGTTGTAGTCGAAAAAGTCCCGCAACACATCGGGATGAATAAGCAAGGTAGTTTCTACTTCGGCATCCACGTCAAGTAGCGCCAGTTCGCTCTCCAGCGCCACCAATAATTGTTTTTCTGTCGTCACATCGGTCACAACAAAGCGCACCCGGTTACTGGCAATTTCACGACCGACAAACGGGCACAGATTCAGCCCGACAACCAAGTCCTCTACCCACCGCCGCACCACGTGCGCTATTGCTTCGGATTCCATACGTCCCTTTAAGCTTAAATGCGGGCACGTCATTCGCGCCAATTTATCCAGCGACCAGCGGATCAGTGTAGCACCAGGCCATCGAGGGCTTAATGACGAACATTGCCTTTGAGTCGGCAGCAGCGATTACCGGGTCACCCAAGTCCGTCGGCTTCGTTATTCTGAGAAATACGTCCCTTAACGCCGCAGCGTCGAGTGTTAATCTCCCCTATTTAGCGAAATGATTTCGCCTGAACATGGAGCCTACAAACTTAATGGCTAAGGGCATGGATGTCGCGCTACTTGGCAATTTCTCGCCATTCAACGCGCTTAAATACACGAAACTCGACGAACTGCTAGACGACATTGAGGTCCTGCAGGCGAATCGGGGCCAGGTGCTGTTTGAAAAGGACGACACGGGCAAGCACGCGATATATTTGCTCTCCGGAACGATCTCGTTGCGAAACGGCGATCAGGAACTCGATACCGTTGTCGGCGGTACCGATGAGGCGCGTAACCCAATCGCTCCATTACTACCCCGCCGACAGTCTGCTGTTGCAATGGACGATGTTCAGTATTTTAGTATCGACAGCGAACTGCTCGATGTGAAGCTGACACTGGATCAAACCGGTATCTATGAAGTTGGCGACATTCGGTCTGAACTCAATGAAGCGGAAGGCGACTGGATGAGCGCCCTGTTACGCACCAAGACCTTCCAGCTGATACCGCCGCAGAATATCCAGATGATTTTCATGCGCCTGAAAAGAGTTGACTACAAAGCCGGGCATGTCGTTATCCGCCAAGGCAGTATTGGCGATCATTTCTATATCATAAAAAGCGGTCGATGCATGGTTACTCGCGAGACCCCAGCCGGTAAGGAAAATATTGATCTTGCCGAACTGGGCGTGGGCCACACCTTCGGAGAGGAGGCATTGATATCAAATGAAGCTCGCAACGCGACAATAACAATGCAGACTGACGGCACGCTGATGCAATTGGATCGGGATGATTTTCAGTCTCTTCTGAATGAGGCAATGATCATTTCTCTGGAACATGAGGATGCAGATGAAGCCGTGAGCCAGGGCGGCAAGTGGCTTGACGTCCGTGTTCCGAGTGAGTTCAAGGCATTCAGCAAAGCGAACGCCACGAACCTGCCGCTGTACCTGCTGCGCCACAAACTCGACCTCCTGGATCGCAAGACTCCCTACGTTGTTTATTGTGATACCGGACGGCGCAGTTCTGCAGCGGCATTCATATTGAGTCAGCAGGGTTTTGAGACGGCTGTGTTAAAAGGCGGACTCAACCGCAGCGAACTCTAGCGGCAGCTTCCGAACGACAAACTTTTGCTCATGATCAGGTCATTCTGAATATCAGAGCCCAACCTGAATTCGTGCTCACCGACGATCGAAAACCCCCAACGCTCGTAGAATTGAATTGCTCGCCGGTTCTTGTCCCAAACGCCGAGCCAAATCACATCGCAAGCCAACGAGTGCGCTTGCTTAAAACACTCGGTCATCAGCGCCGCACCCACGCCTTTTCCGATCATCGAGCTATCCGCGTAAATTCGCACCACCTCGATTGGCGCTTCGCCCGAAACGCTTGCATGTTTCGATCCGTTACGAAGTTTGGCATACCCCAATAGCTTCTCAATATCATCCGCACACGCAAGCAGAAATCGACTTTCCGCGTCGCGAAACTCTTCCTCAAGATTCTCGAGCGACATCGAATTACGCAGGTAGTCCTCGATATCGTGCTGATCATTGTCGTCTTCAAACGCATCCCGAAAGGACCGCGCGGCGAGGTCAACCAAGTCAGGGAGGTCTGCGGCGTACGCAAGGCGGATAACAGGTTTATCGGACATGGTTTTTGAGTGCGATTCAGCGCAACGAAATGATCACCCTTCCGTTGATTCCTAAGCTCTGGACTTGATGAAACCAGCGTACGGTGACATTCCTGCGGATGCAAGAATGATGACGGGGCCATTCGCAAGTTCAGCGCATTGTCCGGCGGCGCAGCACTTCATTCGGATGGTGGCCCTCTGGAAAAGCAGACGGTCGACAGCCAAAATACCCGCCATTCTGACTGGTCGCAGTCAGCGCCAAAGCCAAAGCCAGCCAATTCCTGGCAATCAACGTCACGGGCGCACGCACTCTCCGAGAAGCCACAGGCAACTTGCCGACGAACCAAATCTCACCAGCCTGCTATGGTGGCTCGATAAGATCGCTTCACTGAAGGAAAGCTATGAGCGCATTAAGCTTTGGGGTCATTGGGACATCCAAAAAAGAAGATGAACAACGCGTGCCAATTCACCCGAATCATCTGCCACGAATCGCTGAAAAATACCGAAGGCAGCTGATTTTTGAAGAAGGGTATGGCGCAGCATTTGGCATTTCAGACGCTGAGCTCAGTTCTCAAGTGGGTGGTATGGCTTCGCGGCACGAACTCCTCAAAGAGCTTGGGAATGTCATATTGACCAAGCCGCTATTAGCAGACTTAGAGGATCTTCGTGAGGGCGGAATTCTTTGGGGTTATCCCCATTGTGCCCAGCAGCGCGCCATTACCCAGGCAGCAGTTGACCGCAAGCAGACTCTTATTGCGTTCGAAGATATGTTTGTCTGGAGCCCTTCCGGGCAAATTGGTCGCCACACATTTTATAAGAATAACGAAATGGCAGGCTATTGCGCCATCTTGCATGCTCTCCGTCTAAAAGGGATTGACGGGCATTATGGCAACCAGAGAAAAACGATAATTTTTGGTTTTGGCGCAGTCAGCCGTGGAGCGATTTACGCATTGAAGGCGCATGGGTTCAGAGATATTACGATATGCATCCAACGTCCCGATCACGAAGTCCGCGAAGAGGTGCTTGATTGCCACTACGTCCGTATCCGGGAGGGCGACAACGGTGAAGCACGCATGCTGGTGGTCGAGCACGATGGCAGTGAGACCGCATTATCAGACCTGATTAGCGAGTCAGACATTATTGTGAACGGTACCTTGCAGGAACCCGATCATCCTTTGGACTTCATCATCGAGACAGAGAAAACATGCCTGAAGCCTGGCAGTTTGATCGTTGATGTTAGTTGCGACGAGGGTATGGGTTTCTATTTTGCCAAGCCAACCACGTTCAAAAACCCAATGTTCAGAGTTGGCAAGACAGATTATTATGCCGTTGATCATACGCCGAGCTATCTCTGGGAAAGTGCGACTCGTTCGATTTCTGCTGCGCTCGTAGTGCATTTGCCGACGGTGATCGAAGGGCGTGACAGTTGGCAGAAGAATGAAACCATTCGCCGGTCGGTGAATATCGATGCCGGGCTTATTGTAAAACCAAATATTTTATCGTTTCAAAACCGTCAGCCGGACTACCCTCATGCGCCGCTCGCCTAAACGGCATATTTCATTCGCAGGACAATCGCAACGAGCGCGTTGCGCCTACGACGACTTTGATGGATCGGGAGTTGTGGGTTTTTTCTTCGGCGTTGGTACGAGGTGTACGCGACCCTTCTTGCCTCTGTGCCGCTCGTTCAACTGGGCGACAATCTCTTCCACCGCCTCGGTCACAACGTTGAGATTCCCCTGCCGGCAGCCCTGAATGTTCTTGCTGCCCCCAAATGCGATCTCATAGCGATACCAGTTGGAACCTTCTGCGCCGGATGGAGGCTCTGATCGGCGAACGGATACCATCTCGTAGGATTGTCGTGCTTCGGAGGTTTCTTCAGTCATTTGTCCCACTATAGAACGAGTTGGGCTTCGTTGCTTGAATATGTCCGCTTTGCGGGCACCGCCTGGTGGCAAACGGCCGGAGATGTACGACTTAAGACCTACTCGTACGCACGAGGTGTGCATCGAGCGCCGCCAGGCCTTCGTCCAGTCCCCTGCGTCCAAAACCGATGCGAAATCGATCGCTGGGCGTCGAGCCAAGTTCCGACCGGTAAACTGTGCTGGGTAACAGCAGTACCCCGCTCACTTCAACGAGCGACCGGGTAAATTGTTCGACACCCTCCTCGCCTTTGTACCTCGGAAATGCCATGCACGACCCGTCCGGTCGACGCCAGTCGAATAATTGCGGGTAACGCGCAAAGAATGCGTCCCACTTCGGCAGATTCTCGTCAACGATCCCGCAGTTGCGAGCAAGCAATTTGTCACGGTGATTGAGCGCGATCTTGGTGAGCCGCTCACTCGGGCCAGAACTGCAAATCGATAGATAGTGCTTCATGCGCTCCATTCTCGATAGCACGTTGCGATCCTCGCAAGCGATCCAGCCGATGCGAAGTCCGGGCAAACCGTAGGACTTCGACATCACGTTCAATGACAAGCCACGCTCATAAATATCGGCAATAAAGGGCAGATGCCGGGTACCGGTCGGACCGAGGCCGTTGAATATTTCGTCATGCAGAATGTAAATGCCCTGTTTGCGGCATAACTCAACAAGTGCATGGTAACGATCAAGCGCAAGAATCGCGCCGCTGGGGTTGTGCGGAAAATTAATCGTGACCAGTTTGGTATTGGCTTTTATCGCCCCGGCTACGCGGTCGATATCAAGCGACCAGTTGTCGTCGGGGTCCAGCGGCACACCCGTCGCCTCGCAAATCGCTACCGGCAGGGTTTCATGAGACTGGTAATTTGGCGTGACCACAATCGCGTGACTGTCCTTGTCGAGCAACACGGCATTTGCCGCGAAAATGCCCTCGCTGGCGCCAGCGAAACAGAGTATGTCTGCGGCACTGCGCTGCTGATACGTGCCGGAAATTGCCTCACGAAGATCCGGTGCGCCGAAAGTTTCGGTGTAGCCAAGCCACAGGCCCTCAAATTCTTCACGTTCCTCGGGCGTCGCGATGGCCAGCAGTTCCCGCATCGACATGCTCTCGGCGTCCGATGCCGTCATGTGATAGCGGGCTTTGAACTCCCACTTTGAGAAGTGTGTTTCGAGCTTGAAGTCCGGCAACATTGTCAATCAATTGGTCCTTCAGTGAGCCTTGCGGCATACGCCCGGTCGCTCGTCGGAGTGCAGCAAGCCGCTGAACGTTACAGGAGTTCACCTCGCGGCAGGAATGCATGAGCGCAGCCAATTATAGTGGAAATTTTGATGCCGGAGCCCCGTGACTCGCGAACTGTTGTTATCATGCCCCGTCCCGACCAGAGAGCCTCTCTTGACGAATCAAACCGAGGAACGTTTTTCATCGCGCGTGGGCATGCTCCTGTGCGTACTCGGCATCGCCGTCGGTACCGGCAACATCTGGCGCTTCCCACGCATCGCTGCCCAAAATGCTGGCGATGACGGCGCCGGTGCGTTTCTCGTTGCCTGGGTCGTATTCCTATTTGTTTGGAGCGTGCCGCTAATCATTGCGGAGTACGCACTCGGTCGCAAAGGACGCATGGGTGTCGTCGGCACTTTTGCAAAAATTGCCGGCAAACATTTCGCGTGGATGGGTGCATTTGTCGGCTTCGTGGCGACTGCCATCATGTTTTATTATTCGGTCGTTGCCGGTTGGTGTGTCTACTATCTGATCCAGATGACGATCGAACCTCTGCCCCTTGGCACCGAGGCTGCACAAGGCGTCTGGGACGGGTTCCAGGGTGGCGGTTTTCCGGTGGCCTTTCATGCGCTCACCATGGGTCTCGGCGCCATAGTCGTCTGGAGCGGCATCAAATCAATCGAGCGTGCGAATCGTATCCTGATCCCTGCCCTGCTATTGATTGTTGTCATTTCACTGCTGCGTACGCTGACACTCGACGGTTCCTACGAAGGCATCGCTTTCTTGTTTACCCCCGACTGGTCCACGCTTGCGAAACCGCAAATCTGGCTTGAGGCACTGACTCAAAATGCGTGGGACACCGGTGCCGGCTGGGGGCTGATTCTGACCTACGGCGCCTACATGCAAAGCCGGCACGGCGTCGTGCAAAACGCGATCATTACCGGCGTCGGCAACAATACGGTTTCACTGCTGGCCGCGATTGTCATATTCGGCACCGTATTCGCCATTCTCGGCGCAGAAATGAGCAAGGCCGAGGTGCTCCAGATCATGCAATCGAGCGGCCCGGCCGCCACCGGCCTGACATTCATCTGGATGCCGCAGCTGTTCGCCAAGGTGCCGGCCGGCAACCTGTTCGCCATCTTGTTTTTCCTTGGCTTGTCGTTCGCTGCTTTCAGCTCCCTGATCTCGATGATCGAGCTGACAACCCGCATTCTTGTCGATTTCGGTGTCGCGCGGCGCCAGGCAATTCTCGGCGTTTGCGTTGTCGGTTTTACCCTGGGTATTCCGTCGGCAATTAACCTTGAGTTTTTTGCCAACCAGGACTTCGTTTGGGGCGTCGCCCTGATGATCTCCGGTGCTTTCATCGCTTTCGCCGTGATTCGCTACGGCGCTTCGCAGTTTCGGACGGAAAATATTGATAACCAGCCGGACGACTGGAATGCCGGGCCTCTCTGGGACAAGATCATTTGTTACGTGATTCCGGCGCTTGCAGCCATACTCCTTGGCTGGTGGCTCTATCAGGCGGGTAGTGTCTACGCACCGGATCGTTGGTTCGACCCATTCGACCCTTTCAGCGTCATGACCTGCCTTGTTCAATGGGGTGCCGTTTTGCTGCTATTTTTCCTGCTCAATCGATGGATGGTTCGTCGGACCTCGGCTTCGAAATCCGAGTGATCTAACCGGCAATACGGCCGAATTGGCCCGAACTAAAATCCAGAATCGCCTTGCGAATTTCGGCTTCGGTGTTCATCACAAACGGTCCGCGTCCGACCACAGCTTCGTTGAGCGGTTCTCCACTCAATACCAACACAGTGGCGTCGCTTTGTGCGTCAAGTGAGACTTCGCTGTCGTTGCGGTCCAGTAACGCGTATTGCGCCTCGTGCAATTCATCGCCGTTGATCTTCACATTGCCCCGCAAGACGACCAACGCTACCGTTCGACCCTCGATGAACTCGAACTGCACCTGGTGACCATGATTTAGCCGTACGTCCCACACATCGAGCGGTGTAAATGTTGACGCCGGGCCGCGGTTGCCATTGAATTCTCCGGCAATGATCCGCACCCTGCCGGCCTGATCGGGCAGCGATACGCTCGGGATATCACGATCCAGAATGTCCTGGTATTTCGGTGGTGACATCTTGTTACTGGCCGGTAGGTTGACCCATAACTGGACCATTTCCAGCGTTCCGCCGTTGCGGGTAAATTGCGGCGAATGGAATTCTTCATGCAGGATGCCGGACGCCGCTGTCATCCACTGCACGTCACCCGGACCAATCGTGCCACCAGCACCGGTGGAATCACGATGCGACACCTCGCCGTCATACACAATAGTGACGGTTTCAAACCCCCTGTGCGGGTGCTCACCGACGCCACGCGGTCGCTCTAAAGGCTCAAATTTCATCGGGCCTGCATAGTCCAGCAAGAGAAACGGACTGAGCTTATCGGCGTCGCTGTTGTAGGAAAACAGTGAACGAACGGGAAACCCATCCCCTACCCAATGGCCTTCTGGTGCACTGAAAATGCCAAGAATCTTTTTCATGCCACGCACCTCCCTCATTAGTCTCAGTCGAGAATTGCCTGGACGAATAATACTCGATTCTGCACTATCAACTGATTCGGGGTGCCCGCCAACCCGCCTCGGTCGCTTCGTCTTCAGTCGCAAACCAGCGTTCGCCTTTCGACTCATCGATTCTTGTCGCGTCATATTTGGAGGTGCCGGGCACGTGATATATCTTCTCGCCCTTGCTGTTGATGTTGCCCTTGATCGCTGCACCTGCAGGGAAATGCGGCTCACCTCGTTTGCCCTCGTGTTGCCAAGTTTTGAGGTGCTGGGTTACGAACTCAGGGTCGCAGGGTTCTGCCCTGTCGGCACCGTGCACATCCAGTATCCAGCCTTGCTGGTCTTCGCCGCCAGTGAAGTCGATACCGCAATCGCCCATGCTTATCACACCACTGTGTTGCAACGCGTGTTCCTTGATTTGACAACCATCCACATAGGTCCCGTTGGTACTCTCGAGGTCAACAAGAAAGGTGCCGGCTGGCGAACTGACGATCAAAGCATGATGTCGGCTTACCGAGGGACTGGCGATGCGAACGTCACATAGCTTGCCGCGCCCAATCAGAATATGGCCGCGGTCAAGCGAAAACTCCTGGACGTGATCTTTTCCAATTCGAACCACCAGTCGCCCTGCGTGGGGACCGAATCCTTTTTCAATGGACGATTCGACCTGATCAATGAGCGGCTCTGTCTCGGTGACGGACTCGAGTCGCAACCGGGCCCTGTTGACCACCTCAACATTGACCGGGCCGGCAATTCCATCGGCCGCAAGCGTCAGACATCTTGTAACCAGGATGCCAACGTCATCCGTCGCCCCATTTGTGAGCTCGTGGATTAGCGAGATTGCATCAAACTCGAAAACGTCGGCGATCTCGGCCGTCCCGGCGGACTCGACCCACCACCTTAGATACTCTCGCGTTTCTGCCAGCGTAAACGGCGCGAGTACGATTCGCACGTCAGGTCCTGTAACCACCGCATCCAGCAGTGATTCATTCAATAACGCATCCGTCCTGGGCAAACCGGACAGCAGCACCAACAGGCCACGATTCGTGACCGCCTCCTCGTCCAGCAATCGATGCACCAGGCCAAGAACCCACAGTCCGCGATCCTCTGCATCCTCAATGCACAGCACGGTTCGATAATTGTGATTCGCCTGGAATGAAAGAAACAGTGCCAACACGTTTTCCATGTCGGCGAGGTTCAGATCCGTCGGATCAAAGCCGATCCCCCGAATGACCGCACTCATTGCCGACAATTCATCGGAACAAGGCTCGGAAATGCGTACAACGCTGGCATCCTTGTCGATTCCGGCAAGGAAGTGGTCAAGCAGATAGGTCGCGCCAAGCTTGCCTTCGCCGATCAGCACCGCAAGAGATTGACGGCTATTGTACGCCCGGTACAGACACTGTAGCGCTGAGCGATAACTGATGGCAGTTACCGGCTGTCGAGACTTTTGAAAGCCAGGCAACGTCAACGCTGCTCGAGCTAGCGGCTGATGACTCACGGGTGTCACCTCTCATGGCCTTTTTCTAACGCTGCGTTAAAGGCTCTTGTTTCGATTCGTTCTTATTCAATAGAGTTTAGGCCCGCCCCAGGCTTATGTAAAGATTCGCATGAGGATCTCCAAGTAAGCATTTGAAATAACACGATACTTCTTTGCCAATCGGTCTATATTTTCGCCCCATTACAGTGCTGCATTTCCCTGGGCCTCGACCTCAGCCATGACGAGGTCAACCGTGACGAGGTCAACACAACTTCAGGCCTATGGAACCTACGCGAAGATCTCGGTCCAAACCTCAGTCATGGTCAGAAACGTGTACAATCTCGCGCTGCAAATAGCGTCTCGCCCTCCGAATTAAGAGAATCTTCATGTCAATCAGAAATCTGTCGCCCCGTGCGGCGGCCAGCCTTTTTTTTGCTGTAATTACAGCACTCCCAATTGCCGCCAATGCGACGATCGTTCGATTCGAAACCGTGCAAGGCACGTTCGACATTAATCTATACGACAATGCAACGCCTGCGACCGTTGCCAATTTCCTGACCTACGTGCAGAACGGCGATTACACCGATTCCATATTGCATCGTTCCGTGAGTGGATTCATTGTTCAGGGGGGCGGATTTCGTACTGATGTCAATGCGAACCTGACGGCAATTCCCACCAATCCAGCAGTCGTTAATGAACCCGTGTACTCGAATGTGCGCGGCAGCATTGCGATGGCAAAGTTAGGCGGAAACGTGAATAGCGCCACAAACCAGTGGTTTATCAATCTTGCCAACAACGCCGCGGATCTGGATGGTCAAAACGGCGGTTTCACTGTTTTCGGTGAAGTCACCGGCAACGGCATGACAACCGTCGATACAATTGCTGCTCTACCCCGCTTCGCTTTCGCCGCACCGTTCGGTGAATTGCCGCTGCAGAATTACACCGCCAATGACTTCAACAATTCTGTCCCGGTCGACAATACGCACCTGATCGTCGTGACGTCGATTACCGTGATCGACTCAACGGTCGACACCGCAGCGGGTCTTAATCCAACTCCCACCACGGCCACCGATAACGGTGGTGGCAACACAGGCGGCGGCGGTGGCGGTGGCAGCCTGAGTTTGTTTGCGCTGCTCGGCCTGCTGCTCGTGGGCCGCAAACGAAATTGCTGAAACTTGCCGTGTCGGTTATGCCGGTGTTAAATCAGTTCGCAGATCATCATTACGTCAATTAAGGACAAAAAATGAGTATTGCAAAAACATCAGAAATCAGTGCCGCGTCCAGCAAGAGCTTCGAAGACGCCATTCAAAAAGGCATCAAACGATTCGCAAAAACGATCAATAACATCGAAGGTGCGTGGATCAAAGAGCAAAAAGTGGTCGTCAAAGGCAACGACGTCACCGAATACCGTGTCACGATGAAGGTGAGTTTCCTGCTCAACGATTAAGGACTGAACTCAGCTTCTGCCACGATCCCGAAGTTTCCGCCGCGTATGTTTGTCGGGGCGACCTTCGGTTCTTGGCATCAGCATCCTGTCCTGGCGTAATGCCGCCGACTGCGTTTCCCGAAGGCGCACAGTTTTTTCATCTTCAAGGTAGCAGCCGCGAGCTTCTGCGGCAGGGCCGCGCCGCGTCGGAAGTTCAACGACCTCCAATGCGTACGGCAAGCGATCTCGAATCATGTCGATTCGATCGCCACATTTCACTCGACTACCCGGCCTTGCGCGCTCCCCGTTTAGCTCCACGTGGCCACCGCCAACCGCCGCGCTCGCCAACACCCGTGTTTTGAAAAACCGGCAATAAAACAGCCACCGGTCGATACGCAGTGAATGGCTCGCTACGGTCAATTGCCGGCCAGTTCCCTGAGAATTATGCTCCAGTGATCCAGCGCATCGTAGAAGGCTTTTATCGGCACTCTTTCGTTCAATCCATGTGCAAAGTTATCAGCCGGACGCATGAAGAGTCCACCAACCGCCCACGTTGGGATGCCCGCTTTGCGAAAATGCATCCCGTCAGTACCACCGGAAGACATGTTCGCGATCACTTCGATTCCAGGGTAACGCGCGTGTACGGCCTTGCTAACTGCAGCCACAACATCCGGGCGCAGTTCGGAGATTGGGCTTTCCGTCGCCTCATCCAGTTGTACAAATTCCGCAGCCTCATTGTCTATGACTTTTTGCAGCACCGCTTTGACCTCGTCAACCGACACACCAGGAAATATGCGGCAATTGATTGTGGCCGTCGCCGACTGCGGCAACGCATTTTCGGCGTGGCCACCGCGCAACATTGTTGGAACACAGGTTGTGCGCGTGGTACCGACATAAGCGGATTCACTTGCCAGTCGGTCAGTCGCAGCTCCGTCGCCTGGATTTTCTGCGAATTGCACCATTGCGTCACCGAGCTCTCCACCCAGCTCTGAACCGGTCTGATGAAAATACGCCAGCGTCATGTCGCTCCAGCGAACCGGAAAACGATACTGCTGAACTTTTTGAATTGCGTCTGCAAGGTCATAGATTGCATTGTCGGCCCGTGGACGGGAACTGTGGCCGCCAGGATTACGAATCGTAATATCCCAACTGACATAGGTCTTTTCGGCGGCCTGCATGTGATACGAGATCGGTCTGCCGTCATCTTTAAGCGCACCACCGCCTGAATCTGAATTGAGCGCGTATTCCGCGTTGGCGAGGTCCTCCCGATCATTTGCCAGCATTCGCGTCGTCAACATGCCGCTTTCTTCGTCGCCCGAAAACGCGATGATGAGATCACGGTTTGGCACAAAGCCTTCTTTTTTCAAACGGATAAACGTCGAGGTGAGCTGCGTTATGCCGAACTTATTGTCATTGCTACCACGGGCGTAAAAATACGTGTCGTCGTGCGTGAGTTCAAACGGAGGTCGCTCCCAATCGTCTTCCAGCGCTTCAACGACATCCATGTGGCCCAGCAACAGAATCGGTGATTTGCCGGACGATCCGTCGCCGCGGTAGCGGGCAATTAAGGCCGCGGTTTCGCCGAGCGGCGCAACTTCAATGTCCTTGTCCGGAAATCCGGCCGCGCGGAGTTCGCTCGCCAGGTAGTTCGCCATTTTCGGTACATTGCCAAGACCTTTGGAGGTCTCGAAACTGATGACTTTTGTATAGATTTCCATGGCTTTCCTGGCATGTTCGGAATTTGGGTCGGGACTGGCTAAAGTCACTGCAGAAAGCGCCAGGGTGATAAATATGATCAGTAGTCGCATGGAAATTCCCGTTGGTTATTTGCGCTTAAGTGTATTGCTTAAATGCCTTGCTTGCATACATTTGATATAGTCCGCGCCTTGATGTTTCCGGACTATTTCAATGTCGCAAGTTCTCGATTCCAGCCGCACAAACTCCCATCTCGACTACCTTCGTGAAATGCGAGAGTTCGCCGGTGCCCGGCAGACTCCAGGTTTGACTGACCAAGTCATCCAGGATTTTCTGGATGATGGTTACCACCAACTTGCCGTCGCTATTGAGCTGGGGTACAGACGCTTTCTGGACCTCTGCAAGTCGCATGCGGAGTTTGTCGCGCTTGACGAGAGTGAGCAAATCAGCAAAGCACATGGCGGCTTGACCAATTTTTACGCCGAAGATGCCGTCAACCCCTACGTTCCGGTCAGCGCGTCAGGTCCGTGGGTGATCAGCCTGAAAGGTGCGGTAATTTACGACTGCGGTGGCTATGGCATGCTCGGTCTTGGCCACGCCCCGGAAGCGATTCTCGACGTCATGAACCGGCCCCATGTTATGGCCAATATCATGACCGCCAGTGTCAGCCAGGTCGACTTTGTCGAGCGCTTGCAACGAGAAATTGGCCACACGCGATCCGGGGCCCGGCCGTTTGCGAGCTTCCTGTGCCTGAACAGTGGTTCAGAAGCGATGTCCCTTGCGTCACGATTTGCGGATATCAATACGAAACGACTGACCGATCCCGGTGCACGGTATGAAGGCTTTGCCGTTATGGGCCTTACGTTAACCGGCAGTTTCCACGGCCGCACCGACCGCCCGGCCCGCTATTCCGATTCCTGCGCCAAACAATACGCAAAGCACCTGGCGTCGTACCGGGATCGTGATTACCTGTTGAAAGTCGAACCCAATAATATTGAAGCACTCGAAAACGTCTATGCCGAAGCCTACAAGGACGAGATATTTATCGAAGCTTTCTTCATGGAACCCGTTATGGGTGAAGGTAATCCCGGCATGCCGATTGAGCCGGCTTTCTATGCACGTGCTCGTGAGCTGACCCGCGAATACGGATCGATGCTCGTGGTCGATTCCATCCAGGCCGGACTGCGTGCACGAGGCGTGTTGTCGATCGTTGACTACCCGGGCTTCCGGGAACTGGATCCGCCGGATATGGAGTCTTACTCCAAGGCATTGAACGCCGGTCAGTACCCACTTTCTGTACTGGCGCTCAACGAAGCAACAGCCGCAATGTACCAGCAAGGACTGTACGGCAATACGATGACTACCAATCCGCGTGCTTTGGACGTCGCGATCGCCGTTCTCGATTCATTCAACGACGAGCGGCGCGAGAACATTCGTGTTCGTGGCAAGCAATTGGTCGACGGCTTCCTGTCACTGGCCAGCCAGACAGACGGCGGTATCACCAGCGCCCAGGGTACCGGGCTTCTGGCAAGTTGTGAGTTGGCATCGCGATACAAGACCTACGGCGCGGGCAGCACCGAGGACTATCTGCGCCGTCATGGGCTGGGCGTCATTCACGGCGGTGCGCACTCGCTGCGTTACACACCGATATTTGACATCACGTCAAAGGAAGTGGATTTGATTATTGAACTGACCAAAAACGCGCTCTTGAATGGACCGACCCTTTAACAATTTGTCGTACTAAAGATCAACTTCTGATGAGCAGCGGTTGATCTTGAGCTATTTCTTTGCAGGAGTACCAAACGCCGTGCGAAAGCTAATAATCGTCGTAGTCGTTTTTTTATTCGCGCCCGTTATGGCCGAAAACCTGGAAGGCGATTTCCTGTATCGGGTAACGACGGTTCGAGCCGCACCCGGGTCTCTGGCTGAGCTTATCGCCTGGCACAGCGAGGTGGTGTCGTCCGGCTACTTCGCGAAGTCAGGCGAGACCACTCCCATGGTTCTGCGACATTCGCAAGGTGATCATTGGGACCTGATGTTTATTTCGCCGATGGGTAGCTGGACAAATTATTACAGCAAACCCAGCGCCGTCAGTCGCCACGAGGCGGCCGAGGAATTCGCTGATCTGCTCGTTGCCAGAGACAATCTCGTCGCATTTTCAGAAGACCATTTTGCTTACGGCCCGCCCATCGAAACCCTGCGTGAGGCGTATGCAACAAGTGGCCTGCTTCACATCGAGATGTTCGCAGCGGCGCCGGGAAAAGCCGCGGAATTACTGCGGCAGCGGCGTATGGAAAATACCTACCTGGCCGCCACTCATTTGCAGACAAACCATATATTTCGACGTGCGGCGGGCTCCGATATCGATATCTTTACAATCGGCTTTCACAAGAGTCTCGAATCATTCGCCGCTGCTAGCGACCTGAGCGACGAGGCTAAGGAGGCTGCGGCAAAGGCGGCCGGTTTCAAGGATCGCGCAGATATTTCTTTTTATCTTCGGTCACTGATTTCGAGCCACCACGATACCTTAGCCGGCAAAGTCGACTAGCTGGGTCAGTCGCCCAGACACACGTCTGAGACTAAGGCGTTTCCCGCTTGTCAGCGATTCTTGAGAACCAGCAGATTGCCCGCCAGCACCAACACGAAACCAGCGACGATGAAGCCGTCCAGCGCGAGGCCTTCGAAAATCATCGACAGCGTCAATGCAACGACCGGGAATGCAACCGTCGCGTAGCCGGCTCGATGCGCCCCAATTCGACCGAGCAATGTCAGGTAGGCTCCGAAGGCAATCACTGAGCCGAAAATTGTCAGGTAGGCCAGCGATAGAATATAGCCTGCAGAGAATTCGAACGTGAAGTCGTGGCCCTGGAGCAGCGCCAGGATTGCGGTCATCAGCCCGCCGTAGAGCATACTCCAGGCGTTCGACGGCATCACCGGCAATTTGTTCTTCTGGGCAGCCTGCGAAGCCATGTTGCCGAATGACGCCATTAATGCACCGGTCACGGCAAGAACGGAGCCAAACAGCACCCCGTCGGACAACGAGACCTCGCTGACCCGCGGACCGAACAGCGCGACAATTCCGACGATTCCAAGAAACGCCCCCAGGTAAATTCGCGGTCCGACCCGAACACCAAAGAAAATTCGTGAGTTCAAAATATTCATCCACAGCATCGCCGAGAACGCGATGGCCGATAGTGCGGACGTGATATGGATCTGCGCGCGATAGGCAAGAATGTAGTTGAGGCAAAACATGAACAAACCCATCAGCGCAAACCAGCGATGAGATTTCACATTAAATTTAAGCGGTAAGCCTCTGCTTTTACACCAGAGAAACAGAAGCCCCGAGGCCGCCAGGTAACGGTAGACGATCGAGACTTCCGGGGCGACCTGCCCCAGCTGGAATTCAATCGCGAACCAGGTCGAACCCCAGATGAGGACTGTGATCGCGTAAAGCAGTCCGTTATTCAGAACGGGCTCCCGGTGATGCTGGCGCCCTGTTCTGTGATCAGTACAGGGGACGACTCGGCAGCATAGCGGGATAATGTCTTGATGCAACAGATCTTGCTCACCTTGCCGGTTGTGCTGCCAGTCATCTTCTGGGCAGCCTATCACTACCAAAAAGACCGACATCTGCCGGAACCGGCCTCGCACCTGGCGCTGGCTTTTGTTTTGGGCCTTCTCGCGCTTGGCGTATCGAAGATCCTTTATACCGGCCTGGAGCCACTCGGACTCCGCTACGACGCCTACGCGCTGGCCGACGACAACCCGCTCGGTCTATTGGTTTACGCCATGCTTGCGATCGGACCGATCGAGGAAATCGCCAAGCTGCTGCCGTTTGTCGCAATTATTATTCGCTTCAAGGAATTCAACGAACCGGTTGATGGCATCATCTACGCCTCATTTATCGGACTCGGCTACGCGACCGCTGAAAACCTCCTGTATCTCGGCACACTGACGCCATTGCAGGCGGCCGCACGTGGATTTGCCGGTCCGGCGATCCATATCGTGTTTGCCTCGATTTGGGCGCACTGGATTACCAGGGATTGGCTGGCGCGCCGTAGGATGGGTCGATCGCTGATTATTGGGGTTGGGCTTGCCGCCGCTGCTCACGGGCTCTACGACTTCCTCGTTATGCAAAAACCGGCCTGGGAATTGGCGATCGCGGCGACTTTAATTGTCACGCTTTGGGTTTGGCGGCTGTTCGTCCTGCGACGACTGCAACGCAATGCCCTCAGGCAGGCGGCCGGGCCTCAGCCACGATTGTAGGGGTTAGACTCGTCCTGAACGGTCGCCGGGTCTTCCAGCGACAAGCCGATGCCCTCGTCCGGCTCGCTCAACAATTGCGAGCACCGCTTCTGAATGTCCGCGAGCTTCAGCGAGACGTTCGACTCCGATAGCGGCACTTCATCCCTGTCTTGTTTCATTATCGTTTCCAAATTTAACTGTCTCTGTTTGGAGACAGCTTATCTGTCGCAGTATAGAGTCAGTCTGGGGGCCAAAATGTGACACGGGTCACACTAAAAATGCAACTATCGGCTCAATTCCGCACTTTATGTAAAGAAAAGGACCACTTCAGGCGAAGTGGCCCTTTGGGTACTACCGGCCCATGCCGTCAGGTCTCAGGGCTTCAGTTTTTCGACCAGCGCAACCACGATGACGGTGACGGCCGCCGCCTGGTATAACGACAGCAGCCCGCCGGATCCCAGCGCCGCAGAGATATATTGGCCGACACCGGGTATCGATCCCAACGCACCGCTGACCGCGCCGAGTGCAATTGTTGCGACCAGGAAGCGCATCCTGTCGTCTGCTGCGATAAACCAACCCCCAATTGCACCCACCACTGCTATGACCAGCATGCTCTGTGAAAAGCCTCCCATCACGCCTGCGACCAGTGCGATGACGACACCAACAATGTGAATAATTTTTCCAACACCCATGAGATTCCCCTTTGGTTTTATTGTTATTAATTTTTTTGTTTTGTCAGATCCAGACACCGTATCTCTGTACGGCTGCACACAGTCTAGCAATAAATGGGAAATTTGTTTTTACTGTTAATTAACAATATTTTAGTCGATTATATTAAAGTATTACATGACATAAAAATTGGCCAGTGAGTCAATATTTAACCATCGCCGAGCCCCAGGTAAACCCGGCGCCAAAGGCGGCAAGCATCAAGGTGTCGCCGCGTTTGATGCGGCCGTCTCGCACCGCCTGATCCAGCGCCAGTGGAATCGACGCGCCGGAGGTGTTCGCATGCTCGTCGACGGTCGCGATGACGCGCTCCATTGGCATACCCAACTTTTTGGCTGCGGCCTTGATGATGCGCATGTTGGCCTGATGCGGAATAAACCAGTCTACGTTGTCGATGTGGCCATCGAGATCGGCGATCGTCTCGCGTGCAATATTGTCGAAAGTCGCCACTGCACGCTTGAAAACCGAATTGCCATTCATTTCGATAAACGGGCGCCCTGCCCGGGTCTCCTCATCGCCCCCGGCCACACCGTTCGGCACATGCAGGAGCTCCTCATACTCACCGTCGGCGTGGATGTGCGTTGAGAGAATGCCCGGCTCGTCGCTGGCTTGCAGGACAACGCAACCGGCGCCATCGCCAAACAGGATCGCGGTGCCGCGATCCTCCCAGTTCGTGATTCGCGACAGGGTTTCCGAACCGATGACCAGGGCGGTCTTCGCTCCGCCGGTCTGGATATAACGATTCGCGACGTCCAGCGCGTAGATAAAGCCGCTGCAGGCCGCCTGCACATCAAAGGCCGCAGAGCCCCGCACACCCAATCGGCGTTGAATGATGCAGGCAGTCGACGGGAAAATCTTGTCCGGTGTCGCGGTACCCACGATGATCAGATCGATATCCTCGGCCCCCACATTGGCGTCCTGCATCGCACGCTGGGCGGCGATCAGGCCAATTGACGAGGTCGTCTCGCCGTCGACAACGACGTGACGGCGTTTGATCCCGGTGCGTTCACGAATCCACTCGTCCGACGTATCCATGGTCTTTTCGAGGTCTTTGTTTGATATGACTTTTTCAGGAAGAAAGCTGCCGATCCCGGCAATGCGTGCATAAATCATGACCGTCCCTTCATGAAAGTGGCAATTTCCCGGAGTGTCGGGTAATCGAACAGGTCGCTAATATCGAGCTTGCCGGGGTATTTCTCGTCGATCGCCAGTACGATTTCCGTCAAGGTGAGCGAACTCACGCCGACTTCAAACAGGTTGTCGTCGGCGCCAATATTTCGGTCCTTTGAGAACTCGCGACAAATGACAATAAGGTCGGCGACCAGCGGATCGCTTTCGCCGTCACTTTCAACGGCATCGGCCGGCTGCAATTCGGCAATGACAGCGTCGAATTCCCCGTCAAAATACGACTGCAACAGTTTCGCGCGCTGTACCTTGCCGCTGGTGGTTTTCGGAATTCGGGAAACCGGAATGACCTGGTCAACCTCGAGGCCCGTCTGTTCACCGATCAGGTCCCGGACTTGCCCAACTAGCGGCAGGAAATCCTCGCTGGCTTGTCGATGCAGAATAAAGGCAATCAACTCCTCGGTCTGGCCGCCCTTCGGCGTCGCTCCCGCGACTACGACTTTATTCAGGTCGAGACCCTCCAGGCGCGCCACTATTTCTTCGATATCGTGTGGATAGTAGTTTTGGCCATTGACGATAATAATGTCTTTCTGCCGGCCAGTAATTACGAGTTGGTCGTCGACCAGGACGCCGCAGTCGCCGGTCCGCAACCAGCCGTCGCTGGTCAATAGTTCCGCTGTTGCCAAATCGTCACCATAAATGCGTTCGGTAACGCTAGCGCCGTGTAGCTGAATGTTGCCAATGCGCTTTGCAGTCAGCGGCTCGTCGTTGTCATCGACGATTCGGATGCTGACGTCTCGAATCGCGTTGCCGACGCGAACAAAACTGACTGCGTTGGCATCGTCCGGCGTGACTTCGCGATACTCATCGCCAACGCGCAAGCTATGTCTGTCGACCGTGATACGGGAATAAGCGCTACCGGGTTCCGGAACGGATACCCCAACAGTAGCTTCGGCCAGCCCGTAGACCGGAAACATTGCGGTACGCTGCAATCCATGTGGCGCCATAGCATCGAGGAATTCTTCGCATAACTCCCACGAGATTGGCTCAGCGCCGTTGAGAATCAGCTTGACACAAGACAGATCAAGATCATCGAGCCCCTTGCGCTGAAAGAGTTTCAGAAAGTGCTTGTAGCCAAAATTGGGCGAGCACAGTTGCGTCGCGCGCAGCTCGTTCGCTTTGCTCATCCATAGCAGCGGACGTCGAACGAACACATTGGTGTCCATGACCGCATGGTTCATGCCAACGCCAAGGACACTGAGGTGATAGCCGATCAGGCCCATGTCGTGAGTCAGCGGCATCCAGCTCAGGCTCTGGTCGTCCGCTGTCCAGTGACAGGCTTCGACAATAGCGCGGATATTCGAGCACAAATTGTGGTGCGTCAACACGACGCCTTTCGGGTCGCTGGTTGAACCCGACGAATACTGAATGAACGCGATATCATCCGCGGTGGATTCATGCACCACACCCTCGCGCGACGCATCGATGTCGGAGACTAGTACCGTTTTCGCTTCCAGCAAGGCTGTAATCTCATCGCGCTTTTCGGCCCTGGAAAACTCCTGCAGTCGCTCAAACAGGTCCGTCTCGGTTAATAGTGTGGCCCGATCAAGTTGCGACAGGATGCGGAACAGTTTCAAGCGGTGCTCGTCGCTAATGCCGACCGCAACAGGGACCGGCACAATGCCACCGAGAACTGCGGCCCAGAATGCGATCACGAAAGTTTCGTTTGACTTGCTGAAAATAACCAGTTCATCGCCGGCTTTCATGCCGTGCGCCTGCAGCGACCCCAGCAGTGCGACAGCCCGCTCCCAAAGCGCCGGGAAGCTGACGATACTCTCGTCATTTTCGCCATCAATGAATCGAATTTCGCGATCCTTGTTGCGCGCATCGCGCAACAAGTCTGTCAATGTCGTGTAAAGCTGCATCGGGTCCCTAGCGTTGTGTGGGTTTCATGACTATATCGTTGGCTGAGCGCAAGTTTATGCCAAGTTCCAGCGAAGGTTCAGATTCATCGACCAACTGCATCCGAAATCTTGGCAGTAATAGGCCGAGATGCACCTTCATTTCCATGAATGAAAAGTACTCGCCGACGCAACGACGAGGACCGAGTGAGAATGGAAAGAACGGTCGATCTTTCTTATTGCCGTCACTGGCGAGAAAGCGGTCCGGATCAAACTCGTTCGGATTGGGCCAGTAATGTGCAGTGCGTTGTAAAACAAAAGGCGACAGATAGATGTCGGTTCCGGGGGGAACGTCATAGTCTTCGAGTTCATCTTCCTCGTGCGAACGCCTTGTAAACAACCAGACCGGCGGATAGAGACGCAAAGCTTCCTCGAGCACTTGCTGCGTGTACTCCATTGCCATCAATGCGTCACTGTTAACAGCGCCAATATCCGGCAGATGCAACTCCGCTTCTGCAATGATTTTGGCTTCCACCTCGGGGTACTTCGCCAGCAAATACCAGACCCAGTTCAAGGTGTTTGCTGATGTTTCGAACCCGGCGACGATCAGGGTCATCAATTCATCGAGTAGTTCGTCGTCGCTAAATCCGTTGCCGTCCTTGTCCTCGGCTTGCAGATACATGCTCAGGAAATCAAATTGCTCGATTCGCTTGCCGGACTTGCGGTCCTCAATGATGCTCGTTAGCAATTCGCGCAAGCGACGCACCTTCATGACAACACTCAAGTCACGAGTGGAATCTCGGCTCAGGAAGGTAAACGGGTTTTCACCCTGCGTAACGATCCTCTCGTGGTAATCGCTGCTGAAAATACTGACCAGGATAAGCTCGAGCGCAAAGTCCGACGTCTCTGAGGTGATATTGCATGCCTCATCTCGCTTTGCGAGTGCTGCCCAGTGCTGTTCGCGCCGCTGGCTGCATTGCACCATCACGTCAGTGAGGCGATGAATATTTTGCCGACCAAAGGCCGGCTGGATCATACGTCGCGAGCGCCGCCAGACGTCACCGTCGCTCACGATCAGACCATTGCCGAGCAGCATCTTGACGCGCTCAAAACCTGGGCCTTTCCGGTACTTGGCATGGCGGCGCGCGAGAATGCGATGCACCTCGGCCGCATCGTTGACGAAGTAGGCCAATCGACCGTTTGGCCGGTACACGCTCACCATGTCGCCATACTCGCGCTGTAGCCACCGCAAGGTTTCGAGTGTCTCAGGATCAATTCCCAGCGCCACAGGGTCTTTGGGGCCGGGCGGTTGCCTGAAGCTTGGCTGGGGCGAAGTCATTAAAAGGTGGGCTGCGCTGTATCGTATTGAAAAATCAGGCGCAATATTACATTGACCCACGGAGATTCGATACTGCAAACTCCGCTGGTTATGCGCACTTCATTCCCGTCAGGCAGGCCCAAACGTTGACCAGGACACCGCAGAAGGACTTTAGCTCGGTTGATTCGAGGCGGAGCACGTCGTCACTGCGGCGTATGACGGCGGCACGGCGGCTTTACTATTTCCTGGGTGTGCCACTGCTGCGCGGGCTGATTCGTTTGCTGACTGCCACCTATCGCATACAAAAAACGATCGGCGAGGAACACATTCAACCCTTCCTCGACGGCAAGACCCTGTGTGCACCCTGCTACTGGCATCAGCATCATGTTGTTGGCTCCACATTGATGCGTACTTGGGTCAAAAAGGGCTTCAAGGCCTGTTTCCTCGTCTCAGGGTCAGTTGATGGCGAAGTTCCCGAACGAATCGCGCGAGCCTGGGGCGCAGACGTTATTCGAGGTTCTGCGAACCAGAGTGGCGCACTCGCGCTCCGCGACATGCAGCGCAAAATGAAAGAAGGCTATTCAATCATCACCACCGCCGACGGTCCACGGGGGCCAAAATACGAGTTCAAGATGGGTGCCATTCTGATGGCACGCATCGCCGGCGTACCAATTATTCCGGTGGCTTGTGCCGCAGATCGGGCCTGGTACCTGAACCGCTGGGATGATTTCATGATTCCGAAGCCGTTCGCGCGTATTTCGATGGCGATTGGCGCGCCGTATCCGATTCCCGCCGACACGGCTTTGGACGCGCTGGAACCGCACCGTACTCATGTTCAGGCAGCAGTCATGTCTCTCATGGCAGACTGTGAGTCAGCCCTGAATTAATCAGGAGAGCGCCCCAATGACTTTCACACAAATTAAGGTGGCAGTCACCGTAACTCTAGTTACGGTGACTGCCACCTTATCTTTGATGGCGGGTGAGGCGTTTGCGGCGGTGGGTCTTGTGCCGCATTCAGCTGAATACAAGGTACGTATTTCGGTGGTTTCCGGGAGCCTTAAAACGGAGCTTCGAAAGACCGAGGACGGTTATTTGGCGCATCACATCATTGAACCGACCGGCATGTCTCGCCTGTTCAGTCGCGGCGCGATGGACGTCACTTCCGAGTTTTCCCGAGAAGCTGATGGCATCAAACCAGAACGATACCGTGCCATCGATACGATTCGGGATGACCCGCCAGTCGATCTCGGTTTCGACTGGGGTACCAACTCCGCCACCGGAACCGTCGGTGACGAGCAAATCGTGCTGCACCTGGATGGCCTGTCTTACGACAATGTATCGATTCAGTACGCGCTGATGAACGACCTGCTGAACAAGCGCGTCGCGGACCAGTACGTGCTTTTTGATGTCGACAAGTTGCGCATAGCCAAGGTTACAAACGCCGGCAGCAAAGAGATCAAAACCAAAGTCGGTACGTTTACCGCGGTCGGTATCCAGCACCAGAGTGAAGGTTCATCGCGAATCACGACGCTGTGGTGTGTCGAAGAGCTCGGTTATTTGCCCGTCGTCATCGAGCAGCATCGTAAAGGTAAATTGAATTTTCGAGCGACGCTCGTCAATTACACGCCGACCGGCGACTGACGCTGACTTATCCCAGCAACAGGGAGAGCTGCATTGTCAGCAGCATCAATGTCGTTACCAGTCCGGCGGCCAGCAGGCTCGCGCCCCAGCGGACCAGCGTCGTGCGATGGGCGATTCCGGCGAATACCGGCATCGCTGGCAAAACGGCCAGACAAGCCAGCGGATAGACGACAACGGCGAGCTGTGGATAGCGGAACACCCAGGTTTTCAGTTCGCGTCGGGATGCCATTTGCCGAACGAATTCGTCCATCGAACCCAGTTCGCGGGTAGCCAGCCGACGCGCTGTCCTGCTATTCGCGCCGGCGTCGACCGCCGAGTCGACCAGGTCATCGTAGTGATCACGTAATTCACTCACGGTGCGATGCACATGCCTTGCCGTGATGCCATTTTTCAGCAATTTCGTCGCAAGCTGGTTGAAATCCGGCTCACGCATTCGCGGTGCCTCCGAAAGCGGTAGCGACTCCGCCCTGAATTCGACGCCAGTCACCGTGCAGTTTTTCAAGCCGGTCACGGCCTTTTTTGGTCAGCGAGTAGTACACACGATTGCGTCCGCCGACTGCCTTGCGCTTCGACTTTAGTGAGCCGTTGCGCTCCAGGCTGTGAAGTACCGGGTAGATGACGCCCTCGCCCAGCGAAATCGCGTCTTCGGTGACCTTCTTGATCGAACGACCCAGTTCGTAACCATACATCTCCTGCTCGTTGAGCAGCCGCAGGAGCAGCAGTTCGGGCACGCCACTCATGAATGGGGGGTTCGATTGAGCCATCGCCCGAGAATACCTCGAACTAATAGGTATTTCAAGAGTTACTTTGTGGTTCTAGGTATGTATCATACCTAGTAGTTCAAGGCATATCGAAGGGCGGGAGACCACGAGGAGATAGACATGTTCGCACGCTACGCTTCCGCCGTTTCAAGCGGCACCTTGATGACCTTCGCGCTGCTCTACGTCATGCAGTTATTGATCAGTCTGCAGCCAGGAGCAGTTGTTGATCCGCCGCAACGACATTTTATTGATTTCATAAAAATGACAATCGACACCCCGGTTCAAAAACGGGAACCCGAATTGCAGAAGGAAGATCTTAGCAAGACCATCGAAACTCCCAAGCGGCCACAGCAAGCGACGAGTACGGAAATCATTCGGGTTCCGCGACTCACGCCAAGCAAACCACCTGGCTCTGACGGCATGAGTGTCGGTGCGCCGAGTGATCACGGATTGGTCAACTTGGTTCGTGTCAGCCCCGTCTATCCCGCACGCGCGCTGGCAATGGGACTCGAAGGCCATGTCATCGTGCAATTCGATGTTGATGCCAGCGGTCGCGTCGTCAACGCCGTCGTCATTGAATCGAGCCATAGCGTATTCGAGAAAGAGGCCATTCGGGCGGCCGAACGCTTTCGATTCAAGGCCCGCGTTGTCGATGGCGTGCCTTTGATGAGCCGCGGGATACAGAACATGTTTACGTTCACGATTGACGAATAGAGCAAGACGGGCGGCGGCTCCAAAGAAGGCCTTTCCTTCCCGCCGGGCTAACCAGGAGTCGCCGCCCTTTTTTATTGCCGGTCGAAAATCTGCTGCCGAGAAACGAGTTCCTTGTCTCCTTTGCTGATACGAATATTCCGGACCAGCACGTCCCCGCCAGCGTCGAATCGCCAGGATTCGGACAGCAACGAGCCGCCCTCATCAAGGGTTTCCACCACGAATGCATTGCCCTCCCAACCTGACGCGCGTTGTGCTTCGATCGGACCAATGCTTACGACGCGATTCTCGCCAAAGGTGAATTCCTCAACAACTGAGCGGTCGTAACTGATGAACAGGCCGTAACGGGTCTGCGTAATCTTCAGAGATTGTCCAAACTCGAGGAACACCTGGACCGAACGATCGGAGTTATTTCGACCCCGCCTCGCGTCTCTCGATCGACGCGACAGAATCAAGCCATCACCTGGTGCCTGGTTATCGGATAAGCGGTCGGCGGCCGGGTCGGGTCGGGTCTGCCACATGCCCGTAAAGTTGACGCCGTCCGGTACAGCAGCACTCTTGGTAATCAGGGTCGGCACGGACCCACAGGCGGCGACCAGCAGGCAACTTAACAACAAGATCCGAGTCGAAGCTCGCAAGCAATTTCGAGACATAGGTGAACCGACGGCTATAAAAGTCGTTGCTATAGTATCGTTCTATTGCAGGAGATATCACCCATGCGATCAATAATCAGGGTTCTGCTTCTTGCGGGGCTCGTCTTGTCGGGTCACTTTGCAGCGACAAGCCAGAAATGACGAACGCCGGCAGCGAATAGTGAAGTCTCTAGATCGAAGCAGCCAATGTCTTTTCGAAGGCATTGGCTTTTTCGATAACGATGCTGTCCAGCTCGAGCCATTCGGCCACCGCGCGCAGCTCATTGATCAACGCTTCTGACGTCGTGGCGTCAGCGCAGGCTTCGAGGTGCGCGTTTTGCACCAGTAATCGCGATGCCTTGCGATCGGCTTTGAGGTCCACTCGTGCTGTGATCGAATCTGCCTGGCGAAAAGGCAGCACGTAGTAGCCCCAACGACGTTTCGCCGCCGGTACGTAAATCTCGATACGGTAGTCAAAATCGAACAGCCTAAGTGCCCGTGGTCGATACCAAACAACTGGATCAAACGGCGACAGCAGAGACGCGCCAGGAATTGAACGCGGCGAAACGGCGCAAGCCGAAAGATAAGCAGTTTCTGCCCAGCCTTCCACCTGCAGCTCGCTTACAGCGCCCCCTTCAACAAGCTCCTGAACACGTGGCAATACGTTGCGACTCTTCATTCGATAATAGTCTGCGATATCTGCCAATGTCGCGATCCCGAGTGCCACGGTCGCTTTACGAATCAGCTCGCGCTCTGCATCAACTCGCGTCACAGTTGCACTGTAATAACGATCATCGAGGATACGCTCCGGCAGGTCGTACACACGCTGGAAATTTTTTTGCCGCCGGCGCACAGCCAGTCTTCCGGCAGCGAAGTGATGTTCGATCGCTCTTCGCGGAATCGAGCGATGCCAGTCGCCGGGCTTGCGGGCTGGACCCTTTATTTTCGGCAGGTCGTGCGAAATCGTTTCGCCCTGCTCTTCAACCTGTCGCAGGATATTCTGCAAGTAGGCTTTACGATTGGGAAGCTCTTGTAAAGGGCTGTTCCTTGTCACGCCGTACGCCGCACGGCGATGCGCCAGCAGCGACCAGTCACTGGCAGCAACGACCGACGCTTCATGGGCCCATTGTTCGATGTATTCACCGGAATCGTACAAAAAGCGCTCAAACCGATCGCGCTCATAGGCACCGAGCCGTGACCAGATCATCAGGAAGTGCGCCGGCACCAGGACGTTGACGAAGTCGAGCTGCAGCACGGTAATGGCCGACAGTGCCCGACGAAAATGGCGGATGTCAGTCGGCGATTTCGGCCGGGCACGACCGAAACCCTGCGCCGCGAGCGCAATGCGACGAGCTTCAGCTGCACTGACGTGTATGCGCCCGCTCATGCCTGCACCACACTAATCAATAATTGCATCGGCCTCGATTTCTACCAGCATGCCGGGTCCGATGAGCCGGCTGACTTCGACCATAGAACACGCAGGTGTTATGTCGGCGAAGAATTCGCGATGCGCTTTCGCGACTTCCTTCCAGCGATCAATATCCGTTACAAATATTCGCGTTCGGACAACGTGCTCGAGCCCCGCACCCGCTTCCAGAAGTGCGGCAGCCAGGATCTCGATGCAACGTCGCGATTGCACGTACATATCGCCCGGACCGACCAGTTCGCCGTTCGCGTCAACCGGTGCACTGCCGGATACGGCGACATGGGCTCCAACACGGACCGCACGACAGTAACCCACCAGTGGCTCCCACTCGGTACCCGTTTTGACTAGCTTTTTTTCAGACATAATGAAGACACCAGGATATAAGAAACAACGAGCACCCAAACGTACGGCGTAACGGTCAGGATATCGTTACTCATCACACTGACAGTAAGCGGCACAACGACGAATAAGCGCAGCAATTCGAATTTAGCAGCATGTGCACGTCCTTCATTCAGCAGTCCGAGCGTATACAACAGCGACCATAATAATAGACAGGGAAGCAAAACCGCCGCCGACCCGTGATCTGCAAAAATATCTGCGATCAGCAACGCCAGCAGAATTACAACAATAAATTGTCCCATCACATAGTACGACTGGCGCCGTGACAACTCAGGGCTAAATTTCTTAAATGTCAGCAAATCACTTGGTGCCTTCGGGAAGCGCGCCTCGACATCCGCCGGCCGCCAGCCCGTACGGCGAAACCAAAGCCCGATCTTGTCGCGCCAGCGCTCCGTGTGGCGTGCGTCGAACAGCAGGTAGTTGTAGACCTGAAAGTTTGCCCAGAATGGGTTCCAGTTGGCGAGCGGCTTTCGTACCCCAAACACAACCGGGTCATCGTCGGACTCTTCTTCAAAAGTCCCGAATAGTCGATCCCACAGCACAAAAATACCACCGTAATTCTTGTCGATATAGCGCTCATTCTGCGCGTGGTGCGCGCGGTGATTCGACGGTGTAACAAGAATCCGGTCGAGCACGCCAAGACGATCCACCTGCTGCGTGTGGACCCAGAACTGGTATATCAGGTTGATTGCACCAACAGTGATCAGCACATCGACCGGGAATCCGAGCAAAAACAGCGGAACGTAAAAAATCCAGCTCAACAGAAAGCTGGTGCTCGTTTGCCGCAACGCTGTCGACAGATTGTAGTCTTCACTTTGGTGATGCACCGCGTGCGCGGCCCACAGTATGGATATTTCATGGCCGAGGCGGTGATTCCAGTAATAGCAGAAATCCCAGCCGAGACCTGCGACGATCCACAAGCCAATACCGCTTAAGGACGTGTCAAACCAGCTGCGCTGCATTTCAAAGATGGCGAAGTTTGAGAACACGAATCCCCAGATTGTCCACTGGATAATCTTGGTGAAATAACCGCTGGTGGTACTCAATATACCCGCACTGAGACTGTTAATGGCATCATTGCTACGATAGTGTCCGGTTCGCCTGATGCGATCGACGACGAGTTCGACGAGCAGCAGAAGCAGGAAAAACGGAACGGCCAACGCAATCAAATCCATGGCGTAATACTAACCCGAACGCGGACTTCTGATGATCAATAAGAACGAGATTGAGCTCTTGCGAGGCGCACTCGACAAGCTTGAATCAGGCTTCACAGATTTGCCTGACTTTCGACCCGATGTGGACGAGAAGGCGCTGGCAGCTGTGCTCGACGAGGTCGCAACTCGTATGCAGGACAACTACCCCTACTATCACCCGCAATATGCGGGTCAGATGTTGAAGCCACCGCACCCGATTGCCCGCATCGCCTATGCGATGTCCTTGTGGATCAATCCAAACAATCATGCGCTCGATGGCGGCCGCGCCAGTTCTGCGATGGAAAAGGAATGTATCAGCGACCTCGGCGCGATGTTCGGTTGGGAGAATCCTCTGGGCCACCTGACCGGTGGTGGAACCATGGCCAACCTCGAAGCGCTGTGGGTCGCTGGCAAGTTGCACCCCGGAAAGCGAGTGCTGGCATCCGAGCAGGCTCATTACACCCACAAACGAATCAGCGAGGTGTTAAAGATTCCGTTTTCACCGGTCTCGGTAACGGCTGACGGGCGCATGGATGTCGCCGATATCGAACGACAACTCGATAAAGGTGATGTTGGTGTCGTCGTCGCGACAATGGGCAATACCGGACTCGGTGCTGTCGACCCGCTTGCGGATATCCTGAAACTGCAGGAGCGCTATGAATTCAGAATTCACGCGGATGCAGCGTATGGCGGTTACTTCACGTTGTGTGACGACCTGAATGCAGACACACGCCGAGCGTACGACAGCCTGAGTCAGGTCGACTCCATCGTGATCGACCCGCACAAGCACGGCCTGCAGCCCTACGGTTGCGGCTGTATTCTGTATCAGGACCCATCGGTCGGATCGCTATACCAGCACGACTCGCCTTACACCTACTTCAGTTCCGCTGAATTGCATCTGGGTGAAATCAGCCTGGAATGTTCGCGCGCTGGCGCCTCGGCTGTTGCGCTTTGGGCAACGCAAAAACTGCTGCCGCTGCGAACAGGCGGAGAATTCGCGTCGCGACTCAGTCTTTCTCTTAAGGCCGCTCGACAGCTGCATCGCCGTCTTGCCGACAACGAGTCCTTCACGCCGTTGATGGCACCGGAGCTCGACATTGTGGTTTACCGGGTCAATGCCGATGACACCAAGGCCGCCAGTGCAGCGGCACACAAGCTATTTGAACGTGCAGCGCAGAATGGCCTGCATCTCGCGATGATCGAGCTTTCGACTGAGCTGCTTGGCCACTACCTGGAGGACGTGGAAATCAATTCAAAAACGGTGACCTGTTTACGCTCGGTAATGATGAAACCGGAGCACGACGACTGGTGTGAGCGCATTGTCGAGCTACTCGAGCGATCGCTGCCCTGATCAACTGCTATGCGTCTGCAATAGCATGCGCACAAAAAGAACACCGATATAAAAACAGGCGAAGCCACCAATCATCGTCCCGACGAAATAGGAAAATGAATAGAAGATTTCATTTTTCTGCAGCATCGTGTTGAGCTCGAGCACCATTGACGACAGCGTTGTAAAGCTGCCACAAAAACCGACAGCAAAAAGCAGGCGGTATTGATCCGGGATAATACCGGCGTCATTGAACCAGTTTGTGCCCGCGATCAACTGCGCGACAACACCCATCGCAAGACAGCCCAACAAATTTGCCGTCAACGTACCCCAGGGAAAATCGACGTCACGTTGCATGAACACATTGAGCGCAAATCGCGCCATTGCGCCGATTGCGCCGCCGACGGCGACGAACAGGTAGGAATACAGAGCAATATGCATGATCAGGCGGACAGTGCAGTGAGTGTTGCTTGGTATTCTCGCTCGATGCTCAGAATGATGTCTCGAGCAGGCTCGATAGAGTCGATACTGCCAACGCCCTGCCCCGCACCCCAAATATCTTTCCAGGCTTTCGCGTCCGACTTCGTTGCCTTGGCAAAGTCCATATCCTGTTTGGAGCCATCCGGAAGATTGTCAGGATCCAGGCCGGCATTCACGAAACTGCCCTTGAGATAATTACCGCGCACACCGGTAAACAACGACGAATAGATAATGTCCTCTGCCACACTATCAACAATCATCGCTTTGTAATCGGGTGTTGCATTGGCTTCCGTGCTCGCAATGAAACGGGTGCCGCTGTACGCAAGGTCCGCACCCATCGCCCGCGCCGCCAGTACGTCGCCGCCGTTGGTGATACTTCCGGACAGAATAATGGCGCCGTCGAATTCTTTTCGGATCTCCTTAACCAGCGCAAACGGACTCATCGGCCCCGCGTGACCGCCCGCGCCCGTACAGACCGCGATGATGCCATCGACACCCTGGCCGATTGCCTTGCGTGCGTGGCGCAGGCTGATGACGTCATGAAACACGATGCCGCCGTAGCCATGCACTGCTTTTACGACATCTTCCGGCGGACGTAAGCTCGTTATGATAATCGGCACCTCGTGCTCAACGCAGGTTTCCATATCCTGCATCAATCGCGGATTACTCGCGTGCACGATCTGGTTGACCGCATAAGGCGCTACAGGCTGGTCGGGATTCGCATCAGCGTACTCCGACAATTCGTTTTTGATGCGTTTCAGCCATTCGCCGAGTAAGGACTGCGGCCGTGCATTCAAAGCCGGGAATGAACCGACTATCCCCGCCTGGCATTGTGCAATAACGAGCTCAGGCCCCGAGACGATAAACATCGGCGCACCAATTAATGGAACGCGCAGTTTTCCTTTGAGTGACTCGGGTAACGCCAATTGTTTTCCTAATCAAGAACCATGAAGCTGGCTTCGCTGTTGTGCTATGGAACAAGCTGGTCGATGACCAACTCGATCGTCTGTTGGTTACTTCTTTCAATGATGGAAGAATCGAACCAATCGCCGGGTTGAGCCGTCGGCGCCCCGGAAACCGAAACGCGGGCAATAATTTCAACACGCATGAAGTCCGACAAACGTCGGCCGGGGATCATCGCATCGCGGTCACTCAGCTCGACCGTCGCCGGCAGTTCCGACAGTTTGCGGCGTGTCACCGCAATTGGCGGCGATGGCTGTTCCGGGTCTCGTGCGATGATGAATACCGTCGAGTCTTCTGCCAATGCACCCATTGCTGCCTCTGATGCTGACAGCGTCACCGTCAGCACTGACGCGAGTTGCTCAACGGGTTCAGCCGGTGTGCCCCGCCACTCGCTAATTTTTCGCTGCAGCAGTTCTCGAATCTCCGGAGGCGTATTCTGACCCGCCAACAATTCCCAGCGATCAGCCGCGAGCGCTGTATTGCCACGTTGTGCGGCGGCGCCACCCGCATAGAAAAGCGCGTTCGGGTTATTCGGTTCCAGCGCCAATGCATTCTCAAACAAGCCAATGGCTCGGTCGGACAGCTGCCCGCCTTGTTGCGCCATCAACGCCAGTCCGAGCGCGACCAGCGTTTGGGCATTGCGTCCTTGCTCCAGCGAGATGGCTTTTTCGAACGCGTCGACCGCGTCATCAAACTGCTCCAGCGTCTGATAGGAACGCCCGAGCATGATCCAGCCATTGATATCATCCGGATTATCTTCGAGCCGCGCCGCGAGCGACGATACCATTTGCGTGACGTCCGGCGTCGATCCGGCACCCGACGGGACTCCCGGGCTGCCAAGGTAGTGATAGAGACCGACGGAGGCAGCGGCCGTGAAAACGACGACAGCGGCGAGCAACGCCGTTAAGCGACGGGTTGTTTGAAATAGTGGCCAGCCGACAAATCCTAGCGCCAGAATAATCAGCACGCCCAGCGCGATCCACAATGTCATTGTGCACGTCCGCCGTCGATCAGATCATCATCGATCGGTTGATTCATGCGATAGCGAACGACGCGGAATATGGCGATTCCACCAATCAGGAACAGCAGGAACGGTGCGATCCATAGCAGCAATGTCTTGCCGGAGAATCGCGGTCTGTAGAGCACGAAATCGCCATAACGCGTCACCAGGAAATCGGCGACCTCAGCATCAGTTTTACCTTCTGAAATCAATCGCCGAATCTCGCGGCGCAGGTCTGCGGCGATAAATGCATTGGAGTCCTTGATCGATTGATTTTGGCAGGTGACACAACGCACTTCAGCAATCAATTTTGCGTAGCGTGCCTGCAACACCGGATCATCAAAGCCTTCTCCCGTATCGATGGCCAGCGCGGACGCAGTTAATAGCAAAATGGACAAACCAATCAACGCGTACTTGATCATTGCGACATTCCCGCAATTAATGGAGCGAACTGCTGTTCCCAGACCGACGCGTTTAACGGACCTGGAAATCGATACACGACCCGCCCTTCAGCATTGATCAAGAACGTTTCTGGCGCGCCGTAGGCGCCCCAGTCAATGCCAACGCGTCCGTCTTGATCGAAGCCGGACGCCACGTAGGGATCGCCATATTGCTCCAACCATTGCAAGGCTTCCTGCCGGTTGTCGCGCCAGTTGATGCCGTAAATTGGAATCTTTTTCTGCTCGGCCAGCGTCATCAGGAAACCGTGTTCAGCCCGGCAACCAACGCACCACGTTCCCCAGATATTGACGAGCGAAACCCGTCCGACAAGATCGGCGGAACTTAGTGTCCGCGACGGATCCTGCAAAGTCTGCAAGCTGAACTCCGGCGCAGGCTTACCAATGTATTGCGACGGCAGCTTCGATGGATCCGATTGCAGGCCCAGTATCAGAATTGGAATCATGACAAGCACCGCAATGAGCGGCAGGACGTAGCGGCTCATACGGCTGGCTCCGGTATTGCACGACGCCTGTAGCGACGGTCAGTCACAGATATCAGGCCACCCATCGCCATGACAAACGCACCGATCCAGATAAAGCGGATCATTGGCTTGTATTGAATTCGTACGCTCCAGGCGCCACCGCCGAGCTGGTCGCCCAACGCCACAAACAAGTCCTTGTTCCACCTCGGATAAATGCCCGCTTCGGTCATCCAGCTTTTCTGTACCAGGTATTGGCGCTTCTGCGGTCGCATCGTTGTGACGAACTCCCCGTCACGGCGCACTTCAATAACACCTTCAATGGCCGAGTAGTTCGGCCCTGTGACGTCACGTAATTCGCGAAGCTCAAATTCCAGACCGGCGACTTCGACGGATTCGCCGATTGACAAGGAACGATCAGATTCGATACCAAAAGCCGACACAATCGTCGCCCCCAGTACAAACAGCCCCATGCCGAAATGTGCAATGCACATACCAAGTGCGGAGCGCGTGATCCCGGCGTTGCCCGGTGCACGTCGCCAGGAGCGAATCGGCTGAATTAGCGATGAGAAGAAAATCCAGACCGCGGCAATGGTTCCGACCGCAAGCATTAACCCGACACGGCCGTAAAACAACAGCGGCAGGAGAATGCCAACAACAACAGCTGCGATAGCCGGCAGTCGCAGCAATTTCTGCCACGGTGCGGTGTTCTGCCTGCGCCAAGCCGTATGCATACCGAGACCCAGCAACATCACCAGTGGAATCATCGGGACGAGAAACGCAACCTCAAACCACGGCGCGCCGATGGATATCTTGCCACCCGACGTCATCTCGACAATGAGTGGCGCGAGGGTGCCGAGTAAGACGAGTGTTGTCGCGACGACCAGCAACACGTTATTGAGTAGCAAAAAAGTCTCACGTGACAACAAGCCGAAACCGACACTTGAATCCAGCGCGGGCGCACGCCACGCATACAGGATCAGCGCTCCAATAACGACGATGGCGAGAAACGTCAGGATGAAATAGCCACGTGTTGGATCCGTAGCAAACGCATGCACGGATACGATGATGCCGGAACGCACCAGGAAAGTACCGAGCAGACTCAAGGAAAACGCGGTAATCGCAAGCAGCAAGGTCCAGCTCTTGAACAGTCCGCGACTTTCCGTTACGGCAAGCGAATGAATGAGCGCCGTACCGATTAGCCAGGGCATGAACGAAGCGTTCTCGACAGCATCCCAGAACCACCAGCCGCCCCAACCGAGTTCGTAGTAAGCCCACCAGCTGCCCAGCGCGATACCAATCGTCAGGAACGACCAGGCAATCACCGTCCACGGACGCGTCCAGCGCGCCCAGTTCTGATCCAGTTCGCCACTGATCATCGCGGCAATTGCAAACGCAAATGCGACTGAAAAACCGACATAGCCCACGTAAAGAATCGGCGGGTGAATAGCGAGACCGGGATCCTGCAACAAAGGATTCAGGTCGCCACCATCGAGCGCTGCAGGTATCAGTCGCTCAAAGGGGTTCGATGTCAGCAATGCGAACAACAAAAAACCGACGGACAGCATACCGAGTACGGACAGTACGCGGGCATCCAGTTTTTGCGGCCGATCGCCGCGAAAGTGTGCCACCGCCATCGTCCAGATAGACAAGATCAATATCCACATCAGCAGCGAGCCTTCGTGTGCGCTCCACACGGCAGACACTTTGTACGGGGTCGGCAACGCCAATTGTGAATGACTGGCGACGTACAGAACCGAAAAATCATCGTGCAGGAATGCGTAAATCAGGCAGCCGAAGGAAATCGCAATAAACAGGAATTGCCCGTAAGCCGCACTGCGAGCGATCGACATCATCGTCGTATCATTACGCTGTGCTCCCACCATCGGCAGGACTGCCTGACAGGCAGCCAGCGCCAGCGCCAGGATCAGCGCAAAGTGGCCAATCTCAGGAATCATTGCGGATTGCACTCCGATTGGCCGGCACGTAGCGACTCAGTCTTATCTTCAACGTGTTTGGCCATCGACTCGGCGACTTCCGGGGCCATATAGTCTTCGTCGTGCTTCGCCAGGATTTTGTCTGCTACAAAGACTCCGTCGGCACCCATCGCACCGTGCGCGACGACACCCTGACCTTCACGAAAAAGATCGGGTAAGACACCCACATAACTCACTTCAAGCTCACACCGCATGTCGGTCACCCGGAAACGAAGGTCGAGAGATCCTTCCTCGCGCTCGACACTGTCTGCCACGACAAGACCGCCGATTCGGAAGGTGCGTTCATCGGGGTAATCACCGGCAACAACGTCTGATACGTCAACAAAGAACATCATGTTTTCTTCAAACGCCCGTAAAGACAGACCGGCGGCAATCGCGACACCCAGTGCCGCGAGACCGATCGCCAGCATTCGTTGCTGTCGTGGTTTCATTCGCGTTCCTCTAAAGCTTTGATACGAACTTCAATGTCCCTATAGACCCGTTTATGTCGTACTCGTGCCCGCCAGTCACTCAACACGACGATGATGAGCGTCAGTCCGAAGCAGACCCAGACGTAGATCCCGTAGTTCCCCATTCCAATATCGACCATTAGCGCCCTCCTTCAGGGGCCAGCACCATCTTGCGAACCCAGCGCGTACGACGTTCGCGATACAGCACTTCGGTTCGGACACGACGTGCGAGCAAAGCACCGAAAATCAATGTAAATCCCAGGATCATTGCGAGCAAAGGCTGCAACATTTCCGGGTCCATCGCCGGACCGCCCTTCTTTAGAATGGTTTGTCCCTGGTGCAATGAGCTCCACCACTCAACCGAGTAATGAACGATAACAACGTTCACAACGCCGACCAACGCGAGTACGGCGCTCGCCTTGTCCGCCTTCGCAATATCGTCAATAGATGAACGCAACGCCATATAGCCAAAATACAGGAATAGCAGAATCAGCTCCGACGTCAGGCGTGGATCGCCCCACTCCCACCAGGTGCCCCACATCGGCCGACCCCAAATGGATCCGGTTGCCAGCGCGAGGAAGGTGAAAGCCGCGCCAATGGGCGCAGCGGCCGCCGCAACGGCATGTGCCAGTTTCATGCGCCAGATCAGACCGATGCCGCCACCGATGGCCATAAACATGTAGGCCATCATCGACAGGTAAGCCGCAGGCACGTGCACATAAATAATCCGGTACGCGTCACCCTGCTGATAGTCCGGCGGCGCGACGAAAAGGCCATTGTAGCTTCCCCAGGCAAGCAACAGCAGCCCGGGAAACATGAGCCAGGGTATTAGCGTTGCCGCCAGCCGATAAAAATGCGGTGGCGACGCCAGTCGATGAAAGAATTTCCACATGTGTCAATATTACTCGTTGCTAATTCGTAAGGCCGCCGCCGTCGCATAGGGCGCCAACGACAACGCGGCGATCGCGTAAGCCGCCAGTGCCCAGATGCCCGTTGCATAGGCTTCATTGCCTGCGGCCAGCGATACGGTGTTGGCGCCCAATAACAAAACCGGCATCGCGAGCGGCAGAATCAAGAGGCTAAGCAAGGCCGTCCCTCGATGCAATCCAACCGTCAGCGCTGCGCCGATCGAGCCTAACAGGCTTAGGCAAATTGTTCCGAGGAATAGAGTGAAAATCAGCACAAGAATGACGCCCGCCGGCATCCGGTAAGTCATGGCCAGAAGCGGCGAAATCAGTACCAGCGGCAAGCCGCTGATCAGCCAGTGTGCGAGCGTCTTGCCGATCGCCAGCACTGGCAAGGGCTGCGGGCTGGTAAGCCACTGATCAAGGCTGCCGTCCTCGTGATCGGACAAAAACAGCGAGTTCAGCGACAGCAAACTGGCGAGCAAAGCCGCGACCCAGAGCACGCCCGGGCCGCTGAACATCAGTTCCGCAGGACTCGGGCCAATGGCCAGCGGAAACAAGGTACAAACCATCGCAAAAAAGAACAGTGGATTGAGCACGTCACCCGGTCGCTTCCATGCCAGCAACAGGTCCCGGCGTGTTATCGCCACAAGACCTGCAAGGATTCCCGGCTGCGCTGGTATGTCAGCGCCCACTAGAGCTTAACCCGCTTTACGGTCGCATTGATGTCGACCTCCTGGTGCGCTGCCAAAACGCACAGACCACCAGACGCGAGATGCTCTTCGGTCAGCTCGATTACGAGCTTGCGCCCGTCGCTGTCGAGATTCGTGAACGGCTCGTCCATCAACCACAAAGGAACATCGGCCATCAGCATCCGTGCCAATGCGACACGTCGTTGCTGGCCCGCCGACAGCGAGCGAAGTGGCAATCGCTTCAGGCGCGCAATGCCAAGCCGTTCGTAGATGGCGGCTATTTCTGTTTTGGATTGCGGTCGCAACGTGGCTTCGAAATGAAGGTTCTCGGCAGGTGTCAGATCGCCTTTGAGACCGGTACGATGCGCGAGCCAAACCATCGCTCCATGAAACTCCTGCCGCTGCGACAAAACAGGTACATCGTTCCAGTGGACCTCGCCGGATTCCAGACTCAGAAGACCGGCAATCGCGCGCAATAAACTCGTCTTGCCACTGCCGTTTCGCCCTTGCAACAACAGCAGCTCACCCGCATCCAGCGCGAATTCCAGTTGCTGGAACAGGCAGCGCTCGCCGCGAATCAGGGTCAGGTCTTTTGCGGATAGCTTTGCAGTCAATACCTTACGCTCTGTCGCAAGTCGCCGACGCATTTATTTTAGTCACTAAACTTCCCTGTGTTTCAACCATTTACGTAGCTACTCTAACGACAATTTGAACAAACGCCTGTGATTGTTTGACTTCCAACGAGTTGTGGAATCCCGGTTTACAAGTTTAGTGGCCGAATCGTAGACTGGCAGGCTGGTCAACAGCGATCAATAAAAAGCCGACCGAACCTTACAATACCATTTTAACGCGACTTAATTGACTGCGGGGTTTTACTTATGGACTTAAGCGCAGCAGGCCTCAAGGAACAACCCTTCCCTACCCACGGGAAACCGCTCACGCTGGTCTCGTATGCCTCCAGGCAGGCGGCGTTGGAAATGCTGCGCGATACCTGCAAACACGTCTCCGGCCTTTCCCTGCTGCAGGGTCCCTCATTGTCGGGAAAGACCACTCTTATTCAATGTTTCGCCGAGTCGGTGCCAGAGGAATGTTCACTCGCTGTTATCGACGGCAAGGGGCTCAACACAACGCAATTGCTCGCGTCTGTCCTGCGCCAGTTTGGTTACGACCTCGAAATAAGTTCGGCCAATGAGCTACTTGGGCTGGTGCGCGTATTCGCATTGCAACAGGCCGCATCGCACGAAGCGCCGCTGCTCGTCATTGAGAATGCACACGAACTCAATCCGAGCGCCTTGCGGACCTTGTGTGAACTGGCCGAATTGCGGGTTCGGACCGGCAGCGCAGTCAAGATGGTACTGGTCAGCAATCGCGCATTGCGAACCTTCATGACCGCCAAGGCCATGTCGCCGATCGCCAGTCGAGTCGTGCACGATTTTCACCTGCGACCGATGAATCGCGCCGAAACCAAAGCCTACCTGCACAGCAAATTGCGAGCTGCGGGCAGTGCGTACCCGGAATTCGTATTCCCGGATGTCATTTGTGTCGATATCTGGCGTGCATCCGGCGGCTGGCCAGGCATTGTCGACCGCGTTGCGCTGTTGGCACTTGCACGGTCACAAAACTTGCCAGTCTCTCTGGGCGCGATCGAGCACCCAAGTCTGCCCACCGGCACCTGGGATGAAACAGTTCGGGCCGATTTTGAGCCGGACAAGTTAATTCCTGCCGCACCGCCACGATTGATCGTCACGAACAATGGCAGCATCATGAGCGACGTCAGTATGTTGAAAAAGCGATTGTTGCTAGGTCGCTCGGCGCACAATGACATTACGATTAATAGCCGCTTCATCAGTCGCCATCATGCGTTGCTCGTCCGCCATGGTTCGACCACGTTCTTGATGGACCTCAACAGCAGCAACGGCACTTTCGTAAACTCGGTTCGCGTGTCGAATCATGTGCTCGCACACGACGACGTGATCACCATCGGGCACCACAAAATAAAATTCCATGATCCGTGCGCAACACCAGGCGATGTGAATACGGCCGAGTATGACGAAACGACAATCATGAAAACCCTGCAAGATATGCGAAATTTGCTGGCGCGGGAAAATACGGCGCTGCTACCGACAGCAAGCGAAGACCTGCCGACGATCCAGACTTGAGAATAGCTACGCGCAGAATTTCTGCTTGAAATGCTTTCGACACACCGATATGTATCGATCGTTGCCGCCGATTTCGACCTGTGACCCTTCGGTTACAACATTGCCGCCACCATCCAGTCGCACCACCATTGTCGCCTTGCTGCCACAGTGGCAAATCGCCTTCAGTTCATTGAGGTTATCCGCCCAGGCCAACAAATATTTGCTGCCCTCGAAGGGTTCGCCCTGAAAATCCGTGCGCAGACCATACGCCAGTACCGGTATGCCGAGCTTGTCGGTGACCTCACCCAGTGCAAACACCTGGTCACGCGTCAGAAACTGCGCCTCATCGACCATGACGCAATGCAATTTTTCTTTCTTGTTCGCGTCATCAATCAGGGCGTAGAGATCGTCTTGCATCTGGAAAATCGTCGCCTCTGCGTTAATGCCGATTCTTGACGTCACTTTTCCTGCGCCATACCGGTCGTCGAGCGACGGCGCCAGGATGAGCGTGTTCATGCCGCGTTCTTTGTAGTTGTAACTGGATTGCAAAAGCGCCGTCGACTTGCCGGCGTTCATTGACGAATAGTAGAAATACATTTTGGCCATCGGCGTATTGTCGCATCGCTAGGAGATCGATGCACGACCGAGACCGGGTGGCTAGCGTGCCAGTGTCAGGAGTTTGCCGAGCGCACGGTTAGGGCTGTAACGGCTGACCGAGTCTTTCCGGCAATCCGGACATTCGTTCGTCAGCCTGTGACGATCCGAAATGACTTGCGGCACCGGCGTAACTTTGCCCTGGCGCAGACAGCGACAGCAAATCACCAGATTGCTCAAGCGGTTCAGCAGACGATAGTCAACGTTGTCATCACGAACTTTTGTTGTCGAAGTCATAACAATTCTCCGATAGTCGAGGACCCGTTTTGACACGTGTCGCGGACGGCAGCCAGCTAACCGGCGGTTCTTGAGTGAAAACTGTTAACCAGTCGTGGTTCCGACTGTGATCTGCGTCGTCAAGTGACATCGCGACGAATGGTGCCCGGGGCGGGACTTGAACCCGCACACCCTTTCGGATAACGGATTTTAAGTCCGTTGCGTCTACCGATTCCGCCACCCGGGCATGGCACACGAAAAAATGGAGGCTAGGGTCGGAATCGAATATCGGCCTAAAGGCCAACAGGCATACGATTCTTATCCAATTCCTCGTTCGAGTTACCCCGAAAACTACCCCCAAGTTTCAGGGTGGACAAGCGTACTTGGTTGAAAAGAAAACCGCTACCCATGTACTGAATAACGTCCGCGATTTGATGGGCCTCTGCCTTATTCAAGATCTGGCACAGAAATTTCAAACCCTCGAACATGAAAACGTGAGACCATAGCTGCCGCATAGTCCGTAGCCACGACGGCGTCGCTTGTCTGGGCGATGGCAGACGTAACGATGCCCGTCACCGCCGCGACCCCTGGCACTCTGCACTTGTCGCGAACAGCCTCACTTGTCAATTCCAGCATCCGCGGCATCGGCCTTCCTAGAACCCACTTTAGTGATGCATCATATCGGCGCGCATGTCGCTCCCAGTAATCTTTGTCACTCATAGGCGTGTCAGCGGGATCCGTCAGGACCGGGGTTTTCTCTGACTGCTTCTGACCTGGCATCCCGAAGTATCTCGATGGCCTCCTTGATGACATAGAGACCAATCAGCGTGCCGATTACGAAATCCGGGTACGGAACGCTGAGCCAGAGAATTAGCAGTCCCGCGAGGATTACGCCCAGGTTCGCCACTACATCTGCACGGGTAAAGAGCCACGTGGCTCTTAGATGTACTTCGCCTGACTTCAAGGGCGCCAGCAGCCGTAGCACGATCAGATTGACCACGAGAGACAACAAAGCTGTCCCGATCATCCATTCGCTGAGCGGTTCAGCGCCATAGATCAGGCGACGGCCAACCTCGACGAGGATTCCAACACCTAGTAAGAGCAAGATACTGCCACTGAGCTTCGCGGCCCGGACTTTGAATAACGCCGAACGGCCGATGGCAATCAAAGCGATCGCGTACGCTGTAGCATCCGAGAGCATGTCCAGCGCATCGGCGAGAAGCCCGGTGGACTGGGCAATCCAGCCCGCCAGGCCGCCAACACCTGCCATCGCCGCGTTCAGCACCAAGGCGATACGCAGCACTCGACGCTCTTTGGCAGTTTTCACTTCTGGCGCTTCACACCCACAATCAGTCATCGGTTCTAGATCTCGATACTCGATCGGATTTCACTCACGTAAATCCACCCAGCCTCAGGCTGGCCGGTTGTCGCGTGTTCTCGAATAAGTGATATCGCTTCAGTGGTCCTCGATTCGTTTTCGCAAACCACTTCAAGCTTAACTTCTGTGACAACTTTTTGCCCTATCTCGACCGAGTATTGCTGTTCCTTGCTATCGAGAGCGCGAAGCAACCCCTGTACATCAATAATGCTGAGACGTTTGAACCCGGCCGAGGACAATGCGCCAACCACGTCAGCTATTCGATTGCGGTGCACAAATGCCTTTATCTCCTGCATGCTCATGATGAACTCTCCTTTCGGGTTTCGGCCCACTCGTAGATTACCGGCAATAGGATCAACGTCAGGAGGGTCGATGTGATTAGGCCGCCTACTACGACCGAAGCCAACGGGCGCTGAGTTTCCGCACCGACACCCGATGACAGCAACATTGGCACCAGACCAAGAATTGCGACACTCGCCGTCATAAGAACGGGTCGCAGCCGAAGCTCCGCACCCTTGCGTACCGCCTCGGCAACGGACAGGCCTTTCTCTCGCAACTCGTTGATGAAACTCACAAGTACAATGCCGTTTAGCATCGCTACGCCAAATACGGCAATAAAGCCGATTGCGGACGGCACGGATACATACTGGCCGCTAACAAACAACGCAAAGACGCCGCCGATGGTCGCAAAGGGAACGTTGGCAATAATCATTGTCGCGTATTTCGTTGAATTAAATGCCGTGTACAACAGCACGAAGATGAAGAAGATCGTGAGCGGTACGATCACCGAAAGACGTTTTAATGCGCGCTGCTGATTTTCAAACGCACCACCCCATTCAATCCAGTAACCGGGCGGCAATTCGACGTTCGCCTCGATTGCCGCGTTCGCATCACTAACGAAACCATCGACGTCCCGACCGCGAACATCCATTTGAATTACTGCGTAGCGCTGCAGCTGCTCACGACGTATAAATGAATAACCTTCGGCCACCGATATATCTGCTACAGCCGACAATGGCACGATTGCACCAGATCCCGCTCGAATAGGAATTTCACTTATAGCTTGCACCGATGCTTTTGAAGCGTCGTCAATACGCGCCGTGATATCAAAGCGACGAACTCCATCAATGAGGGCTGAGACAGGCTCATTACCGATGCCGGTACGAACGACGGACAACACATCGTCGGCATTCAGGCCGTAGCGCGCCAATTGCTCTCTATTGACCTGAATCCGAATCTGCGGCTTGCCCACATTGGCTTCGAGGGAAAGGTCGGCGACGCCTTCTATTCCCGCAATGGCGTTTTTGATCTCCTCGCTTAGGCGATCGAGTTCGTCCAAATCTTCGCCGTAGATTTTTGTGGCTAGCGTTGCTCGAACACCAGAGATCAACTCCTCCACTCGCATCTGAATGGGCTGAGTGAATGCGACGACTGCGGTCGGAACGACCGCTTCCAGTTCCTCACGCATAAGGTCGGCGAGTTCGGGCACGGTTCGTTTCTCGGGCCATTCGTCTTCAGGGTTTAGCTCAGTATAGATCTCCATATAATTTACATCGGCCGTTTCGCCCTTCTCGGCCCGTCCGATCATAGCTACCGTCGTTTTCACTTCAGGAAATTCGGTTAACGTATTCTCGATATCTTTCGAGATCTTGATGGATTGCTCCAGAGATGCCGAAGGAATCGAGGTCACCCGCCACATGATCGAGCCCTCCTGCAACGTCGGCATAAACTCTTTGCCAAGAAATGGAAACAGTAGGAGGCTGACAGCCAGTAAACCGGCCGCCGACATCACAACCTTCTTTTTATTGGCCAATGACCACTCGAGCAGCGGTAGGTACCTGCTCTTGACGTTTCGCACTAACCAGGTGTCGCGCTCTTCTTTCGGTTTCAGAATCAATGCAGCAAACACCGGGATTACGGTCAGTGTTAATACCAATGAGCCAGCCATTGCGTAACTGATCGTGAAGGCCATCGGCTTAAAGAGTTTGCCCTCGAGTCCTTCGAGCGCGAATAACGGCACGAACACGACCACTATGATTATGATGGCAAACGCAATCGGGTTCGCGACCTCGCGAGCAGCAGCAAGTACGGCGCTACTGCGGTCCACGGGCTGTCCTGATTCACGCCGCTCTGCCATGATGCGAAAAGCGTTCTCGACCATGACGACGGCGCCGTCCACCATCATGCCGATACCAACTGCGAGGCCTGCTAGTGACATCAGGTTTGCAGACAATCCGGCCAGCTCCATGAAAATGAAGGCTATGAGCATCGCCAGTGGCAACGCCGTAATGACGACCAGTGCGGACCGCAGCTCCCCTAAAAAGAGGAACAGCACAATTGCGACCAGGATCGACCCCTCGACCAGTGCGCGCACGGCCGTGCCTACCGCCTCGTCCACAAGGTCCGTCCGCTCGTAAACCGGCCGCAACACAACACCATCGGGTAGCGCTTCGTTAACGATCTCCACTTTGTCTTTGACTGCTGAGACAACATTGGCGGCGTTTTCGCCGATGCGTGACAGCGCCATGCCAAGCACGACCTCCTTGCCATCCCGGGTCACCGCTCCGAATCGCAGTGCGGGGCCTTGTTCTATCTTGGCAACATCCCGTAGATAGACCGGCACGCCATCTTCCACCTTAATGACCATCGTGCCGATATCCGCCTCGTTCGCCACCAAACCAAGGCCGCGTACGAGGTACTGCTCGGACCCTTGATTGATGTACTGGCCACCAACCTGCCGGTTGTTGGCCTCGATCACTTCCATGACATCTTTAAAAGTCAGCTCGAACTTGATCAGGCTGAGCGGATCGATGATCACCTGGTATTGGCGTTCTTGCCCACCCCAGGACATAACATCGTCCACGCCCGCGGCAGTACGCAGCATCAATCGCACAGTCCAATCGTGTAGGGTTCGCAGATCCATGTCCGTAATCGCTGCGTTCAATTTTTCATCGGCGCGCTCCAGTGTGTACCAGAATACTTGACCCAATCCCGACGTATTAGGGCCCATCTCCGGCGTGCCGTAACCCTCCGGGATTCGGTCTCCCACCTCCTGTAATCGCTCCATTACCAGCCGTCGTGCGAAGTAGATGTCCATGTCATCATCAAAGTAGACCGCGACATACGACAGACCAAACAGACTTACTGACCGAATCTCCTGCACCTTAGGCAGTCCCGCCATGCCGGATTCGATCGGGAATGTCAGTAATTGCTCAACATCTTCGGCTGCAAGTCCCGGCGACTCCGTGTAGATATTCACCTGGGCCGGAGTAACGTCGGGGAAAGCGTCAATTGGAACCGTGTAAATCGCACGCCAACCCAAAAATGTCACTACACCAAAGGCGACGAGCACCAAAAACTTGTACCTCAGAGAGGCTTCAACTAATCGATTTAGCATGATCGCCTCCTAGTGCGCGTGACCTTCGCCAAGCGAAGATTTGAGTAGCAGTGACTTGATATGGAAGACACCGGTGACGGCGATTTCGTCGCCATCCTTGAGTCCTCCGCGAATCTCTGTCCAACTGCCCGACGACGTCCCGGTTTCGACCGCCTGCGGATGAAATTCGTGGCTTTCCTCAAACAGGAAGACCGTGGGCACTCCCTTGATGAGCGTGATTGCTTCACTGGGAACGGCCAGCACAGAAGGTCCTTCGCCAGTGCTGATCTCCGCTTTTACAAACTGACCCGGATGAAGATGATCGTCCGTATTATCGACCTCGATCCGCAATCCCTGGCGGCGTGTTATCTCGTCGAGTTGATGGTGCAACTGCACCACGCGCCCGCTAATCCAATGGTCATCGCCATGTGCGATCCGCGCAGGTGCCCCCACCTCAAACTCGGTTAGATCGCTTGGCACCGTGCTGGCCTCAACCCAAAGCGTGGTCTCGTCGCTAATGCTGAAAAGCACACGACCCGGTTCGATCAATTCGCCAACAATGAAGGCGTCACT
>JAJFKS010000023.1 GCA_021773115.1 Woeseiaceae bacterium | reverse complement strand
GATTAGATTTCCCTGGAGCTTTAAGCTCCCTTAAGTGCCCTCGAAGACTACGAGGTTGATAGGCTGGGTGTGGAAGCGCAGTAATGCGTGAAGCTAACCAGTACTAATTGCACGTGAGGCTTGATCATATAACGCCAAAGAATTTTGGCTTTGTGTGTGACATGAGTAATGCGACACAAGGACGTCAGAATCCAAATTGTTATTTTTTTCGGAAATGCGGAGTTATGGTGGCAGTCACCCTAATTCCCGTTGGAGTTCGAATGACAGCACCTGAATTAAGGTGACTGCCACCATAACTCCAGATTTCCAACCAGTTTTCCTGGCGGCAATAGCGAGCGGGAACCACCCGATCCCATTTCGAACTCGGAAGTGAAAACGTTCAGCGCCGATGGTAGTGTGGGGTCTCCCCATGTGAGAGTAGGACACCGCCAGGATTTATTTATGAAAGGCCGTACCCGGTTTCCGGGTACGGCTTTTTTTATGCGTGGGCAGAAAGACCGAGGGCGCCATCACGTGGCGGCGAGTCAACTCGCATGCCTGAAACTTTTACACCACTTTTGCCGCTTTTCGAAATGGAAATCGCGCAGTGACTCAATGGAAAGGCTTGGCTCACCTATCCCAAAGAGCATTGTCAGGTGCATTGAAGTTGTGGCAATTTCGCAACGCTAGGGTTAGTCTAGATGAGTAAATCAAAATATAGCGTCGTGCGGGAACGTGCGGGGCAATTGGAGTCCCAGCTAAATTTGCAGGGACACTAACTCAATTGGGAGAATAATCGTGGATAGCAAGTTCAGCATATACATGGGGGTTGTGCTGGCCCTGGCTGTGCCATTAACTGTCGCGTTTCCGCAACAGTCTTTTGCGCAACAGCAAAACGCACAACAGCAGGAGTCGATCGAGGAGATCGTTACGACCGGTACGCGCAGAGCCGACCGATCCGCAACGGATTCACCAGTTCCGATCGATGTCATTTCGGGAACAGATTTCCGCCAGAACTCGTCCTCGGACATCCAGGATCTGCTGCGCACCGCCGTTCCATCCTTCGACGTCAATGCACAGCCAATCAGCGATGCAGCGACAATTGTTCGACCGGCCAATGTACGCGGTTTGTCACCTGACAATGTGCTCGTGCTAGTCAACGGCAAGCGGCGTCATCGCGGTTCGATTATCTCATTCCTTGGCGGCGGTATTTCTGACGGCGCGCAGGGTGTCGATATTTCTGCCCTCCCGTCTCTCGCGCTCAAGCAGGTCGAGGTGCTCCGCGATGGTGCTTCATCGCAGTACGGCTCGGACGCCATTGCCGGCGTGATCAACTTCGTCCTGAAAGACGATGCCGAAGGCGTGGAGCTTCAGGCCAAGTATGGTTCGACAACCGAAGGCGACGGTGATCACTACACCATCTCAGGTAATGTCGGCCTGCCTCTCGGCAATTCCGGCTTTATCAACCTCACCGGCGAAATCAGGGATGTCGAGGGTACCGTTCGTTCGGTTGTTCGTGACGACGTCGCAGCAATGATCGCCGGCGGGTACACCGCGGCCAGTGATTTTCAGCTGATCAACTCCTACACCTCGGAAGTGCCGCAATACTGGGGGCAGCCCGACGTAACGGACGACATCAAGTTCTTTTTCAACTCGGCGATCGAATTGTCCTCCTCGGCCGAACTGTATGCCTTCGGCAACTACGGTGAGCGCACAGTGGAAGGTGGCTTCTTCTATCGCAACCCGGCAGGACCGGGTAGCGGCAGCCAGCGTGCTGGTGTCTATCGCGGTCCGCTGGTCGACGCAACCGGTACGTCAGATCCAAACGGCTCGCCTTCTGTTCTTGTTGGCGATCTCGACGGGCTTGGCGTCGGTGGATCTTGTCCCGAAGGCATTCCACTCGGCGGCACGGCCGGTGTCACCCCGGATCCGGTGATTCTCGCGCTGGTGGTAGCCGATGCGAACTGTTTCTCCTTTATTGAAACCATCCCGAGTGGCTTCGTTCCGCGTTTCGGTGGCGATAACGAGGATAGTGCGATCGCGGTTGGCATTCGTGGCGAGTTCGATATCGGCACCGGCCTGCTCTATGATTTCGCTGCTCAAACAGGCTCCAACCGAACCGACTTCTTTATTCGCAACACGATCAATGCTTCGCTCGGCCCGGCTACGCCAAGGGATTTCACGCCCGGCGGCCAGGAGCAGACCGAAACGATGTTCGCCGCCAGCTTCGTCTATGCTATCGATGCCGGATTCGCGTCCGATCTGAACATTGCGTTCGGCACCGAGTATCGTGAAGAGGAGTTTGATCTGTTTGCCGGTGATCCGGCATCCTTCGCGCTCGGACCGCTCTCTGACCAGGGCTTCTCATCGAGCTCCAACGGTTTCGGAGGATTCCCGAATACGACGTCCGCAGATCAGGACAGTCTTGCTTTCTACGTCGACCTCGAGGCCGATCTGACGGATAAGTTCACGTTGCAGGCGGCGGTTCGATACGAAGACTTCAGCGAATTCGGTGATACGACAAACGGCAAGCTCGCCGGTATCTATCACGTAACCGATTCGTTCAAGATTCGTGGTGCCGTCTCTACCGGCTTCCATGCGCCGACAGCCGGACAGGCAAATATCACCAATGTGACCACCCAAAACGTTGCTGGTGTACTTGTAGACCAGGGCACCCTGCCACTGGCTTCGGCGGCGGGTCAGCTGGCGGCGACTTTCATCGAGAGCTTCGGCAATGGCCGTCCGGCTCTGGGTTCCGAGGACGCGACCAATTTGGCAATCGGCGTGGCTTTCGACGTTGGTGAGACCAGCTGGACGATCGACTACTACAACATCGAATTGGAAGACCGTGTCGCACTGGGTGCCGACGTCGACTTCCTGGCTGCGTTGAATTTTGCAGATGGCAACGTCAACAATTACACGACAGTCTCGCAGGCTCTCACGGGCCTTGATGCTGATGGAACCATCAATCGCACCGACTTCATTGGTCTTGATGATCTTTCGTCGTTTCGTTTCTTCTCCAACAGCTTCGATACGACGACCTCAGGCATCGACGTTGTTGGCCGCTTCGGCTTCGAACTCGGAAGCGGCGATTCTGACATCACGCTTGCGTTTAACTACAACAAGACCGAAGTGGATAGCGTGGGTACCGTGAATCCGATTGATGCTGACCGTGTTGCGGCACTTGAGGATCTGTTGCCGAACGTCAAGGGCAATATTGCGTGGTCGCACATGATGGGCGATTTTCGCACCCTGCTCCGGGCCAACTACTACGGCGAATGGGACGATACGGGTAACGATGTAAAGGGTATCGGTGCGGTGGTGCTCGTCGACGCTCAGCTTGCTTACCAGGTGCGGGATAATCTCGAAGTCGTGGTTGGCGTCGACAATCTCTTCGATACTTTCCCCGACAAAAATCCTTTTGCCGGTGACCTGGGTCAGTTGTATTCAGAGGCCAGCCCGTTCGGATTCAACGGTGCCGGTTGGTATCTGAGAGGCAGTGTTACGTTCTGAGCAGTCTCTCTTGGTAATCGTTTGTTGCAAGACAAAAACCCCGCTCGAATAGCGGGGTTTTTTTTGCCTGCTATTTACGCTTGCGGAGTCATCAGGTGGGCCTGACGGCAACGACGGTACCGCCGGCGCCGACGTTAATCGCCAGTAGCGTGCAATTGATTAGCAGTGGCTGCGGCATTCCTGTCGGCATTTCTCAAATGCTGCTCGCAACCAGCGGGTTCAGTTTTTGCCGCAGGCACTAAGCGCAGAGTTGAGTGCTGCGACAAATTCATCGGCCTGAGCCACTTGCAGGGCCAGGTTCGGTCGAAGTTTAAGTACGTTGCCGAAACGACCTTCCTTACCAACCAGAACCTGCCTTTCACGCATTAGCTCGAGCAGGCGATCGGTTTCGTCGCTCGCCGGTGTGCGTCTTTCGCGGTTCGTCACAAGCTCGAGGCCGGCGAGCATGCCATGACCGCGCACGTCGCCAATCAGAGGCTGCGTTGCGGCCAGTTCGCGAAGTTGATCGCGAAGGTAGTTGCCAACCGTTCGACCGTTCTCGATGAGGTTCTCGTGCTCGATGACATCGAGCACCGCGTTACCCGCCGCACAAGCGACCGTATTGCCGCCGAAAGTGCTGAAGAAACCCGTGTGCACAAGGAAGCGATCGAGTAAGTCACATGAGGTCACGACGACCCCGAGGGGGTGCCCATTACCGGCGGGCTTGCCCATCGTGACGATGTCAGCCTTCACGCCGTGATGTTCGTGACCCCACCATTGCCCCATTCGGCCGAAGCCCGACTGCACTTCATCGCAGATCATCATGCCGCCGGCAGCACGCACGCGTTCTTCGACCCCACGCAGATACCCGTCCGGGACATTCGGAACACCGCTGGAACAAAATGCAGAGTCGACCATGAATGCCGCGAGCGAGTGGCCTGCGGCGTTCAGCTCATCGATTGCTCGGTCCGCGTCGCGGGCGTAGCGGCCAGCAACGTCAGGTTCCGGGTCGCGGTACGGGTCCGGTACCGCAAGGCCTTTTAGATGGCCCGGCAAGCGGGTGTCGGGGTGAGCAGGTGAGAACAGGCGAATCGGGTCGGTGATGCCGTGATAGGCATCCTCCATTAACAGCCCGCCTTCGCGGCCAGTCGCAAACCGCGCCATTTGCCAGGCAACATCGTTCGCTTCGCTGCCGGAATTTACAAAGATGCAGGCATCCAGGTGCGGGGCGAGCGTGCTGGTCAGTCGTTCCGCATATTCGAGCACACTGTCGTACAGGTAGCGTGTATTGGTGTTGAGCGCTGCCGCCTGGCGGCTGATTGCGCGCACGACATGCGGGTGACAGTGACCGACCTGGGGCACATTGTTATAGAAATCCAGGTAGGCGGTACCGCCAGAGTCATAAAGATAGGCGCCGGCTGCTTTTACGAAATGCAGCGGCTTAGCATAGAAATGCTTGCTGCTTTTCCCAAGATGCTTGTGGCGCGTCGCAAGTAGCGCCGATTCGTCCGCCGATTGAGAATAAGACGACGGGAACCTGCAGGCTTGGCGCAGAGACGTGGTGAAGGCTTGCCGGCCAATACTCTGCAAGTGTCGCAACTCGGATGAGTGCCAACGAATTGCCTCGAGGTCGCCCTCGGAGGCAGGAGCCGTCGTGATGCGCGTCGAAACGATCGCAACGCTCATGGCATGTCGGATGCAGATGAGATCATAAATCGGCTCGATTTCGGATTCGTCGAGCGCGAGCCTGGCGTCGTACGCGGAAACAATTTCCCCCATTGCATCGAGCACGTTACCCGACCCGGACGTGGCGCTGTAACAGGCCATGGCCACTTCCGCGGCCAGCGACCCGAATACCATGTCGCCAAAATCGATGATGCCCGCGATGCAGGTTTCATCGTGCTCATGCACCAGCATGTTGCGCGCATGAGCATCCTGATGAATCACCTGATGCCGCAATGCGCGTATTGCCGGCATGACCTCGTGATCGGCGTGCACGAGTACCTCGGCCACCCTGTCGCGCATGTTGTTGTCGACGATATGGTGAGCGAACGGAATGAATCGCGAGCAATTTGCGAGGTTCCAGGGATGATCCTGGTTGGATGCCGGATGAAAAAAGCCGCGCAACGCGATGTCGAGATCGGCAACGAGCGTCCCGATTTGCCGCCGTACGATGGGTGAGTTGGCACTTGCAGATTCTGCCAGCGGGACACCGGCAATGAACTCCAGTGCGTGAACGATGTACGCCTCGCCCTCGACCGCGATTTGAAAATGTGTCACGCCATTGCGGTCGCGAATTACTCGTGGCACGGGCAGTGCAGGGTTTTGGTTCGCAATATGATCAAGCGCTGCGACCTGGAATTGAATCGATTCGATCTGCTCATCCGGGTTCGATATTTTGATGACGCAGTCGCGGCCACCGACCACCTCGATGACGAAATTCTGGTCCCGCTCGCTTCGAACCGAACGATAATCGCCATCGATTCCATAGCGCTCCAGCACCAGTGCGCGTACCGTTTCGAGCTCGAGTTGCGGTTGTCGGAGGTGAAGGAATCGAATCTCGTCCGTGCTCAAAGTGCTTGCTCTTGTTACTGCTCGCCAATGTCGCTGAATACTAGCACCGCATTGACAATGAGCGACCCATTTGCATAAATCAGCGTTGCAGACGGGAGATGAGCAATGCCAGGCGGCAAGGCGAACGACAATGTGCTGCGATCCGACCAGCGCATACCGAAGCTTCGGACGCGCGGCCGTGCGAATCGCGACAAGCTGCTCGGCGAAGCGCAACGCCTCATCGAAGCATCAGGCGGCCAGCAACCGCGCTTCAGTGAGGTTTTCAAAGCGGCCAAGGTGTCCCGCGGATCGGCCTACCGGATCTACGATGGTATTGAGGACCTGATGCAGGATCTCGCGAGTTCGTGGATGAACAGCTTCGTACACTACGTTCACGATTTCGAACGCATTGACCAACCGGCGTCATGGGCGGAGCTTTCCGACCAATTGATCGTGCGGGCAGCGCAATACTGGATCAACACAACAGCAACATTAAACGCCCTGCCGCGAGTTCGAAGCAACACACCGGATAACTATCGAGCGGCGGTTAAAGACCTGACGCGGGTGATTGCCGGAACATTCGATCGTTATTTTGTGATGCCGCAAATTAGTGGCTGGCTCTCGACACTCGGTATGTACACATCTTTAGCAGATTCAATTTTCGCGGATGCGATGCGCCGTGAGGGGCACATATCTGAACAGCGCATTATTGAAGCGCAAAAGATCTGCAACACCTATCTGTCCTTTTACTTGCCTGCCAGGCTGAAGCCCAAACAGCCGAACAGCTAAGCACGACCCGAGGCAGCAACCTGCTTCGTGATCCACGCCAGGATATCGGCTGTGAATTCGTCACGATTGGTTTCGTTAAACATCTCGTGACGACCGCCTTCGTACACTTTGACTTTGAGGTTGCTGTGCCCGCTCTGTGCATAGTGCATGGCGAGCTCGGTGATTCCCTTGTCGCCGCCAACCGGGTCGTCGCTGCCGCCGGTCAGAAGTAACGGCATGTTGGCAGGAATCTTGTTAAGTGCTTCATCCGATGCGATGGCTGATAGCCCACCAATCAGGTCCAGCCAAAGCCCACACGTGTAAGGTCCACCACATAACGGGTCGTGAATGTATTTGTCGACCTCGTCGTCGTTGCGAGATAGCCAGTCAAGCGGTGTGCGAGCAGGCTCGAATGGCTTGTTGAAAACGCCAAAGCCGAGTTTGTCGAGCAAAGCACTCTTGCTGCGTAGCCCGATGCGTTTGGCTTCTACCCGAGCCAGTATCCGGCCAGCAAACAGCGCAGATTTCTTCGGCCAGGTTGATGCTGACAGCAAAAGCGCTGAAACCCGATCGCTGTGCTGCATCGTAAAATACTGAGCGATGTAGGAGCCCATGCTGTGGCCGAGCAAGATCAACGGCAGATCCGGACAGCGCTCACGGATCCATTCGTTGACACGAAGGCCGTCGTCGATCAGAAATTGCCAGCCATCGGCATCGGCGAAATGTCCGAGCAGTTCAGCCTGCTTGCCGTGACCGCGATGGTCATGAGACACGACGGCCAGCCCGTAGGCATTGGCCACCCGTGCAAACCGTTCATAGCGTTCATGGTGTTCGCCGAGGCCATGAAATATCTGCACGATGCCGCGGGCCGGAGACTCGGCTGGCCAATGCGTTCCTCGAATGATGTGTCCGTCCGGCGCTGCAATCTCGAGCATGACTTTCTATGGCCGCCTGACGCCGAGCGTCGAAAACCCGAGGTAGAGCAACAGCACGATTTTTAGCAGTTCCAGTGTCGAATACAGCGCATGCGTGTAGGACTGCGGGGGTTCGACGCCACTAATAATCATTTGTGTGCGATCGGCAAGTTCCGGCCCCAGCCACGCGGACTGGGCGATGACGATCAACGCCAGGGCTGCACAAACAGACCAAAGTCGCAGAGCCGCACCCGACGCGCGGACTACGATGAGCAAAATAACTAACGCTACAAGCTCGGCCTTGCTCAGTGCCGCAAATACGACCCGACCGACATCCAGCGCGATCGGTCGTGTGATGGTGCTGGCAGTGAAGCGAACTGGCGTGGCGATCATGCTTACGCCGATTGTCATGCCGGCCCACAGGAAGCAAACCCAGGCCGGGTTCAGAAGTACATTGCGAATTCGGGTCATCACGGTCATATAATGCACGATGCCTGACACAGAATCACAATTAGCCAGCACTGTCCTGATGATTCGGCCCGCTCGATTTGAAAGTAATCCGATGACAGCCGAATCAAATCGCTTCCAGGGACGCAATCCTCTGAGCCCGGAACAGCAGCACAATGTCGCCGTGCAGGAATTTGACGCGCTCGTCGAAGTGCTGCGAGAGGCGGGAATAAAGGTGGTGCTCGTGCAGGACACCCCGGAGCCGCATACGCCCGACTCGATATTTCCGAACAACTGGGTCAGCTTCCATGCTGATGGCCGCGTGGTCCTGTACCCGATGGAAGCACCCAATCGACGCACTGAGCGAAGACCCGACATCATCGAGATGCTGGACACCGAGCTCGGCTATCAGGTGCGCGAGATCATCGATCTCAGCGGGCACGAAAAAAATGCCCACTACCTCGAAGGCACAGGCAGCATGGTGCTCGATCGCACGAACAAAATCGCTTATGCCTGCCTGTCATCGCGGACACAGCTGGACCCACTTGGCGATTTTGCACAACAAATGGACTACGACGTTGTCGCGTTCGATGCATTTGATCGGAACGGTGTGCGCATTTATCACACCAACGTATTGATGAACGTCGGTGAGGCAGTCGCCGTCATTTGCTCCGAATCGATCACCGATAAAGCGCAACAGAAGGCCGTTCTGGCACAGCTCAAAGTGACCGGCCATCAAGTCGTGGACCTGAGCTACGAGCAGCTCGATGCTTTTGCGGGCAACATGCTCGAATTGCGACGCGAAGATGGTGTGCGCGTTGTCGCGATGTCCAGCCAGGCATGGAATTCGCTAAACGACGATCAACGCGAAATACTGCAGGCCAATGGCAAGGTCGTGCACACGCCAATCGATAATATCGAGAGTTCAGCCGGTGGCAGCGTTCGCTGTATGCTGGCGGAAGTGCATCTACCGAGATAGTGGTAGCGACGCCAAAACCGCTTTAAATTCATTCATTTGCCCATATATCTGGGCCTACAAAAACCTTCCAGTCACAGGAGACACCTTATGGCGAGTGCCAACACTCAGCGAAATCTTGTTTTTTACGTCGTCGGCGCTGCATTGCTGCTTTATTTTGGCAGTTTGTTTGTCAAAACTGTTCCACCCGGTCGCGTTGGCGTCGCGACAATATTCGGCAACGTCGTCGCGGAAGGTTATTCGCAGGGCATCCATGTACCGGTTAACCCTTTGTATCGCTGGACTATGTACGATGCGCGCGAAAAGACGCACATCGAAACCGCCAACGTACCCAGCCAGGATCAGTTGCAAACCAAGTTGGATGTGAGTGTGCAATACCGCATCGACGGGGTAATGGCGCCGATCATTCTCGAGGAGACCGGTGATGAAGTCGCTGCCGTGCGTGTGCACCTGGTACCGAAGCTGCGTTCGCTGCTGCGTGAGCAAGGCAAGAGCATCGTGCGTGCCGAGGATTTCTTCAAGGAAGAGACACAGGAAAATCTGCAGGTCGGCCTGACCGATGGACTGCGAGAATACCTGGAGCCGAAAGGCATTATCGTCTCGGCTGTATTGATTCGTGATATCACACTACCCCCGTTTATCGTTGAGGCCATCGAACAAAAGAAGGAGCGTGAGCAGGCGGTCGAGCAGGAGAAGGCCGAGTTGGAACGCGTCCGCACAGAGCTGCAGCAGCATGTTGCACGTGCCGAAGCCGGACGCGAAGCAGCGGTACAGGAAGCTGAGCGCAAGCGAACGCTGGCGGATGCGCAAGCCTATGAAATTACGCAAATCAATAATGCGATTGCACGTAATCCCGCGTATATTCAGTTGCAGTCACTCGAAGCATTGAAGGCGATTTCCAAGGACCCGGCGAGCAAGCTTTACTTCATGGATGGCTCGAGCCCGAACCCGCTACCGTTGATGCACCTGGGCGACACGCAGACCATACAACGCTAGACGCCAGTTCAAGCCGATTAAACGCAACGGGAATCGGGCAACCGGTTCCCGTTTTGCTATTCAGGAAACAAGAAATCCAATGAACGATGCACATCACTACAGCATTCGAGCCCTGAATCCTGCGGCACACCTGTTCGAGGTGCGGCTGACCGTTGCGAAGCCGGACCCGGCCGGCCAGGTATTCGATATGCCTGCGTGGATTCCCGGTAGCTACATGATTCGTGATTATGCGCGGCACGTGGTTGCCATTCGGGCCGAGGCAGACGGTGTCGGTGTCATGGTCAAGAAGCTGGACAAGAGCCGCTGGCAGACGGATGCAACGGATCGGGCGCTGACACTGATTCTTGAAATTTACGCGCAGGACGAAAGTGTGCGTGGCGCACACCTTGATAATACCCACGCATACTTCAACGGCACCTGCGTATTTCCGATGGTCGTCGGACAGGAAGACGTCGCCTGCAAGGTGGATATCCTTGCTCCGGAAATTCCCGAAGCGAAGTCCTGGCGAGTGGTGACATCGATGAATCGTGATGGCGCCGAGCCCTATGACTTCGGCGCTTACGTCGCCGAAGACTATGCTGAGTTGATCGATCACCCGGTGGAAATCGGCAACGTTGCGATCGGTGAGTTCGAAGCGAACGGCATCCCGCACGTGCTTGCCATTCGCGGCCATACTCGCGCTGATATGGCACGCCTTTGTCACGACCTGCAAACACTGTGCAGCTATCACATGAAAATGCTGGGTGCGCCGCGCGATCTGGATCGCTACGTATTCCTGTTGTACGCACCGGGTACCGGCTACGGTGGCCTGGAACATCGCTGGTCATCGAGCAACGTTTGTCATCGTGATTACCTGCCGATCCGCGGCGACGACGGTGTGTCACCGGAATACCGAACCTTCCTCGGACTCGTCAGCCACGAATACTTTCATCTGTGGAACGTGAAGCGCCTGAAACCGGCGGCGTTTACACCCTATGACCTGACGCAGGAAGCCTATACCAGCCTGTTGTGGGTGTTCGAAGGCATCACCTCCTATTACGACGATCTCGCGCTGATTCGTTCCGGCCTGATCTCGCAAGCGGACTACCTTGAGCTGGTTGGACAAATCGCGACGCGCGTGAACCGCGGCGAAGGCCGACGCCGACAAAGCGTGTCTGAGTCGAGCTTCGACGCCTGGACCAAGTTCTACAAGCAGGATGCGAATTCCCCTAACGCCATTGTCAGCTACTACGCCAAAGGCGCGCTAATCGCACTGTCACTGGACCTCAAGATCCGCGAAGAAACCGACGGCCGTGTGTCGCTCGACGATGTCATGCGGGCCTGCTGGGCGAAGTGGGGCGAGACGGGCGAAGGCATGCCGGAGGGCGGCTTCGAGTCGGTCTGTGCTGAAGTGTCGGGCCTCGACCTGGGCGACTTCTTTGACGCATCGGTACGTGGCACCGGCGAATTGCCACTGGAGCAATTGCTCAAGGGCCACGGCGTAAGCTATAAGCTGCGCCGCGCCAAGAGCCGTGACGATAAAGGGGGCGTGAGCGCCGAAGAGGACAAACTGCCCGCCGTCTGGCTGGGCGCAAACCTCGCCATGCAGGGTGGCAAAGCGGTCTTCACGAGCGTTGCCAATGGCGGGCCGGCCGAACACGCGGGTGTTTCGCCCGGCGACGAACTGGTCGCGCTCGACGGTATGAAGGCCGATGTGTCGGGCAGTGACTCGCGCATTCGTCGCTATCGCCCGGGCGATAAATCGACGCTGACCGTGTTTCGTGGCGACGAATTGCTGACGGTCAAACTAAAGTGGGCCGAGGCACCTGCAGACACCTGTTATTTACAGGTCGACACCGATGCGAAAGCCGACGCGTCGCAACGCCGGGAATCCTGGCTCCGCAAGCAATGAGATTTCTCGAGAGTTCGCGCCTTCGACTGTTCATTGGCGCGGCCCTCATCAGCCTGTCGCCGGTCTGGGTGCAACTCACAGAGGTCGCTCCGTCGGTCAGCGGGTTTTATCGCGTCGTGTTTGGCAGCCTGGCGCTGGTCATCTATTTGTTGGTGATGCGAAAAGGCCTGCACCTGTCGCGACACGCGTGGGCTCTGCTGGTCGTTGCGTCCGTGTTTCTCACGCTGGACCTCTGGTTCTGGCATCGCAGTATTCTTTTCATCGGCCCCGGACTCTCCACGTTGCTGGCGAATTTCCAGGTGTTCATCATGATGATTGGCGGCATGGTCCTGTTACGACAGGTGCCGAGCGCAACGCAGCTTATCGCGGTCCCGCTGGCGTTGTTCGGCCTGGCGATGATTGTCGGGTTTGACTGGAGCGGCCTGCCGCAAAACTACCGGATGGGAATCATCTTTGGCCTGCTAACGGCAGTGTCTTACGGCGGTTACCTGCTGTCACTGCGGCAGGCACGTGTCGGCTCTGCGTACCGCGTGCCAACACGGGAGCTGGCGGTCGTGTCGGTCCTGACCGCTTTCGCACTGGCCTTATCCATCGGCTTCGAAGGCGAGTCGATGGCGATTCCAAGTTACTCGGATCTTGGCTGGCTGGTCGCCTACGGCGTGTTGTCGCATAGCATCGGCTGGTTGTTCATCGCGAGCAGCCTGTCGGAGGTCAGTGCCGTTGAGGCTGGCCTCGCGCTGTTGCTGCAACCAAGCTTGAGTTTTGTTTGGGACGTGCTGTTTTTCGATCGACAAATACTGGCGACAGAGTTCGCCGGCGCAGGCATCGCATTGTTTGCCATCTATCTCGGGTTTCGACCGAACTCAAAACAAATGTAGTGCCGCGGGCAATACGCTGATTTCAAACTGTGACTGCAAAGGCTGCACCTCGCCGTCGAGGTGCGAGGGTATCGGTTCGTCGCTGTGAATACGTAGCGTTGTCACCGCGTGATGCACAATGTCGTCTTCCTGCACATGAGTGCCGTTCATGAGCTTCGGCAGCAGCGCCAGAATACGACCTCGCGTCACCGGCTTCGCTATCAGTAATTCAAGAACGCCATCTGCATTGCGTGCCATTGGCGCGATGTGAAACATGCCGCCGATCCATGGGCCGTTACTCACCGCAGCCAGAGTCACGGGACCGTCCCAATGAAAATCATCTGCCGTGATCGTGAGCTTCGGACTGACGATGCCACCGATCATTGTGCGAAAGATCGCCAGCAGGTAAACGAGGTCACCCATCGGCACGCGTATCGATTGCGCCACCCGCGTGACCTTTGCGTCGAAACCGACCCCAGCACCGTTGACGAAGACCCGGTCGTTGAACTGCCCGACATCGAATTTTCTTGGCGTTTCATGCGCGGCGATTCGATCGGCAAGCAGTCGCGTCGCGTGCTCCCAGTTGAGCGGTATCGCGCAGGCTTTGGCGAAGTCATTGCCGGTCCCGGTTGGAATGATACCGAGTCCAGCCCGTACGCCTGATCGAAAAATTCCGTTGACCGCCTCATGCATACTGCCGTCGCCGCCGGCCACGATAATGCGCGTGGCGCCGGCCTCAAGCGCGTGCTGCACCTGGGTCTCCATGCCGCCAGAAAATTGACTCCGACACACATCGACGTCGAGGCCCGCTTGCCGCAACAGTTCCAGGATCCGTCCCTGACGCTTGCCCGCTCGACCCCGACCGGCCGTTGGGTTCAGAAACAGGTGAATGGTCTGGCTCAATGGGAACGCTGCATGGGATAGAGGAGAGCCGATGCTACAATGCGCACGACACTACTCGCAAAAAATGGATTGGTAAGAATGTTGGAATTGGGCGTTAAATTTCTGATCAGCTACTTCATTGGCTCGTTGATGGGTGCGATGATCGTCGGGAAATTGCGCGGTGGCGTCGACATTCGCGAAATGGGTAGCGGCAATGCCGGCGGCACCAATGCCTTGCGGACACAGGGCGCTCTGTTCGCCCTCGGGGTTGTCATTATCGATATCGGCAAGGGTGTCATTGGCGCGGGGCTTGTGCCAGGTCTTGAAATCCCTTTTGTCGCCGCAGATCCAATTATTTCCAGAACTTGGCTGACGCTCTGTTGCGCCACGGCGGTCGTGCTCGGTCACGTCTGGCCGATCTACCACAACTTCAAAGGCGGCAAGGGCGCGGGAACCTACATTGGCACGCTGATCTTTCTCGGACCGCAGTTGATCATCGGCGTGGTCTTCGTCTGGGCGTGGGTGCTGGTCATGACCGGTTTCGTCGGGCTCGCAACGATGACAGCGGCGAGCGCCTTGCCGATCTATCTCGGTATCTGGTTCCTGCCGGACGGGCAACCGCTGTTTATTTACAGCGTCGTCATGGCGGCCTTCATTATTTTCTGGCATCGCTCCAATATACAACGCATGCGAAATGGCACCGAGCATCGCAATACCGCCGTGATGATTTTCAAACGCAAAGGCGGTGGGTCGAGTCATGATCAATCTTGATGCTGAAACGATCCGGGGGTTGATGTCGAGTGAAGCGCGGAAAAATCTGGATCAACTGCAAACCTTCAATGCGATCGGTTCCACCAACAGTCACCTGATGCAAACGACCGGGCCGCGCCCCGGAAAGATCAATATTGCAGCGACGACCAACCAGACGGCGGGTCGTGGGCGCCTGGGGAAAAGCTGGACGTCACCGCCGGGCTCCGGCGTGTGCCTGTCGGCAGCCTACACGTTTGTATCGCAGCCAGAAAACCTGCCCGCGATGACACTGGCGATCGGGCTCGCCGCGCTGACCGCGCTGAAAGGACTCGGTGCCAGGGACGTGCAAATCAAATGGCCGAACGACCTTGTTGCTCGCGACGGCAAGCTCGGCGGCATCCTGACGGAAGTGCAGTCAAAATCGGGTAGCGGCGTGACGGTGGTGAGCGGCATCGGCATCAATATCGACTTCGGCGGCGACACCGCCATCGACATGGAGCGCGACTGGGCGAAACGCGTTGTCGCCCTCAGCGAGTTATGCGAGACAACACCGTCACATGACGCTGTTGCGGCTGCGCTGATTATGCAATTGCTAGGCGCATTCCAGGACTACGAAAAAGAAGGCTTCGCGCCGCTGGTCGCCAAATGGTCGCAGCATGACTGGCTGGTTGGCAGAGACCTGGTTGTGCATGTGGCGAAGGAAGAGGTTCGCGGAATTGGCGCAGGCATCGCGGAAGATGGGGCGTTGCTGCTTGAAACACGATCGGATGGTCGTCGCCACATCGTGTCAGGTACGATCGTGCAGGTGGGGCCGAAGGACTAGATGCGATGACAGCATTGCTGATGGATGTGGGTAACTCGCGCCTCAAGTGGGGTGTACTCGATGACGGCGATATTCGTCGCACGGGTCATATCGCATTGGCCAACATCAAAAAGAAAGGTCTCAGTGAACTGACGACGAAGTTACCGCGGAAAGTCGACGCGGTATTTGCCAGCAATGTTGCAGGAACCAGTTTCGGCACGCGCCTGTCGGGTGTGGTCGGCATGCACTGCAACGCGGATGTGCATTTTGCCCGCAGCGAACGACGCGGCTGGGGCATCACCAACAGCTATCGGCAACCGCGGCTGTTGGGTGTCGATCGCTGGGTCGCAATGGTCGGTGCGTGGGCAGAACTGAAGTCGGCGTGCCTTATTGTCGATGCGGGAACGGCAGTGACACTCGATGCGATCGATCGCGACGGCAATCACCTCGGCGGTCAGATCATCCCTGGCGTCGAGACGATGCTGAACTCGCTGTCGACTGCAACAAGCGATATCCCGGCAGTAAAGACAACACCGAAACCCACAAGCGATGATTTAAAAATGTTTGGCCGAAACACTGCGGCCGCGGTGCGAGAAGGTGCGCAAAACGCTGTCGCAGGCGCGATTGATCGTGCAACAAAGACATTGAGATCAAATGGATACCGACCGAAGGTCATCTTGACCGGTGGCGGCGCGTCACGCATTCTTGGCGCGCTGACAAAAGAGCCACTGCATCGCCCCAACCTGGTGTTATTCGGGCTCGCACATATGTTGGAAAACGATCAATGAGAAACCTTCTCCTCATTTTGTTGCTGGCCAACATCCTCTATTGGATGTGGGGCATGTTGAGCGACGAGAAGACTGAACCGGGTGTGGCGGTGCTGCAAGAGTCGGAGCTCGGGCCGCCGATCAATGTGAGAACGGAACGAGACAATGTGTCTGTTGCGAGCGTCGGGGCGGTACTCGGTTCTGGTGAGCCATCGGCGTTGCAGGCTGTGGTTGGACGCGCTTGCGTCACCATCGGGCCGTTCCGGGATAACACGGACGCCGATTCGGCCGTACTCGTGTACACGAGTGAAGGCATGCATGTGGCGATGCGCTCTACGAGAGCGCAGATATTCGTTGGCCACTGGGTGCAGATTCGAAACATAGCAAGCGATGCCGAAGGCAACGAAATGCTGGCGAAACTGCAGGCTGGCGGATTGTCGGATGCCTACCTGGTGCGGACCGACGACGAGGGCCTGAAAATATCGCTGGGCCTGTTCGGTGACCTCGAGCGCGCCGAGAAGATCGAGCTCGAGGCACGATCCATGGATCTCAACCCCGAAATCAGCCAAAGAACCCGTGAAAGTGATGTGTACTTCGTCGATATCGGCCTGCCGCGCGGAAAAGGCGCTGGCGCCATCATCGAAAAGTACGGGGAAGAGCGTGTATTACTCCGGGATAAGGCGACTTGCCCGCAATAAGCTGACACGGCGCTCACAAGTCTTAACTCAAGCCTTACAATTCCTGACAGCAAGCGTGTCTTCGTCGCCTTAGTATGTGATGGTCGGGAGCAGTCACCTACCACGTATTACGGAGACGAAAATGAAACAGTACATAGCAATATCCGCAGCGATCCTGGTCGTGTTGGGCGTCGCCATTGACGCAAATGCCGGCGACAAGGGCGAGCGTCGCGGTCCGCCATCGTTTGCTGAAATCGACGCCAACGCTGACTCACTGATTAGCTTTGACGAGATGGAAGCACTGAAGGCGAGCGCAGGTCATAAAGCTAATCGCAGGCACAAAGAAGACGAAGATCCGCAGACACGATTCAACAAGGTGGATACGGATGGCGATGGCTACTGGAGTGAAGCCGAGTTCGACGCGGCGCGAGACAAAATGCGCGAGCATCGTCAAAAACGCCGTGATAAGAGAGCAGAGGCCGACGAGCCTGAATAACGCTCCACAATCCTTAGGCGTTATCACCTTGCTTGACAGACATCTCCTCGCCGGTTCGACGCTTGTTGGACGCAAATGACCAGACTCTCCCTGCGCCCCCTCTATCCCCCAAGAGGACGCTGTCCGAGAAGCAAAGAGCTGGCGAGGAGTTTTTCTTAAAGGGGCAACGATGAACACAACCAGAACCCTTGTATTGGCAGCAGCAATGGCTGCCTTTTTCACATTGGCCGGCTGCGCCTCGAAGAAGCCGGAGCCACATCCACAGGTGAATCGCCTGGACCTCGATGGCGACGGCTTCCTGACGCCAGAGGAGTATTCCGCCAGCGCGCTGAGCAAGGTGATGGAATTTGACGCTCTGGACGCCGACGGCGATGGGCTTTTGAGCCGGCGTGAGCTGGAATTTCGGGCCGGCGGCGGGTCTCGCGAGCGTGGTGGGCGCGGCGGCAAACGCCCTGGAGGCGGCCAATTGTCCTGATTTCAGGGCAAATACCTTGTCAGGCCGGCCCTAACATAGAATAATCCGCTGCCCGCGCCCCTGGCGCGGCATCAGCCGGCGTAGCTCAGTTGGTAGAGCAACTGATTTGTAATCAGTAGGTCCCGTGTTCGATTCATGGTGCCGGCACCATTTTTTCTAAGGATTTTCTAAGGTCATTCTAAGAAAGTCCTATTTCACGGCTTGCGGTAGTAGAGGATAAGGAAATCGGTACGGCCGGTTTCCTCGGCAATCGTTGGTTTGCGGCTGGCACAGATCGCGCCAACTACCCGCTTGACAAGATGCATTATTAACATCTACAGTTGTAAAAGTTATCTTCTACAAGTGTAGATACGAAAATGTCTGGTCAAAAACTCTCTGATTTCGAGCTTGAAGTCCTGCAACACCTCTGGCGTCTCAAACAGGCCTCAACGCCTGAGCTCCATCGCAAGATTGCTGAAGATCGTGACGCTAAATACTCCACAGTGAGAACAATCGTCGATCGCCTGGAGCGAAAACGTGCGATCGAGCGCGTAGCCCATCAAGGCCGTGCTGTGGTGTTCCGGCCTCTACTGACGAAAGCCGACGTATCGCTGCCCTTGACCCGCCGATTTGTCGAGCGCGTGTTCGGTGGCGACTCCAAGTCCTTGCTCAGTCACCTACTCGACAGCGCAGCGCTCGATTCCGAAGACATTGCGTACCTTGAGTCCGTTATTGCGCGCCGAAAGAGCGAGTTGGACGATGATGACTAGCTATTGGCTGACGAATGTGGCCTTGAGTCTTCTGGTGCTTATTGGCCTGCCGCTGATGCGAACCGCACCACCGCGACTGAAGCTGTGGTTGAGCCTGGGCGCAGTTGCCGCTTGGTATGTGCCTTGGCCTGCGCTGTCAACGCTATGGGCATCGAGCGACATAGTCGTTCGCTACATCCGACTGGAAATACTTCAATCGCTGCCCGTTCCGTCCATGGCTGTTACGCCCAATTTTTCTGCCACTTGGCTTTCATGGCAGTGGCTTGCTGTAGGAGTAACCGCCTTAGGTCTGCTCCTTTTTGTCGCACGAGTTATCGCTCATCAACGCCAGCTTCGGGCTTGGCGAAAAGACGCTGTGCCCGCTCCGGAAGTTTGGCGTCGCGCGGGCTATGCGGATGCAACGGTGCCGCTATTCGTACTCGATGGTCTGGACAATGCGTTCGTTAGTGGATACTTCCGCCCGCACATTTGGATCGGCCGGTCCCAGGTTACGAGCCCGGCACTGGCCAGCATCCTGAAGCATGAGCTTGTACATGCTCGCCATCACGACAACCTCATTCTGTTGTTTATCACACTGACTGCGGACCTGTTTTGGTGGAACCCCTTGGTGCGGCTTCTGGGACGTCAGGTGCGTCGAGACGTTGAGTTGAGTTGCGACTTGGCGTGCAAGAGATCATCAGCCCGGTACCGAGACGACCTCGCCGTCGAACTATTGAATCGACAATACCGCATGCTGAATTCCAGCCTTATCAATCCAATGGCCTGGGGTCAGCGATTCAACGTCTACCGGATACGACTACTCGCCAAGGACACAACTATGAAATTTCGCCATCTCTGCATCCTCGTGCTAATGCTATCCACCAGCGTCTTTTTTGTATCCAACATCGCGATGAGTCAAGTGACAACAGACGAGCAGAAAATCGTCAACCACCTGACAATCACGACAATAGAGGGCGACAGCAAGCGCGAAGCTATAACCGAATTCATCGGCGAACCTGAAGCTCAGAAGTTGATTCGCTTGGCAGAGAAAGCCGATGTAACACTTGATACGCATATGGAAGGTGAATATCGGCGAGTCATCGTCATAGAAAGCACCAACATGGAAGAGACCCGCAAGGTGGTCGCGGCTTTCGAAAATACGGCGATGGAAAGATCGATGACAGGCATTGTTAGCGGTGACTCAGGCGCGTCGATGCTAATCGACCTGGTGTTTGAAGCGACCGACCAACCGCCGTACGCTGTAACTTTGGCTCCCGGCGACGGGCAATGGACAGGCGTAACGGTAGGCGACTATCTATTGCGCATGAGGCCGGATCGTGCAAAATCTGGCGAGCAAGCAATTATTATCGTTGCTGCTCATATAAGTCGGATTGGCGAGCAGTCTTATGAGCTGATCTCATCGCCTAGGATCACTACCGAAATGGGCAAGGAAGCTGTTATTCAGGTAGGCAATACCGAAGACATGTTTACGTTGACGTTGCTGCCTAGGCCGATTTTCTGAACAATCGGATGAAATCTTTGCATAATGCGAATGATCCGTAGTTGCCGGATTGGGCTGGAACTTCTGACACTGACGGGTCGCGTAATCGACGATCGAGAGACGCAATTTACATAAGTAATCCAAATCGCATGTCACGACTACTGGCAAGCTTCATTGCGATCTTAATGTTCCTCCTTTTCAGTGCATGTTCGCATCCGCCGAAGCAAGGCCAGGGAGCGGGCGATGATATTCGGATCACGATTTTGCCATCGCCAGATGGAACATCGTTAAGTGCCGAATTCAATATTGGCGAGTCAGTAAGCGAGCTAAGTTTTGAGCCGGCCAATGCCCTCCAACGGAAAAACAGCTGGACAACTGAGAACTCGGATTGGCAGTTCGATGGTTCGTCGATATCGCGAACCGACGGTCGACCGTTTAGACGATTTGCGCTGCATTTGTCGATTGATTCCAGGTTCTTTAATAGGCGCTACGTTGTCGTTGATCGAATAGGTAGCGATAGTTGGACACTTTTCGTCCCGGCTTTTAGTCCCGCGGATGCAGAAGCAGCGCTGAATTTTGCCGGCTTCGGCAAGCTTGCAGTCGTGCGTATTGGCGACAGGACAGTTCCAGCGGATAACGCGAGTCTGCCAATCAAATCTGACGACCAACTAATCTACGTCGGATCTCCTCGACACGTGCACGCCGGGGCAGCCAGCGTTGTCGCGGGTCCAGAAGTCCCAGCCTGGCTCCGGAATCATGTGAGCCAAGTCTTATCAAATGTTCTGAGTCGAGCAACCGAAAGATTCGGCGTCGAACCGGATTCGCAACCTATGGTCTATGTGTCCAGTCATCCTGACCCTCGCGGCGCGAACTGGAAGGGCGGAGCGTTTGACGATGGTGTTATGGCAGTAAGGTTGCGAGGAATTGACTTAAGTGTGCCGGATGGGGAACTGATCGAGTCAATCGCGAACACGATGGCGCATGAGGCCGTTCACCTGTGGATAGGCCAGCATTTCAAAAGTGCTGTCAATGAAGAACAACCTTGGCTACACGAAGGCAGCACTGAGTATCTCGCTGATCGGATCCGGATGAGCCCAGAGGATATTGGTCGCGAGGCCGAGCACAGCTTGAACGCGTGCCTGCTTAGCCTGGGAGATCGTGCATTAGATGGTTCGCGCGGTTTCGTACAAGACAAGGCGGCGTACGATTGCGGGTATGCGATCAATTTTGTAAGCGAAGTAGGTTCTCTAGAGGTTGGTGGTGGCGATATCGCAACTATTTGGCGTGAAATCCTAAATCGAGCTGGAGACATCGGATTTACAACAAAAGACTTCCTGTCCGTCGTTGACGATGTAGCTGCCCACAGGTCATCGACGTTCATAGAGCGCTTGCTCAGTGGCGACGGAGACTCTCGCTGGATTGGCCTTGAAAACGACCTTCAACGCATCGGAATCGTCACATCAGCTCGACATCCCGATAGCCGAGAAGGTGATGCACTACGATCGATTTTCTTGAATGAAATACTCAAGAGTAGGTGTGATGGAAGATACGGTTATACGACCTACGATACGCATGTTGAGTTCGACACGGGCAATCGTTGCGGCGACAGTCTCGACGGTAATCCGGCAATAGTGCGCATCGGTGACAGTCACATTATCAGTCAACCGTTCGAATCTTACCTGTACGCGAAGTCGAAATGTGACGAGGGCGCTGATCTGTTGCTCTGGCCGGTCGATGGCGCCAACCCAATTAGGCTTTATTGTGATTCGCCCATAAATTCGTTGCCTCCGTTGTTCGAATTAGTCGAAGTTCCACGATTGCCAGCGATCTGATTCATTCTGGGATCAGGACTGCTGTCACGAGACCTGCAGGCGTTGCCGGCACCATTTTTCTAAGGATATTCAAAGTTCGTTTTAAGAAAATCCTATTTAACTGCCCGGAGGCGGCGGGCGCGGTTGTAGCGACGCATGAGGCCGAGACCGGTCTCATGATCCGAATCCGCCTTTGCACGCAGGTCATGGAATGTCCAGGACACGTCGAGCCTGCGCATCGCGGACTGGATTGCAGACATGCTCCAGGGGTTGCCGCTGCGATTGGTAAATACCCAGTCGGATTTCGACCGCTCAAGTTCTTTTCGAACCAGCCTCCGGAGACTGTCCGTCCATTGGCGGATCTCGTGCTTGCCGTCCTTCGATTGCCATACTTTGATGCCGTCTACCGTTATCTGATCGCGCCTGATCGACCGAAGGTCTTTTTGCCGGAAGCCGGTCAGGTAGGCGGCCCACAATAACCTTCGAAGTGACACATGTGCATTGCGGAGTGCTTGCCGCAGTTCCTTGTCCGTGACCGCTCGTGTCCGGGGCTTTTCAGTGTTTCGCCGGACGCCGTAGCATGGATTGACGTTGCAGGCCCGAATCCTCATGCCGTGATTGAAGACGCTGGACAAACAGGCTATCTCTCGGTTGCCGGCTGGTCCATGGCCTTTGTTTTCCCGAAGTTCGAGGTAAACTGCGATGTCCTGTGATGAGACGTCGTCCGGTCGCATGTGACCAAAGGTGGGGCGTAGCTGGCGCTTAATAATGTTCGCGTAATCGCGCTGCGTGGCCATCGCTTTTTTCGGAAGGCGATTGGCGATGAAGTCATCCATCACGCCCGCAAGCGTACCGGCGCCCTTCGATAGTATCTTCCACAACTCCCTGTGCAGTTCTTCTTCCGGCGCATCGATTCGACAAAGACGTGTCCACTTGTTCTTGCAAACGTAATACAGGGACGGACCTTTTGGATAAACGTTCTTCGGCAACTTTTTCATTGATAGTTCGGCCTCGTAGGTCTGTCCCGCATTAGTGCCTCATTATAGGCAATTTCGGAAGTCGTAGGACGTCCGTCCGCGTCCGGCATCCAGGGTATGCCGTGCCGCTGGCACCAGCGCTTTACAGCGGACGGCTTTGTACGATTCGCTATTTTTGCCAGCTCTTCGAACGGAATCAACACGGTTGCGGTCCTTAGCGTGCTTTCGGAGCCGGTTCGAGAACGGGCCGCCCGGCCTTGAGAGTGCCGCGTACACCGGTTGGCCGAACCCACGGTCCATCGAGTCGTTCGATCCAGCCGTCGTGTTCAAGGCTCATGATTAAAAGCCGAACCGTCAGCCAGTGTCGGTAGCGTGTGCCGCTTGAGAATTGCCCGGTGCGCTCCACCAGATACCAGCGCAGATGCTTCAGCTGCCATTGGTCAGGACCAACGTGCCAGCGCTGCCAGATGCTCGTCGCAATGTGCCCGGTACGGACCAGGTGATGGCGGACGGTGCCGCGTCTTGATCCCGGCAGCCGCTTAGCCAGTAGCGCTTTGGCTTGCCGAGATGCCGCCCATTGACTGGCCGCGCGGTTCATCGGACACCGCCAACGTAGGCCGCGACGACATCGCTGCGTGCATGGCCCAACTCCTGGGCGATGGTTTGCCGGGCGGCCCGATCAGCATCGCGACCCGCGATCCTTCGACCGGCAATCACCGGCGCAACGGATCCGGTGAGCGTGCGGTAGCGCTCGCAGGCGTAAGCGGCGCGAAGATCGTGCAGCTTCTTCAAGTTGTAGTCGTCCCGAACCCGGGCCCAGACATGATGCACTCGCGTATTCCACTGCCGCCAGGAAAGCTCGGTGGGTATCAGATTCCGGCCGGTGCCTTGCGCTTTCGCGGCTCTAACCAGGCAGCCGATCGTTATTTTCGTGACCGGTACCCAGCGATCCACGCGATGACCCCGGCCACCCTTGGTGCCGGCGGTGATATTGACGGCGCCATGCTTTGACGCCTGACGCAACGCCGCCCTGGCGTCGAGCATGGACGCCTCGCGAAGACGAAGGCCCAGCGCACGAGCGAGTTCGACCACTGACGCAATGCGCTCGTGGCCGTTCATACGTAGTTGATCTGCACACTGGCGCACGGCCTGCCGGTCGAGACCGGTCGGTGGTTCGACTCGTACGTGATTCCGTTTTCCAACGAGGGCCGCTGGCGCAACCCGAATGCGTCGATCGCCACGGAGTGACTCCAGCACCACGTTGACACTTGAAAGCAGGTTTTGTGCGTACGATACGGACATGGATTTCTCGGTCACTTTGTCCGCCAAATGCGTTCCGTATGCGTTCACCGTACTTCGATCGACCTTTCGTGCGTCGCGCATGCCGTGCTCACTTCGACACCACGCGACAAATTGTCGCCAGCGCTCGGTGTGTCCGGCTACGGTCGCGTAACGCCCGTTGCCGAAGCTTTCTCTCAGTGCCTGCTTGCCTGCCCAGTCCATCTGTTTGCCGTAACCAAAATTACGGCGTCCTGTTGTCTTTATCCTCATTCCGTACTCCTTCGGTTTCCTATTGCTGTTGAGTGATGAACCGCGGTTTGGCTGGCGGTCACAGCGTGTGGGTCCCCATTGCGGGGCCGAGGGGGTGGCGGTGTGCGCCACTGGAGTCAATCACCGAACCACGACACCCAATGACGGCCCAAGTGGGGACGCGGAATGGGTGGGGCTGCGCCAGTCAGTCCGTCGACTGGCCGCCGGGCAGGGTGTTCAATAGCTTTTGCAGCGTGCAGAAAGCGGCAAAAGCTGAGGCTCGACGCGGGATTGCGCCAGCTTACGGTCGCCCGTCTCTGTGCAGCGCCGGGGCGCTCACAAAGACGGGCGTGGCTGATTGCAACAAAATGTCGGTCCGACCAATTGCTGCGTCATGCATCCGGCATAACGGTGGCAACGACGGCTTCACGACGGTTGCAGTGCCTAAGAGTTGCACCAGGAACTGGCGCAAGGGCCAGAGCGTTGATGCAAAAGGCTGTCGATCGAGGGTGATGCAGACAGCTGGAGTTTGAAGGTGAGATCAACGGTTTTCACCGCGGCGCCAGTCCTGTGATCCCTGTTGGCGTTGGGTGCTCCAAAAGATCAGAGCGGGGTGTCGTTGATATTCCGCAACGACGACGGTGTTGATGCGAAAAGACTATCGCTGCGCCATATGAATGACAAGCGGAAAGTGGGGCAAGAATTCGGCCCCCTTTTTCATTGACGCGATACGCCGGATGCGGCCGTGGCACGTACACGCCAATCGCTGTGGTTTGAACGTGTGCTACGTGCAACTGTGCGAATGGTGATATGGATAGTTGCCAGATACTCGCATCAGAGCGCAGGAACCGATTCAGTGGTTTAGCTTGCACTGATACGGCATCCGTGAGCGCTTGACTGGCGACCCTTGTCTTTACGGTCCCTTTTGGCGCCGTAAGAACTTCGGATCGCACGACGAGTGCCTAGTCTCGCAGCGGTTATTCTCCTTCGAAAATCGGACATCGCTAAGACGTTTCGAATCTGCCGTCCGCGCACGTCATCTTCTGAATGTTTGGCGCCTGTGAGCAGCTCTGGTGGTGTCTCAATTGCGAAGAAGACATCGTACGTTTCCACACGTATACTCCTTGCAGATCAGCGAGGCTGTGTATCTATCGTAGTTGAACGAATCCCACTGGAACAATCGCATGGCAGAGTTAATAACTCCAGACGGCAAGCTGAAGTCTACAGCTGTATTCGATACTTATTGGAAATTTGCAGCGGCTCGCCAAGAGATTTTCCTAAAGAGAGTAGCTGGAGCGAATCCCCCGTGGACAAATGACGACATTCTCTCGAAGCATCGCTTTACGAACGTTTTTCGTGCATCTGATCGAGTTAGTCAGTTTTTGATCCGTGACGTAGCCTATAAAGGGTTGCAGACGCCTGAGGAAATCTTGTTTCGACTTCTTCTCTTCAAGTTTTTTAACAAGATAGAGACATGGCAGTGTCTCGAACGCTCTCTCAAGGAAATTTCATGGTCAAGTTTTGATTTTAGGCTGTATGACGATTTGCTAGAGCAATCGAGAGGGCGGGGCGAAAGCATTTACTCTGCCGCATACATTATGGCGTCCCCGAATCTCGGGAAATCTCGAAAACATTCGAATCACCTCTTGCTCATAGATCAGATGATGAAGGATCAATTGCCTCAAAAAATAGTTGATGCACCTTCACTTCAGTATATATACGAGTTGCTTCTAGGATACCCATCTATCGGGCGCTTCCTTGCATATCAGTTGACCATAGACATTAACTATACGAGTCTAGTCGAATTTTCCGAAATGGACTTCGTAGTTGCGGGACCTGGCGCCCGAGATGGTATTCGTAAGTGTTTTCCTGACATTCGGAATCTTTCAGAGGAAGACATTATTCGAGCGGTGACCGAAACCGCGGATTCTCACTTTGATCGTTTGGGACTTTCGTTCCCCGGATTGTGGGGGCGCAAATTACAGTTGATAGATTGTCAAAATCTTTTCTGTGAGGTTGACAAATACGCGCGCGTAGCCCATCCGGGCATTGATGGAATCTCGGGAAGGACCAGAATTAAACAGAAATATCGGCTCACTGCTCGGCCGCTACCGCAATGGTATCCGCCGAGCTGGGGAATACATCCGCCGAAAAAAAATGCAGTCGACAACGTAGAGAGTGTCGAAAGTCTATCGGAACAAGAGCTTCTATTCGCTTAGCGTATCCTGTCGCTCAAATGTCAGTGTTCGGTTGATGAGATCGCCCGTCACTGTCCCGCCGTCATTGGACTTGATTTCATTCCAAACGCCTATTCCGGCCAGAATCGCCTGCTCCCATTCTGCCTCAGTTCGAACTGATACCTCGTGCTTTTTCGTAATGTCTCTTACGAACCGAAGAAGATGCCAATCGACTCGGTCAGTGCCCTGAAGAAAATTGTTGGCCTCCGCATAGGCGAAAATGGCAGCGGCGACTGTTTCCTCTACAACCGAGGCTCGCCCACCGTCCTCGTTCATGTCAACTTCAGGATTCGATCGCCGCTTTCTCTTCGGGTTGTGAAGTCGCCGAAGTACTGGTGACCAACCTAAGATGGCAGCATGGGCTAGATGAAGTACATCATGAAACCTGTAGCCATCCTCCTCTTGCGCATTGTCAGTTAAACCATCGCCCAGCTGAAGACCAGCATCATCACGCATCACGACGCGCCTTACATTCGCATTATCGATTTCGTATCCGAATGTATATCGAAATGACCTGGGCAGCTGTTCGTTCTCTTCGTAAGTATCGTCGAAAAATCTAGGTTCCGATCGTCGGTCGGGATGCCATCTTCCCTCATTTTTCGCGAGATTCAGGTCCGCGATTTCTGACAGCGACAAGTCGCACTTGTAGGCGATGTTTGCTGTGTACCAAAGAATGTCTCCCAGTTCTTCTTGAACTCGCTGATGAAAACTATTGTGAGCTGATCCGTCGCGAAGGAGCTTCTTGTATTCGGACTGCAACGTACCCGCTTCACCCACGATACCTAACAAAGGAATTACAAGAGCGTCTGGACTGTTTCCTGGGAATTGGTCTGTTTCTTGAGCTCGGTCTTGATAGGAATCAAAGTTCATCGGAGTCCCCCTCGAATACATTGTCGTCTAAATGATCAATTACCTGTCGTAGCTTCATAGCTCCGATATCACATTGTGCGATCCCGGAGTAGCAAGTCATTCTGCTGATCTTGGTGTTCAGTTCGTGTGCTACGAAATGGCCAAGCCGGCATAGGCCGAGGTAGTTACCGTATGCTCGCTTGCCAATATATTGAAATGCGTAGAACCCGTTGACCGCAATAGTCTTATCCTTCTGCACCGCGAACGAAACTTGCTGAAGACAGGGAAATCCGCGCAATGCGGCCTTGGTATGGTCGACTCTGGGATCAAATGTCGCCGCCTGGAGCATACTTCTGCGAACGCCTTTTCGAGCCGAGTATGTACTGATGTCGCCGGACAGAGGAAACTGACCCTTTTCGGACAAAATTATTGACCCACCTTTGATTAACTAGGGCCGACCTGACAGGAGGGAGGCCCGATGCTTTCAGAGGAAGGAATAATGGAGATACGGATTTTGTCCCACCGGGG
>JAJFKS010000022.1 GCA_021773115.1 Woeseiaceae bacterium | reverse complement strand
AGAGATCTGCATCTCCTGCCAGTTTAACGACAATGACAATCTCATCCTGTCGGAGGCGGAACTGATCGCGGATTACACCGCCGCCGGCGGAATCCTGGCCCCGGGCGCCAGCTTTCGAGTCGTGGGAGAGAACGCGTTCTTTGTTGACCCGATAGCGTTCGCCCAGGCCTTTGACGGCTTCACCAGCGGCGGGGGGACAGTGTACGACATCAACAATCGCAAGGTGAATGGCACAAACGACCGTACCATCAGCGAATCGGCCCTGTCGCTTTACGGCGAGATTATCCTGGACACCGAAGTCGGCGACATGCCGATGCAGGTCGTGGCCGGGCTGCGCTACGAGGAGACGGACGTCGAATCCTCATCGATTCAGTCGATCCCAATAGCCAAGAACTGGGCGTCGGACAACGACTTCAATACGATATTCGGCCCGACAGCGGCGGTGATTCAGAAACACACCTATGACAACGTTCTGCCGAACCTCGACCTCTCGTTGGATGTCACCGAGAACATAAAAGTGCGCGCATCCATGAGCAAAACCATCGCGCGTCCGGAGTTAGGCGCTATGTTCGTCGATACCGATGCCGGTAATCCGGGCACGGCGACGGCACTGGGTGGCCAGTGGAGTGGTAGCAGGGGTAACGCGCAACTGGATCCGCTGGAGTCCACTAACCTCGACCTGTCGTTCGAGTATTACTACGGTGAAGGCAGTGCCTTTACGGTCGCCTACTTTGACAAGTCGATATCGAACTTTATCGGCAACGAGCAGGTAACGACCAGCCTGTTCGGTCTGACGGATGTCGCCAGTGGGCTACCGGGTACGGTCTCAGGCGACGCCCTCGCGGCATTGGAGGCGCAAGGTTGGGTTGCGACCGAGACGAACCTCTTTACCATGACCGCCATTCTGGCTAATCCGGCCGATTTCCCAGGCGGTGCTGCTGAATTCATCGACCCCAGTCAGCCGGGGGGTGCCGCGCAGTCATCCGACATAGCCACCGCGTACGACATACCTCCTCAGCCAGGCGATCCATTGGCCAGCTACCTCGTGCAACAACCCACGAACGCGGAGAATGCCAATATCGACGGCTGGGAGGTGGCCCTGGTGCACTTCTTCACAGGTCCCCTCGAAGGATTCGGCATTAATACCAACGCGACCTTTGTCAACGGTGACGTCTCATACGACATTTCCCGTCCTGAGTCTGAGGATCAGTTTGCTTTGACGGGCTTGTCGGACTCGTACAATATCAGCGTCTTCTACGAGAACGAGATGTGGAGTGCACGTATTCTCTTCAACCACCGTGGTGAGTTCTTGGCCAACACCAACGTCGGTAACCGCATACCGCGGTTTGTTGAAGAGTACGAACAGCTTGACTTCAATGTCGGCTATCGTGTCACCGATAAGCTGACGGTTACTCTTGAGGGCATCAACATGCTGGATGAACCGATCGTCTTCCGTGGCCGCACACCACAACAAGTACAGGCCTACATTGAAGGCGACCGACGCCTGATGTTGGGTGCGCGGTACAGCTTCTTCTAGAGTTAGAAGTCGGCAAGACCAGAAGCAGGTACCTGGGTACCCACCGGCATGTCGATGTCGGTGGGTATTACTCGTCCGAGAGAATTGCTTATACATAGGTCTGAGCAAAAAAAATAACCGACCGAGGGGGAAAGCATTGAGTATCAGAATCGGAATTGTTGGTCTGGGTTTTGGCGCGGAATTCATCCCTATCTACCAGGCGCATCCGTCCGCAGAGCTGGTTGCCGTGTGCCAACGATCGCAGGCATCGCTTGATGAATGTGCGAATCGGTATTCAATTCCAAAACGCTACACCAGCTATGACGAAATGTTGGCCGACCCTGACATTGATGCAGTGCATATCAACACGCCCATTCCGATGCACGGTCAGCAGTCGATTCAAGCCCTGAAGGCGGGAAAACACGTTGCTTGTACCGTGCCGATGGCGACGACGGTTGAAGAGTGCGAAGAGATTGTGCGTCTGTGTGAGTCGTCCGGTCTCAAGTACATGATGATGGAGACAGTGGTTTACTCCCGAGAATATCTTTTCATGAAAGAGCTCTTCGACAAGGGTGAACTTGGCGATATCCAGTTTCTAAAAGCATCGCATCAGCAGGACATGGAAGGCTGGCCGGACTACTGGCCGGGTCTGCCTCCGATGCATTACGCGACGCACTGTGTCGGGCCGATTCTCGGGATCGATCAAAAAGATGCGTTGTCTGTTTCCTGTTTGGGTTCGGGACGTATCAGACCTGAATTGCAAAAGCACTACGGATCCCCATATGCGATTGAGTCTTGCCATATTAAATTGGCCGATTCAGATGTTGTCGGGCATGTATACCGGTCCTTGTTTGATACCGCGCGGCAGTATCGTGAGGGATTTGAAGTTTATGGCTCCAAGAAATCGGTGGAGTGGCCTTTGATTGAAGGTGAAGAACTCGTCGTGCATACGGCGGGCAAGCCAGAAGACGAAATTCCGGAGCGTGTAGCCTGCCCGGATTACGCGCACTTACTGCCCGATGCGATTGCGCCATTCACTCAAGCCGGTGTTTACAACAAAGATGAAGAAGAGCATCTGTCATTCATCCAGGGTGGCGGGCACGGCGGGTCTCACCCGCATCTGGCGCACCAGTTTGTGAACATGCTGGAAACCGGTACACAAGCGTATCCCGGACCGCGGGCATCAGCGAATATCACTTGCGTCGGAGTGCTGGCGCACGAGTCGGCGATGAACAATGGCGTCGAAATGGCGTTGCCCGAATTCTCGCTTGGAGGTGACAAATGAGCGCTACGCAAGCAACGATCGCGGAGTTTAGCGAGGCTCAGAAACGCTGGTCGATCATTAAGAATTACTATTGTCGACATATTTTCTTTTCACAGCATCCATCTACCCAAGGAAAAAATAGCCATGGTCGACAATAGAAAGCGGTTATTCGTCGCCAGTTTCATGACCTTGATTGTTGCAGGATTATTTTTCGGATTGCGTGCCAGTATTCTTGGTGATTGGGCCACACAATTTGGGTTTACCAAGAGTGAGCTTGGGGCCATTACAGGCGGCGGGTTTGTTGGCTTTGGGGTGGTCATATTGGTTGCGAGTGCTTTAGCCGAGAAACTCGGCTATGCAAAATTGATGTGGGTAGCTTTTGTTCTGCATATACTTTCAGCAATAATTACGATTGCCGCCACGCCTGTATACGGTGATGGTAGCGCTGGCAATGAAGCCGCGTATTGGATGTTGTACGTTGGTATGTTTATGTTTGCCGTTGCCTGGGGTACCTGTGAGGCCATTATCAATCCCTTGACGGCGACACTTTATCCAAAAGAAAAAACACACTATTTGAATATTCTTCATGCCGGTTGGCCAGGGGGTCTTATCCTTGGTGGCTTGATCGCTTACTTTTTTGCCAGTTCAGACGCGAGACTCTTCCAGGTACGCTGGGAAATTTTGGTCGGCCTGTTCCTTATTCCAACATTCGCGTACGGCTACATGCTATTCGGACAGAAATTCCCTCTCTCTGAGGCGCGCGCAGCCGGCGTCACGTATATGAATATGCTAAAGGAATTTGCCGCACCCGTTTTGTTGTTTCTCCTCTTTCTCCATGCCTGTGTCGGCTACGTAGAACTGGGTACAGACAGTTGGATAATCAACATCATGCAATACCTCATCGGCGGTGATGCATTCCTTCTGTTCATTTATACGTCATCAATTATGTTTGTGTTGAGATTCTTCGCCGGTCCAATCGTTCACCGTATCAATCCCCTGGGGCTGCTATTCACCAGTGCCGTATTGGCGACAATTGGCCTATTTATGCTGGGTTCCGTTGCTACGGGTGTGGCAATAATTGTCGCTGGCACAATTTACGGCATTGGAAAAACCTTCTTCTGGCCAACCATGCTCGCTGTCGTATCTGAGCGTTTCCCGAGAGGCGGTGCGCTTACTCTCGGTGCCATTGGCGGAATCGGTATGCTCTCAGCAGGGCTTCTGGGTGGACCTGGGATTGGCTATACACAAGACCATTTTGCAGCTGAATTTCTAGATGAAAATCATCCGGCTGTTCATCAAGAATATGTCTCTGATCGTAAGCAAGGGTTTCTCTTGTTTCGCGAAATCGCTGGCCTGAACGGCGCAAAAGTAGGTGCACTTCTTGAGAAAAACCCCGCCGAATTATCCGCGACTGAAATCGAAGAACGCGCAATTCTTGAGGAGGCCTCAATCCGTGGAGGCCAAAGTGCTTTCAGGTGGACTGCTCTGGTTCCACTGACCATGGCGTTTGGATTCTTGCTATTAATCTTCTACTTCCGAGCGCAGGGAGGCTACAGGGCCATTCAACTTGGGAAGGAAGACAGTGCGACAGGCTACTAAAAAAGTAAACGTCGAAGACTGTCTACGGGTGATACCAGCTACTCTCCGCAGATCGGCCAGATTCAGTATGAGTGGAGTCATTAAACGACTACCCGACATGACATTATCAGCAACATTGAAAAAAATTTCTGTTATTCAAATATATACGGAACGAGGCCACGAACTGATGAAAAAACAACTCTATTTATTCTCTCCCCTGATGTTCCTTTTCATTCTGACGGCATGCGGCGGCGAAAGTAGTGATACATCGAATCAAGCAAGTACCACTGCTCAGAAAACCGGGACCACTGCTCAGAAACCAGCTGCTACTGGTCAGAAGAGCAGACTGAATAATTTCGTCGATTGGGCTACTTATCGTGGCGATAATGAAGGATCTGCGTACTCTTCTCTAAGCCAAATTACAACCGAAAATGTTCAGTCGCTGGAAGAGGTCTGGCACTACGATACAAGGGAACTTGTCGGGCCGGGTATGGAGTCGAACCCGATCATCATTAAAGGGGTCATGTACTTTGCGGACCCTGAACTCAATCTTGTGGCCCTGGATGCAGCAACCGGTGAAGAGCTTTGGCTGTTTGATCCCTCGAAACACGATAGCCGGGGAGACGACTTCCCCTCAGGGATTCAGCGGGCGGAGGTGTATTGGGAAGATGAGAATGGCGAAAATGCCAGGATTTTTCATCTGGCAAAAGATGTTATTTGGGCTGTTAACCCCGATGACGGAACGCTTATCGAGTCGTTTGGCAAAGGCGGGCATATTGATTTATGGGAAAACCATGTTTGGCCAGCTCATCTGGTGCGCAACAAACTGACAAATAACTCGCCGCCGGCAACGTATAAAAATTTCCTGATTGTAGATTCCAACGTGTTTGAAAACAGAGAGGAACCGCCGGGTAATGTTCGAGCGTTTGACACACTGACCGGAGAGTTCAAATGGAGATTTCACACCGTTCCTCTGAGAGGCCAGCCCGGGTATGACACCACGGTGTGGGAAGAAAATATGAATTACGGTGGCGCCAACTCGTGGGGTGGCTTTACCGTTGATGAGAAAAGAGGCTGGGTATTTGGTGCTACGGGTGCATTCACCGGAGGGATCCATGGTAATGGCGGAGCCCGACCTGGTGCGAATCTGTATGCGAATTCCGTGATAGCCCTCGATGCAACGACGGGCGAGTTGCAATGGCATTTTCAAACGATGCACCACGATATTTGGGACTACGATATCGCTCCTGCACCGATGTTAGCGACGATTACCAAGGATGATGGGACAGAACAGGATGTGGTCGTGCAAACGGGCAAGCAGGGCAAATTCTTTGTATTTGACCGGGATACGGGTGAATCGCTATTCCCAATCGTTGAGAAACCTGTTCCGACTGATGCAGTACCCGGCGAAGTTCCCTATCCAACGCAACCGTGGCCGCTAAAACCAGATCCTTTGGTACGTACATCATTCTACGAGTCTGATTTGACGGACATCACACCGGAGTCTCATGCATCCGCCCTGGAAAAGTTTAAGAAGCTAAAATCAGGACCGATGTATACGCCTCCAAGTATCGAAGGAACCATCGTTCAGCCGGGTATTCATGGAGGAAACGAATGGGGAGGGCCGGCCTTTGATCCGGAGACAAATATATCCTACGTAAACGTGAATGACTTTCCGTTTATTTTGACAACGGTCCCGATGCAACCTGATCAATTCGCAGATATGTCGGATCTGCAGCGAGGCAACACAATATATAGTTCGCAATGTGCGGCTTGTCACGGATCCGAAAGACAAGGCGCGACTGGCCTGCCGCTGGATGACCTCAAGTATAGCGCCGACGCTCTGAAAGAGATAATCACTCGAGGCAGAAATGCGATGCCGTCATTCCAGTATTTCAAAGACGATGAACTGGATTACCTGGTCGCGTTTCTTCAAAGTGAGCCTGGTGAAGCAGAATCTACCGCAGACATTGATTTAAGTGATGAGAGTTTGACGTGGAGCGGAGGAGAGGGCGAAACGGCCTGGTCCACATCCACCCCGCAGTACATTGCCGCGCTGGATTATTTTACAGACCATATGGGGTATCACGCGATCAAGCCACCATGGGGGAAACTCATTGCCGTAGATGTCGCAAAAGGTGACATTTTGTGGTCGATCCCACTCGGCGAATATCCCGAATTGGTAAAAATGGGGATTCGCAATACCGGTGTTGAAAACTTTGGCGGAATGGCTGTTACAAAAGGCGGTGTGATTTTTATCGGAGCAACAGAAGATAGCCGGTTCAGAGCATTTGATAAAACCAACGGCGAGCTTTTGTGGGAATTTGAAATGGACGCACCGGGCTTTTCGAGTCCTGCTGTTTACGAAATTGACGGACGACAATATGTTGCGATTGTCGCTGGCGGTGGTGGCGGTCGTTATCGTTCGCCAGTAACAGGGCCGATCGGCAGGAGGCTGCATGTTTTCGCCCTGCCGGAATCAGAAGTTCAATAAAGCAGGCGGGATACTTAAGTACTAATTATTAAGTCGCGCTAATACAAAAGTACGCTGGCCGGTTCACTGGATTTCGGATCCGGCCAGCGCTATTTGTAGACTTTGAACGCAACAAAGATGTGACTCAATTTACGAGATAAAAATCAAGGGCCCGATAAATGAATATGTTTAAGAAAATGCTCCTTTCTATTTTGATGTTGATTTTTGCTGGTAGCCTACCGCTATACGCTGCAGAGCAAGACGCTGATCCTTTGAAAATCTTGATGATCACCGGCGGGGGCCCTTGGCACGATTACGCAACGCAAAAGGACCAGATTAAGGACGGATTGTTGGAACGTCTTTCGAACGTCGAAATTACAACTGACTTCGAAGGTCGGGATACGAATACGATGGAATCGACAGATTTCAAATTCTCCCGGCATTTGAAGAAGGACTGGGCGGCTGAGTTCGACGTTGTTATCTACAACCACTGTAATCTTCAAGTCAAAGATGAAGCCTATGTAAAAGGAATCATCGCCGAACACGTCAAGCATCAAGTGCCTGCCGTTATGCTTCATTGCCCCATCCATCTCTATCAATATGCAGAGGGCGATGGGGCGGATGCCTGGTGGGATTTTACCGGCGCTGTTTCATACGCCCACGAGAAAGAAAATCATCCTAATACCCCGTCCTACACGATCGAGGTTCTGGAGCCGCAACACCCGATCATGAAGAACTATCCACGATCGTGGAGGACGCCTGCAGGCGAGTTATATCTGATCGTTGAATTAAATGATGATGCGACTCCTTTATCTCACGCCTATTCGGTGGAGACAAAATCCTATTCGGAAACAGCATGGACACACGAATACGAAGGCGTTCGGGTTTTCACCAGTTCATTGGGGCACCACAATGTTTCGATGGGCTCGGATGTGAATTTGAATCTTGTTGCATCGGGCGTGCTCTGGGCGGCAGGAAAACTTGAAGAAGATGGTTCGCCAGCGCCGGGATATGAAGGAGAACGTGGACTTGGGTGGATCTCTCTCTTGGATGATGACGATACACTCAACGGTTGGATTGAAAGCGGCGGTGTCGTGGATTGGACGGCTCCTTCCTGGTATGGAAGAAAGACGGTCTGGCCGACCATGGATAATGCCTCGGCTGGAGAATCATTCCGACGTGACGGCGACACCCTCGTTGTCGAGGGAGATCAAAGAAGCCTGTTCTATGACGGCGAGATCGCGGGTGGAAAATTCAAGAATTTTGAATTCAAGGTTGATGTCTATACCCATCCTGGGTCAGCTTCAGGGGTCTATTTTCATACCCGTTATAAAGAAGATGGACCTGCTACGTTTGGTTATGAAGCTCAGATTAACGCCAGCCGGGCCGGTGAGAGCAAGACCGGCAGCCTGGTTGGTGCACGCGAGGTTAAGGCTGCCACACACGCCGATAGCGAATGGTTTAGCTATTACATCAAGGTTGACGGCAAGAAAATAACGGTAAAAGTGAATGGTGAGACAGTCAACGAATTCACCGAACCTGCAGGTGTCGAAGGGCCAGCCAGTCTCCATCTGGGCACGATCGGTCTGGAGTCCGTGGGCGCCGATAGCCGTGTCGACTTTCGGAATCCGATGATTCGTCTATTGCCGGATTAATAATGTAATGGTCGGTCCCCCTCGGAGAAGCTTCCGACTTGGCAGAAATGGGGATTCGGTGCACCGCTGCTGAAAACTCTGCTTGTGACTGTAACAGGCGGCGGCGGTCGTTATCGCTGGCCGGTTCATTGGGTTTCGGTTCAGGCCAGCGTAATTTGTAAACTTTGAACTCAACAAAGATGTGACTCAATCGGCGAGATAACAATCAAGGGTCCAATGAATGAATAAGTTTAAAAAAATGCTCCTTTCTATTTTGATGTTGATTTTTGCTGGCAGCCTACCTCTATATGCTGCAGAGCAGAACGCAGATCCTTTGAAAATCTTGATGATTACCGGAGGGGGCCCTTGGCACGATTACGATACACAAAAGGACCAGATTAAAGAGGGACTGTTGGAACGTCTTTCGAACATTGAAATTACAACGGACTATGAAGGGCGGGATACAATTTCCGTTGAATCCACTAACTTCCATTTCTCCCGTCATTTGCAGGATGACTGGGCGGCAGAGTTCGACGTTGTTATCTACAATCACTGTAATCTTGGCGTAAAAGATGAAGCCTATGTAAAAGGAATCATCGCCGAGCACGTCAAGCATCAAGTACCTGCGGTTATGCTTCACTGCCCCATCCATCTCTATCAATATGCAGAGGGCGATGCACCGGATGCCTGGTGGGATTTTACCGGCGCTGTTTCGTATGTCCACGAGAGAGAAAATCATCCTAATACCTCTCCCTACACGATCGAGGTTTTAGAGCCGCTGCACCCGATCATGAAGAACTATCCTCGTTCCTGGCGGACGCCTGCAGGCGAGTTATATCTGATCATTGATCTACATAAAGATGTCATTCCCTTATCTCACGCCTATTCAGTAGAGACAGACTCTTATACTGAAACCGCCTGGACACACGAGTACGAAGGTGTTCGGGTTTTCACCAGTTCACTGGGTCACCACAATGCTTCGATGGGCTCGGATGTGAATTTGAATCTTGTTGCATCGGGCGTGCTCTGGGCGGCAGGAAAGCTTGAAGAAGATGGTTCGCCAGCGCCGGGATATGAAGGAGAACGTGGACTTGGGTGGATCTCTCTCTTGGGTGATTCACTCAACGGTTGGATTGAAAGCGGCGGTGTCGTGGATTGGACGGCTGCTTCCTGGTCTGGAAGGCAGGGCAAACCGAAGCTGATCTGGCCGACCATGGACAATGCCACGGCCGGGGAATCGTTCCGACTTGACGGCGACACCCTGGTTGTCGAGGGCGGTCAAAGAAATCTGTTCTATGACGGCGTGATCGCTGGCGGATCTTTCAAAAATTTTGAATTCAAAGTTGATGTCTATACCCATCCCGGGTCAGCTTCAGGGATCTATTTTCATACCCATTACGAAGAAGATGGAACACCTGAATACGGTTATGAAGCTCAGATAAACGCCAGCCGGGCTGGTGAGAGCAAGACGGGTAGCTTGGTTGGTGCGCGCGAGGTGAAGACTGCCGCACACGCCGATAACGAATGGTTTAGCTACTACATCAAGATTGACGGCAAGAAAATAACGGTAAAAGTGAATGGTGAGACAGTCAACGAATTCACCGAACCGGCAGATGTCGAAGGACCGGCCAGTCTCCGCCGGGGCACGATCGGCCTGGAGTCCGTGGGTTCTGACAGCCGTGTTTACTTTCGGAATCCGATGATTCGTCTATTGGCGGACTAAGAGTTTGCAAAGGTTATTTATGAATATTTTCACGCATACAGTTAGAACGAATTCGCTTGCGATTGCAGTGGCTTTGTTTTCTTTTGGGTTGTTGGCTGACCATGCTATAGCCGCCTCGAAGAATACTGATCCGCTGAAAGTTCTGATGATTACTGGCGGTGGGCCTTATCACGACTACTACACCCAAAAGAGACAACTTGAAGAGGGGTTGACTGATCGCATCGGCAATATTGAGTTCACCATTGATCATAACGAGGGTGAAAGCAAAGAGGATATGCATTTCAAGTTTGAGAGCCAGTTAACCGATGAGTGGGCGCGGCAGTTTGATCTGGTTTTGTACAATAACTGCAATCTTGATGTGGGCGATCCTCAACATGTTAAAAGGATCATGGCTGCGCATGCCAAGCATCAGGTACCTGCCGTACTGCTGCACTGCCCGATGCACCTGCACCGGACGAACGCCCCGGAATGGTATGACTTTACCGGAGCCGTCTCCTATCAGCATGAAGTTGTTCGTGTCCCTTTTACGGTAGAAGCGCTCGAAACGAATCATCCGATCATGGCCAATTTCCCCGGGACCTGGCGGACTCCGGAAGGTGAGCTGTATATGCCTATCGAGCTTAAAGACAATGCTACCCCGCTGGCACGTGCCTACGCCGCGGAAGCTGCTGAATTTTTTCCTATCGCCTGGACCCACGAATACGAAGGGGTGCGGGTATTCAGCAGCACGCTGGGTCATCACAATGTGACCATGGGCTCGGATGTGAATTTGAATTTGGTAGCGTCCGGTCTGCTGTGGGCAGCCGGTAAGCTTGACGACAATGGACAACCGGCGGAAGGATATTCAGGCGAGCGGGGGCTGGGATGGAACGCCCTGTGGGAAGGGGGGACCCTGAACGGCTGGCGTGCCAGCGGGACGACGAACTGGGCTGAATTGAAGTGGTGGGAAGGAGAGGATGTCTGGCCCACGAAACAGAACATGGGTACCGAGTCTTTTAATCTTATTCCCAACGAGGCCACACGATTGTTGCACATGCCAAAGCATGGCGCAGTCCTCGATGTGGATTCAAATACCATTGTTGTCGAGGGTCCCGAGAGCAACCTGTTCTATGCAGGGCCTATTGACGGCGGTGATTTCAAAAACTTTGAATTCAAGGTCGATGTCTATACCTATCCTGGGTCAGCTTCAGGGATCTATTTTCATACCCGTTACAAAGAGGAGGGAGCTCCGACGTTTGGTTATGAAGCTCAGATTAATGTGAGCCGGGCGGGTGAGAGCAAAACCGGCAGCTTGATTGGTGCAAGCGAAGTGACGACTGCCTCACACGCCGATAACGAATGGTTCAGCTACTACATCAAGGTTGACGGCAAGAAAATAACGGTAAAAGTGAATGGTGAGACAGTCAACGAATTCACGGAACCTGCCGATGTCGATGGACCGGCCAGACTCCACCGAGGCACGATCGGGCTGGAGTCCGTGGGCTCCGACAGTCGTGTTTACTTTCGTAATCCAATGATTCGTCAATTGCCGGATTAATCACGATGGACACGACACTCGGCATAGATCTCGGCACACAAGGCTTGAAAGTTGTTTTCTATGACTACAAGGCTCGTGAAGTCGTCGCCTCGGCATCCGCGCCGCTCGAAGTAATGCGAGATGCAGCCGGTCGGGCCGAACAGGAGGCGAGCTGGTGGCTGGTGGCATTGCAACAGGCACTGCAGCAGGTCAGCGCAAGCGTTCGCATGTCGGTGCGCGCGGTTGCGGTTTCCGGGCAGCAGCATGGTTTCGTGCCGATCGATGACAATGGGGAGGTCCTGCACGCGGTAAAACTGTGGTGCGATACGTCTACGCAGCAGGAAGCGGACGAGATCATGGAGGCTTGTGGCGGCCGTGAGCGCTGCATCGAGCTCGCCGGAAACCCGGTGCTGACCGGCTACACCGCCCCGAAGATTCGCTGGCTTAAGAAGCATCATTTGAGCAAGTACCAAAACATGGCGCAGGTGCTGCTGCCGCACGACTACCTGAATTTCGTCATGACGGGCCGCACGGTGATGGAATACGGTGACGCATCAGGCACGGCCTTGCTCGACGTGCGGAATCGCCGCTGGAGCCGCGAGCTGCTGCGAGCCGTCGACCCGTCTCGGGACCTGGCCGATTGCCTGCCGGAGCTGGTTGAACCCGGGGAAGTCATCGGGCATACCGCGGCCCTGTTCTCACAGGAGTACGGCCTGCCGGCCGGTATCCCGGTGGCACCGGGCGGCGGCGACAACATGATGGCAGCAATCGGCACCGGCAACGTCGTGCCGGGCCAGCTGACAATGAGCCTTGGTACGTCAGGAACGCTGTTTGCTTATGCAGATCGGCCGATTGTCGACCCGCAGGGCAATATCGCGGCGTTTTGCAGCTCGACCGGCGGATGGCTGCCGCTGCTTTGCACAATGAACTGCACGCTCGCGACCGAGTTAATGAAGCAGCCGCTGGCCATCGACAACGCCGGCTTCGACGCAGCCATCGACGCCGTACCGGCCGCATCCGGCGGTCTGATTGTCCTGCCGTTTTTTACCGGCGAACGTACACCGAACCTGCCGCGCGCCAGCGCGAGCGTGCTGGGGCTCAACCCGAAAAACTGCGAGAAAGGACACCTGTTGCGGGCGACTGTTGAAGGTGCAACCTACGGGATGCGCTTCGGACTCGACGAACTGCGCCGGCTGGGCATTGAGTCATCGGAAATTGTGCTGACCGGAGGCGGCGCCAACAGTCGAACCTGGTGCCAGATCGTAGCCGATATCTGCCGGCTGCCGGTCGTACGGCTCGCGCAGGACGAAGGCGCCTCGTTCGGTGCTGCGCTGCAAGCACTGTGGGTACTGGAACGCCAGTTTGATTCCGGGCGCGGCATCGGCGACGTAACCCGCGAGCACATCGTGCATCGGCCGGATCTCGCCTGCACGCCCGACGAAACCACATCCGATCGCTACGCTGACGGCTACGCGGCCTACCGGCGCGCGGTTGCGGGCGTGGCACCATTATTCGAAACAAACGGAGCAAGATCATGAGTGCGCGACCCTGGATTGGCAACCGCGAGTATTTTCCCGGCATTTCACGTATAGAGTACGAAGGCCCGGAGTCCGATAACCCCCTGGCATTTAAAGCCTACGATGCGGATCGCGTGGTCGGCGACAAGACCATGCGTGACCATCTGCGTTTTTCTATCTGCTACTGGCACACGTTTTGCGCTGACGGCGCCGACCCCTTTGGTCCCGGCACGCGCCCCCGCCCCTGGAGTGAGAGTACTGACCGGCTGAAGGCGGCTGAAGAAAAGCTTGACGCTGCCTTCGAGTTTTTCAGCAAGATGACGGTGCCTTACTTTTGCTTTCATGATCGCGACATGGCTCCCGAAGGCGCGAACGTTACCGAAAGCGAGAAGAACCTGCAGCACCTGGTCGGGCGTGCCAAAGCACGGCAAAAGGATACCGGAATCCGGTTGCTGTGGGGCACTGCGAACCTGTTCTCGCACCCGCGTTACATGAACGGTGCATCGACCAACCCGGATTTCGACGTCGTTGCGCAGGCAGGGGCCCAGGTCAAAGCGGCGTTGGAAGCGACGGTCGAACTCGGCGGCGAGAACTTTGTGTTTTGGGGTGGTCGCGAAGGGTATTCCACACTGTTCAACACCGATACCGGCCGCGAGCTGGAACACATGGCGAGGTTCCTTGGTATGGCGCGCGACTACGGACGCGCGATCGGCTTTAACGGCGCGTTCCTGATCGAGCCCAAGCCGATGGAACCCATGTACCACCAGTACGACGTCGATGCGCAGACCGTCATCGGCTTTCTCCGGCAATACGGACTTGCCGACGATTTCAAAGTCAATGTGGAAGCCAATCACGCCACGCTGGCGGGCCACTCATTCGCTCACGAGCTCAGAATGTGTACGAATGCCGGCATGCTTGGCTCGGTCGACGCCAATCGCGGCAATCCCCAGAACGGCTGGGATACGGACCAGTTCCCGGCCGACCTTTACGACACGGTGCAGGCGATGCTAATCGTACTCGAAGACGGTGGCTTCAAGACCGGCGGACTGAACTTTGACGCGAAAGTCCGACGTGAATCGACCGACCTGGAAGACCTGTTTATCGCGCATATCGGCGGTATGGACTCCTATGCACGCGGCCTGCTCATCGCCCACGAGATGCTCGAGAAGTCCTCGCTGGCTGATTTCCGCCGCGAGCGCTATGCCAGTTTCGACAACGGACAGGGCCAGGCATTTGCCCAAGGCAAGTTATCCCTCGAGGATCTCCGCGAACATGCCGCGAAACAGGGTGAGTCGCAGAAGCGAAGCGGCCGGCAGGAATGGGTCGAGAACGTCATTAATGACTTCATATTTCGCGTGAAGCCCTGAGCGTCTCGTGAGCGGGCATCGTAATCTGTACAGGCACCCTCGATGACGCGGAACAGTCCGGACAACATGGTCGAGCGTGTATTGCAAAATGCTCGCGGCGACCGTGTCACGCTGCTGAATTTCGGTGCTCGACTGGCGCGCATCGAACTGCAGCTGCCCGATGGCATCCGCAACGTGATTCTCGGTTATGAAGATTACGCGGGTTACCTGACAGACCCATACTTCATGGGCGCTACCGTCGGACGATTCTGCAACCGCATTGCCGGTGCACACTTCAAGCTCGGCGATGTTGACTATCCGCTCGATGCCAACGAGGGGGGAAACCACCTGCACGGTGGCGCGGGCGGTTTTCACCACAGGTACTGGTCAATCGATGCGGCGGTCCCGGACGATACAGTGCGGTTTCGGCTGCAGTCAGCGGATGGAGACCAGGGCTACCCCGGAACGCTTGAGGCGAGCGTCACCTACCGCTGGACGGATGAACGTGAGCTCGTGATGGAACTGGACGCTGAAACCGACCAACCGACACATGTAAACATGACTAATCACGCCTATTTCAATCTCGCGGCGGGCGGTGCCGACGTGCTCGGACATCGCTTGCATGTTGACAGTAGGGAAATCTTGCAGGTCAACGACAAGCTGCTGCCGACCGGCGATTTCCTCGATGTCACCGATTCCGGACTGGATCTGCGCCAGCCAACGGCGCTGCGCGATGCCATCGGGTCGCGGCACCCGCTGGTCGTGTGCGCCGGCGGTTTGGACTTCAACTATGTTCTGGGCGAATCCGGCGGCCGTGCCGAGCTTAAGAGCCCGATCGGCGACCTTTGCTTGCGGATGACGACAACGTGCCCCGGGCTTCAGGTATATGGCGGGCAGAAGCTTGGACCGCCGTTCGCACCGCACCGCGGCCTGTGCCTCGAGCCCCAGCATTATCCCGATACACCCAATCAACCCGCCTTTCCGGGGACGCTACTTGCGCCGGGCGAGCGCTATTCGCAGACGACGCGCTACCGCTTCATAGCGGCCGGCTGAGCACCACTGACACACTGGAGCGGAGTACGGCCAGCCGGCCTATCCCGGCCAGCGTCAACAGTACCAACGCTTTCGCGCCGCGCTGATAATCAGGCGATACGGTCACGGGGAATGCGCCGCGCGGGTGGCGCCGAGCTTTCACGTTCTATCAGGCTGTAGTCGAGGGTCAGGTGCTGGCATTCGGTGTCACCGCCCGCGCGACTGGCGCGAATACTGCGAGTCAAAAGGTCGATGGCGGCATGCGACATGTCGCTGATCGGTTGGCGGATCGTCGTGATCTGCGGCCAAACCGTGGTTGCCAGCAGCGTGTCGTCGAAGCCGGTCACTGTCAGCTCGTTGGGCACATCGATGTGGTGGCGGTGGGCGACGGAAATCGTCGCCGCGGCCATCTCGTCATTGCTGGCAGAGATTGCCGTCGGAATCTCAGGCAGCGCGAGCAGGCGGTCGGCCGCGTCCAGTCCGGAGCGATACGAGAAGCGACCGGTGGCAACCAGTTCCGGGCGCCACTTTATACCCGCTGCTTCCAGTGCATCGCGATAGCCGCTCTTGCGTACTTCGCTGACCAGGTACTTCGGGTTGCCCGTTATGAATCCGATGCGTCGGTGACCGAGCCCGATAAGGTATTCGGTCATCGTGCGTGCCGCGCTTCTGTCGTCGATCATCACTGACGAAATACGTTCGCCGACGAGCTGCGGGCCCATTGTGACCGTCGGCACATCGCGCTCTTTGAGCAGATCGAGCAGATCCAGCGAATCGGCGAGCGGCGGCACCAGCAGGACACCACTGATTCCGCCCTTCAGTTGATCCATTATGATCTGCTCCGCATCCGCCTCGCCGTCGCATTCGGCGACGACCAACTGCGTATCGTTCTCGCGAGCCTGCTCCAGTGCGCCCAGCAGCGTCGCGCTCAAATACGTGCTGCTAAGGTTCGCATACAGCAGGCAGACCTGAATCTGGCTTCCGCTGGCCAGACTGCGGGCCGCGCGGTTGGGCGAATAGCCGAGTTCGTGGATGGCGGCGTTAACCGCTGCGAGCGTGCTGTCGCGGACGTTGCCCTCGCTATTGATGACGCGGGATACAGTCATCGGCGAAACGCCGGCGCGGACGGCAACATCGCTGATGGTTGCCCGCGCATGATGGCGGCGAGCCGATGAATGCCTGCTCTTGCCCACTGTCGACCGCCTTGTCCGTCTTGCCACGCCCGGTGCGGGATTATACAGTGCCCGCCGCTGCGACACCAAAACAAACGGCGCCGCCGGCGAACTGCCGCCGGCGTCGACCCGGCCCCAGGGAGTGGAGCGCAACGTTATAAAAGCGCTGGGTAAAGATGAGAAAGGGGCGCTCTCGCCAGTCGAACAAGTTTCAAAAAATCTTTGCGGGTTTACCGAGCCCAAGCCTCTGATGGAAAGGTCGTAAGGGTAGAAACATTTAATACAGCGACCGGGAGATAAAAAAGTGGCGTTGTTCGGCCAATAGTGATAGAAATTGCTCAAGGGGATCCATATTGATGCGTCGGCCTACCTGTGTCCGCATATGGTAGCGCTAACATTCGCGGATCCGGGAGGGGGGTGTCCATGCAAGATGACACCATAAAGTGCGAAACCGGAATGAGGGACTGAGATGAACAGAATTCAGCGCGTCGCAGCATCGATAATCACTTACTTATGCTTAACGGTCGGCGCTCAGGCCGCCGACCTTGTTATTCGTGAATTTGAAAAGCAGGAAATGACTCCCATCTACTGGTCGGAAGGCGCCGCGATAGGTGACTTTAATCAGGATGGTCATCCGGATATCGTCAGTGGACCAAACATATTCCTGGGACCCAACTTCGATCGAAGGACGGGTTTTCGTCATGAATTCTATCCAGCGGTGGCGCCGACCCGGCGGCACCCAAATGATTTTTCGTATTACTCTCTGGACAATTTCTTTTCATTCCCCTCCGATATCAATGGGGACGGCTGGCTGGATATCCTGACGGCGGGACTTCCGAATACCGAAGCTTACTGGTACGAGAACCCGGGCAAGCCTTTTGGTGGTAAAGCCCCGGACGAGCCGGTCCATTGGAAGAAGCACTTTGTCACAGACGCTGTTAAAAACGAAGCGCCTGATTTTAAAGACCTTACCGGCGATGGGGTGCCTGAACTGTTGACGGCCTACGGCAAACATTACTGTTATGTGTCGCCAAACCCCGTAGCACCGACGCTTCCCTGGATCTTTCACCCGATATCGACCCACGAAGAGGAAATTCATCACTACACCCACGGCATGGGAATTGGCGATATCGACGGCGATGGACGCGCCGACTACTTAACCGGGGATGGCTGGATGCGACAACCCGCCTCCCTGGAATTCGGCCAGGATTGGGAGTATCACCCCTTTCAATTCGTTAATCGGAAGACGAACCCCGAGTTCTGTTGTTTGACCGGGGGAGGCAATATGTATGCTTATGACGTGAATGGCGACGGACTCAACGACGTTATCACCAGCCTGGACGCTCATGGTTGGGGCCTTAGTTGGTTTGAACAGGTCCGTACCGGAGAGAAGATCAGCTTTAAAGAACATATTATTATGAGTAAGCAGGAGAAAAATACCGACAACCCTTATGGGGTTCAATTCTCCCAGCTTCACGCAGTAGAGCTTGTCGACATCGATGGCGACGGCCTGAAGGACATTTTGACCGGAAAGACCTACCGGGCTCACGACTTTGGCGACGAAGGGTCCCGACAGGACCCGGTGATCTATTATTTCCGGCTCACGCGCCAGAATGATGGCCAGGTAGAATTTGTTCCTCATCAAATTGATGATCAGGCGGGCATCGGACGGCAACTGGTAAGCGGAGACCTCAATGGAGATGGGCTACCCGATTTTGTGGTCGGCAATAAAAATGGGGCCTTTGCCTTTATCCAAAAGCTTCGAAAAGTCGACCAGAAGGAATGGGAAAAGGCTCAGCCTGTCCGCATCCAGGATTTTGGAAAACGGTAACTGCTCTAATACCAGCCAAAAAGAAGAAAAGGGGTAACGTCACGTCTTACGCTTTACAGCGTCATGGCGCCCAACCTTGGGTAGCTTAAGCGGTGTTAATTAAAGAATTGAGGTTCAAATAAGCAAAGACGCGACTTGCTCCTTTTTGTTGAAGCCGGGGTGCACCCGGCAATTTTTGGGATAGCGACGGATCGTTGTGGCTGGACGATCCGGTTGCTGCCTATGGTGGCTGGTTCCTGCCCGGTGAGATCGACCCCGTCAAGGTAGATCACGTCATTTCACTCCCTCCAGGTCATTCACTTCACAGGTACCGGTGGATCCGAATTCTTGCGTTGAAGGATAAAGATCAGCAACCACACCCCTACACGCATCGAACAATGGAGCAAAGTAACAGATGGCGCAAAGTGGCATGAAGTTCACAAACCAGGTGGCGATAATGGCGGTACTTAGCGCGAACCTGATTGCCGAAAGCCCTGCTTACGCGGCGGGTGAAGAGGCAACGCATGAGGCACGAATTCGCGAGCTCGAGGAAACGGTGTTAGAACTCAGCGCCCTGCTTGAGCAACAGGCTTGCGCATCTGACGCAACGTGTTCGCGCGTGGAGCAAGTGGAGAATGTGGAGAACGCAGTGGTGCACCCCCAGAATCATCCATCAAGCTATGAGAAAACCACAATTAGGGTCGGCGGGTTTGCAAAAATGGACGCGATAGTTAGCGACTACAGTAAAGCTCCAACACGCGGAGTCGGTGAGGACTTTTTTATTCCTCCCGCAATCAATACATCAGGTGACCCCAGCGATCCGAGCCTCAATTTGCACGCAAAGGAAACCCGGTTTTGGCTGAAATCAAATACTCCGACCGAGCGAGGCGACATCACCACCTACTTTGAGATCGACTTTATGGCCAGCCTTCAAGGGAATGAACGCACTGTTAACGCGTACTCGCCTCGTTTGCGACACGCAATCATCAATACGGGCCGCTGGACCGTGGGGCAGACCTGGAGCAGCTTTGGAGATACCGCCTCGGTGCCGGAGTATTTGGATGATCTGGGTCCGGTCGGCGTCGCAAATGCTCGTCAGGCGCAAATTCGCTACACGCTACCCACGGAAAACGGAAGTTGGGTCTTCGCCTTGGAAAACCCTGAAACGACCCTCACGCCGTTCGGGGGCGGTCCCCGGATCGATGCCGACGATAGCGTTCTTCCGGATGTGATTGTGCGACGAAACTGGACTGGGAATTGGGGCACGATTAGTGTCGCGGGTTTGCTGCGCGAGCTCAAGATCGATAGCGCTGGATTCGACGATTCCGAATTTGGTAGCGCGATCGCGTTGGCCGGGAAGTTCAATGTCGGTGACCAGGACGATATCCGTTGGCAGATCAACTACGGCGACGGGCTGGGTCGTTACATGGGCATGAACAGCTTCAACGTTGGTACACTGGACGCAGACGGCGAGATCAATCTCACCACACAATACGGTCTGCTAGCAGCCTACCGCCATGTGTGGAATGACAACATGTACTCCTCTTTAGGCGCGTCGTTCTCTGGTGCAGACAATGATACCGCGATTAGCGGATTCGACGTGCCGGAGTCCTACCAGAGTGCACACGTCAATCTCGTCTGGTCACCAATCCAACGCATGAGTCTCGGCGCTGAGTATATTTGGGGTCGACGCAAAGATGAGAGCGGTAACGACGGCATACTCAACCGTATTCAATTGTCCGCAATTTATCTGTACTAGCATCATGGAGCAAGCGCAATGACCATCGACGAAGCAGCAACAGGTCTGGAGAGTATCCTCGTAGCGTTCGATTCTGACGGTACGTCTGCAGCGACTATCGACTATGTTGCTCGGGTCGCCGCCGGACTCGGTTTCTGTGCCGCTATCTTGCTGGCGCTGTCCAGCCCTTCAGCTGTGGCCGCCGATGACACACTTGACGAAATTGTGGTTTCTGCGACGCGCCTTGAGACCTCTCTGCGGGACACAGCACGCTCCGTGTCTCTGGTCGACAAGGAGCGGATCCAGAATGGCACCCAGCAACTCGGCCTGGACGAGGCACTGTCCGGCGTGCCGGGATTGTACATGCAGAACCGCTACAACTTTGCGCAGGACTTGCGAATTTCGTTGCGCGGCTTTGGTGCGCGTTCCAGTTTTGGCGTCCGCGGCGTCAAGATCGTCATCGATGGTATTCCGGAAACCCTGCCCGATGGTCAGGCACAGGTTGACAGTATCGATCTCGGTTCCGTGAAACGAATTGAAGTATTGCGCGGCCCGGCCTCGTCGTTGTATGGCAACTCGTCTGGCGGCGTGATTGCGATTGAGAGTGAGCTTGGCGACGGGCCAAAATTTGTCGAAGCCAGCCTTGGGGCTGGTGAGCTGGGCTACAGCCGCCTTAGTCTCAAAACGGGCGGGCAAGCCGGCAACGTCGACTATCTTCTGAACCTGACGAGCCAGGACATCGATGGCTGGCGCGAACAATCCGACTCACGGAGTCGCATGTTGAATGGCAAGTTGGGCATACCGATCGGCACCAATGACCGGTTGCAGATTGCGTTGAACCTGACTGATCAACCGACCGCGGATGACCCGGGTGGGATCAATGCAGCGCAAGCGGCAGCAGACCCGCGCTCAGCTCGTGATGTCAATCTGCGTTTTGACTCAGGCGAGTCAATGGACCAGCAGCGCATTGGCCTGTTGTACACACGCGAGCGCGACGCCGGCACGCTGACACTGCGTAACTATTACTTATTGCGTGACTTCGCCAACAGGCTGCCATTTGGTGGCGGCGGTATCGTTGAGTTTGATCGTCTGGTGTACGGCTTCGGCGCGCAATACCAGCTTGGTGACTTACTGCCTCAGAATTTTGAGTTGGCGTTCGGTGTGGACTTTGATCGCCAGGACGATGATCGACGCCGCTTCGATAATAATGACGGCAGCTACGGCGCCCTGTCTTTTGAGCAGCGCGAACAGGTGACCAGTAATGCCATTTACCTACAGGCCCAATACGCGCTTGACGATATCTGGACCTTAAGCGCGGGTGCACGCTACGACGAGATCAAGTTTGATGTCCGTGACGACTTCCTCGCTGATGGTGACGACTCGGGTAAACTGGATTTCGACCAGTTCAGCCCTTCTCTTGGGGTAATTGCCGATCTCGACAAATACATCCTGTTCGCGTCCTGGAGCAGTTCTTTCGAGACGCCTACCACCACGGAACTGGCAAATCCGGATGCCAGCGGTGGCTTCAATCCATTGCTTGAGCCTCAGCTTGCGGACAGTTTCGAATTCGGGATCAAGACCGGCAACGAGCAATTGTTCTACGAGTTAGCGATTTTTCAGATCAATATTGATGATGAACTCGTGCCGTTCGAGCTCGCGGCATTTCCGGGGCGTACATTTTTTGTCAATGCCGGTCGCTCGGACCGGCGCGGCATCGAAACGGCCGTGTCCTGGCGGCATGACAGCGGATTCAGCGTCGATGCGTCGTACACCTGGTCTGACTTTACTTACGACCAGTTTACTGACAACAACGGCAATGACTTTGCGGGCAACGAGCTGCCTGGCCTGCCCGAACACTTCGGCTACCTGGGATTGAATTACAAGACGCGGTCAGGGCTTGCCATAGTGCTGGAGACGTCCTATTCCGGCAGGCTGTTCGCGGACAATGCCAATGCGGCGAAAGTGGACGCTTACACGGTATCCAACCTGCGCCTCTACGACGAATTTGATTATGGGCGCTGGCAAGTGCGGCCGTACATTGGCATCAACAATCTGTTGGACGAGCGCTACAACAGCAATATTCGAATCAACGCCTTTGGTGGCCGCTATTTCGAGCCGGCACCCGATCGCAATGTGTACGCAGGCGTAACAGTAAATTTTCAGCCCGGCGGGCGCTGATAGCAAAACGGCAATGAAATGATTGCGCTCTATGCAGCCAGCAACAATGACTACAACAAGCTTGGCAAGTTGCTCAACGTCGATACCATTCAGGAAGCCTGCCGATTGGCGGATGAAGAGCGAGCCCCGTCATACCATACGCAAACCGTCGGGGTCGTGGGTGGAGACCGCTTCGGCATGACGTTAACGCCAGTAAGGCAACCGATGCCAGGGTCGACAAACTTGAGACTAATTATTCTGGTGTTTCTGCCGTTGCTGGCGAACGCGGCCTTCGCTGCGACGCCCGAGGTCAATGCGCGGCCGCTTACGACCGCTCCGCTTATCGATGGTGACGTTATAGGTGATGACGCCTGGGCGGGTGCAGTTCCTGCAAGAGGTTTCCAGCAGGTGCAGCCGAATGACGGGCAACCGGCGTCGCAGAAAACCGAGGTGTTCATTGGCTACTCTGACACCGCGCTGTATATAGGTGTCGTTGCGCATGACGACAATCCTTCCGGCATCATCGTCACCGACAGTCGGCGCGATTCGAGCCTCGACGACACGGATGCATTTCTCGTCATCATCGACGGCTTGCTCGACCGGCAAAACGGTTTCATGTTCGGCACGAATGCCGCCAGTATCGAGTACGACGCACAAGTCACCAAGGAAGGCAGCGGCGCTTTCGGGACGGGCGGCGGTACCTTTAACCTGAACTGGGACAGCTCCTGGACCGTTAAATCGAAAATCGGCGACTACGGCTGGAGCGCCGAGTTTGAGATTCCATTCAGCACACTGCGTTACGGGTCCGGCGACGTGCAGGATTGGGGCATCAACTTCCAGCGCAACATCCGCCGCAACAATGAGATCGCCTTCTGGGCACCGCTGGACAGAAACCGAAATCTACAACGTGTGTCCGAAGCCGGCACGCTCAAAGGCATCGAGCCACCCGGACAACGTAATTTGCAGGTAACGCCTTACGTGCTGAGTAGCGCACGACGCGGCGGTACCGTGAGCGGCACCGAGACGAACTCCGATGTCGGCGTCGACATCAAATACTCCGTCACGCCGAGCCTGACTCTGGACTTGACCTACAACACCGACTTCGCACAGGTCGAGGCGGATGAGCTGCAACTCAACCTCGACCGATTTGCCTTGTTCTTTCCGGAAAAGCGACCGTTCTTCCTCGAGAACGCCGGGCAGTTCGGCGTTGGCAATGACAGCGAGGTTGAACTCTTTTTCAGTCGTCGTATCGGGATCAGCGACGGCGGGTCTGTTATCCCTGTCGAAGGTGGCGCACGGCTGTCCGGTAAAGTTGGCGAAAGAAGCAACCTCGGCCTGCTGTTGATGAGCACTGAATCCGTCGACGGCATTGCACCGGCAAACCGCTTTACCGTTGCCCGATTCAGCCAGGAACTGGCCAATCGCTCATCAATCGGCGCCATCTACGTGGGACGCGATGGCGACGGCTCGTTCCTGACGCCAGAAAACGATGATTATAATCGCAGCTACGCAGTGGATGGCACCTGGGGAATTGGCGATCAGTTATTGCTTAAGGCCTGGGCGGCAAAGTCTGATACGCCCGGGCTCAATGGCGACGACAATGCCTATTCTGTGAGCGTCAATTACGATTCGTCGACCTGGTCGAATGGCCTGAGCTATACCGAAGTCGGCGAAGACTTCAATCCCGAGGTCGGCTTCCTGTCTCGAAGCAATTACCGTAAAGCCCGCGTTATCCTGCTTCGCCGCATTCGCCCTAAGAACCTCTGGGGCTTGCTCGAGCTGCGACCGCACATATCCTACACCGGCCATTGGAAACCCGATGGCTTCCAGGAGAGCGGCTTCCTGCACGCCGACAATCACTTTGAGTTTCGCAGCGGAACCGAATTGCACACCGGCATTAACTTCACGAAAGACGGCGTTATCGATGCCTTCGAGATCGTCGACGGCGTTACCGTACAGCCCGGGACGTATGACCATGCCGAAGGTCAGATCGTTTACTTTACGAACCAGTCGAAACCGTTCAGCTTCGAGTTGCGCACCACTGTCGGCGGAAAGTTCGGCGGCGACCGCGTGTCGCTGCAGCCGTCGATTAAATATCGAATCGGCGAAACGTTTCGTTCAGAGCTCGAGCTTAACTACAACCAATTTGACCTGCCCGTGCCGAACGGCGACTTCACTGCAAACCTGGCACGACTGCGATTGTCCTACTCGTTCACGCCCGGCGTGCAGCTACAGGCACTGGTCCAGTACAACGACAACGCCGACACCATCGGTACCAATATTCGATTTTCGTGGCTGCGGAATGCCAACTCCGGGCTGTATCTCGTTTACAACGAGGTCGACGAACGCTTCGCCGGCGCACCGCCGACAGGTCGCGAATTCATCGTCAAGTTCAGTCACATTTTTGATTTGCTGAACTAAGCGCCGCCAGTCAGAATTTCGACACTGTCCTCGGACTCGCTCTCCATGCGCAAGATTGTGGCGCCGATTACATTGTTGTCCACGGACCGGTTCTGAGTTTCGTGCGCGATCGCGGGGAAGCGCTTCTTCAATACTACAAGACCCTTTGCGGTCACGTTCGACCACTGATGCTGGAGCTGACAGCGAATGGAAAGGCGACTATCATGGACTCTTTTGATTCCTGCGGACTGAATAAATGAACAAACTAGAGCAATTGCGACAAATGACCGATGTTGTTGCCGATACGGGCGATATTGAAGCCATCGCGAAATACAAACCGGTCGACGCGACGACGAATCCGTCATTGTTGCTGAAAGCTGCGGCGTTGCCACAATACTCTGATCTCATTGACGATACTGTCGCAGCGGTCAAGGCCGATAACGTCGCCGATAAAGATCTGATTGATGAACTCGCTGATCGCTATGCTGTTGCAATTGGATGCGAGATTCTGAAGATTGTGCCGGGCCGAATATCAACCGAAGTTGATGCGCGACTGTCTTTCGATCGCGAAGCGTCCGTAGTCCGGGCGCACAAACTTATCGATCTTTACGATTCGATGGGCATCGGCCGCGAGCGCGTGTTGATCAAGCTGGCGTCGACCTGGGAGGGCATCGAAGCAGCACGTCAACTCGAGAGCGAGGGGATTAACTGCAATCTGACGTTGTTGTTCTGCGATATTCAGGCCGTCGCAGCCGCCAAAGCGGGCGCGTTTCTGATTTCGCCTTTCGTGGGCCGGATTCTTGATTGGTACAAAAAGGCAGAAGGCGTGGACAGTTACGCGCCAAACGAAGATCCGGGTGTTCTGTCCGTTCGCAATATCTACCAGCTCTTCAAGACCCGAGGTTTCACGACGATTGTCATGGGCGCGAGCTTCAGGAACGTGGGAGAAATTGAGGCGTTGGCTGGTTGCGATCGACTGACGATCGGCCCAAATTTCCTGCAGGAACTTGAGGAGGACAATGGTGAACTGCGGCGAGTACTCGAGCCAGACCAGACACTGGACTTCGTCGACCATGATTTTGCAGATGAAGCCGATTTTCGACTGCAGCTGAATGCCAGCGCGATGGCCACCGAGAAGCTCGCAGAAGGAATCCGTGGATTCATCGCAGACCAGATCAAGCTGGAAGACCTGTTGCGGCAGCGAATTGCGAGTAGCGATGAGGTAGAAGCCCGCATTGTCCGGCAGGGGCAGATCCGCTGACTATACTCAAGCGCATGCAAGCGGCACAGACGCGCCGCCCTTAACTATTCGAATGCTTTTCCGCCAGTTGCAGCCCACCACACGGCGCCCAGAATATGTTGTCTATACCAAGGCTCTTCATAGATTCCTTCCGGATGTCCCAAACCTGTATGAAAAGATCTGCCACCTTCAAAATCTTCCTGATACCAAGCCATTGGATGGTAGTCCGGCATTTTGCCCCCGGGATAGGTGGTTTCATCTACAGTCAAAACAACTTCAATATTGTCTGATAGTTCTAAATAATTGTACCACTCTTCAGTAACTACCCATTTCTTCGGTAAATGGGAGGTTGATGGATGATCCGGTTTTTCATTATTGGCAATTGCCGTCCAAATGCCTGGATTTGGATGACGGTTCCACACACCACCAACCAGTTTTACATACCATGGCCATTCCATCATCGTGAATGAGGCTGAGTGTATCGCTACAAAATTTCCGCCCTGATGAATGTAATCTTGTAGTGCCTTTCTTTGATTGTCATTTAGAATATCGCCGGATGTATTCATGAATACAATTACATCCATACTATTGAGTTGTGCTTGATCGTCAAAGAAGTCAGATTGTTCAGTCCAGGTGAGACCAAAATGATTATCCTGGCTCAACTCCTTGAACATCTGCACGCCACTCGGAACTGAAAGGTGCTGATAGTCCAGAGATTTCGTAAACAAAAGAACCTGGAACTGTTCCTGATTCTGCTGCAAGCGTTGTGCATGTGAATTGGCACTAACTAATGTAAGTAATCCAAGCAGAATAACTATTAGCTGTTTAGACATGACTTCTTTGATTAATTGTTTTTGAATCATCATAATTTTACTTTAGTAGGAATCAGTTTATTGTCAGATGAACGTGTTCCAAGTTTACCGTCGCTACCATCTCCCCAACAGTAAACTTCATCATTCGAAGAAACTCCACACGCATGATCATTACCAATAGTAATGCCTTTAAAATCTAAATCGGCGGAAACAGCTGCAGGTTCGACTCGCATTGTCGTTGTACCGTCGCCCAACTGCCCCGATCCATTTCTTCCCCAACAATACGCCTTGCCATCAGTTGCAATTCCACAGGTTTGAAAGACCCCGGTCGTAATTGAAGCAAAAGATATGTTCCCTATTACTTCTCTTGGTGTCATCAAATTTTCAATAACCCCTAAACCATCTGCAGAACCAATACCCAATTTCCCGTATCTGCCGCGTCCCCAACAGACAGCTTTATCTGCCGTACTAATCGCACAAACATGATCAAGGCCAACACTTATTGAGGTTGGTTTAAACTTAAACTGACCTGCCACAAGCCCTGGAGCGATTTTTCGGTCACGGTCGTCATCTCCCTGGCCCAATAAACTGCCGAAATCACTTGCCCCCCAGCAATAGGCATCCCCGCTTGTTGATATGCCGCATGTTGTTGCTGATGCGGCATTTATTGAGCCAAAAGTCAGTCCACCAGAAACGGGTACGGGCACCGATGAACTCTTGACTGAATTATTTCCAAGAATGCCATCCTCTCCTCTTCCCCAGCAGAAAGCGTCTCCATCGGTAGTTAATCCACATGTATGCGCTAACCCGGCATTGACTGATTCAAAAGACAAGCCACCGGATACAGCGGTTGGAATCATGCTGTTTTCAGAAGAACCATTTCCGAGTCTTCCGTATCTACCCCGTCCCCAACAATAAGCGTCGTTGTCGGCTGAAACACCGCAGGTATGGTCCCAACCAACGCTAATTGACTTTAATCGAAGACCTCCAGAAACTGCGACGGGACTCATACTAGACTTAGTAGTACCGTTTCCCAGCTGACCTACTGAATTATCGCCCCAACAATAAGCCTTTCCATTTGATTTTAGTATGCATGTGTGGTTTTCACCGGCGCTCACTAGAGTTTCTGAATAAGCTGGTGCAGAAGCGATGACTAATACTAACAATAAGTAACTCATGCTAAATGTAGTGTTCATTATGGTAGGTTTCTGTGTTTTTATTTAATGGTTAAGCACAAAGATTACATCATAAAGTCACTGATTAACAATCTATCAATTAAACCAAGATGCATATTCCGGAGTTACGTGAACAGTCATTCCGGCTGTCATAACTTTGCCACCGCGATCAGAGCCGGCGAACAACCAGATCCTGCATCATTATTGTGTTAGACCAATAGCTGCTAGACTCGAAAATTGAAATAAATCCACTAAACGGGATGGCGGAAAAGGATGAATAAGACGTTCTTGACAGGCTTAGCCGCTCTGATTTTTGCGCTTACTAACGTTCAGGCAAGCAAAGCTTACGAAGTTGATTTGATCGTAAAAAACGGAAAGGTTTTGACGATGAACGCTGGGAAAGAAATATTCAGCGATGGTGTCGTCATTGTTAACGGGAACAAAATCGTTGAGGTCGGGGGAGTCGAGATCCTGGGAAAATATTCATCTGACAATGCTATAGATGCAAAGGGCGGCATCATCATGCCAGGGATGATAAATACGCATA
>JAJFKS010000021.1 GCA_021773115.1 Woeseiaceae bacterium | reverse complement strand
CCCATCTTGCGGCGATTCACTACGACGACTCACCACGATCTGCATCATTCACATGGTGGTTACAACTTCGGACTTTACTTCACCTGGTGGGACCAGTGGATGAAGACCGAACATCCGAAATACGTGGAGCGATTCGCCGCTGCCACAGAATCCCATCAATCAGTTGGCTCCACCTTTAAGGAGATTTCCCGATGAATATCCGCTTCAAGTCAATGCTGTCCGTATCGCTCACATCAACAGTTTGGGCGGCAATCCTGGGTCGGCAAATCGGCCTGAATCGTCATGACCTAAACGTAATTGCAACGCAATTGCAGCCGAAACTCTACTGACGGCAATCGTTGTGGTTTGCACATAGTCGTCCGATTCGCCGCAAAGAGCCGCTCCTACAAATCGTGAGAATTCTCAAGCATGTAAAACGTAACCTGGTCAAAATCAGTCTCGTTTCCGGTGTTATTTTGTGTATAAGCGCCGGCCTTGAAATACATCCACTCATCCGGGATGTCGTAGCCACTGTTCTGTTGCTGCATATCCACGTAATTGTGACCGATGATGGGCCCGGCACTGTCACCACGCCTTACAATGACATCAATACGAGCATCCTGTTGCGTGATCTCGTAGGAGAAAATTTCATTCAGTGCGATGCCACTACCGGGATTCGCATCATCAGCAGGCGCATTGTTCAGGTTGCTATTAACAGGACCAACCACAGGTAAATAGATGTCGTCCGAGTTACGAATCTCATGTGCAAGATAAATAAACCCGCGCTCGTTTTCGGGGAATTTTCGATAATATAAACGCGCGGGTTCATCGCCTTCTGCGTGAATCTGCCCGATGATGACCCGGCCAACTTGATTGCGATCGCCCGTTTCGGTGACGTGATTGACCGCGAGCGTACCGCGAAGCACGCCATTGCGTCCCCCTACCGTTATTCCCGGATCCGGTTGATACCCCAGTATCCAGTTGTTTTGGTTTACCCCCCGTGTACTGATACTGGTATTGCCGCGGCGCAGCATTTCGCGCAGTTCGGTACGCGTGTAGCTGGTGTTGGCGGATGTTTTAGCGCCGCCAATGGTAGACCGAAATACCATGCCGCCGGCAGGGCCGGTGAAGAAAAACCCATCGGTAAACCCGTTATCCAGGTCAGTTTCACTGGGACTATCGGAGATGCCATTGCCATCGAGGTCGGCTGGCGTGTTTAACTTCCAGCTAATCAGTTCAAAGTTCGATCCGGGTGGTACGCCTGAGTCAAGCGAAAAGTCTGTTGCATCGACATTGCCACTTTCAAAAACCGCCGTTGCCGTATCAAGGGTGCAGCCAAAAGCGGTGCCTTCAATGATCGCATTGTCTGCATTCAGGGAATTGCCGTGACTTTCTACACGGACATACTGTGCCGGCGTATCGGGCGTGTCATAGCGTTCAAAACCCTGGGTCTCGCCAGAGGATTGTTGATTAGTCAGCAATGGCTCAAAATTCACGCCGTCAACGGATGCATGAACGCTGAACGAGGCAACACGTTGATCCCCCTCAAACCAGGCAATTCCGACTTCCCGGACCAAATACCGCATGCCCAGGTCAAAGGTGATCGTCATTGCATCACCCGAAGATTGCCAACGCGAAGCAGGATCCAGATTATCATCAATAGCCTGGCCCGGGCCGTTGCCTGCACTGCTCTGGCCGTTATCCGTAGCGGCAATCACGTTGATGAGGTTGTTGCCGGTGCACGACGATGGCGAAACGGGGGGAAGAGGAGGCGGCGGAGGACTGCCGGCAACACCCGATGATCCGCCGCCTCCGCATCCCGTGACGGCAAGCAGGATGGCGACCGCGCTGACTCGATGGTTCATCTGGGGAGACTCTGATTAGTCAGATTCTCCCCAGGATCGACAGAACGCGTCAATTGTAGGCGACGGAAAGCGACGGAGACGTAATCGCCGTTCGCTTTGTCCGTTGCCCAGTCTCCCGTGCCTGCGCAGGCGGCGTACCACATTTCCGGATCATCTTTCGTGCTGCACTGATTGTAAGCGCCCGCTTTGAAGTACATGGCATCGCCCGAGTAGCCTTCCGGGTGATTTTTTTCGTCGACCTTTCCGTAAGCATCGACATTGTTTGACAGGTCAATCTGGTACTTGACGGTCTGCGACGGATCGGCCGTTCTGAATGTGAGGTACATGATGTTGCCGTGCACATTGATGTTGTAGTTGAACAACTGACCGAGCGCTATGCCCTTTTCACCCGGGTCTTCGGGGTTTTCCCAGGTGTTGCCCCAGACGGGGTAGGCGATGTCTGTCCTGTCCGGGTTGGTTCTCTCCAGATTTCTTTCATAAGTCCAAAATACCGAACCGGTTTCATGGTCCGGCCATTTCTTATAGTAAATCTTGATGGGCTCGTTGCCCCACCCAAAGCCCTGGCCTTTGTCGATTACACCTTGATCTTTATCCGCGTGAATTTGCCCTACAACGACCGAGTACGCCGGTTTTTTGTTCACGTGTTTGGCGTTCCTGGCGACATGCAGCACTTTCAGCGTGGCCTCCAACTGGCCACCAATGTCGGCAAATGACCTGGAACCCCGATGTGCCTTCAGCGCGAAATTGTTCCTGGGGTCGTGGGTACCAATCCTGGTGTTCTTGCCACGAAGCATCTGGCGCAATTCACTTCGGGTATTGGTGGAGTTTGCGGTCGTTATCGCCTTGTTGGGCGCGGCGAACACCAGGTACCCATCCTGATCAAGATAGAAAAAATCCGGATGAGAATACTTGTGTATTGATCCGACCTTGATTTCGTCGATTTTACCGTCGTTGTTCTCATCCAGGGGGAGCGTGAGCTTCCAGAATCGCAGGTCAAACTTATCGGCGGGGTATTCCGCGTAAGCCACCGATGAGGCCAGTAGAGCCAACATCAGGCTAGTCAATAAAAAACGCATAGAAAAAAACCCCTAAACCATCGGTACCGAACATAAGAGCCCGTAATCTAGAACTTGGCTCTCACACCGAGGAAATAACGTGGCCCATAGGAGAGAGCCTGATAAACATTGCCGTCAATAGCACGGTAGTCGATCCGTGGTTCATCCAGAATGTTCTTGCCTTCCAGGGTCACGTCAACATTATCAAACATTTTGTAACTCACCTTCAGGTCCACCCTTTGATTGGTATTTGTGTAGCGAATCCGACCTTGAGTGTCTCGCGTGAACTGCTGAAAATAGCTCGATCGCATCTTGTGAAACGCCTCGATGTTCCACTTTTCGCTGCTCCAGTAAAGTTGCGCCGATGTCACGTGCTTGGATAAACCAAAGAGGTTGGCGGGTGGGAGAATACCTATTAGCGGAGTCTCGGTGGTCTCTCCTGTTACCTGATCTACCGTTATAGTCACACCGTCACCACCATGCTGGTCTTCAAACTCGAAGTCAGAATCAGCATAGTTGTAGCTCAGCTTTCCACCGAACCCGCCCCAAAATCCGGGCAGGTAATCAAAGGAATGTGTCAACGAGAGCTCGAAGCCCTGGATCGTACTGTCCCTGTCACTTATCTGTGTGGTTTCAATCAACCCCTGGACGGGGTTGCCATCGAGATTGAAAGTCTCAAGTTGTGCAACGGTCTCAAACCCACCGTTAAATTCCTTCCAGTACAGCGCACCGGCAATCATCGTGTCTGCGTTTGCATACCACTCCAGACCCAGATCGATATTTGTCGACAAGATGGGTTTCAGGAAGGGGTTGCCGGTAGCGCCGATTCCATTAACGGCTTCAGCCAGCGAAGTGAATCCAATCGAATCGCCGGTATTATCCTGGATGTCCCGGCCGTTACCATAGGCGTTAGGATCCGGGCGAGACATTCCTCTGAAGATTCCGCTTCGCAGGATCAATTCATCATTCAGGTCGACAATAACCGTCAGGCTAGGCAAAACCTCCTGGTAATCGCTTTTCTGTGTGTCGGTTTCAAAAACGCCACCAGAAGATTCTGAAACAAAAATCCCATCCTGATCTTGCGTTACGGTGATCGGAGTTCGGTAGCCTACAGAGGTGATATCGGTATCGACAACACGAACGCCAAAATTACCTCGTACCGGCTTGCCGGAAAATTCCGTTTCAAAGTCCGCTTGCACATAAAACGCCAGCGTGTCTTCCGTTACATCGTTGGTTCCAGACGTGATGCCATTTTGGAACTGTATCCCGCTCAAACCACCGTAATTTGCCAACCAGGCATTGGCAGCACATTCGTAGTTAAAGGTTGCATATTGGCTTACCGCCGTACCGCTGCTGGCGTTGGTTACAAGTTCGCCTTGCCGGACATTGGACAGAAAACCTGATTCCGGGAAGCTTTGATCGGCACAGGCCAGAACGTTGGCGAGTACAGCATCCGTCACAGCATTGTCTGCACCGCCGTCGGGCGTTACCAGGTCCTCGTCCTCAAACAGGCTTTCACCTTCAGCGTCTCTCAACCCTCCCAGTGACAAATACTCCATGCTGGAAGCGCGTACGCCCGCTTTCACGGTGTGTATTGCACCCGAATCTCGCGTCCAGACCAGGTCCGCACGCAAGGCATCCAGCGTATTGTCGCGAACAATCTGACGCGCCCGGATTCGACCGCGGTTCCTTGCATTGAAGTAGCTTGGGTCGGTCACTTCGAAGCCATTGCCGCCGTCGTCAAGAATAGTGGCAATTGGAGCTCCCTGTGGATACCCGTTTACATCCAGTTGAACGGTGAAATCATCGGCGTTACCGCCGACAAAATTATCGTCAGACGCGCCCAGCCGAAGCTCTACGTCCGTTTCGGTTCGACTCGTATCGGAAGAGGCGTAATCAAGGATCAAACTTAAGTTATCAGTCAGACTGTAATCAAAATTGATACCGTATCCTTTGTATTCTTCAAGTCGCTGAAAATCAGTTGTATATGAAATAATATTGGTTTCAGAAATTGAAGAAAATACGATGCCGGTCGCCGGATTGGAGGTTAGCGCCGACAGATCTTCCTGTGTGGTTGAGAATTGCAGATCCTTGCGAAGTTCCCGTTGATCACGTTCGGAATATTGAAAATCCAAAGTAACATCCAGGCGATCATTGGGTTGCAGCTGAAAGGCGCCAAAGACTGCCTCTCGTTCATCATCCGTCGTGTTCTGACGATAACGATGATCCCGCGGAATATAGGCGAAAGGAATATCGGTGACCGAGTTATAGTTCGGGTTAGCGTCAATCAAGCCTTGAATCGCGTCATTACTGACGTCTCCGGCGCCATCATGACAGCGACCGACAGTGTCAGTTGGCAACGCGCCGGAAGAAAACGAGGTCAACTCGCAGGCTTCCAGGCGACCGCCACCCGACGTCGCCTGGTATTCCTGCTCCGGGTTGGTTTCATCCCTTGCTTGTACGCCAATCGAGACACCGAGACGGGCGCCACTGTCGAATTCAAACTGATCGATGTATGCAAGCGTAGCGCGTGATCCAAAATCCTGACCACCTGCAATGTTTGTCTCATCCGGGCTATGCGCAAGCTTTACATTTGCCTGCAGTAAACGCTTTCCATAGTCCAATGGTTTTTTTGTGTCCAAGTGTATCTGGCCACTCACGGCCCCCTCGATATATTCAGCTGATTGTGTTTTATGAATTGCAATCTTGTTGAACATTTCAGAAGGGAAAATGCTGAAATTTACTGCACGGTTACCACCACCATTCGTCGCTTCCCGGCCATTTACCACAGTCGTTCCCAAAAATGGCCCTAGCCCCCTGACGGAGATTTCTGTTGCGCCTCCATTTTCACGGTGGGAAGTGGCGCCGGTAATTGTCTCGAGTGCAGCACCGATTGACAGCGCCGGTATATCGCCGATTTCCTCGGCAGACAATCCATCGACAATTTGCGTGGCGTTGCGTTTAAGGTCGATCGAGCGTTGCACAGTCGCCCTGGACCCAGTGACCACGATTTCCTCAATCGTATCGGTTGGTTCTTTTGATTGATCGGTCTCTTGAGCTGAAACTGCTGCACTTGCGATTAATGCCAGGCTTGCGGTCAATACTGCACTCGCTCTATGAGATTTCGGCGAGGAATTAGGACGTGCGATCTGCTTTGGCTTGAACATGTTTAATCTCACATTGAATATTCTGTTTTGAATGGACTCATTTAGTGATTTGTGCAGCATCTTATTCCTCCACTCCAACTGTTGCCTCAGATGTGTTCGAGTGATACGGCGAAGCAGCGTTGTCCGTGTCAAGCGAATCGCCGTCCAGGTAAGACTCGAAGTCATCAGCGAATACTTCTGTAGTACCCGCCGTATCGGAGTAAATCGCTATTTCATCAACACTGAATATGCCCGTCGCTAAACGCGTGCCACCATTGTCGCCAAACCGGAATGCAACGTGTGTCACGCCATTGAAGGCGTTGTTGTCCGTTGCAAATGGCAGAAGACTGACACCGTCCACTGAGATCGTGACCTCTGGAAGCGTTGTTGCCGGGTCACCACCCGGGTACTCCCAGGTAATAACCACATTCATAAAGCTATCCAGCGTATGTGGGAGCGTAGACGTATCGATAGTGCCTGGACTTCTCACACCAAAACTGTCATCCCGGATACGGAAATCAAGAATTGCACCGTCGTTATTGGTGTTTGAGTTAAACAAGGTGATGAATGCATCGCCATCCCCCAGCGTATCGTCCAATCTCTTCACCGCAACTTCCAGGCGACCTGCCGTAAGCGGGCCAGCGGCATCCAGCGCATATCTCAACTCACCTGTATCACTGGGGTCGGTGTCAATGATTTCGGCCAGCTTATTACCAGGAGTGCCGGGACCGCCTGCTGCACTGTCTTCAGCTCCAACCGTTGCCTCAGATGTATTGGAATGATAAGGCGAAGCAGCGTTGTCTGTATCGAGTGAATCACCCTCCAGATACGACTCAAAGTCATCGGAGAACACTCCAGTCATTCCATTTTTATCGGAGTAAATCGCGAGTTCATCAACACTGAATATGCCTGTCGCTAAACGCGTGCCACCATTGTCACCAAACCGGAATGCAACATGTGTAACGCCGTTGAAGGCGTTGTTGTCCGTTGTATAGGGAGCAAGGCTGACGCCATCCACCATTATCGTGACCTCTGGAAGCGTTGTTGCCGGGTCACCACCGGGGTACTCCCAGGTAATAACCACATTCATAAAGCTGTCCAGGGCATGTGGGAGCGTAGACGTATCGATAGTGCCTGGGCTTCTCACACCAAAACTGTCATCCCGGATACGGAAATCAAGAATTGCGCCGTCGTTATTGGTGTTTGAGTTAAACAGGGTGATGAATGCATCGCCATCCCCCAGCGTATCGTCCAATCTCTTCACCGCAACTTCCAGGCGACCTGCCGTAAGCGGGCCAGCGGCATCCAGCGCATATCTCAATTCACCCGTATCAGTGTCGAGCGTATCAATGATTTCGGCCAGTTTATTACCAGGAGTGCCAGGACCGCCTGCTCCCGCAATGGTCTCCACAGTGGCTTCAGATGTACTTGAGTTGTAAGGCGAAGCGGCGTTGTCCGTGTCAAGTGAATCGCCATCCAGATAAGACTCGAAGTCATCAGAAAACACTTCAGTAAAGCCCGCTGTATCGGAGAAAATGGCCAAGTCATCAACACTCACTTTCCCTGTGTCTGGCCGCGTACCACCATTGTCACCGAAGCGGATGGCAACGTGTGTCACACCGCCGAGGGCGTTGTTGTCCGGTGTAAATGGAGCAAGGCTGACGCCATCCACCGAGATCGTCACTTCCGGAAGCACGGCTGTGGATCCACCCGGATACTCCCAGGTAATTCGCACATCCATGAAGGCATCCAGCGTATGCGGAAGCGCTGACGTATCGATAGTGCCTGGGCTTCTCACACCAAAGCTGTCATCCCGGATACGGAAATCAAGAATTGCCCCATCGTTATTGGTCGCTGAGTTAAACAAGGTGATAAAAGCATCACCATCCCCAAGCGTATCGTCCAATCTCTTGATTTTTAATTCCAATCGCCCTGCCGCGAGCGGGCCATCGCCACCAAGCGCATATCTCAACTCACCTGTATCACTGGCATCAGTATCAATGATGACAGCGACATTGTTATCTCCAGACGGACCAGCGCCGCCGACGCCATTGATGGTAATCACCAGGTCGGCAGTGGTTCCGTCAACCGATGAAATTGGAATGGTATCCGTTAATCTGTCGCCCTGAACCATCGCTGCAATCGTTGGGTTCGTGGTATCGAGCGTGTATTCCCACGTACCGGAAGGCAGGATCGAGAACGTTCCGTACTGGGTCGCTGTCGCCGTTTGCTCGACAAGCATATCTTCACCCGTATCCGGATCAATGACGGTCACCATGTCCATTAGTACTTCGGTGCTATCGCTATTGATGGCGCCCACCAAATTGAAGAAAGCAGCCGGCGTAGGTTCTGGAGCTGCGCCGGCGTCAAAGACTGAAACAGCCGCGTCGACTGAATTGGGGTAATCCAGAGAACCAGCGAACGAGTCCCCAACGTTGAATCTCTCGAAATCGTCCTCGAATTGCAGAGCTGTCCCGGCAGTGTCGGAATAGATTGCAACGTTATCGACAAAGTAAGAACCAAAAGGAATGGTTGTACCGTTGTCACCAAAGCGCCACTGAACACGTTCAACGCCCTCACTGAACCACTGATTCAGATCGATGAAATCGCTGTCTACAACCGCTGCCGTTGAGAATGCGCCACCACCCAATACTTCGCCATTGATGAGGATCGTGATCTGATTGGCCTGTGACATGTCCCACATGATCTCGATGTCATACCACTCATTGGGTGTGAACGGAGCTTCGATGATGCCGCCAGGGTAGGCAGCGTTGTCGGTGTTGCGAACCAAAAACCTCGGCGCTCTGACGCTTCCATCACTGTTGGTACCTTGTCCTTGTATGCGCAAATCAACCAGTGATTCGGAAACGCTGCCGGAAGAGCCATACAGCGTGATGTAGGCGTCTTTTTGATTGCCATCGTCCGCAAGGGCTTCAGTTTTCAGAAATGAAAATGCAAGTTTTCCCTGCAACAAGTGTGGATCCAGGTCGCGTCTTAACTCGCCCGTGTCGCCGTTAATGGTGTTGGTGATTTCAGCGACCTGTGTAAGCGCCGTAATACGAATAACCAGATCGGCTGTTGTGCCATCGACGGAGGAAAGTGCAATGGTATCGTTGACAGATTCACCAACTGCCAGGCCGGCCACTGTTGCATCAGTAGTGTCCAGGCCATAGGTCCAGGCGCCGTTCTCGTCGATGCTGAATGTTCCATAGGTGGTCTGGACATCGGTTTGCGCAACGAGCCTGTCTTCACCAAAGTTCACATCAATAACGGTGACAGTACCGGTGAGAGGCGTTGTTTGGTCATTAGGAATCGTAGCGCTCAAGCCGTCAAAAACGGCTGCTTCCGGCGCGTTGTTGATTGCACTTTGCACGGCGAGCAGAGCTGCGCTGTCCAGGTTGCCAGCTACCGCAGAAGTTTCCACATCCACGACCGCCTGGTTAAGGTCATCCAGCGAGGACTGAGAGAATGTGCCATCAGCCAAATCGGCACCGAGATTGTTAATTATGTCAGCCGCTGACGCACCAGCGTCGCTGGCGTCCGCTTGAGATATTAAAGCCAGCGCTATCGCGTATCTTCCCGCTGCATCATTGCTGGCGGCCGTCGTCGCCAAATCTGTTGGCGCGATAACGCTTATGTCGCCAAATACGCCAAAGTTAATGCTAATAGCAGCGTTGTAAGTAGAAACGGCTGTATTCAAATCACCCGCCGCTGCAGCAAGCCGGGTAGCAATTTCGGTTAGTGGCGAGACGGTAAAAACAGCGTCACCGTCAACATTGACGACCGCCCGGGTATCAGGCGCATCGAGTACGAGCGCAGTCGCCTCATCGACATAGGTTCCGCCACTACAGGAAATTAACGCTGTTCCATCAACGGGAACCAGCTCACCGAAGCTCGCCAGTCCACCGCTGGTTGCGCTCGAAGCCAACGGAGTGCTCGCTGCGACTCCGCTAGAATCGACAGCAGAGATTTCACAAAGAGCCCCGTCCACTAAACCATGAACGTAGCGCGCTCCAAGGTTAAAAGCGGCTTGAATATCAATAGGTCCGGATTCGACAGTCTCACGAAGACCGGAAGTATCGGTATACCGAACAACAACAGTAACGGTTTCACCACCCTCGTCTGCGCTTAGCGTGTAGGAAGAGGAAGTCGCACCTGAAATCAGATCACCATCTGAGAACCACTGGTAGCTCTCACTGCCAGACTGAACACCATCGCTATCCGATACTGCTGCCGACACTGTTCCGCCGACAACGGCTTCACCGCTTATGCTCGCGACCCCGTTAGAGCCCTGCACGATAGGGACACCATCCCTATCGCTGCCGCAGCCGACGAGCATCGTAAATAGCACAGCATATAAAAAGACCTTATGATTCATTATCCGGAACTCCCACATCAAACTTAGTTTTATTTATAACGTCCTGCTGGCTCACCGTGGCTGTCGTTACATTGAGAGAATCGAACATCAGCCTGGTTGGAAATGCTTAAGCCGTTAATTAATACTAAAAATCTGAAAAAAAACGCCCCTGCCTATCATTCAGTTATAGACCCCTAATCGGTCTCTTCTTGATCGGCCGTATCACTTGATGTCCCCAGTGCGTGAAGGGTCCCCGGCAGCATGGTTGCGAGGAGGCTCAACAGCAGTGCCTGGATTGGCGCCGCGGTGAACGGGAATTGAATCAAGGCTTGGCTGGTACGCATTTCGGTATCCCCCCTTTTGCGTATTGCGGTTTTTTTGCTTAACGAATGCGTTGCGCTGGTTGACCAGTCTTCGTGCTATAGGTAGGACCACAATAGCCAACGATTCGTGTTATTTGGTATGACCAATGCCGTATTATGCTACATTTCAGTTAGAAAGCGCAACCGTCAGGTAATGTCGCAGAGCAGCACCGCGTTGTCCGGTCAACGTTGGCTCGGAGTTTCGCAGTAAATTGGCATGAGAAATTGGTGAGGACAAGATGAAAGACGAAAGGCTCAACCGCTCAGTAGCGACGAAGATCACGCAGTTGATCGATGAAGGCATTTTCCCGTCCGGCAGCCGTCTGCCAGGCGAGCGGGATCTCGCGGAGCAATTCGGAGTCAGCCGGGCCACGATCAGAGAGGCTGAAATCACACTCCAGGCGCTCGGGCGGCTCAAAATCAAAACCGGCTCTGGTGTCTACGTTATGAAAGCGTCGGATGCGAAATATGGTGGCATACCCGCGGCCAGCGCGTTCGAGCTGACCCAGGCCCGTCTTTTGTTCGAGTCTGAAGCCGCAGCGCTTGCAGCATCAGTGATTGGCAAGGAAGCTCTCGACCACCTGGAGTATCTCGTCGAAAAAATGGCGCTCTCGTCGGGCGACGAAGCGGATGCGGCCGACCGGGAGTTTCACCTGACCGTTGCGGCGGCGTCTGAGAATACTGTGGTCCGCTATATCATCGAGACGTTGTGGAAGATTCGCAACGAGTCCGGCGCAGTGAAAGACGTGTACGATTCCGAGTGCGAGAAATATACGGCCCAACGCGGCGACGAGCATGCCGAAATACTCGATGCATTGCGCAAGCACGATTCAGCCGCTGCGCGCACGGCTATGCGTAATCACTTCGGCCGGCTAATGGAGGCGATGCTCGAGGTAAGTGAAGAACAGACATACAACGAGATGCGCAAGAAGTCGGTTGAGACCCGCGAACGTTTCCTGAAGAGCGTTTGAAGCGCCCCGCGTTTACCGGAGACTCCATTTCCTTAGAGAATGGAGTAATGAACAAGTCAACGAGATATTCGCCGGTAGTTCGGGAGCGGGCTGTACGGCTGGTGTTTGAACACCAAGCGGAGCACGCCTCGCAGTGGGCCACGCTCGGCCATAACGACGGATGATCGTGAACGCCTCAAGAAGCTGTAACGAGAGATCAAAGAAACGAACTACGCGAACAAGATGCAGCATCGCGACCCGGATCGCCGCTCAACTCGGGCGAGACGTGGGTTGGCGCGTATCCAGCTCAATACGAACGGGTCTGGCAATGGATGCACTGGAACAGGCACTGTATGAGCGGCAGAAAAACGCCACCGAGGAACTGATCCACCATAGTGATCGCGGTGTTCAGTACCTGTCGATTCGTTACGCTGAACGATTGCACGAGGCAGGCATTGAAGCCTCTGTCGGCAGCGTTGGCGATTCTAATGATAATGCGCCGGCCGACGACAACTGCAGGAGTCGGCCATGGCAGCCTGACTCAAACTAACGATTCTCCGGAATACCCCGGGGCGGTTCAGAACGATACGGTCGAACGACCCGGTGATCGAAAATTCCTGATAGTGCTGCATGGCTTGCGAATTTGTGGGCATGTCAGTCTTGCTGCCCAGAAGATAGAACGAATCGCGGCAAAATGTGCAGCGACTGAATTACAGACGAAGCTTTTGAAAACATCAATCGGTATCGCAATGTTTCCGGAACAGCGCGAAGACGAGTCTGAGCTCATGCGCCTGGCAGAAGTTGCGTCGCTCCAAGGGCTGCAGAAAAATGAGTCGATCAGTTTCTATGAACCGTAATCGGCTGAACGATTGGCGATGGACTGGGTCCTTGAGGATCGACGCAGGCGCGCACTGGAATCCGATGACCTCGATCTTCACTTTCAGCCTGAGATTTCTTGCGTGACTGGGGATATCATCGGCGCCGAGGCATTGATGCGCTGGAATGAGCCTGAAATTGGCGCGATCTCGCCAGATGTATTTATCGAACTTGCTGAATCGACAGGACAAATGAACTCAAGATCGATCGAATATTTGTAATGGAAATGTTGACCGGCGAAAACGATCGCAAGATCGTGGAACACTCCATTGGGAGTGCCAGGAGCTTCGGCTTGAGTGTAGTGGCCGAAGGTGTCGAAGATGCCGAATCGCTGTATTACTTGCGCTGCGCCTAGTCGCTCTTACCGGCTTCGAATATTTCCGAGGCGGATGCGGACTCGCGCAGTGCCTGCGCCTTATTTGTACGGATGGTTTCATGAATGGCTGCCGCAATTCGCGAGTGATCCCAGGCGGAGTTGACCTTCAATACATTGGACATCAGCGTCGTTAGGTAGGCCGGGTCTTCGGGCTTTGCGCCTTCGACAATCGCGACCGAATTCATCATGTTTCGATTATTGCCCATGTACTTTCCACAAACAAAGCCCTCTTCGGGCTGGCAGGAATACAGTGAACCGCTTTTGAAAAACACGCCATAATTGTTGAGTTCTGGTGCGTAGGCGTAGCGGTAGCGCCGTTTGGTCAGGTACATGTATTTCTTCATCTGCAAACTGGACCATGCATCGACCAGTCGGCCCTGTTCGATTCGCAAAGCGAGTCTCGCGAGTTCGCGCGGTGTCGCAAATGAATTCGTTCCGGGTACCTTGCGCTTGGAGTTGGTCGTCCAGAATGAACCCTGCTGAATATTGGCCGTATCGAGTCCCGCGTCGGCCAGTGGCTCGGTGACGACGGCCAGTGCCAGTTTTGCAAGTTCAGACCTCGGCGTTTCTTTGAAAAAACGCTCACTCTCGTCAAAGCCTTTTGGATACTCGCTGCCAAAATGTCGAATCAACATCGCTTCACGCCAGATGATGCTGCCAGCGCCGTTGGCAGACGCCGAAATGGCATGATCGAGCCATTCACTGAGCCGAAAGCTGTCGTCAGGCTTGATGACCGAATACAGATTGCGCTGCAACGACGCATTCCATTTGGGCACCTGGTGAATCTCATTGCTGACCCAGTCCCCTGCCGGCGACACGGATTCGCGCAGCACTCTTGCACGATCTTCAGTATCTGGAAACGCTTCGGCCAGCGCGTGGAAAAGTCCCGCCATGCAGATCAATTTGCCGACGCTGCCGGCATTTTGCCTGAGGTCCGGCCGCAATCCCGCCCAACGGAGCTTTGCGGGATCCGAGAAATCAACCAGTACCAAGGCGTAACTCGGGTCGCGGTTGCGGAGTGCCCTGGTCAGGAATTGCTTTAACTCCGGATCTTCCGGCAGGACGTCGAATTCCAGGCCATCGTAGTCACGCAGTCGCAAAGTAATATTGTCGGTCGACCACAACTGACCTTCGACCAGTTTCGGCGCACCGGGAGTCGCCTGGGCGATCTGGAAGCCTTCGAGTCGTCGAATGCCGGACTCTTCGATGCCGTCGATGGGATAAGCCAGGACTGACGGTTGGACCGACAACATGCAGCTCAATCCCATGGCCCAGGCAAAAGCTGCGCTTTTGCTATTCATCGTTCACTCGCATTGGGGGCGATTCGGTCATGATAACAAGTGAATCGTCGGCGACCGGTTCGGTGAGTTTCGGTCGCAGGCTTCGAAACAGCAAGTCAGCCGAGCTGCTGCCGCGCTCGACGAGTGGTCGAATCTGGAACAGTGTGAGCTCCCCGTCGATAAAACCGAACTCAATGTCCCAGGGCCGCGCCTTTCCATTGTCGTCGAAGACGGCTTCGTATTTTTCGTTGACCTCGTCAGCAAGTTCGCGCAGCGCGTCGATTTCAACATTTGTCAGAACTCTGCCGGCTGGCGCCGGTTGCCAGTCGACGCCGCCATTTGGAGAGACGTGTCGCTGGTAAGGCGACTTCGCCTCGGAGACGACATCAAACGAGGTTTTCGTAAACGCGATGGTCTCGGCGGCTTCGCCGGCAACCGCACCACCAACGCCCCAGGCTGTTGATGCCGTCAGCCCTGGCTTTGATCGGTCGTAAAGATTGCTTGTCACGAGTACGCCAGACTTACTTGCCGGAACACTTTTCATCAGCAGTACGGATGCATAGATTCGTTCCGGGTTTGCCAGGACGCTGGAGCGCCACGCCAGTGCACGTGGGCTGAGGACGGACGACCACACGCGAGTTATGCCAACCAGTTGCGCCTGTGGGTCAACGATGTTCGGCAATGTTTCGTTCAGTCCAGCGCCGGTAAATTGTGGCAGATCCTCGACGTTAGTGTCTGAGCGCACGAAAATGCCATAGCCGCCCGCTTCGCCAAACTGCTCGTGCATGAGCGCAGTCAGTCTGGCACTGACATCCGGAGAAAGGCGCAGGCCTTCGATGTCACGACGAACCGAGGCCAGTTCTGCATTGAAAGTTGCTTCGTCGATCTCGCCAGCGTCAAGTGCGGCGAATGTCCTGGAAATTCGCTGGGACAGGCCAGCTGCATCCAGGTGTGCCGCGTAGATTCCAAAAGGCAGGGCGATTGCCGGTGCGACTCGCCCCGGAAACAGGCGATTAAGCTCGCCCAGGTTCGCGGCCTTTGGTCCGATCACTTTGCCCGACAGGTGCCGACCGATCTCGCCCAGCGTGAGAAGCCTTTGTATATTTAGCTTCGGCACAGGAACCGTAATGCGATTTGCTACTGTACGGTCGGTGGCATCGTCTTCAAGCTCATCGCGCTGCAGCACTACATCCCCTGTGCCACTTACGACCATCAGGATGCGCTTGTTCTCGAGTGGTTTGAGTGATTCGATCACACTGTAGTCGATGGCCACATTGGGTATGCCGAAGTTTCTCGCCAGTAACTGCACATGCGAAAGCGCATTGCCTTCACCCAAGGTCAGGATGCCGGCAATTGGCGACAACTCGGCAATCGTTTCAGGAATGACCGCAATGTCGTTGCGGTTGAGCGTTGCACTTTCGAGCGCTTCAATCGTATCGAAAATGCGTAAAGTGCCGCGCGCAATACCGGGATTTAGCGCAAGCGCAGCACCCGACGCCTGGCCGTCGATTTCAACAACGCTGCCGGATAGCCCGTCAATGTCACGCGACAGAAGTTTTAATGTGTCACCAAGTATCCACAAGGGGGAACCTCGCAACAGGTCGTCGCTAAACCGTGCAGCCCGTGCATCCAGTGCGGTATAGCGATTGAGCGCTTCAGCAAACGTGTATCGAACCGTACCGATCGCCCATCCCGGAACGCGCTTAAAGCGTGTCACCGCAGTGCGGTAGGCGTCGATGGAGATTGGATCAGCCGCGGAAAAATCATAGTCGATCGATGCCGCAGCAAACTCAGTCGCCGACAGAAATCCGGACGCATAACCACAGGCGAGTAAAGCATTGCTCAGTTCGAGTATGTCGGCACGAGACAGCGTTTTGGACTGCTTTAATTCGACATAGGCCAGTTGTACTTCCGATTCGAGTTCGCGCAATGTGTCCAGCAAAGCAAGACGGGACGCGACGGGTAACTCTGGTAAATCTCTGGAGCGTGCGCTTGCCATCGTTTGGCAAAGTGCAGGAATTCTTTGTAGCAGTGGCCTTTTTAGCGCCTTGTTGACGGTTTGCCGAAATGCATTGCCATTGGCGCGCTTTCCCAGTCCCTGCAATGCGGCCTGGATGCGCGATTTTCGGCCTGCCGGGCCGTAAAGCGAGTCGAGACCGTCCGCGAGTTCAATAGCCAATGCGGCGACCTCAACAGGAAGTTTTTGCCTGGCCCATTGCCGCAGTTCACCAGCAGTAGCGGCGCCCGGTGTCGTATGGATTTCGGCTCGCCAGTGTTCGGCTGCAGGATACATTTCGGCGAGCAGGATCGCTTTGCGCCGCACCTCACGCGCCAAATCGTCGTCCTCTCCATGAGGGATCGCACGGCTCGCTTCCCTCACCAGCAGAAAGTTGTCCTCGACCCAATTGCCATCTGTCAGCAACTCGGACAAAAGGCGCCGGCCGGCGGCCTGTTCATCCTCTAATTGCACACGGCCGCGATATTGTTTTGCGCGCCTTAGAACCCAGCCGTCGTCAATATCGACAAGATAAGCCTCCAGAGGGATTTGCCGAAGCCTTTGCTGTCGGCGAGAGCCATCGAACATCTCGGCATAGTCGAGCGACGCATATACCGTTCCTACAGACCAACCCAGGTCTTGCAGGCGCTGCCGTGCTGGTGAATATTCACCGTGCTGCCGACCGCCACCGCGCTCTGCGCAGGCATAGGCGACCGGCGCCTGTACGGAACCGTCGTTGCAAAACCATCGAATTCGGCTGTATGGGCCGCGCGGATTTTCGCGCATATCCTGTACAATTCGCCGCGCCTCGGCCAAGCTCTCGGGCGCCGGCGGGTCGAGCGGAGCTGCAATGGCAGGTTGTCCCAGAACGGATAAAAACAACACGATCCCGTCGCGAAGACGTCGTGGTAATTGAAGCGTATGGCGGTTCAAGAGAATCATGAAATGGATAGCCCCGGATACGAGCGCATTCTGCGCTTGTTTGCGGACGTTCGCCCGCGTGAAGGTGCCACGGTCCTGATTTTAGTGGCCAACATTTTCCTGATTCTCGTTGCGTTCTATCTGATTAAACCGGTACGCGAGGGCTGGCTGGCGGTAACTGACATAGGTGACCTTAGCAAACTGGAGATTAAAGCGTACTCGGCATTTGCGCAAAGCATTTTGTTGCTTGGCATTTTGCCTTTCTACGCCCGCCTTGCCGCCAATTGGAGCCGCAACGATTTGATTGTCCGGGTTGGTGTAGTTTTTGGTGTGTTGCTGCTTGCATTCTGGCTGTCGCAGCCGGGGATGCTGCTTGGCAAATCGCCAATTTTCGGCATCCTGTTTTATCTGTTTGTCGGTATTTTCAGTGTCACACTGGTCGCTCAATTCTGGGCCTTTAGCTCTGATGTCTACGGTGCGAAACGAGGTGCGCGTCTATTTCCACTGGTTGCGATCGGTGCCGCGCTCGGCGCAACACTCGGATCCTGGATAGGTCAGAAACTGGTGACGATGCCTTCAATTGATGCGTTTGATCTCATTCTGTTCGCGCTGATTCCCCTCGGCATGTCACTGGTGTTTGCAGTGATTGCGAACCGCCGCGGTACCTATGGTGATCCGTCGAGCTGGACCACGGATCGCTGGCAGGAACCTGCGGCACCGTCAGGTAATGGACCGTACGGACTTATTCTAAAGCATCGCTACCTTACCGTTACTGCGATAATGATTATGGTGTTTACCTGGGTCGTTACCAGTGGTGACAATATTCTGTTCGGCATTGTTCAAAGCACGCTTAGCGACGAACTTTCAGACCTGCGCAATGACCCCAGGGCGTTCAGCCTTGCGATGCAGGAATCGACTGCCGCCTTTTATGGTGACCTGTACTTCTGGATTAACCTGGTCACGTTAGTTTTGCAGGCTTTCGCAGTTTCTCGAATCCTCAAGGCAGGCGGTATGCAAGCGCTGCTTTACACGACGCCGTTCATCTCATTAATTGCTTACGCATCGATGGCGTTCGTACCCTTGCTTGGTTTGATTAAGGTGCTTAAGGTCGTCGAGAACTCGAGCACCTTGTCCATACACAACACGGCACGGCACATGCTGTGGTTGCCGACTTCAAAAGAAATGCTCTACCAGGCCAAACCGACGGTCGATACTTTATTTGTTCGACTGGGTGATGGTATGGCAGCGTTGACAATCCTGATCGGTACTCGCATTTTTCAATTGACCAATTTTGGATTTGTTATAATCAATATCGTGCTGGTTCTGGTCTGGATCGGCCTCAGCACATACCTGCACCGTGAACACAGTCGCTGGAACCTGGCCGCCAGTAATCCTGCCCGGCGTACGAGCCGCGAACTTCCACCTGGAGCAATTCAATGAAGCATGTTGTCTTGATTTTGTTGTTAGCTGCTTTTATTCCTGTCATCGCTGGCGCGGACAACTGGCAACCACTCTACGAAAGCGTTGACCCGGAATTGCAGAAAGCGTTGGAAACTCGCTTGTCGAAAAATCTGGAATGGAAGAAACTGATTGCCAGAAAGAAAATGGCCATTGGCCTGGTTGATCTCAGCGGAGACGCGCCGAGATTTGCGCGCATCAATGGCAATCAAATGATGTATGCGGCAAGCCTGCCGAAGATCGCAATTTCAATCGCCGCTTATGCGTCGTTTGAAGATGGTTCGCTCAAGGAAACCCCGGAGATTCGCCAGGATCTTGGGGACATGATTCGTGTTTCGAGCAATTCGGCAGCCACGCGCATGATTGATCGTATCGGGATGAAGAAAATTCAGACCGTTTTGAAAGACCCAAAATTCGGCTTCTATGATGAGAAACGTGGCGGGGGGCTGTGGGTTGGCAAGCGATTTGCCAGTTCGGGTCCCCGCATTGGTGATCCGATTTATAACATCTCCCACGGCGCAACGGTGACGCAGGTGTGCCGTGTTTTCTACCTGCTGGCTACCCGCAAGCTGATCAGCCCCGAACGCTCGGAGCAAATGCTCGATGATCTGGTTGATCCTCATTTGCACCACAAGTTTGTGTCGCAAATTGAGGAGCGTGCGCCGAACGCCAGGATGTATCGTAAGTCTGGAACGTGGCGACAGTACCACGCCGATTCGATTATGGTGCAGGGCACGCGGTGGCGGGATTATATTCTCGTCGGCCTGGTCGAAAGTGAAAACGGCGAGGCCATACTGAGAACGATGCTTCAAGTGGTCGAGGAACTTATCGTGCCGCCGGAATACGCCGGCGGGATAGACGATAATTAGACACAGACAAGAGATCCTGTAATCCATGAATCTGCCACCCATTGACACGGCGATTCGCCTCATGATCATCGGTCAGGAACTGCTAATCGCGGCTGTGTTTCTGTTTAGCGCCAGCGATGGAGCACGCGCGGCGCGAGTCAGCGGTGCCTTGTTGATGTTTAGCTTCGTCGGATACCTCGTCACGTCTAACTCTTTATTAAAAAGTTCTGTATCTTTGTTGATGCCGTTTTTGACTTTGCTTGCGTTGAGCGTGCCGTATTGTGTGTGGCTGTTTGCACGGGCGATTTTTGAAGCGTCGTGGCCGCATCGGGTTATCGTTGTTACGGTCGCGATGGTTGGCATCGGCGTTTGGATAATCCACCT